>CAMYJO010000010.1:0-103266 GCA_947258755.1 uncultured Gammaproteobacteria bacterium
ACTGTCCGTCTTGATTGCTTTGTTACTGGTACTGAGGCTTCTCTATAATTGGTGTTTGGCCTCACTTAAAATTAGTCTTGCTCCTCTAAGTATGACAACTGAAATAAAGATACCAATAATGATGTCTGGCCAACGACTATTCAGCCACCAGACCAATAGACCACCGATTATGACACCCAGGTTTGCGATCACATCATTGGTAGAAAAAATCCAACTGGCGCGCATATGGACTTCGCCATCTTTGTGTTTATGAATTAGAATCAGGCAGATGACATTTGCCAACAGCGCAGCGACACCGACACCCATCATCAATGTGGATACTGGTTCGCTTCCATAAATAATGCGACGTAGTATATCGAAGAGTATTAAACTACCCAATGCTGCCTGGAAATAGCCACTCATCATCGCGGCCTTGGCTTTATCAGACGCGGCACGTCCTACGGCATAAAGTCCGATACCATATACAATTGCATCAGCCAGCATATCAATTGAATCAGCAATCACTGCTGTGGACTCGGCAATCCAGCCCAGACTTATCTCGACAGCAAACATTACGGCGTTAATGGCCAACAACCAGTACAAAACACGTTTTTGTGACTGGTTCTTTATTTCGACTTCACATCCACAATCGCTCATAGTTTTATAATATTCGTAATTAGTTTACACAACTGTATTGTTAGTACTCTAGGTAGCTTTCATGCAATCAATGTTTGACAAACACTTCTGCGTTACCGGTCTCTTTATCAAATGTCATAACATTGTATTTTTCTTTTGCATTTCCTCGTTCCATACCAGGAGAACCGATGGGCATGCCGGGTATCGCAATGTTTTTTCTCAGCAGATAAATTTCGTGTGTTTATTTCTGTAACTTTGTAACCGTTGCTTCTCAAATACTTTATCCACTTATTACAACACTCGCAATCCGGTTTTTTATAAACAGTAATCTCATTAGGCAGCAGATCTTCGGCAAATGTTGTAGGCCCGGCCACCAGGCTTAAGGTCAAAATAAATAATATCTTTTTCATCTTTACTCCTTAAATCATATTGTGTGGGCAGTTAACTCTCATACATATGCAATGCTCGACGTAAATAGCGAGATGATGAGTTTAGCGATGAACCGGACCATAGTTGAATTACCCTATAACTATAGGATTAACGATACGTTGCAAGGTAATGATTCGTCAGGCTCACAACCCAAGTAGCCCATCACCTGGCCTCTGATTTCAGGTCATTGGACATGATACCCACTTGGCAACGCCCATCCTCGCGCAAGCACATGCGCTCCTTGAACCGCGCGAGATCCGCTTGATAGAACTGATCCTGATCTGGCAGCGCACACACCGTCTCATACAATGTTTCGAGATAGGGGGGCTCCGTCACCAGGCGATGATAGACCCAGCGCCCATCCTTGTGAGATGACAGTAAGCCTGCCTGTCGCAGGATTTTCAGATGACGTGAAAGTTTGTACGTAGGCTCCTGAAGGCTATCGACCAGTTCGCACAGACAGACTTCTTCCCTCACCATTGCTAAGAGTCGGATGATGCGCAGACGGGTCTCGTCAGCAAGGGACTGGAAGAGGGCTTCAGATTTTATCTTTACTAATTGCATAATTGCACAATAGTGCAACTATGCACAATAATCAACCCAATTCATGCATGGAACCATGTGATACGACTTACAAGCATGATTACGACAATATTTCTGTTAGGAGGCCTGAATTACCTGACAATGTGGTGATTCCATTTGCCATTCACCGGGTTTCACTGTACGCACAGGGACTATCTGGCGCAGCATAGTCATCCATCCAGTGCAAAAAATCTACAGGGTCATCGATTCATCAGTTTTGCGGAACTACTGCCAAGGGTGCCGGTACACAAATGGATTTTGAATCACATAAAAGAGCAGGACATCGCGCTAAAAAGCAATGATGGGCAGGTGATTAAACAAGCAATGCTTGATGCCATGGGTATCGGTTTTATATTTCAGCATGAAGGGCAGCTGCAACATTGGCCGGTTACCCATGGTGACTTACACCGAAGCGCCAAAGTACAGGCTTTTCTGGAAGTGATACGTTCAATTAATCAACAGGACAATGTGCCCCAACAGCCAACAACTGCTTGAAGTGCCGGCTTGGGGTCGGTAGCTGTCGTGTGGATACAGAACAATATTTGAGCTTGCGAAACGACTGCTATGGGTCGGTAGCCGTCGGCTATATCACTTAGTGCTGACGGCTGCTTTCACTGATGTCTTATATCTGCCTGGTAAAATAGGTGTTGCACTCCAGGCATTATGCGACCATGGACTGTTAAAAATACCATGCTTGATGTCTAATCAGCGATTTTCGTCAGACTTTATTACAGCAGTTTAGTTGATAGTCTCTATTATCATTGCTAAAAGGTTGATGCATATTTTTTAACCAGCTGTAATCTATCCTTATAGGCCTGTTCCGCTATCGCAACATCCTCGAGGAAATAGGGAAGCTCAGCCATCGTCAAGGCCTGCGGGCCATCGACCAGGGCTTTGTCCGGTGCCGGATGAAAATCGACCAGCACCATGTTGGCACCGGCGATGATGCCCTGAGCGGTGACATGCATGACATCGAGGATGTTATCTGATCCGCGCTCACGTGTGCCTACCGAATGGGAGGGGTCGATACAGACAGGCATGCGGGTCAGGCGTTTGACCACCGGCACATGGGCGAAGTCAACAAAGTTTCTATGCGGATCCGCCATGTTGGTTTTCATGCCTCTGAGACCGAAGATGACACGGGTGTTGCCTTCACTGGCAAGGTATTCAGCCGCATTCAGGGATTCTTCCAGCGTAATGCCAAAGCCTCTTTTTAGCAGCACCGGAAATTGTGTTTGCCTACCTACGCTTTTAAGTAATTCAAAGTTTTGTGTGTTGCGCGTGCCAATCTGTAGCATAACGCCAGTCGGGTTGCCGGTCTGTTCCAGTGCGGCGTGGATCTCAGCTACATGAGATTCATGGGTGACCTCCATGGCAATCACCTTGATACCGTACTTGCCGGCCAGCTCAAATACGTAGGGCAGACACTCCTTGCCGTGTCCCTGGAATGAATACGGGTTTGTCCTTGGCTTATAGGCGCCCATGCGTGTGCAAACCTGGCCATGCGATTGCAGGGCCTGCATCATCTGTTCGACATGTTGTGGATTATCAACCGCACAGAGACCGGCAAAGACGTTTAAATTGTCCTGCCCAAAACGAACGCCGTTGTATTCGAAATGGGTACTGCGATGGTCATCCTTGTGACGGCCGAGGATACGGTATTCTTCAGAAATCCTGACGACGCGCTCGACGCAGGGCAGCTGTTTCATGTCATCGAGCGGTAATATGGCCGTATCGCCAATCAGATATATTTCCGTCAGCGTCTGTTGATTACCGATTTCCTGGTGTGTGCGAAATTTAACCTGTGGTAGCTTTTCCAGGTAGGCGATCAGTTTCTGGTAGTCTTGACTGTTTACATCAACATCGGGTGACAGGATAAGGATCATGTTGTTATAGCCCATATTTTAATAGCCACCCTATAATAGCGCCAGTTCCGCTCAGTGTATACTATGTGTTAAAGGCAAATGTTAGATGCTAAATATTATTTGGAATAAAAAAATGTATTACAGTTTCATAGCAGTGTTTTTCGCTGAATGATAATCAAGCAGCCATTTTTCTAATTGGTCGGCGGGTAGCGGCTTACTCATATAAAATCCCTGTGCATAGTCACAACCCAGTATGGCGAGTAAATCCCAGGTATCGGCATCTTCGATGCCTTCGGCGACCACCTTCAGACCCAGATTCTTGGCCAGATCAATTGTCGATTTGACGATGACGGCATCATTGTCATTATTATTGATGTTCATGACAAAGGATTTATCTATTTTCAGTTCATCGACGGGTAACTGTTTCAAATAAGCGAGTGACGAAAAGCCAGTGCCAAAATCGTCTATGGAGATACAAACCCCCATCCCATCCATGCGTGACAGCACTTGATTGGCATGTTCAGGCTCCATCATCATCGCGCTTTCGGTAATCTCAAGAGTCAGTAGGGCTGGGTCGTAATGATATGCCGATAAATTATTTTCAACAATTTCAAATAATCCCGGGTCCTGCAGGTTTTTTGTCGATAAGTTGACCGATACACTCAACTGCTTACCCTGTTTGTTCCAATGACTGCACTGCGAGATAGCTTCTTTCAAAACCCAATAAGTGAGTTCCTTGATGAGCCCCGTGTGCTCAGCGATGTAGATAATCTGTTCCGGTGGTATAAATCCTCGCTGCGGATGGTTCCAGCGGACCAGTGCTTCGACGCCAAAGGTTTTACCGGTACTTAAGTCCAGTTTGGGCTGATAGTAGAGCATCAGCTCTTCTGCACTTAATGCCTGCCTGAGATCATTGCTTAGCGACAGACGGCCAATATTATCCTTGTCTTGATGGATGTTATAGACCCTGTAGCCACTGTTGTTTCGTTTCGACACATACATGGCGATATCGGCATGGCGCAACAGGGTTTCGACACTATCCCCATGTTCCGGATACAGGGCTAAACCGATACTGGCACCAACAAATAACTGATAGCCTTCAATGCGAAACGGTTTTTCCATGGCCTCGAGAATTTTCTTGGCCACCGATTCAGCGTAATCCTTGTCCTTGAGTGGGATCGAAACAGCAAATTCGTCTCCCCCCAGGCGGGCGACGGTATCGGAATCACGCAGTGTATTAACCAGGCGCAGTGAAACCTGTTCGAGCACCCGATCGCCTATCTGATGCCCGAGGGTGTCATTGATATCCTTGAAATGATCAAGGTCCATCATCAGTAGAGCCATGCTACTGTCTTCGCGGTGCGACTTACTGATGGTTTGCTGTATGCGGTCATATAACAGGTTGCGGTTCGGTAGTCCGGTCAAGGCATCATGCAGGGCCTGGTGTTCAAGGGCCCTTTGTCGGGTATGTACCTGCTTGCGCATGATCGCAAAGGCATCGATAAGATCCTGAGTCTCTTCTGTATCATTGTCAGGCAAGGCCAGCCTTTCTCCATCCATGGCCTCTACTTTTATCGCCCGGGTGAGTTCCATGATAGGTTGTAACACAGCGCGATTAAGATAGAGGTATCCAAGGATGGTAATGACAATTGCAACAATCATTAACGACCACAAGGCCATGATAATATCCTCTGCCATGTTCGCCAGGGTGCTGACACTACTGGCATCTGAATTCGAAATCGCGGCTTCCAGGTCTTCAAGGTAAGTTTGTATTTTCTGATCCAATGGTCGGATTGTCTTGTTGATAATAACCACATCCATGCGCCAGTTTTGACTGGAATGTATGTTTTTGACTAATTTAAAATCATTGTTCCACCTCTGTGCGGCGTCGATCATATTTTCAATTGAGGATTCTATCTGGACGCCAGGCCGTACTCGTTGTATACCTTCATTGAGTGACTTCATGTTTTCAATTAGTTGATTGACCAGGGTGTCAATATCTTTTTCCTGTGCCCTTAGCGATTCTTCGTCAAAGGACCCGAGGCGGTTGACGACATGCATGCGAAAGCTGGAGATGATTTGCACCCATAGGTAACGTGCCTGTTCAAAGCCATCATAGAAGCCCTTGTTTTCATCGGCTTCTCTATTTTCGTTCAGCTCTTCAAGGGCGAGTGCGGACTCGGTCAGAAAACGGCGATTGAGTGGTAGCATGGTTTCGCGTGCGTAGAACAATGCGGGGTGTTGTTTTTCCGCCTGCTGCCGGGTCTCGATCAATTTCAATATTTCCTGGTCGTACTCACGTAGCTTTTGGTCGAGTCCCTTAGTCAGGCTGTCGAGTTTATTATTTCTGACCCATGCAGATGATCTCAATGCCTTGATTCGAACAAACACGGCGGTCATGTTATCTTTCCACATCGGCCTAATGTCAGGATTGGGCCTAAGCAGGTGACTGGTCAGCATTTCATTAGCCGTGTGCAGAGTACTTCGAAGGCTGTGGGATTCTTCAAGAACGATACTTCTGCTTTGAATATTATTGGTGCTATGCGAGACGAGTGTGTGCACAATAACCTGGGCGGTGATGGTACAGACCAGGGCAATGCCAAGGCAGACTGCGAGTGCTATCAGGAGCCGCTTGCGAATGCTTTTTTTAGCGGAAAATAAACGCATGAATTGTCAGCTATTACCTCATTATGTGCGCTATTGCCTCAATAGCAACCAAGTATTTCATTTGCCGGCGGCCTCTTTGTCGCGGTAGCGCTGCAATAAGTCGGCATAGGCATCAATTCGACGATCACGAAAAAATGGCCAAATCCGGCTCAGTTCTTCATTTTGTCTAAGGTTTAAATCGGCCGTTACCACGCATTCTTTATTATTAGAGGCCTGTGCCAGCATCTCTCCCTGTGGCCCACAGATAAAACTAGCTCCCCAGAACTGGATGCCATCCGTTGGTTTGCCGTTGCTGCTCTCGAATCCGACTCGGTTGCAACTAATAACGGGCACATTATTGGCGATTGCATGTGAGCGCTGGATGGTCTGCCAGGCCTCTATTTGCCGTGATTTTTCCTCGCCTGAGTCTGCCAGCTCCCAGCCAATAGCGGTTGGATAGAGTAGTATCTGTGCGCCGGCCAGGCTCATTAATCTGGCTGCCTCCGGATACCATTGATCCCAGCATACCAGTACGCCAAGGCAACCAACACTGGTGTGTATCGGTGTAAAGCCCAGATCACCAGGTGTGAAATAGTACTTTTCATAATAGCCCGGGTCGTCCGGTATATGCATTTTTCGGTAGCGGCCGGCAATGCTACCGTCCGCTTCGATAACCACGGCAGTGTTATGGTATAGCCCGCGAGCACGCGCCTCGAACAGGGAAGCGACGATGACAATATTGAGTTCCCTGGCGACCTGGCCCAAATGCTCGGTCGTCGGTCCCGGTATGGGCTCAGCCAAATCAAAGTGGCGGCTATCTTCAGTCTGACAAAAATAGGGGTTGTTATGCAGTTCTTGTAGCAATACCAGCCTTGCGCCCTGTTGAGCGGCATTGCGGATACCCTCAATGCATTGGCGCAGGTTTTCTTGCGTATCTTGCTGGCAGCTCTGTTGTACCAGGGCGACTGTCAGTGTTTCTATCGGTGGCACATTATTCTCCTGGAACCCTTATGTTTGTGCGTACTGATGTGCGAGTTGCATGCTTGCACAATGCAGGCTTCCATGTTGCATAATCAAAGGCTTACAGTCAATTGTTACGATGTCACGGTCACTAAAGACGGCTTCAAGCTGGGCCGCAGCGTATGCGTCGGCGTGCTGGTCACGGTAGACCGGCAACAAAACGGCATTATTAATAATCAAAAAGTTGGCATAGCTGGCCGGCAGTCGCTGTTGTTGGTCATCGAAGATTGGGGCAGGGATGGGTAATGGCACCAGTCTATAGGGTGCGCCCGATGTCGTCCGGAACTGTTTGAGTTCAGTCTCCATTTGTTTGAGGGTGGCATAATGCTCATCATCTTGGTCATCACAGGCGCTATAGGCGATGGTGTCGGGATTACAGAAACGTGCCAGCATATCGATATGACTGTCGGTATCATCACCACGCAAATAGCCGTGCTCAAGCCAAAGCACGCGCTGACTGCCCAGCGTTTCACCAAGCTGGGCCTCGACCTGTTGGCGCGAGTAGCCAGGGTTCCTGTTTGGGTTCAACAGACAGTCCGCTGTGGTCAGGAGAGTACCCTGGCCATCACTGTCGATACTGCCGCCCTCAAGGACATAATCTAGTGTAAGCATAGATTCGGCAGGCCAGGCCCCGACCAGGCCCAGTTGTTGATTGACGCTATTATCCAGTGTGGCATCGAACTTATGCCCCCAGCCATTAAAGGCGAAATCCAGCCGATAGGTTTGCATGCCCTTATAAATCGAGATCGGTCCGTAATCCCTGATCCAGGTATCGTTGTATTGAATATGATAAAAGCTTAGTCGATTCTGGTTTACTAGCTGTGTTGCCAGCAAGGTGCGGATATGGGTTTCATGATGGTGGTCACGACAAAGGACCCATACCTGTTGATGGCGGCAGATGGCGACCACCAGATCCAGGTAAACCTGGTCAACCTGATCCAGCATAGTGGCCCAGTCGGTGTGATCATGTGGCCATGCCAGCAGGATGGTGTCTTGCTGCTGCCATTCGGCTGGGTAGCACAGTTGTGTTGAATCTGTCGCTGACAACATCTAATGCATTTACAGCACAGGTCCTGATGAATGGATCAGCGATGCACGACCGAATGAATGACGTGTTGATGTTCGAAAAATACAGTGAAGTCAGAATAAACCCAGCGTGTAATGGGCGGTTCGCCAACTGCAGGAATGCGGTTTTGTGGTTCGCCATAGCGCTGTAAGACGGCATTCATATTGCTACCATGCAGCGGTGTTGCAATGTCAGATGGAGCAACACCTATGGATCGCATGTTAAGATTGTCTGCATTCGCGACAGGGTGTAATAGACTTGAAGACAGAAACAGCGATATTAAAAAAAACTTCTTTAAGACCATCATCCAACTCCTTGAGAGAGAACCGATTTTATTATAGATAGGTTAAACTATAGCAGCTAAAGTGCGGAAGCAAAATAGTCTCAGGGAATGTCAGCAGTTTTTCGATGAAAAATGTGAACAATTAGTCCTAATTCGGGCAATAAATGCAGAAAAAATATAAAAAACCAGGACAAATCAATCAAAATTATGCTCTAATCACGCCCTATGTTTAAGCCATTATCAGTCTACATCGGTTTGCGCTATGTGCGCGCCAAACGCCGTAACCACTTCATATCGTTTATTTCCCTGATCTCGATTCTCGGCATCGCCCTCGGTGTGTGGGCCCTGATTACCGTGCTATCGGTCATGAATGGCTTTGAAAAAGAACTGCGCGAAAGGATACTGGGCATGGCCTCACATGCCACTGTTGAGGGTATCTACGAACCCCTGCAGAACTGGAAAATCGTTTCTGATGCCGCCAGCCAGCATCGCCGTGTGCTCGGGGCCGCTCCCTATGTTGAAGGCGAGGCGATGCTCAGCAATGGTCAGGTCAGTAAGGGCATCCTGGTACGAGGCATCGACCCGGAAGCGGAAAAAACTGTATCGGAGGTCGGTACCAAGATGGTATCAGGGCAGTTAAGCGACCTGCATAGCAAATCCTATAACATCATTATTGGCATCGAATTGGCCATGAACCTGTTCGGCACGGCGCAGATCGATGAAATGCGCGAACGTGGAGAAAACAGTGTAACCGTGATTATCCCCCAGGCCGTGGTCACCGCGGCCGGTGTTATTCCACGTTTTCGTCGATTTAATGTAGTCGGCGTCTTCGAGGTCGGCATGAATGAATATGACAGTGCTCTGGCCATCATGCACATGGGAGATGCCGCTCGATTGTATCGCCTCGGAGACAAGGTCTCGGGCGTACGTCTGAAACTGGACGATATATTTGCCGCACCGACGATCGCTCGCGAACTAGTCGAAAAGCTGCCAGGTGGTTATATGGTGCAGGACTGGGGACAAAAACATTCGAATCTGTTCAAGGCCATCAACCTGGAGAAACGGATGATGTTTATTATCCTGTCATTGATCGTTGCGGTAGCGGCCTTCAATATCGTTTCCACCCTGGTCATGGCAGTCACAGACAAAGAGTCCGATATCGCCATTTTACGGACGTTAGGGGCAAATCCCGGCACAATCATGGGGATTTTCATCATACAGGGCGCTTTTCTGGGTATTATCGGCACTAGTCTTGGGGTCCTGGCCGGTATCCCTACGGCCCTGAATGTAGAGTCAGTCGTTGCCGCACTGGAGACCATGCTGGGGATGAAATTTCTGTCTCCGGATGTCTATTATATCAGCGAGCTCAGCGCGGATTTACACTGGGATGATGTCTTCATCATCGGCACGGCATCGTTACTGGTCACCTTGCTGGCGACCCTGTATCCGGCCTGGCGCGCATCCCGTACACAACCAGCTGAAGCCTTACGTTATGAATAATTCCAATCCGGTATTGTCGTGTAAAAATATTGCCAAATCCTTCGACGAAGCGGGCATGCAGGTCAATGTGCTCAATAATGTCGAACTCGATATCATGCCAGCGGAAAAGATATCGATTGTTGGCGCCTCGGGCAGCGGCAAAAGTACCTTACTACACATCCTCGGCGGGCTGGATACGCCCAGCGCCGGCCAGGTCTGGGTCGATGGCAACAATATGACGGCCTTGTCGAATAGCCAGCGTGGTCAGTTACGCAATCATTCACTGGGCTTTGTCTACCAGTTCCATCATCTATTGCCCGAATTCAGTGCCCTCGAGAATGTCTGCATGCCCTTGCTTATTCGCGGCGATACGGTCGATTTGGCGCGTGAAAAGGCTCAGGATATGCTGAAAAAAGTCGGGCTTGAACATCGAGTCAGGCATAAACCCGGCGAACTCTCCGGCGGTGAAAGACAGCGCGCGGCATTGGCACGGGCGCTGGTGACCAAACCGAAATGTGTACTCGCCGATGAACCGACCGGCAACCTGGATCATGAAACCGCAGAGCGCGTGTACGCGTTGATGATGGAGTTGAATGAGGCCTATGGTATCAGTTTCGTGGTCGTCACCCATGACCAGGGACTGGCCGCCAGGATGGATCGTGTTCTGCAAATTGAAGATGGTAATTTAGTCGAGAAAACAAAAGACTAGAATAACAATTTAATGTTATTTGTTGACTGTCTGCGCACGTCTTTTTTTACGTTTATTCCATTCCTTGATGACGTGATGGCGCCAGTATATGCGAATGGCGGTATAACCGAGTATCGACGCGATGGTGGCGCAGATCAGACAACCGAGCAGAAAAGGTTGCCAATTGTTGGCCAGACCATACATGAGCCAATCGAACGATAATTCGGGGCTAAAATCACCGCCAGTTCCCCCCAACAACCAGTCGCCGACCAGGTAGGCGCCGTAAAACATCGGCGGAATGGTCAATGGGTTGGTTATCCAGACCAACGCTACTGACAAAGGTAAATTAACACTAAACAATATTGCGCCACCGGCTGCCAGAATCATCTGGATAGGTAATGGCACAAAGGCCACAAACAGGCCAACGGCAAAGGCACCGGCCACTGAGCGCCGATTGAGATGCCAGAGATTGGGGGAATGCAGTAATGTGCCGAACATCTGCAAGCATTTTTGATTTTTAACCGAATTCCGGTGGGGCAGAAAACGTTTTATTAACTTCTTTGGCATAAATAATTTAGATCTATGTTATGTTTATACACAGTAATGCGGCAGGAGCTGCATCTGCTTTAACCTTAGGCTATCCGTAAAATACAGGGAACGTATGGTTTTATCGGCATTATCCTTTCTCGCTGGTATTATAATCCTTCAACAGCTCCCTGTCTTGCCTGATCCGCTCTGGTTTATTGTAGGCATTATTTTATTACCCGTGTGTTACCTGATTCGATGGTTTCGTGTACTCGCGTGGGTGTTGGCAGGCCTGCTTTGGGCCTGGTTGCACGCATGGATGCTGTATCAGCATAGTCTGCCTGCCGAGATCGAAGGACAGGACTTCCAGGTCGTCGGTGAAGTGCTGTCACTACCAGAGAAAGTATCGCATAGGACCCGTTTTCTATTCAGGGTGCAGCAGGCGAACCCTGTTGGCGGCATCACCTGGAAAAAGCCGGGCTTGATCCGACTGAGCTGGTATGGCCGACATGCCACGCTCAAACCAGGACAACGATGGCAACTGACGGTTAGATTAAAACGACCGAATGGATTCAGGAATCCTGCTGGATTCGATTATGAAGGCTGGTTGTTTCAACAGGGTATCAATGCCAGTGGTTATGTGCGTAAACATCCTGGAAATAAACTGATTGGCCAGTCATGGAATCTACAAACCATCCGTTATGCCGTTTACCACCTGCTGCATGAATCTCTACAGGGTTTAGATAATCGCGGCCTGATCATGGCACTAGCGCTGGGAATACGCACAGACATCAGTCTGCCACAATGGGACGTGTTGCAACGCACGGGTACCAGCCACCTGATTGCGATATCGGGCCTGCACATCGGGCTGGTTGCCGGGCTTTGTTTTTTTCTTGGGCGATCGTTGTGGCGCCTGGCTCCATCATTATGCCTGTGGTTACCGGCACCCAAGGCCGCTGCGATCATGGCCATGGCAGGTGCCCTGTTATATGCCTTCCTGGCCGGTCTGGCGATTCCGACACAGCGAGCGTTGGCCATGGTCACCGTGGTCATGTATTCGATCTTGACAGACCGAACGGGAAAACCCTCACAAACCTTGAGTCTGGCTTTATTCTGCGTATTGCTGATTGCGCCTGCCTCGGTTTTATCACCGGGTTTTTGGCTGTCTTTTTCGGCCGTTGCAGTTTTACTGTACGCCATGACGGGGCGATATGGAGTATTCAAAGGCTGGCGTCACTGGGGCAGGGCGCAATGGATAGTCAGCATTGGTCTGTTGCCATTGACCTTGTTTATATTTCAAAAGGCCTCGCTGGTGGCGCCGCTGGCCAATCTGATTGCAATTCCCTGGGTTAGCCTGTTGGTGGTGCCCTTGGTCTTACTGGGTACGTTAATGTTGTTTGTATTTAAATCCGGTGGAGAAATATTATTGCAATGGGCCGATTTCTTACTCAGTCCATTGCAGATGTTAATGCATTGGTTGTCCGATTATTCGTATTCACAGTGGGTGCAGGCAGCGCCATCGGTGCCGGTAATGCTACTGGCTGGTGTGGCCATCCTGTTATTGCTGGCACCGAGTGGTTTGCCGGTGAAACGAATCGGAATTTTGTTTTTGTTGCCGCTATTTTTATTACGGGCAGATACGATACCAAGCGCGGGCCTTCGTTTTACAGTGCTAGATGTCGGCCAGGGCCTGGCAGTGGTGGTCGAAACGCAACACCATGTGCTGGTCTATGATGTCGGCCCCAAGTTTAGTGATCGCTTCGATACGGGTAGTTCAGTCGTCATGCCCTATCTAAGACAGCAGGGGCATAAACAAGTAGATACGATGGTCATATCACATGGGGACAATGATCACCGCGGTGGATTTGAGTCGGTCAACAAGCAGATTAGCATCAAGCAACTGTATACTGGGGCGCCCGAAAAGCTGAAAAAATATAATCCCATCGCCTGTGAACAATCTATCCAATGGCAGTGGGATGGCGTCACATTCAGTTTCCTGCATCCGGATAAGCCCGGTTATTATAAGAAAAATGACCGTTCCTGTGTTTTGCGCATCGATGCACCGGGCGGCTCGATACTGTTGACCGGCGATATTCACAAGCGCAGTGAACGTCGTTTGCTCAGTGATCAGCACGACGCCTTAGCAGCGGACATCCTGGTCGCTCCACATCATGGCAGCAAGACCTCGTCACATGCCGCGTTTATCAAGGCAGTGGCGGCAAAGCATGTAATTTTCACATCGGGTTATCGGAATCATTTTAAGCATCCAAATAAATTGGTTTTGCAGCGCTATATAAGCACGGGCAGCCAGCTTTACGATAGTGCTCGCCATGGGGCCATACAGTTTATGATTACCCGCCAACAAGGGGTATCCTTGCCATTGACCTACCGACAACACTTATCCCGACACTGGAGCCGAGATTAATTCCTATCAAGTCGCAAACACTGGATTGAATTGACATCGGGCCAAAGCGTGTATGTTAAGATATTGATTTTCTATTAAAAGATAAGCTATTCTGGCTTGAATAAATCAAGTATTATTAGCAATAGAGATCGATAACCAACAAGGACAATACTGTGTGGGAAATTGTTAAATCTGGCGGCTGGTTGATGATACCTATCATCGCATGTTCTGCTATTTCACTGGCCATTATCATTGAACGATTCTGGGCGCTCAGAAAGAAGCAAGTCATTCCAAGGCACCTGGTTGCGCAGGTATGGCATTGGCACAAACACAAACAGCTCGATGAAGAAAAAATCAATACCATGCGTAAGGAGTCAGCCTTGGGCAGGGTGCTGGCATCCGGTATTGCCAATAGTAAATTTGATCGTGAGGTCATGAAAGAGAGCATCGAGGAAACCGGGCGCCATGCGGTACATGAGCTGGAGCGTTTCCTCAATAGCCTCGGTACTATTGCCGCCATTACACCCTTATTGGGGCTGTTGGGAACCGTACTCGGTATGATCCAGGTATTTACTGACCTGACCACACATGGTGCCGGTGACGTCAGTAGTCTGGCAGGCGGCATATCGCAAGCCCTTATCACGACGGCAGCGGGCCTGTTAGTTGCTATTCCAAGCCTGATGTTCTATCGCTATTTTCGCGGTAGAGTCGATGAGCTGGTCGTGATCATGGAACAGGAAGCGATTAAGCTCATTGAAGTGATGCATGGGGAACGTAGTCAAATTGATGATGATATCGAGAGCGATGCATCGTGAATCTTGGCAGTAAGAAAAAAGAGTCGCCTGATGTCAATCTGACGCCATTGATCGATGTGGTATTTCTGTTGCTGATATTCTTTATGGTATCGACGACCTTTAAGAAAGATACTGCCATTAAAGTCGATTTACCCGAGGCGTCAAGTAAACAAATTAAGCAGAAGAAAAAGGCATTTGAAATTGTTGTAGATGCCAAGGGGCGTTATTTCCTCAATAACAAGGAACAGCTGGTTAATCAGAAAATAAAGACCATGATGCAGATTCTATCAAAAAATCTGGGTAAGGACTCGAAAAAACCGCTGATAATACGCGCCGACAGTAATGCGCCTCATGGTGCCGTTGTCTTGATCATGGATGCTGCCAGGCAGTTGGGGATCGTGAATTTGTCTATCGCGACAACACCATCAAAAGCAAAAGAATAGCGTTTATGGGGGATGTTTCTTGAAGCGTCTGGATGAGTACTGGTATCAGCGCAGCATCATTTCACTGTTACTACTTCCCGTATCCTGGTTATTTTGCCTAATCGCTATTGTCCGTAGGCAACTTTATTCAATCGGACTTTTTAAGTCAGTTGATATGCCGGTCCCTGTCGTTATTGTGGGTAACATTACTGCTGGCGGCAGTGGAAAAACTCCGCTGGTTATAGCGCTTGTGCAGTTGTTGAAACAAGCCGGTTATCATCCTGGTATTATAAGCCGCGGCTATGGTGGCAAAGCTGATACATGGCCGCAGCAGGTACGTCCTGATAGTGATCCAAGCATGGTCGGTGATGAGCCGGTGCTGATCACGACAAGCTGCCAGGCACCCATGGCCGTTGGACCAGACCGGGTTGCCGCCGCGCAACAGTTACTGCAACATCATGATTGCGATATACTGGTATCAGATGATGGTATGCAGCACTATGCGCTCAAGCGAGATCTGGAAATTGCCGTCGTTGACGGTGTCAGACGTTTGGGTAATGGCTATTGTTTGCCCGCAGGGCCCTTGAGAGAACCGGCGAAACGACTACAGGACGTCGATTTTATCGTCGCCAATGGTCCCGCTTTACACATGGAATACCCGATGAAGTTTATTGCTACAGAGCTTATAAACCTACACACGGGTGAGCAGCACTCATTGGATGATCTAAACTTTGACAAGGTCCATGCTGTCGCTGCCATTGGCAATCCGCAACGCTTTTTTGATTTTTTGAACCACAAAGGGCTGAATACAGTGAATCATTCATTTCCAGATCATTATCGCTTTACTGGCGAAGATTTGAGTTTTGATGAAGATTTGCCCATTGTCATGACAGAAAAAGATGCCGTTAAGTGCAAACGTTATGCTAACGAGAATATGTGGTCCATGCCTATCAGGGCGAAACTTGACGAAAGTTTTGTGACGCGTCTTTTATACACTGTTAAAAAACTGTCGGCATCGGCAGATAAACAAATATAGACCAAGGTTGAGGCTATGGATAATAAATTACTTGATATACTCGCATGCCCTGTTTGCAAAGGGGCGCTTGTTTACAAAAAGAATGCAAATGAATTGATCTGCAAATTAGACCGCCTGGCTTTTCCGGTCAAAGATGATATTCCAGTTATGTTGGTAGATGAAGCCAGAAAACTAGATGCTGACGAAGAAGTAGAGTAGGCGGAAAATGCACAGTACTTTTAAAGTCGTCATACCTGCGCGCTATGCATCCACGCGCTTACCTGGCAAGCCCTTATTGCCAATAGCAGGTAAACCGATGATCCAGCATGTGTATGAGCGGGCCATTAGTAGCGGTGCTGATGACATCGTGATTGCGACGGATGATCAGCGTGTACAACAGGCTTGTGATGTTTTTTCTGCGCAATGCTGTATGACCGCTGAGGAGCATCAATCCGGTACGGACAGGATTGCCGAGGTAATTGAAAAAATGCAATGGGCTGATGACAGCATTATTGTCAATCTCCAGGGGGACGAACCTCTGATCGATGGGAAATTGATCAAACAGCTTGCATTCGATCTGGCCGCACATCCGAGTGCGGAAATTGCCACGTTATCGACACCTATCCACACGGCTGCAGAGTTACTCGATCCACATGTAGTCAAGGTCATCACCGACAAAGAAGGCTTTGCATTGTATTTCAGTCGTGCCGCAATCCCATGGGACCGGGACGCATTCGCAATAGATATGCAAGAGTTGCCACAAAACTCAAGTCACTACCGGCATATCGGACTGTATGCCTATAAGGCCGGGTTTATACGTCACTACAGCCAGTTGCAGCCCTGTTATATCGAGCAAACAGAATCGCTTGAGCAACTAAGGGCATTATGGAATGGCTTTCCGATCCATGTCAGCATGACAGAAAATCCACCCGGTCATGGTATTGATACCCAGCAAGACCTGGAGCGCGTACAGCGTTTATTAGAGGTCGATTAAATCCAGTTCCAGGTAAAGCGGATGGATTTCCTGACCATCGCTGGTCAATACCGGTATGGTAAATGTTTCTGGCACCCGTCGTTGCGGGTTTCCGTACTGGTCTGCTTGAATATGGTCTTCGTCGGTGCTGATTAAAACCAGCGATGGTCCATCTTCCAGTACTTCCAGAACCTTGCAGGTGATTCCCTGATGATAGACATGCACGCCTATCATATTTCGCAATTGCTGCAATGAAATGTTGATCCTGCTCATAGCATCATTATTACCGAAATCATTACAATCAACAACTGATCATTATTAGCTCATGGCTTGACCACTCGCGCTAAGCTCAGTCGGATAAGCTTATGTTCTTATAATCTGCCGGCTGAAATAAATCGAGGTTTCCAATAAACATTATTTAAACTGGATATTTGCACCCGTTTACCAGAGGAGGGGGCGTGGACAAAGCGGTTGTCTCCAATATAAATGCCGACATGTGAAACTTTGCTTCTCGATATTCTGAAAAACACCAGGTCACCCGGTCGTAGTTCATTGCGATTAAGTTTTTTAGAATAGCGGTACTGTTCTCGCGTACTGCGAGGGACTTGCTTGCCAGCTTGATGATAAGCATAGTAGACAAGCCCGCTACAATCAAAGCCGTTGGGGTTATTGCCACCATAGCGATATGGGACACCAAGCTGTTGCATGGCAATATCGATGGCTGTTAGCTTCTGCGTCTGCTGATGAGGGTCCGCTTGAGATGGCTTTACTGTGACATCGGTACTACTGCAGGCACCAAGGGTCAGCGCAATCAGGGCGGTTATCAATAAAAGGCAGTTTTTTAACATAGCAGGGTCAATAATATATTCCGAAGGCTTTAAATATAGCATAGTACATGAGTGCTATTTCTCTGCGACTGGGCTCACATTATAAACAGAGTGGGCATATTGGCATTGGCTATCGCCTAAACGCAACTCTATGTTATTGTTTTATATATAAATAAATAGGATCCCATAGTGGGCTTAAGATTGCAGGCATAAGGGTTTGTTTTAATGTAACGCCAAGTTTAAAGTCTAATAGGGTCTCTTGCGTATACCGGCCTTGAATAACAGCTTTGAAAGTAGCAGTTCGAGTGCAAAGAAAATCAGTAGGCCTAAGAAAATGTATGCAACAGGGAGCTGGTATTGAAAGTGGGCATACAGTAATGGCAATAGTGATTCCGGGACTTGATCGATGCCCAACGCCATATCACTGGCGCTGATGTTTAGACGACGTTTTATAAAACTGCTGGTGAGGTCTCCAAGCATTGCCAATGATGCGATGATAAGCCCATCGAGCAGATCGAACCCGACTAGTACTGCACAGGGAGCGGTTATCAACAGGCTGGCGAGCAGACCGCGCCAGGTCTTGGACGGGCCTAATAAGGGTTTGCCATCAATAAACAGCTTATGGGCATCGATAGGGCGGGCGAGCATTGTATTGCGACAACATGAACGGGCAATAACCGGTGCGCCATTAGCGCAAAATATCAAAAATACAAATTTAGCTAACAGTAGCAAAGATATGCCAGCTCAGATCCGGGTGGTCAATCTACAGACTCTGTATTGATTGTTTCAGAAAATTCCAGCATGCGCAGGGTTGAGCGATGGGCTTGTTTTCTGATGTCTTCGTCGACAAAAATTTCGTTATCCATGTTTTCCAACACATCGGCCAGGTTCTGCAGGGTATTAATCGCCATCCAGGGGCAATGTGCACAACTGACGCAAGTCGCGCCTTCACCAACGGTAGGCGCCTCAAGGATCTTTTTATCGGGCGCAACCTGTTTCATTTTGTAGAATATACCGTTATCGGTAGCAACAATTAAGGTTGGATTGTCGAGATCACGTGCTGCATTGATGAGTTGTGTTGTCGAGCCGACTACATCGGCGAGCTTTATCACATCCTCTGGAGATTCCGGATGCACCAGAACCGCAGCCTCTGGATGCATGGCCTTCAGATCTGCCAGTGCCTTTGCGCGAAAGGCTTCATGGACGATACACGAGCCTTGCCACAGCAGCATGTCGGCCTGAGTTACTTTCTGGATATAGCTGCCCAGATGTTTATCCGGTGCCCAGAGTATTTTCTCGCCTTTTTGTTTGAGGTGTTCTATTAGTTTAACCGCTATACTGGAAGTGACTACCCAGTCTGCACGTGCCTTAACGGCAGCACTGGTATTGGCGTAGACAACGACAGTCCGGTCGGGGTGTTGGTCACAGTAGTCCGAGAATTCCTTGGCTGGGCAGGATAAATCCAGTGAGCAGGTTGCCTGCAAGGTAGGCATCAATACCCGTTTCTCGGGATTGAGGATTTTTGCAGTTTCACCCATAAAGCGCACACCGGCAACGATCAGCGTGCTGGCCTTGTGTTCATGCCCAAATCGCGCCATGTCGAGTGAATCGGATACATAACCACCGGTCTCTTCGGCAATCATCTGCAGGTCGGCATCAGTATAGTAATGGGCGACTATAACCGCATCTCTTTCTTTCAGTAGCTTTTTGATACGAGCAATCAGTTCGGCTCGTTCTTCTTTGCTAGGCGTTTTGATGCTACTGATATCCGGTACCACTGAGATGTCCAGAGGTGGAATAACAGGTTTTTTATCAGGCATAGTCGACATATGTTTTATCACCAGATTTAATCTGTAACAGTTAAATGCTATTGTGCATTATTCTACGGTTTTAGTCGTGAATGCACCAGTATTACTAAATGGATATAATCCATCTGGCCGTCTTGGCGTATTGCAATCCGGCTAATACTTTTCATCCAAGCAAGGCATAGCATGTCATAATTAATTGAGTAAATTCAATAGCTAATATGAGCCTTATTAAAACAAGAAAACTATATTCCGGCAAGATTATAGATCTCAGCGTGGATACGGTCAGGCTACCTAACGGCCTTACCATTGACCTGGAAATAATACGGCACCCGGGAGGTGCCGCCACGGTTGCCATTAATGAGCGTCAACAGGTGTGCCTAATCAAGCAATACCGTTATGTCACTCAGGGCTGGTTATGGGAATTACCGGCCGGCAAAATTGATAACGAGGAAGAGCCACAGTTGACGGCGAAGAGGGAACTACAGGAAGAAGCCGGTATTAGTGCACGCACGTGGCATTCGCTTGGCCACTATACGAGTTCGCCCGGACTATTTACCGAGACCGTTCATTTATACCTGGCGACAGAGCTTGAAAGTAGTGAAGTGGCGCATGAAGATGGAGAGCTTATCGAAGTACATTGGGTCGATTTCGCGCTCGCACGACAATGGGCGCTGGACAATACCATTAATGACGGCAAGTCAGCGCTTGCTTTGTTAAGGGCTTGGGAATACATGAATTCTCTGGCGAACTGATCGAGATGCCTACTATCGATAATGCCTTGTTGGCCGAGCTGGAGACACTAAAAAGCTCCGCACAAGATAATAATCACCGTTATCTGGTCGTTATTAGTGGTGATCAGGCCTGGTGCGATCAATTGCTACAGGACTATTTGAAACAAATCGAAAAATTCGACAACTTGTGTATATCCAACAAAGAACAAAATGCCTGCAAGTCGGTGACCTACGACAAGGCGAATATTTATATAGGGTGTGAATTTGATACGATCATCTATGACGCATATTCAGGCTTTTTCCCCAGCGCCTTTGCCTTAGCTGAGGGCATGCTCAAGGGCGGCGGGCTGATGTTATTAATGACGCCCTCACTGGATAGATGGTCTTCTGAACATGATGCCTTCAGTGAAAAGTATGCCATGCACCCTTACACGGCCGATCAGATGTCAGGACATTTTATCAAACGCCTGGTCGATGTGATTAAAAATGACCATTCGATCAGCATTCTGCATGAGCATGAGCCCGCGAGTTTCAACAACATTTCTAGTGTGACAGCAGCGAATCACCAGGCCTATTCTGATGGTTGCCTGACATTAGACCAGCATCAAGCCGTGAAAAAAATCATACATAGCGCCAATGGGCATAGAAACAGACCATTGGTAATGCTATCTAATCGGGGGCATGGTAAATCCTCGGCACTTGGAATTGCATGCGCTCAATTGTTGCAGCAGCAGGCGGGTCGCCACATTACAATTACCGGACCAAGGAAAATAGCCGCAAATGTTGTGTTCGAACACGCTGCACGTGTACTTGAAATTGACTATGATCATCAACAACATCGCATAGTCTACCAAGAGTCCTGCATCGAATTTATCGCACCGGATGAGTTAATACGTAATCCAATCGAAACAAGCCTATTGATGGTTGATGAGGCGGCCAGTTTACCATTGCCTATACTCGAATCCTTGCTACAGCAATATCATCGCATTATCTTTTCCAGTACGGTGTATGGATATGAGGGTAGTGGCCGTGGTTTTGAGCTTAAGTTTTTCAAGAAATTAGATGAGTTGGCAAATAACTGGCATGTACACCGCTTAGATAATCCAGTGCGTTGGAATATAGGCGACCCACTCGAGGATTTTTGTTTCAAGGCATTCTTGTTGCAAGCAATTTTAACTGAGACTGTCTCTAACGCGGACGTTCCAGGTAATCTGGATTTTATTCAACTGCGAAAAGAAGTGTTGCTGGAAAGTGAATCGATGTTAAGTGAGTTGTTTGGTTTACTAAGCAGTGCCCACTACAAAACGACGCCAAATGATCTGCGCATGATTCTGGACAGCCCCTATATTGATATTTTCTGCTTAAAGCAGGGTAGTAGTACAGTGGCCTGCGCGCTCATTTCGACCGAGGGCGGTATCGATGAAAATCTGGCAAACGATATTGCCAATGGCTATCGAAGAGTATACGGCCAGTTATTACCGCAAACGCTAATGACTGAACATGCATCTATTGAGGCGTCGGAGTTACGCCATGCACGTATCATGAGAATCGCTGTACATCCTCTCCTACAGGGAATGGGTGTTGGTAGCCAATTGCTCGATCAACTGCGGAACACACTGAGTGCGAACTACGATGTAATCGGTGCCAGTTTTGGTGGCGATGCGCGTTTATTGTCATTCTGGGACAAAGCCGGCTATGTGCCGGTCAAAGTCGGGCATAAAAAGAATGCCTATAGTGGCTATCACTCGCTACTTGTCGTTAAAGGTCTCTCTGAAGCGGGCAAACAGATCATTAATAATATCAGTGAGCAGTATCCAGAAAGATTTCTATTCCTACTTTCAGGCTCACTCAGATACCTGGAAGCGGAACTCGCTTATAGGCTTTTGTTACATTTCAAAAAACCCCTGGATATGCCACTTAGCAGCGTAGAGCTCAAGGATTTGAATTCGTTTGCGCATGCCAGGAGAAGCTATGATTGTTGCGCTTACCCCCTGTATAAGTTGTTCTTGAAGACTATCCATCTATCTGCTTCAGCGTTAACGGCACAAGATCGGGCCTTACTCCTGCAAAGACTCGTACAGAGACAAACAAGTGCCGAGGTTATAGATAATAATCATCTCAACGGAAAGGCAGAACTGCTTGAGCGACTACGGCTATTAACTGCAAAATTGTTGAATTTGGCCAAGCATGAGGTCTTCTAGTTATTCCTGTAATGCTGAATCACCCATTTTTTTGAGTAAATATTTGTTGATTACGCACGATGCAGCAATAAAACCAAAGCTGGCGGTGACAAATGAGGCTGACCCATAGCCCATACTGCAATCCAAGTGAACACCATGGATACCGGGCTTATCAGTACTAACGCTACCATCTGCATTAGGAAAAAATTTTTGCTGGCTGGAAAATACGCACTCTACCCCAAAATAGCGTTTCGGATTGCGTGAAAACCCGAATTCGGAGCGCAAGCGCGACCGTACTTTGGCGGCCAGGGCATCATTATAAGTACGGCTTAGGTCACGTGTTTCTATACTGGACGGATCAGTGATGCCACCGGCGCCACCAGTGGTGATAATAGGTATTTTATTGCGCTTACAAAAATAGATCATAGATGATTTGAATTTAATACTGTCGATTGCATCCACGACGTAGTCGTAGGCATGCTCAAGTGAAAGATATTCCCACAGATTATCCTCAGTAATGAAATCATCGATAATATTACAAACACATTCTGGATTGATGTCGATGACACGCTTATGCAATACCGCTGTTTTCTTTTTGCCAATGGTGCTGCTCATTGAATGCAATTGTCTGTTTATATTGCCTTCAGATATTTCGTCATAATCTATCAAGGTCAATTTACCAACCCCCGAACGTACGAGGGCTTCGACCACCCATGAGCCGACGCCGCCAAGACCTACAATACATACATGCATTGAGCGCAGCGCATCAGCGGCCTGTTTTCCATACAGACGTTGTATTCCGGAAAAGCGGTTATCAAAATCCATGGTTTATAACCTAGATGGCACCCTTGAATATCTGCTGTGCATTTAATGTTGTTTGAGAAGCAATTTCGTCGACGCTCTCACCTCTGATCTCGGCAAGTGTGGATAAGGCTTCGATCAAGTATTCGGGGCTATTCCTTTGTCCTCGGTGTGCAGCCCCTGGCATGTCGGGGGCATCGGTTTCCAGTACAATTGCGGACAATGGCAATTCTTTTGCAAGCCGGCGTATTTTGCTTGATCCCTCATAGGTGAGTACGCCACCAAAGCCCAGCTTGAACCCGAGTTTGATATATTCCTGTGCCTGTTCATTACTACCATTAAAGGCATGGGCGATACCACCACATAGTCGATATTTTTTAAGAAGCGTTAGGACATCGGCGTGTGCCTTTCTGACATGCAATAGAACCGGTAATTGAAGTTTTTCGGCAATCGATAATTGCTGATCGAGGTAATATATCTGCTTGTCACGATCTGAATCTTTATGATAAAAGTCGAGACCAATTTCCCCGATGGCAACAACCTCATTATTATCCTGAAGATAATGCAAAAGATCTTCGATATCTGTCGCTCTATGCTGATCAGTAAACATGGGATGTAAACCGACGGCGGGGAATAAGGCCTGATCATTCTTGCACAACTCCAGCACCTGGTCCCAGTTTTGTCGGTGGATGCTGGGGACGACTATTTTGGCTATTCCAAGTGCTCTACAGTTGAGTAAGACGCTTTCACGATCGTCATTGAACCGTGGGTCATCCAGGTGGCAGTGTGTGTCAATAATATCAGGCATGGTTAATCGTTTTCTATAAAGTTCACCTATTTTATAGTAATTATAACGGACATCAATGCCCTTATTGATACGCGAGGCTGTTCAGCTAATTATTAAGCCCGTTGTAAAATTCTGGTCAAGGCACCATTCTGTCGTCATTGCGAGCGGAGCGAAGCAATCTCTCTAACATGGCGACGGATTATCTAATTGTCATGCATAGAATGGATACTGAAGCAGATTGCCGTGCTGCGTCGTTCTCGGCCGTCCGTGGCCTTCACGACATAAGGCCATCCTGGCCAAACCTCGCAATGACAACATTTCTGCTTAAGTAAATGCCATTACGGTCAAGGTAAGCTTATTTCTGCCTGCGTAGGTTCCAATTCGGTCTTCAAGGTGGTAACTGCACTGATATCGGCTTTTTCGTCGTTATCTCCTAATAACTGTTTCAGTGTTTGTATGGTTTTTGGATTATCCCATTGAATAGCAGCATTGACGCCGTATTTGATTTTTCCATCCATACCAATAACGTACGTTGAAGGGAAAACGATGACCTTCCAGGCACTACTAACGCTGCCGTCCTGGTCCAGTAGCACCGGGAAATTCACCTTGACTGTATCCATAAATGCGTTGATCGTTTCCGGGCTTTCCACATAATTTATTGATATTAATTTAAATTTAGGATGATCGATGCTGTCCATGAGCCTATTAAGTGAGGGAATTTCTTCAACGCAGGGTGGACACCATGTGGCCCAGAAATTGACGACGGTAACATTGCCGATAAAGTCTTTCATATCGATGCGTTTATTACCGGTGTCGAGTAGCGAAAAGGGCTTAGCATCGATATCACCTCGATATTTCTTTAATTCAATATCGATGTTTTTACTGGCTGTCTGTGCATTGTTTTTGATATTGATCGGCTTTGCAGGGGCAGGTGATTGCTCCAGGAGATGTATGGCGTGTTGAATTTTTTGTGGCAGGATATTGAAATATTGCTGTACAGCAGCATCACGTTCTTCTGGATAAAATAGACTGGTTATACCCGGCATCAAGCTTGTATAAACAGGACTGCCGGCCAGATATAATTTCTGTAACAAGGTCATCAGTTGCCAGCGCATGCCATTCGCCTGTCCTTGGAAAATCATCAACGGGATATTGGTTGCATCCGCTATAGGTAAATATTCCGGATCCTTGCCCAAACTGGGCACGCCTGTATATAGCGTAGGCGAAAATAATACTGCACCAAGCAGGTATTTCTGTTTCTCGGATGATCTTTGCCACTGTCTGGCACCACGTAAAACAGGAATGGCCCCATAAAAGCTACTAACCAGGATAACTTTCTTACCTGTCTTCTGGTGGGCCCGCTGAATCAATTCAGCAACATACTGCCCATCCAGCTCTCGCATGGACGAACTGCCACGGGGTAGAAACAGTGATTCTGTGATATCAGCGAGCCATACTTCCAGCTGATGGCTGGACAATAGCGAGGCCATATCGTATTGACCTTGACGAAATCCAAACTCAGGTGCAATCCACAGTATTAAATAATCACCTTTGGCTTGGTACTGAGCGATCTCAACATCGACATTATCAGATAACAGTTCGGTGGCTGTGCGCTTTGTAGTAATGGCTGCTGCAGAAGCACATAGGCTGGTCTGTAGGAGCAATACCAGCAGCAGCTTGATCAATGAGTGGTTGTGATTGAGCATCGATGATGATTTATTGTTGCGGATGGCACTGTATATTTATCGTTGATAATGCCATTAACCATACCAGATTATTTTCTTATTAAAAGTAGGTGCCTCGATCTATCTGCCTGATCCTGACCTGGACAGTATGTTTAATATTATACTGCCGCGTTAATATTAAATTACCACTAAGCGGCTAAAGCTGTCGAATTAATTTTCTATCTAATTCTTATGGCTTTAATTGGTCATGGACTACATGAATTATACTGCAGTATTGACCAATATATTACATTTGAAATAAATTATAAGTAATTGTTATTATTAATAAATACACATATATCTTATGACTATCAAGATTCCCCAGCATAGGTCGTTAATATTAAGCATAAGTTATAAAACCGAAAGTGGATTAAATAATGACGATTCCAGTCCTTATCTGTGATGACTCCAGCTTTGCCAGAAAGCAAATGGCACGCGCCTTACCAGATCATTGGGATATATCACTGACGTATGCTACCAATGGCCTGGAGGCCATGGAAGTGCTGCGCCAGGGAAAGGCTGAAGTGCTGTTTCTGGACCTCAATATGCCTGAAATGGATGGTTATGAGGTGCTGCAACAAGTGCGTAGTGAGGATATCAATACCATGGTCGTCGTCGTTTCCGGTGACGTACAAGCTGAAGCCAGGGTGAAAGTCAAAAACCTGGGGGCGATGGATTTTATCAAAAAGCCAGTGAAGGAAGATGAGATTCATGACCTGCTCAAGGACTATGGAATATTACAACTGACGGAAGACCGCATTGACAGACAGGAAGATGAAGTCGATATCGATCACTTTGATTTTTTCAAAGAGTTGGCCAATGTATCGATGGGGAGGGGGATCGATTTACTCTCACGACTGTTAGACATTTTTATACCGATGCCGATACCGCATGTCAGCTATCTGGAAATTGATGAATTGACCATGACCTTAAAGGATATAAGCGGTAGAACTGATTTGACCCCGATTTGTCAGGGCTTCATAGGCGCGGGTATCGCCGGAGAGGTTTTATTATTATTTAATAAACCAGACGCCAAGCATTTGTCAGAATTAATGCAATACGATGGCGAAATTACTGAAACCGCCGGTCTTGAGATGATCATGGATATTGCCACTGTACTGAGTGGGGCCTGCATGAACGGCCTATCTGAGCAGCTGGATATTGCCTTTAGTCTCGATCATCCTCGCTTGCTAGGGCAGCATATCAGTCTAGACGATCTGATAGAAAACAAGGAATCAAGCACCTGGACAAAAACCCTGGCAATTGAGATGGGTTTTGAAATTGAAGAGCATCAATTGCAATGTAATCTGTTATTTGTGTTTACTGAAGAATCTTTAGTGAAACTTAATAATCTAGTGAGCTACCTAAGTTAAATGGAAGAAGCCGGAAAAATAGACATACAAGACCTTCACTGGTTAATGGACATGTTGCAGTCCATTGACGTGGGCCTGGTTGTCCTGGATCAAAACTATGATGTTCAGGTTTGGAATAATTTTATGGAAAACCATAGCGGCCTGAGCTCAGCGCAGTCCCTGGGTAAAAATCTATTTGATCTGTTTCCTGACGTATCCAAGGAATGGTTCTATCGCAAGGTAAAATCAGTTTTTATGCTAAAATCCCATTCCTTTTCCAACTGGGAGCAGCGTCCATATCTGTTTAAATTTAAAAATTATCGGCCGATCACCGGTAGCACAGAATTTATGTACCAGGATGTCACTTTTATACCACTGGTTTCAACTTCTGGTGAAGTGACTCAAATTGGTTTAATGGTCTACGATGTTACCAATACAGCCATCAATAAACGCGAGTTGGAAAAAGTAAACAAAGAGCTTGAGCGCCTAAGTAAAACCGATGGCTTAACCAAGCTTAATAATCGCGCTTATTGGGAAGATTGTCTTAAAAATGAATTTTTACGTTGTAAACGCACAGGTGCAAATACATCTGTCCTCATGTTTGATATCGATCACTTTAAAAAGGTCAACGATACCTACGGGCATCAGGCTGGTGATGAGGTAATCAGGGTAGTTGCGCAAAAAATGATGGATGCAATACGCACGACCGATGTAGCCGGACGTTACGGTGGTGAGGAATTTGGACTAATCCTACCTGAGACAAGCAGCGAAAACTCTCTAATTGTTGCTGAACGCTTACGCAAAAGCATTGAGGACACAACCGTTATACACGATGGTTTGGAAATCAAATTCACGATCAGTCTGGGTATAGCAGAATTCGATGCACAGCTGGACAATCATACAGCATGGCTCGAACGATCAGACAAGGCCTTATATCATTCTAAAGAATCTGGCCGAAATAACTCTACAATATACACAGCAGATCTTGAATCAGAATAGTCAGGACTAGGTCTTTAAGCCAAGAGGATCCGTTCTGTCGATGCCTTCCATAAATGGAAGGTCCCTGCGTTTATTCGTTACCTGATAAACCTTTCCTATCCAGTTACTGATAACCGCTTCTGCCGAGTCATGCCAGGTATTATCTAATCGCTCTAACAATAGTTGTTCAGGAAAGTCTTCGAGTGTAGCCTGTCCAGCACCTAATGCAGAGCGATATTCTTCAAGGATCGCCTGACATTGCTTGCAAAAATAATGCTCGGGCAGGGGTGGGTAGACGCTAATATCACCGCCAAGGTAACGCTTTACTTCGCGTTTGTATTCTTTCAGCAGGCTGATGGCATCGTATTCCGGGTGGCCTTGAAAAAATACCAGTCGAAACAAATCCTCGCTGACCGCCAGATGGACGCCTGCTTTCTCGCTTTCGACCAATACCTTTAGGCCGGCTAGGGTAAACTGGGAGTGAGAGACATCATTAAAGCGAGAATGCGGAACATTGAAGCGTGTGTCGACACCACTGACCAGCGGATGGTTTCTATCTAAAACCTGGTGTGAAAACACTCCCCACATTTTTTCGGAAAGACGCTGCCGTTTCTGCTGGTAGCGAAACTGCATAACGGCATGAGTTGCCAGGCATGAGCAAATAGTCGATGTGACATTTTCGTAGGCCCAATCAATAACCTCAATCAACGGTTTCCAAAAGGGTTCCTTACTTAACTCCGGCTGGGTAACATTGGCGCCAGTTATGATCAAAGCATCCAGTCCTTGTGCCTTTATGTCATTAAAATCCTGATAATATCGCGATATATGCTCCTGGCCCTTGGCCCCTCGGTCGAGCTGACTTAGGGTAAAAGGGTGGATGTAGAATTGCGCTATCTGGTTGCTTTCGCCAATCAGCCTGAAGAACTGCCTTTCTGTCGCTTCCAGGGCGGCGTCCGGCATCATGTTTAATAAGCCAATATGCAGCTCACGAATGTCCTGATGCTCAGCGACATCCGCCGGGACAATGGTTTCACCTTCTGACTGCAAACGCTTGAAGGCGGGTAAATCGGAGTTAGAAACAAGCGGCATAATTTAACTCTGTATAGCGGGTAATATTAACGCGACAAGGCTTTTTCTATTAATGCAAGAAAGTCGTCTTCTGACGTAATTTTTGCTAGTTCGTCAGTGCTTATAGTATACCCATATTTTTCTGCTATGGATTCATATCGTGGAATTCTTGAATTAAACAAGCGCGGAAACATCCAGCACACAAAGTCATCAGGGTCTATAAGTGCTACATAGTCCAGCCCCTTTTCCTGAAGATATACTGCCAGTTGCTCATCCAGGAAATCATCCCGGTAGTATAAAGGTTTTGGTGCGGTGCTGGCTCTTTTGATCAGAGCTGATTCATCCTTTTTACTCGCCTGAATGTAGATAATCAATGTATGTTCGGCCAGCAGCTCGTACACACGCTCATCATCCAGTTCGCATACACTGCCACCGGCGTCATTTATAAAATGCCTGTAACCATAGATATCATGGGCCTTCTGGATAAATTCGGGGACATCCAACATGGCATCTATTTCAGCGGTTCTGTGCAAGGATTGTCTTCTTTTAAACTCCTGCAATCCCAGCCCGTTTTTCTCGGGATTACCCAATTTACCAAGAAAACTGGAGACCGGGTTGAGGTTATTGAAGCTAATATTATTGCGTATGTAAATTGAGTCAGAACGCAGTAAATCTCTCAGGAAAGGTACCTGCATGACTTGCTGCTTAATATTATCCAGTATGGCTTCGTCAAGATATCGTGTGCCGATACGATAGTCACCTGAATAATGAAACCAGTTATCAGCGCGTAGAATATTGGCCAATCGGGTCTTACCGACACCGGACATCCCCAGTAAGGTGATTGACTTATTGTGCCAGTCTCTGAATTCTTTGGAAGATAGCCGCACTGATTGACCCTTATTTATTATAAATCACACGATAGGTCACTATTCTAGTGCAAAAATTAATAAAATCAAAATGATAATACTGAAATTGGGGAGGCTATTGGTCAGAGGGTCAAGTATATAGCGATCGATATGATGACCAGTATGGATGAAATCACGGTATAACGGGTCAGTCTTCGTGTATTATTCGTCAAGGCATGGCCCTGTTCCAGGGACTGCCTAATTTGCTCATCTTCGATACTGTCACCATCCTCTTCATCTTCATCTGAGTTGAACATAAAGGCAGAATCATTCGTGTTATTGAGGTTTTGACCTGTATGTTGCCCTGCCTGAAAGTTTTCTGTGATGTTTCTGCTCTCGGACTTCATCGGCTCTTTACCATCAGAAGAGAGGACTAATGTATCATCTGGTGTTCTTCTCAATTCGCTTAACGGTAGCGCCTCTTCAAGGACGGGAATCGAGTCGGTCAATTCATGGTTGTTTTGAATAGGACTATGTTCTGTAGGTTCAGTTGGCGACTCACTGGAATAAGCGGGCTCAGTCTCGGTGTTTGTTGTTTTCGCCTTGCCTGTCTTGTTGACTACCTTGCGTGTTGCCCTGTTGGATTTTTGTAACAGTTTTTGAATCTTGCTTTTGCCTATTTGAATCTTCCTTTTACTACCTTGTGCTTCATTTTCACCGTTGGTGTCACTTTTGAATAATAATTGCATGTTGCCAATAGTGATGATGTCCCCATGTTTTAATGTGTGGCGCACCACCTTTCTGTCATTGACGATGGTGCCATTGGTGCTATTCAGATCCTGGATGAAGGAAGAAGTAAAAATAGTGACAATTTTGGCGTGATGACCACTGGTGGCGATATCGGCCAGGCAGATGTCATTATCGGTGGCACGGCCGATACTTAAAGTTCCCCGAAATAATGAAATCTCATCTAGCTTTTCATCGCCAAGGTTGATACTGATTTTATTCATACTATAAATATGACTCTTAGCCGCTGTTAATGTCAAGTATTCGGTCTGTAAGTATTATGATTAAAATCAACATGTTCCATAATTATATTAATGCTATGAAGTATGTTGATCAGAATTTATCAAAGTAAATCTACCGACCACTCCGACAATTTGACTGCGGTCTTGCAATCACGCAGTCAAAAACACATAAGTTATTGTTTTATATTGTTATAATGTTATTTAATCGCAATTATAATTATAATATTGGCAGATTTAACTACTTTAAACCGTGTTGTGCGTCACGTTTGTTTTTTTTTATTGATAGTTGCTACACTGGGATGATCATCAGTTAGCTGTTGTATCTTAGGAGTGCTGCCAATGTCAGTTGTATGGGGAAAGAAAGGAAAAAGCATGCCGGAATTAGCCTATCGCAAACTTGTTCTGCTGGCTCTGCTACTGCCCAGCCTGCTGATCATAGTCTCCTGTTCCTCAAATAAGATACGACCATTATCAACCGTTGAAATAGCCCAGCAGTTAATCAAAGACCAGCAGAATAGTGCCAACGGCAACGAAAAATCGCCGCTTAAAATACATTTCATTCAACCCGGCAAGGCTGTTATTGGCAAGCCTATGGAAATTGAACTCGAATTGGTCCCGCGCCAGGATTACCCATTACTAACGGTAGCATACCAGGTGAATGATGGACTAAAGTTCAACAAGCGCTGGCTCATTCAACAACAGGACACCATCATCAGGAAGCTGAGTGATGTAAAGTCAGATGTGATCTATCCGCAGCGGCTAACCATCACGCCAGTTACCGGTGGCGTACTGAATCTTGATATTTATATCCTCTACCAGGATCAGAAAGAACAAAAGGCTAGCCGCCATGTCATCACCTTATCGATTGGCGATGCCCTGAAAAAGCATAATGGTGAACGCATTAAGCTATGACCCCATTAACAATCTTGGGCATAGGCTATCGAGTTCATCGCTAAGACCGGTAAAATAATAGCCGGCGGACTTCAAGTTACTTTCAATAGCATCTAATAAATCGATCCATTCAATTTGCGCTTTTTGATAAGACTCCAGCGCTGTTTTTATTGGCGTAAGTCCGGGTTTATTCATGTAAGTCGAGAGACTTCCTTGAAGATAACGGACATAAGTCTCTCGATTGAATTCACCGAGAATTATCCGACTAAAGTTATCAACATACATACTGGTGAAATCTGCTTGATTTTCATTGGCTATCGTCAGTGCATGCTCAAGCCCGGTCGTTGCAGCAGGTGAGATAGCGATTAATAACAGTGCATAGCGTTGATGTAATGAGCTTAATGCGTTAATTGGCTGATCAGAATTAAGCGCCGTATGCAAATGGTGCAACGCATAGACGCGGGTAAAAAATTCGAGTCTACATTGCATTTCATCCAGTTTTTCATCACCGATAACTGCCAGCGGATAATGCTCAGCCAGAACTGCTGCGGCAAATATGCCATTCGCATGCTCATGCATCAATTGACCCGTAGGGCTAAAAAGTTTAGTGGATGCTACGCCACAGCTAGGAGATTTGCTCTTGAAAATGAAGCCGCACAGGCCTGGATTTTGCCGTAAAAATTCATGTGCACATTGTTGCAACTGTTCTGTCACATCCTGGGTACTATTGGCTATGCCCAGTGCACGGTGGCCTTTTGTAGACTGGACCAGCTGAATCGGTGGTCGGGGTGTTCCTAATCCAATAAAATTTTCAGGGCAGACTGATACCAGGCTAAGGTATTTAGATAAACTGTCGTTAATATACTTAGAACGGCAATGTGCGCCATCGTAGCGTACATTTTCGCCAAGCAAACAGCTGCTTACAGCAAGGTTTATGGATGGCGGGGTATTTAGCATATTGGCCTAAATGTTACAAAGATTTGGCTAAGCGGGTAAGCCCGCAGAAAATTAATATGTTCTAATATTGCCTAATGATAAATCGAGCAGAACATAGAAAATACATGAAAATGACAGTATTTTCACTTATGCTGGATATATAACATTATTATATTTGATGGAGTACTTACAAATGGCATTTAAGTATTTATTAACGGCAGCGGTGACGGTGTTCTTCATGACAAATACCCTGACTGTACAAGCCGAAGCTAAAGTGTTGACCTGGGCTGGATGCGGAATTTCCAAAAAGGGTTTTATGAATGACCTGGCCAAGGCCTATGAGAAAAAAACAGGCATAAGCATCAAGATTGCAGGCGGTGGTGCCACCAAGGGTCTACGACATGTTGCCGCAGGCAAAATCAATATGGGTGGCAGCTGCCGCTTGCCGCTGGTATTCAAAAAAGATGATGGCACTACCCAAGTACTGGGAATCGAGAAAAACCTGAATGTTATCCCAGTAGGATGGGATGCGTTGGTGGCCATTGTTAAAAAAGACAATAAAATGATCGACTCCATCACCACGAAGCAGCTAAAGGACATATTCACCGGTAAAATATCCAACTGGAAGCAACTGGACGGTAAAACAGATAAACCGATCAACTTGTATATCCGTAAAGGCAAGATATCGGGTGTTGGACTGACCTTGCGACAACAATTATTTAATAGTACCGACAAAGTATTTTCAAAATCAGCCAAGGTATTGAAGTCCTCCGGTAAGATTGAAAAGGCTCTGGAAAAAGACCCCTATGGTATTGCCGTGAGTGGTATCAGTAGCAGTAGACATCGAAACCTGACCATGTTGAAACTGGATGGTGTTGAACCGACGATGCAAAATCTGAAAAAATCCAAATACAAATTGTATAGGATACTGTTTCTGGTAGCCCCAAAGAATTATGAAAAGGATCCAGACATGAAGGCCTTCGTAGATTTCGCACTTTCCATTCATGGTCAAAAGGTGATCGAGAAGGCGGGTACCTTACCTTATCGAAAGGGTTTTGGTCTGCTTAGAACTGCGGCCAGTTTTGAATATTTACGTGCAATGGATATAGTAGACCGTGAAGGCCTATATACACTAGGCGGTAATTGACATCACTGATTTGCTATGATCTGATAATCCCATGTCAGATCATAGCAATATTGATAAACCTGTAGTTACGGTAGTCATCCTTGCCGTAATCTGCATATCCTTTTTTCTCTTCCTTGAAGTATCCACACGCCAATTGATTGTATTTCTTCTCGGTTCAGCCTTTGGCATAACTTTGATGCACAGTGGCTTCGGTTTTACCGGAGGCTGGCGAAACTTTATTCTCAATAAAGACTCTCAGCTCATCCGTGCACAGATCATTCTATTTATACTCTGCTCGCTTGTCATGTTCCCGCTGGTTGCCCATGTTTTTTCGTCTACCACCGCTGCAGCCGCATTGGCACCGGTAGCCTTCTCAGTTTTATTCGGTTCATTTTTATTTGGCATAGGTATGCAATTGGGAGGAGGCTGCGGTTCTGGCTCACTATATACCGTTGGTCAAGGACAAGTAGACATGCTGGTAACCATACTCTTTTTTATAATCGGCTCATTCATGGCTAGCCTGCATCTGGAGTGGTGGACATCGTTCTCTAATTTTGGCGAATTCTCAATCATTAAATCGCTCGGATGGAAACAGGCCCTTGCAGGACAACTATTAGTATTGCTGGTACTGTATGCTGTTTTTTACAAAGTAGATCGTAAACATAATGGCGCGGTGAAAAAATTAAGTTTAAGAAATGACCGGCAATCTTTTCTCGCAACACTGATATATGGCCGTTGGCCGCTGATTTGGGGAAGTATTGCGTTGGCCATACTGGCATTGATGACACTACTGATCACGGGTCATACCTGGTCTATCACCTTTGCATTTGGCCTGTGGGGGGCTAAGCTATGGCAGGCCTTGGGTGGTACGCCGGAACTAAGCACTTACTGGTCATCGGCTTATCCCGCCAGGGCACTTGCCTCCAGTGTGCTCTACGATGTTACTTCGGTAATGAATTTTGGCATTATACTCGGAGCAGCATTAGCCGCAGCATTGGCGAATAAATTTTCGCCGCCCATGCAGCTGCATGCAAAACGTATAGTTATCGCTATTGTAGGCGGACTTTTGCTTGGTTATGGAGCCAGGCTCGCATTTGGATGTAACATTGGCGCCTTGTTTGCAGGTATATCCACCGGTAGTGCACATGCCTGGCTGTGGCTGTTGGGTGGCATCATCGGTAACATTGCTGGCGTCCGAATTCGACTCATGCTTGGTTATGACAGGAAGATAGTTGCCGGATGAATAAGAACAAGATAATCGTAGGCAGTGCAATTGGTCTTGCCGCCATAGCGGTCGCGATTGATCATACTCGCCATAGAGTACCTTCGGCTGTATCCAGTCAGCAAGGGAATAGCCAGAATGCGGAGTATGACTACGTTGAAGACGACAGCGAGGAGTCGCCATGCAGCCTCGGTAACCCATGTGCACTGAATCTTTCACCATGCGGGCTGGATTAATCAATAACCATAGCAAAGCGAATTATGCCGCTAAATTGGCTGAATTAATAGTCGAGATGGCAAATCAGGAAACCAATGTATTATTGCAGTTATTTTCTGATGATGAAACTATTTACACAAACAAAAAATATCCAGAAACTCCACTCGTATTAGCTGATAGTCAATTGCAGGTTTATTATCATACGCATCAGAATAATATCCTACATGAAAACGAACATGGCCATTTTCACATTTTCTACCTTTCCAAAGACATGGCTCAAGCTGAGGCTGTACACCTCGTCGCACTGTCGATGGATAACTTTGGACAGGCCTTGTCCTGGTTTACTGTGAATAAGTGGGTCACTTCACAGGCTTGTTTTGATAGTGACATTTTCCTGACCTGCATCAAACGCTTGTCTATTAATGCAGCTGACAGCTTGCTACTGCGATGGCTGAGTACTATGATCCTGTTTTACCAGCATGAAGTGGCTGAATTATTAGATAGCAGCGTTGACAAACTGGCTAAGCTTGTTAAAACCAGTCCGAATGATGAGATATCAATATTGGATGATAAAAGCATTTATTTTCTTAATGAAAAAGCCATCGATCTCAGTCGTGACTTGCTGCATTCGGATGACAATATCCTTTTTGGGAGTAGAACATGACCAGACAATTAATTTGTATTTTTGCCATTACTTTTGCAAGTGTCGCAAATGGTGCACAGTTAAACACAGCGATAGTTGATGTTAATTGGCTGAATAAAAACATAGACAATGTAAAAATATTGGATATTCGTAAAGACCTGAAAAGTTTTAGTCAAAAACCGAAATACCGCGTTAACAAAAAAACAGGTAAGAAAAAACTACTAAAAGTTGGCGGACATATACCTGGCGCCAGATTGATAGACTATCGAAAAATAAGAACGACGGTACTCATCGATAAAAAAGAAGTGAAAAAACAGGTCGTGCCCGGTGAATCTGTGCAGAAAATGTTACGTGTCAATGGTATTGACAAGGATGATGCCATTATCATCACATCGAAAGGTGAACATGGTGGTGATATTACCATGGCTACACGCCTTTACTGGACGATAAAATATTACGGGCACAATAATCTGGCCATTCTTGATGGTGGAACGGCAGCCTGGCTACTGGCTGACAAGGCTATCAATTTTGATATCAGCAAGCATAAGAAGGGTAATTGGACGGCCAAGGCGGCTAATAAGGCATTGATAGCCAGCACCACGGACGTAGAACAGGCTTTAAGGAGTAAAACCAGTCAAATTCTGGATGGTCGATCAATGGGGCAATACCTAGGCACCTGGAGAAAGTCCTATGTCTATAAATCCGGACATGTGCCAGGAGCAAAGCCATTTTCATATGAGCTAATTGCTTCACCACAAATTCCTGCTAAATTTACGCCAACTGAGGACCTGAAAAAATTAGTGGCTAACCTCGGCATTAGCGATACCGGAAATACTATTACGTATTGTAATAGTGGTCACCTTGCTTCAGGTAGTTGGTTTGTGCTGAGTGAAGTGTTGGGCCATAAAAACACCAAACTTTATGATGGTTCCATGCATGAATGGACCATGGGTGATCGCGAAGTCACGCGCTTTAAAGTAGAATAGCCTATTCCATTCACTTAAGAGCTGAAAATGACCGATATATTTTATGACACAGAAACGTCCGTTGTTTCGGAAACTTATGCGATAGTCTATGCTCCGCGAAAAAACCGAAAACGTTTTCCGGAAAACTGCGTTACGACTGTCAAAGACCCGGAGGCGGCACTGGGTGGAATGGATATGAAAAAGAACCTGTATCCAGCCAAAGTGCTTGGTCCATCACGCTCATCAGAAGGTTTGATGTTATATTATCTGGTCGAGTGGCTTGATCAATGATAGATCACCTAGGAGGCATTCCTGCGACCTGTCCTGAAATAGTCAGTATTTTGATAGTATGCAGGATTTTCATTACGACTATCCCAGCCGGGTATACCTAATAAGGGAAATGGATGTAATTCTCGTGGCGATATGTTGTTATGTTCCTTGAAATACGAGGCGGCTAATTTATCGATTTGTTTTTGCTGATCTGATAGGCACAAATCAAACAAACCATCATCAACTTCCAGGAAAATACAATGAGCGGTCATGCCGATATACGGGTTAAGAAATTTTTCGAGTAAGGCATGCCCAAAGGTAAAACATTTTATTGTGCGATTAAATGCATGTCGGTTTTCAATGAAAAGCTGTTGCCACTTGAATTTCTGGACCAGTTCCAATAGCTGCTTATCCTGACTGACGATAATAACCCCACATTCATCGAAGAGTGTCAGACTATTTTCTACAGTCGTACGTTGATGGCTATTCCTACGTTTGGTATATGCCTCAAAATGTATTTTATTAATTAATTGTTTACATAGTGGGTAAGTAGACCAAACCATAACTTGAAAGAAGTCATGCCAATTCTGCAGTCGTGTTTGGATTTCACCCTTTAAATATATTCTGGCTTCATAGTTATCATGCTGCTTATGTGACTTGTCAGCTTGCGGGATAAATTTCAAAGGTATGCCAGACGGAGAACATATATCTCCGACTAGGTGTTTTAACAATGCATTATAGTCATTGAGGTCAGGCCATACCTTATAATCGCTGAAGGTCGATGCCACTGCTGAAATATCATCGAACAAGACATTATTGCTGTAGAAATCGGCACGCCACTGATCGGCCATTGCTAAAACCCAGGTTAACGTACGATTTTAGTGAACTTGGAGCCTTCAAGTGTTAGGTTGTACATTAAGCCCTTATTTCCAAAAACAAAGCCGACAATAGGTTTATTGTGAGAGGTGGTATCTATCGTTTTGCCAGTTCCCAATTCGATCAGGGCAACAGAACCATCGATACCGACTTCCCAGCCATCACTTTTTCTGAATTTGGCCAAGGCATCGGATTGTAGGAAAACGATAATAATGCTTTTTACTTGTGCTCCTAATTGAAAACCAATTGAGGCAGATATAGTATTATAGTAACTTACATTCTTGCCATTAATTTGCAGTGCGCCTTCGCCATATTCACCGCCAATACCGATACCAGCTTTGACCACTTCAGGAAACACCAGGATGCCTTTAGCTTTACCTAGAAAGCTCGAAGCACCGCCGACAGTCTTTTTAAATTGCTTCAGTGTCTGTTTAACCTTGAGATTGATTTCCTGTCTATCAGCAGCGAAATTGGCGCTTGAATAAATTAGGGCAGGGAAGAGCAGTGTTAACAAGACTAAACATTTTTTGTAATCAAAATTGATATTCATGAGCGGGCCTGTTTAGGCATTTCTACTGAGTGATTTTTGCTGTTGCTGTTGTTTAATTTTGTTTGCATTATTTTGTCTTTCAAAATTAGCGCTTGCAGTGCTCGAAGTGTTTCATTATTCGCTTTTAAAAATTGAATAGCCATACCACGATCGGTGTTACGGATAAACTTTGCCAGCATTCGAGGCTGTTTGACCTGCGTACCACAAATTTGGGGGAACCTCAGTTCCAGTACGCGATGTTTTGGGAACTTCACGGCGCAACTCAACAACTCGGCTCCTCCCAGTGAGACATCCAGAGTCTTACATCGCAGCACTTGTTCTCCCTCAGGTCGCCACATCTTTATCTCCACATCCAGTGCTATCGCGTCTCTGTTCCAATTGCGCTGTTCCATTACAAACTCCTGGTTATCAAAGCATATTAAGTATTGGTAGTAAGTTATGAATTTCTAATATTTTTCTTGTTTGCTTACAACATATTTAACACAATGTAAGACCATGATAAATTAATATTGGAGTGAATATCAAACGCCCCTATGACAATATTAATAGTACGGTATATAATCGGCTAGACACAACGCCTATTAGATGCTTGCAAATAATATATAAGTTAATAATTACATATACTTATGAATACATTAAGCCTTAAGTTGGCCTTAATTTCAATAACTATGCGCATTTGCTTGGCAACGATTGTGTGATTCGCTGGTCATATCCAGCAGTGGTAGTGGCAATTCAAGGGACGAATAAAGCAATGAATTCATAGACGGTAATTCCAATACCTGAATGGATCTGCTATTAATGTGAACATAACGAAGCTCGGATGCAATCACAACAGGCGCCTATCCAGGCGATAGATACTATGAAGAAATCGACCACCATGATTACACGTGAGAAAGCTCTGAAGGGACGGGCTGAGCCGATTCAGTTAAGTAATCATCATTACGTCCTGGGTACACCGATACAGGGAGATATTGCATCGCCTTATAAAAGTATCGTATTCGGCATGGGCTGCTTCTGGGGTGCCGAACGATTATTCTGGACACAAGAAGGTGTCTATACCACGGCGGTTGGATATGCCGGTGGTTTCACAGATAATCCTACGTATGAGGAAGTATGCTCAGGGGACACGGGCCACACCGAGGTCGTTCTGGTAGTTTATGACCCAGGTAAAATTAGCCTGGATAAACTATTAGAGATTTTCTGGACCGGGCATGATCCCACGCAGGGTATGCGTCAGGGTAATGATATCGGCACACAATATCGTTCTGCTATTTATGTCAACAATAAAGAGGACCTGGATAGTGCCAATGCCAGCATGCAGGAGTACCAGCAACAATTACACCAAAGTGGATTTCCTAAAATCAGTACTGAAATAGAGTTAGATCGTGTACTTTACTATGCCGAAGAATATCATCAACAATATCTGGGTAAAAACCCTGCCGGTTATTGTGGATTGAGGGGCACTGGCGTTGATTTCCTTTCTGCTGACGGCTAACCGCCATCCAGTATACATTTCCAGCCATGACCAATAGCCTTATTGATTAAGGTTCGATATCTTCATGCATGAAACATTTCCGACATATAAAAAGATCCTGTTACAGGATATGGCATCTATTAATTCCAGTATATTGACGGCATTCCAGACTATGTCGCCTAAAGACTATGATAAGCAGACGCATTATTTTCATGGTCGCTATGAAAATATCTATATAAATGAAGAACGCATACCGCAACTGGAATTATTGATTAGCAAAATCAAGAATGAAGTATCGAAATACTTAAACGCGGATAATAAACAAATAAAGATGGGATTTTGGTTGAATGTGATGATGCCGGGACAAGTAACAAGCCGACATTGCCATGACGATCTGGATGAAATGGTCTCAGGTGTTTATTATATAAAAGTTCCAGATCAATCTGGTAAATTGATATTACATAGCGATAAAGACATCGAAATAGAACCACAAGAGAGCATGCTGATTTTGTTTTCTCCGGCACTGGATCATCAGGTTCTGGTCAATAATAGTCAGGATATACGTTTATCCATCGGCCTCAATGCCTGCCTGATATCGGACAATTAATTTTTCTGCCGGGTATTATTAGCAACCTTTGTCAGGCTGCACGATAAACGATAGCTGCCATCTTCAAGTGTTTCAGTACGAATGACCGTTCCGGATGCGGTAATCTCGGGTATCGATTTTTTGCTGCCCGGCTTCACCTGGATAGAAATAGCAGTCGATTCTGGCAGCGATATGGTGCAAATAAATTGAATACCTGTTGCGGATAGATTCTGCATTTTACCTACGCTCCAGGATGCGGTATTTGCCTGGCGAAATAGTACAGGGCAGGCCATGTTCATGCGTGGAAATGTTCTTTTTTCTATATTATCCATTCACAAGCCATAAAAACATTATCAATAAATACAATAAGATAGCACGCGTTCTTGCTTATCTCAGAAGTAGACCCGACATACAAAGATTCCATTCACCCCAAAATACTATGTGTGAAACATAGCCTATATACTATAACTATTTTTGCCACTCATTTCTATGTACTTATTCCCCCTGAAACAGCATTTAACGCTATTGGGTCAGAATATTTGTGGCTCTGGTCAACATAAATCCGTTCTGCTGATGACCTCACTGGTGCGCGCGCAACTCAACTTATATGATTTCCAACCAATGCGCCAGCAGTCAGTTGAAATGCAGTAGGCTGAGGTCTGTCGAAATAGCATGTATGCAACCCTAAGTTTTACTGGAATCTGTATGACAACAGGGTAATCTGATCACAGGCAGAATACTTGCAACCGCGTTCATCAGTCTATAATATCACCTCGCAACCACTCTTATCCCGGGAATAATCTTTTGTATTCTGAAGTTGAACAAAACCTTAGAGCACTGCTTGAATCGGGTGCTGACAAGTTTCTGCAGACCAGTCTTATCGGCATTGAAAAAGAAAGCCTGCGCGTCAATAGTGAAGGCAAAATCTCACAAACTATACATCCTCAAGCCCTTGGCTCTGCGCTTACCAATCCGTCAATTACAACAGATTATTCCGAAGCCTTGATTGAGTTTATATCGCCGCCACTGGAGTCCATTCGCAAGGCACTTGGGTATATCGAGGATCTGCACAAATTCACGTATAAACGACTCGATAATGAATTACTTTGGGCAACCAGTATGCCATGTATCGTCAAGGATGAATCCAATATCCCTATTGCCCAATATGGTAGGTCTAATCTCGGTAAAATGAAGACAGTTTATCGCGAAGGTCTGGGACACCGATATGGCAAAGTCATGCAGCTTATTGCCGGCATACATTTCAACTACTCCTATTCAGATTCATTTTGGCAAAGCTACTACCAAATGGCCGGTGAATCGACTGAGTTACAAGAGTTCATAAATGAAAAATATTTTTCCTTGATTCGTAATTTACTACGAGTTGGATGGATTATTCCCTATTTATTTGGTGCATCTCCAGCAGTCTGTAAATCATTTTTTGGGCAATCAAATAGTGGCCTGAGTTCGTTTGATGACAAAACCTATTTTGAGCCCTATGCGACTTCACTACGAATGAGCGACATTGGCTATCAGAATAATGAAGAGAATGAGAAGGGCATAAAGGCATGCTATGACAATCTTGAAGAGTATGTGGCTAACCTGAAGTTCGCAATAGAGACACCATGCCCGGAATACCAACGCGTTGGTGTTAAGAAAAACGGTGAATATCTACAGTTGAACGCAAATATCCTGCAAATAGAAAATGAGTATTACAGTACGGTACGTCCAAAACAAATAACCGAACCTAACGAGCAGCCGATTAACGCACTCAAGAAAAGAGGGGTAAAATATATCGAGCTAAGATCTCTTGATATTAATGCCTTTGACCCTTTTGGTGTCAATGAAAAACAATTATATTTTCTTGAGGCCCTGATGTTGTTTTGCCTGGTTGCAGATAGCCCATATATTAACCCGGACGAGCGCGAAGAAATAGATAAAAACGAAATGCTTGCTGCGTTACAGGGTAGGGACCCTGAACTTAAACTCATGCGTAATGGAAAAAATATCAGCTTACAAGATTGGGCACTACAGGTTTTTGAGGCCATGCTGCCTGTATGTAAGGCGCTGGATCTGGCGAATGCAACAAGCAATTATACTGCTGCCCTTGACCACTTAATGCCAAGAGTAAAAGATCCAGACAAGACTCCCTCTGCCAGAATGATTGCCGAAATGCGAGAGCGAGGAGAGGGCTTCTATGCCTTTGCCAAAAAAATGTCGGTTCAGCATAATAATTATTTTAAACAATTGGCCCTGAACAAAGAAACCGGTGAATTATTGCAGCATCAGGTCAATGAATCGCTATCTAAACTAAAAGAAATCGAGGAGAACGATCATTTGTCTTTTGATGAATTCCTTGATAACTATTTTAATCCTGGCAAGGCTAAGACTTCATAATTGCTTATGCTTTAGCATGCAATATTTGTAAACGGCCAGCGTGACGTAAATACAGATGAATAGATGCTGGCCGGGTCAGCGCCATATGAACCGATAGGCAGGCTATATAGAATATCCAGCTGCAGTCCTTTACGCTCCTGTTTTTTCATCATATCAACAATTTTATATTTTCGGTAAGGCTTTCTATCCTCATTTAGCAGGATAATGATACTAGGCCTTAGCTTTCTTTCGGGGTTTTGTTCAAGCACCATTGCAGTCTCACCAGTGCTCAATTCAACCAGAGAACCAGCGGGATAAATGCCTATTGCCCGGATAAATTCTTCAACTAAATCTTGTTGAAATTCCTGGTCAATCATATTGTACAGTTTAAAAATTGTGTCAGACGGACTGAGTCCAAATTCATTATTTCGCGGAAAAGTCATCTCATCATAAGTACTGGCAATGCCGGCAATTTTTGCTAGATAGGGTATCTGCTCAGCGCTAATCCCGCGAGGGTAGCCAGAACCATTGTGGCGCTCGTGCATATTGGCAACAATAGCTAGAACTTGTTTGTCCAAAGGTGTTGAAGACTGCTTCAGGATTTTCAATGCCTTTAGCACATGGGTTTGATAACGGATTAAGTCATCGGCACTCATATCACTCGGATCCTGCTTGAGTAGATTGTCCGGCAACTTACATTTACCGACATCAGATATCATGATGCCCATAGCGAGGTTATTCAATGCCTGAGTCGATAAACCCATATGTCGGCCTAAGGCTACCGCCCAAATGCTTGCGCGTACGGTGTGTCCATATAAGTGTTCGTCTTTATTTTTAATTTTATTTAACCAGATAAACGCATCCGGGTTACGGATAATATCCTGGACCATTACTGAAACCACCTTGCGGGTCTCTTCCAGTGGTAATTGTTCATTGTTTTTCATCGCGATTTCGATGTAGGAAATAGCCAGGTCTGCGAGATTTTTTATTTTCAAGGCATTTTTGACTTCATGCCGGGGCGATGTTGTCTGCTTATACACGCCTTTTTTAGTTTTAAGCTTCTTTGCCTTGATGATTTTGCCCGATTGACCTGCACTGGGCTTTTCAGTGGACACTTGTGTGTCCAAGGTCTGTAGAAATGCCGGGTCTACAGGGCTTTTGCCGCGGCGGATGTCGATATAAACGTAGTCGCAATAATGCCTAAGGGTACTTATATCATCGAATTCCCTGATATAATAACCCTGTAGAGGGAATGGCGTATTGATCCATGGACGATCAAGACGTGAGACATACATTCCCACTGTAAGGTTGTCTATATCGACTTTGATTTGATCTAGTGGCATATTAGTTAAATGATTGCTCGCATGTTGTATATAACGACTAAATGTAAATATAGTGTAAGACGAGTTAACACAGGTGTGCGCTGAAGCACATTTTAAGTACAAGCCTGACATCAGGCACAACGATGATAAAAATAAGCCCTTAAATGTTACGCATACTCAATTACATAAAATCTCTGATGTGGGATCTGGATCTTAGCGCACGGTCCCGTTTTCTACAGATAATACAGCGATTATCGCGTATAATATATGTGGTTATTAGAGATCTCACGGACGGGCAATTAACCTTACGGGCGATGAGCCTGGTCTATACCACCTTACTATCCCTGGTGCCGTTGCTGGCAGTAAGCTTTTCTGTCCTCAAGGGTTTTGGAGTACATAACAAGATTGAGCCCATGTTGCTTAATTTTCTCGCTCCTCTGGGTGAACAGGGTGTTGAAATAAGTACCCGCATTATTGAATTTGTTAATAATGTGAAAGTAGGTGTGCTAGGTTCACTCGGATTATTGTTATTACTGTATACGGTCATTTCGCTGATCCAGAAAATCGAGCGCGCCTTTAATTATACCTGGAACGTATCGCAATCAAGGTCATTTATTCAACGTTTCAGTGACTACCTCAGTGTTATTTTTGTTGGTCCTGTATTTGTATTCACCGCCATAGGCATTACCGCCTCTATTTTATCTGCACCAATAGTTAAGGACATGCAAACCATCGAAGGCCTTGGTACGTTGTTTGAGCTCATGCGAAAATCTGTGCCGTACCTGCTAATCATCATCGCCTTTACCTTTGTTTATGTATTGATTCCTAATACCAAGGTAAAAGTTAAATCTGCCTTGATAGGAGCATTCATTGCCGGTATTTTATGGGGCACCACGGGCTGGCTTTTCGCTTCCTTCTTGCTGACCTCGACCAAATATATAGCGATTTATTCAGCCTTTGCGACATTGATATTCTTTCTTATCTGGCTGTACCTGAACTGGATAATTTTATTGATAGGGGCCAGCATAGCCTTTTATCACCAAAATCCGGAATATATCTCGCCAGAAAAAGTAAGTCTTAAAATAAGCAATAGTGCCAGGGAGCTATTGACAGTGCAGATAATGCGCGTCGTAAGCCAGCGTTACAGCGACATGAAAAAAGAAGTCAGTTTTGATGAGCTGGTACAACAAACATCTGTGCCATCCATTATATTGTCACAGACTATAGATAGCCTGGAAAGAGGTGGATTCCTTATTCATACCTGCGAGGATAACGTACGTTATTATCCTGCCAAACCTTTAGACAAAATTAAAATAATCGATGTCATAAGACATGTTCGCAGTGATGGTATTAATTATCATATTGAAGAAAGCATCAAGTCTGATGATGCAGGAATTGTATCTTTATTTAAAACAATGGACAGGGCTGCAAATCAGTCACTAAAAAATATGTCATTCCAACAACTAATCAATGAAACGGAACAAAATAAAAACCAACATGTTAAGTAAAATAAATACGATATTAGGACAAATGAAACCCTTGCGCGTGATGCTGGCAATTGCTGCCATATTAACCGCTATTTTTGCACCTGCGGCAGGCACAAAGGCCGTTTACGAGGGATTGCCGGTTATACAAACTTTGATCTTACCTGCTTTAACACCGCTAGTATTTTTAGTGTTATTGCTGGATGCATTAATGAACCGAGTCTGGATGATTGATGCGACCGGTGACAAAATTGCTAAATTTAGAACCATTATGCGTATCGATTTACTATTAGCTATATTGGTTTTCATTCGCTGGATACCTTACTTTATCGAAATCTGGCAATAAGGTGAACAAAGGTAGAGTGGTGATTGTCGGCTGCGGTTATCTCGGTACCAAGCTGGCTTCTGGATTGAGATCAATGAACTACGATGTTAGCGCTGTAGTTAGAACGAATGAACATTTTAAGGCGCTAGAAAAGGAATATGATAGTTACCAGATTGATCTGGATGCAGACCAGGCAATATCGCTACCAGTCATAGCTAATACAGTCGTATTCTATTTTGTCCCGCCACCTGCACAGGGAACTTCCGATACCAGGATAGAAACATTTTTAACTGCTCTTTCCCCGCAAGATGCTCCACGAAAAATAGTATTGATCAGTACAACAGGTGTGTACGGTAATTGTGGTGAGGAATGGGTCGATGAATCTCGGAAACCAAGGCCCGATACCGACAGGGCAAGAAGAAGGCTCGATGCTGAAAACATTCTGACTCATTGGTGCCAGCAACGAGATATTGATTATGTCATCTTACGAGTACCAGGCATCTATGGTCCCGATAAACTGCCGTTAAAACGCTTGCAGGAGAATAAGCCGGTATTGAGTCTATCGGAATCGCCGTGGAGTAACAGAATTCATATTGATGACCTGGTACAGGCTTGTATTAACGCAATGCATTACACAGGTGAATATAGGATATTCAATGTGAGTGATGGTCATCCCAGTTCGATGACGGATTATTTCCTATCCGTTGCCAAGGCCTTGAATTTACCCACACCACAGCAAGTAAGTCTTGAAGCATGCAAACAAATATTTTCTGACAACATGATTTCCTATTTACTGGAATCCAAGAAAATAAATAATGACCGATTACTGAATGAGCTCAAGGTAACGTTAAAGTACCCTGACTTGCAGCATGGGCTAAGCGATTTGGCCAGCCAAGTCGCAATAAATGAAAAAAAACCCAAATTTATTTAGCGCTACCACCTAGACAAGGGGGGGATTCAGGGCTGACACCGTTGATGTCTTGCCATTGTTGGGGAGTATAGGTATGCAGGGCCAGCGCATGTATGTCCTTGTCCAGCTCTTCTTTAAGGATGGCATTGATCATGCGATGCTGTGCCAACAAGGCCTTACCAGTAAATTCATCACTAACGATACTAATCTTAAAGTGAGATTCTGAACCTTCCGGGACATTATGCATATCACTCTCATTGATCACTTCAAGATACTCCGGGGCGATCTGTTGCTCCAATTTCCGGGTAATTTTCTGCTGTATAGGTCCCATTTTTAGCCTTAGCTCTCTGGTAAAGTCCCATTATATTTTATTCATGCGCAAAATACACTCTGTGCACTAGCGCACGAAGTTCGACTAAAGCTGACAAGCGTACAGCCGATAAATAGTCTGTACTATAGAGCCGTAATAATATATTTAACATTAATTAAATCTAATAAAGTACTGATAATTATGAATATAAATAGCGCATCTGCCCCAAGTCATGAATCATCCAGTCCAACTGCGGGTAAAATGACCGTATTGATTGTCGATGACTCCAAAGTCATCCGTCTGGCTCTGAATAAGATCCTGAAAGCCGACTTCGAGGTGATCCAGGCTGGTGATGGAGAAGAGGCCCTGACTTGTCTGGATGAGAATGATGCTATCTCGGCTATCTTTTCCGACGTTTCCATGCCCAACCTGGATGGCTTTGGCTTACTGGAAAAAGTGCGCACTTCATCAGAACAAAGAATTGCAAAGCTACCCTTTATCATTATCACTGCTAATGATGATGATGATAATTTCATCAACAAGGTCAAGGACGCCGGCGGTGATGATCTGATTACCAAGCCATTCAAGACTAATGAAATTAAGGCCTGCATCAATAAGTATATCTCCAGCGATCAAGAGCAAGGCCTCGAGCCAGAGCTGCCGTTGTCAACAAATCTCCCGGATTTGGATACGACTGCACAAGCAGAAGTAGCTGCCAGTGCTAGCGTCGCTGACAAACCACTGGATTTCGATCTCTCCTTTGATTCTGAAGAAGATATTGCGAACACCGCCGATAAAGATGTTGCCGAAATACTTGGATTTGATCTGGATGATGACTTGGCAACAACCGTTGCTGAAACTACTAGTGAAGTCGACAATGACAGCGCTAGTAATGGCGTTGAATTTACCGTGTCAGAGGACTTCTTCAACGAAGCTGATATTCCGTCCATGGATGATCCAGTGGTTACAGACATCCCGGAAGTATTAGAAGTCCCAGAAACGGGTACAGTAGATCATTTCGATATAGCAGATATAGACTTTGAAACGGATGAAATTACGCCAGAAACAAGCCCAGCACCTGTCGCCGATATAAGCCAATCGTCTTATACTGCGGGTGATAGTACTCAATGGACCCTTGATGATCCGGCACCCACAGAAGCAGCAAAACCAACAGACGAGCTGCCGTTGGAATTTGAGAACGAAGCAGATGTCAGCATTCCGCCTGCCGTCATCTCCAAGCCTGAAGAAATTCAGATCGAAAGCCCCGACAGCAAGAAGATGCAGCTTGAGCAAGCCAGAAAACGTGCTATGGACATTGCCAGAGAACAGGTTATCGAACTCGATGACACTGCGACAGAGAGTAAGCCTGACGCTATACAAGCCAATAACGAGCTTAACAAGATCCGAGAAAAACTTCAGAAATTACGTGACCAGGAAATCCAGGATAGATCCTACCAAAAGGATCATGATTATTCTCCCATGGGTAAAATCACTTCCTTCTTTACAGGAGTTGTGCGTATAATACTGAGATTATTCGGTATTCGTAAAAAATAAAAGGTAGCACCACCGACATGGAGTGCAATATTTATAAAGGAAAGCGTAAAGAGAGTCATTATCTTTTTATGCCCGCCACCATGCCCCTTGACGATGTACCCAGTTCCATCCTGACTATGTTGGGAGAAATGGAACTGGTTATGAATCTTGAAATTCGTGAAGACAGTGTGTTGGCCCAATCAGATCCTAAGACCGTTCTGGAAACTATTAGTGAAAAAGGATTTTACATTCAGCTACCTTCGGATAAAGATCTCATAATATAATAAGTCAGGAGTTAAGCATGGCGGAAACAGTTGACGACATAAGCATCAGTTATTCAGAAGATGGCATTGTCATTACCAAAGAACTTGATAAGGAAGTCCTGACTAAGGGCGCATGGTCAACTATCATTTTCAAATACCAGGACTGGGACAGAACCAAGGAAGTCTACGGCCCTGTAAAATTCACCATTAGGCGTTATCAAAAGCGCAATGGCGAATATCAGCAAAAATCCAAATTCAATATATCGAGTGTCGATCAAGCAAATAAAATAATTGCAGCGTTGAACAAATGGATAGATGAGTAACATCTAATGGATGCCGTCAAAAAGATCATTGAAGGTACCAAGACGCTGATAGCGCCACCAGACGTCTGGTTTAGATTTAATGAGGCAGTCAATACACCCAGCACGACCATTCAGGATATATCGGAAATCATCAAGACGGACCCGAGTCTGGTAGCCAATGTGCTAAAAGTTGTAAACAGCCCGTTTTATGGAATACGAAGTAAAGTAGATACGATCTCGAGAGCAATAACCATCATTGGTCTTGATGATCTATACAACATAATAACCTCCGTAGTAGCCGTCAATTCTTTCTCCAAGATAGCCACAGACCTGGTGAAACCAGCAACATTCTGGCGACATAGTTTCTGCACCGGTATACTGGCGAAAAAAATTGCGCAAAATTGCAATGTATTGCATACGGAAAGATTATATGTTGCCGGACTACTGCATGATATAGGTAGTCTTTTACTGTATTCAAAGTACCCAACGGAATCAGAACAGATAATTAAACAATCAGCGGGTGATGAAGAAATACATTATCGAATTGAAAAGGAGATGCTTGGGTTTACGCATGCAGATATAGGTGCCGAGCTGCTTACTATGTGGGGTCTGCCTGATCCATTGACCAAAACCATACGCATGCACCATGAGCCTTGTGCCGACGAAGACATTGTTCTCGACGCCTGCATTATCCACCTGGCGAATGCCTTATCAAATTGCTACATATTGGGTACATACCTGGAAAAATTACCCGACAAAACCAATGAACCTGACTCCTGCATCTGGGACTATATTTCAATGTCAGATGAACAGAAGGATAATATCTATGAGGGCCTGGACGAAGAACTTGCTGACGCAATTTCTATCCTGATACCGTATAACATGTGAATACGATTTTGTTCGTCATCCTGTCTATTACTTCTGATTTTGCTTCACATTGGTTTTCTCGAATAGTTCAGTGTACTGAGTTTGTAGATAGTCTACATTTTCCAGTGATTTTTTCAGATCTTCTTTAAGACGTGCATTTTCTTCTCTGAGAACATGCATTTCTGCTGTCATATTATCGAAATCAGCATCATTATCAACTACTGAGTCCGACGCAATCTCCTCATCACTATCGGCCTTTATGGAACTCGCACTGGCAATTTCATGGTAGGTACCTGACAGAGTCGCCAGGTCTTCGTGGACAGTAAGAATCTTGGATTTATCGTCACCTCTGAATATTCGCAAAACATTCGAACAAATAAGGCGTTCTTTTTGTAGTATTAAGTTTGCAAAGTTATCACCTTCTACATCATTCAGGGCGAATGCCTTTGAAATTTCCTTACCCAGGTTTTCTTTTCGCTGTTTGGCTGATTCCCTGTATTGCCTGGTAAACTCACCTTGTACGCTGACCTCTTTTTTACGACGTATAAGAAGAATGGCCATTACAATCAGAAATATAATGATGATGACAGCACCGATCTCGGCAGCTACAACCAACAGACTGGTCATGAATTCATTCATAGCATACCTCCAGGCACATAATATCTAATACTATATTCTTCATACGGCTTTCGCTTCTTTAATATCATTATCATTAAGATCTTCAATGTCATCCAGATCTTCAAGTGCATCATCCGGCTTTTGATCTGCATTATCAGTCACATCGTCACTATCAAGTAATAAGTAGTCGTCATCATTAGACTTGAAATATTTACGATAAACAAAATATCCGCCAACAAACACGACAACATTGAAAAGTACAACAGCAATAGTCACTATCAACCAATTCAATGAAGTTTCTACCTCTTCAGCTGGAATCTCTTCTTCTTTTACCGGCTCTACCTTGGCTACTGGCTGATGTTTATGCTTATGCGACTCATCTACAGCCTTCTTTTTAATACCAGGCAGGGTAGTATTAACAGTTTTTTTGAATACGCGGTTATCATGTAGTTTCGCTTCTACCTTAATATTCAGATCTTTTGCTGCGTATTCCTCAGAGAGTTTGGTTTGCCATTTCACGCCAACACGCTTAAGCTCTATTCTGTTGCTGCCATCCTCAATGAAAAGTGATACATTTTCTTTATCGATGGCACTGTCATCAATATACGCTACAACTGCAATACTATTATCATGGTTGAGCTTGGTTTCAACCGTGACTGGATTGACTATGGCCGTGAATTCATGACGATATTCACGTGTAAACGTCGGACTTCTTGCGGTAATCAGTAGTACACTTTTTCCTTCCAACTTATCTGTTGTCGCAGGCGCATGATAAATACCACTTCCCTGATACTCTGTTTTCACTCTCGTTCTTGCCAAGCTACCTATTTTTTTCAGGACTGTGTCGACTTGAACGAGCTTGATAAACTGATCCTTCGCGATAATCTTCCCGTCTTCAGTCATATGTATTTTTATATCCAGTGGGTCACCCGGTAGGATCTGCCGTGGTAGTTTATTGACATGTAAACGCAGGTTCGTCACGACCATCACTTTATTGTCTGGATCTACTGGCGCATCCAGATTCCAGGCACCGGTGGCAGGTTTGCTGACTGTAATCAGTTCATAATTATCCGATTTTACCCATTTAACTGATGCTGGATGTTTCGCATGAGTCCATATTTCACCATTGGGTACAATTAATTTACTGTCATGCTCATTATTGAACAAGACTATGGTCATGTCATTAATTGACTTATCAATATTAAAACGATTACCTTTCAATGGTACCGTATCAGGCTTCGTGGTTGACTGAAATAATTTGAAAAAATATCTATCGAGGTCGCTCGCTTTATTAATGACCGCATATTGACCACCGGTCTTGAAAGAGAGCATTTTCATTAACTCATGATCAGCATGTTGCGATAATGCAATGGTATGAACAGTCACTGCATTTTTTTGTAATCCCGGCAAAACTTCATTCAGTACGCGTTCGCGAGAATCCTGATTGATAGAACTATCCTTGGATATATCAACGTAGCCATCAGTCAGTAATATGACGTGTTTTTCTTTACCCGAATCATTTTTTATTAGATTTCGTGTAGAGACCTTGAGGGCCTTTTCTATATTGGTGTATAAGCCATAGGAATGTATTTTCTTTGCTTTGTTGAATGCGGAGCGTTTCCATTGCTTATTGACGCTCTGATGCTTAACCAGCATGTTGACATCTGCGGCAAATGTCCAGATACCTGCAGAAAGACCCTGAGGTAATATTTCAGAGAATAGTTGTACGGCCTTGGTGCGGTGATTGTTTGGGTCATTTTTTTTCATGCTGCCAGACATATCAATGACGACGCGAATATCCCTAGTCGTTGTCTGCACCGATTCGATATTAGCAGATGCAGCAGTCCATGCAGGTACAGCAAATAGCGGCAACAGTAGTATCAATACTAATTTGATGTAAAAAGATCCATTTTTGTCAGTTTTACGCATAAGTTCAGCTATATATTTATGTTATCAACCTATTTATCGGACAGATCACTTGTTTTCTTTAGTCTGAATACAGCCCTAATGAATTCTTATTTATCATACGAATCATATTCTTAGGTGCATAATCTACATCTCTCTGCGGGCATTCAAATTGATTTAGTGACTACATACATTTGTCCCTAATTTATGCTAGAATCGCCCTCTATTTCATTGATTTTTATAAACAAATGACTGATTGCAAACAACTGTTTTCATATCCTAAATTCTGGGCCAAGCGCTTTGGCAATGCGACTAATCTGCCGATGAGCCGTGACGAAATGGAACTGCTGGGCTGGGATAGTTGTGACATCATCCTGGTCACGGGTGATGCCTATGTCGATCACCCCAGTTTCGGTATGGCCCTGATTGGACGCTTACTGGAGTCGCAGGGGTTTAGGGTGGGTATAATTTCTCAACCCGACTGGACCGATGTCGAGGATTTCCGCAAGCTGGGTAAGCCGAATCTGTATTACGGGGTAACGGCAGGCAATATGGATTCGATGGTCAACCGCTATACGGCCGACAGAAAAGTGCGTTCAGATGACGCCTATACGGCAGGTGGAGAAGGAGGGTGTCGCCCTGACCGATCTGTGATTGTCTATTCGCAGATGTGCCGACAAGCCTACAAAGAGACCCCAATCATTATTGGTGGTATTGAAGCGAGCCTGAGAAGAATTAGCCATTTTGATTACTGGTCTGAGAAAGTGCGTCGCTCAATACTTGTCGATGCCAAAGCAGACCTGCTGGTATTTGGCAATGCCGAAAGGCAGATAGTTGAAATCTCACACCGCCTGGCAAAGGGCGAGGACATAAGCAAGCTGACCGATATCAGAGGTACGGCGTATATGAGCCGTTCTTTGCCAAAGGCCTATAAGATACTGGATTATTCACAGATCAATACTAACGGTGTTGTTATGCCGGACCCTGACCCATATCTATCCAGCAGCGACAAACAATGCCAATCAGCACAGGATCAGCCAAAAGCAGGTTCACAAGAAGTCTCTCTGGATATGCCTGCGAATAGCGCCATATTTCTGCCTTCGTTTGAAAAGGTAAGGTCCGATAAAAAATTATATGCACACACATCACGCATCCTACACCTGGAAACCAACCCTGGTAATGCGCGTGCCTTGATACAGGCCCATGGCGATCGTTATGTCGTCCTTAATCCACCGCCGATACCACTGAAGACCCGTGAATTTGATCGCTTGTTTGAGTTTCCGTACACAAGACAACCGCATCCTGCTTATCAAAGCAACAAAATTCCTGCGTATGAGATGATTCGTTTTTCGGTCAACATCATGCGCGGATGTTTTGGCGGCTGCACATTTTGCTCCATTACCGAACATGAAGGAAGAATTATCCAGAACAGGTCGGAAAACTCTGTCATTAAGGAGATTGAGACCATTCGTGATAGCGTGCCTGGCTTTACTGGTAGCATATCCGACCTTGGCGGTCCAACCGCAAATATGTATACGCTTGGTTGCAAGAGCAAGGAAATCGAAGCGGTGTGTCGCAGGCTCTCATGCGTCTATCCGGATATCTGTAAAAATCTGAATACCAATCATGATCCATTGATAAAGCTTTATCGTCGGGCCAGAAACCTTAATGGGATCAAACGCATCTCAATTGCATCAGGGGTCAGGTATGATCTTGCAGTAGAGTCACCGGAGTATGTCAAAGAACTGGCCAGCCATCATGTGGGTGGCTATTTGAAAATTGCGCCCGAACATACCGAGAGTGGTCCATTATCGAAGATGATGAAACCAGGCATGGGCGTTTATTACAAATTCAAAGAGCTATTTGACAAATATTCTCAGGAAGCCGGAAAAGAACAATACCTGATACCCTATTTTATTGCTGCCCACCCCGGAACCACGGATGAAGATATGTTGGAACTAGCCTTATGGCTAAAAAGCAATGGATACAGGGCAGATCAGGTACAGACATTCCTACCCTCGCCAATGGCACTGGCGACCAGTATGTGGCACACCGGTTATAATCCGCTAAGAAGTTTGAAGAAAGAAGAGAAGCTCACCGTGGTCAAGGGGCTAAAACAACGACAACTGCATAAAGCCTTTTTACGCTACCATGATGCCAATAACTGGCCTCTACTAAGGGATGCGCTAAAACGTATGGGCAGGGCCGACCTCATTGGTAATGGTAAGCGTCACCTCATTCCAAGATGGCAGCCGGAAACAACGAAAACGACTGCCAAGGGTAATCGCAAGAAGCACTCTTCTAAACGTTTCCGTACACAACACACAAGACTTTAAAACATTCAGAACCTGAGAAGTAGGGATGGAGCCGCTGTCTTCAATCAATCAGGTAGGCGCACTGGACACTGCCGATCGATAACTGATCGCTGTCTTTGAGGTTGTGATAGCTGATTTTTTCACCATTGACCAGGGTGCCATTAGTGCTGTGTAAATCGGCAATCTGCACGTGTGCTTCACCATTTTTCATATTTTGACAGGTGATGATGGCATGACGTTTACTCACTGATTTATCGGCCAGAATAATATCATTTGCATTACTGCGGCCAATACTCGTACTGCCTTCCTCAAGCGTATACTCAATTGGATCTTCTCTGAAAACGACTAACTTGGGCATTGCTTTCTTCTACTTGCTCATGGTTTAAGTAAACCAAATAACTGTGTGTAATATACGGTAATATGAGTGAGTATATATTAACACTATTGCTAAATTCCAATCTCATTTCAATTCTACAATAAAGTTATAACTTATTGTTATTAAGGATATTACTTATAGCTATCATGCATGTAATATAGTAATAAACAACAATAGTACCCGCCTAACATTAATAGAATCCATATTTCGACTGACAGCGACACCTCGGTGAGGCAATTGATCGTGCTTGATGTGACAGCTGAGCAACGACGACTGACGTCAGCTGGATTCGTAGCATCACCGATAACATATTGATTGTATGGTAGATAATTCAGACAGCTGCAAGCACCGACAACAGAACGATGACAATGAATAGATCGTCGCTCACGGTAAAATAATTAGTCCTTGTTTTCATTACAGATTCAGATCAAGTTCAGCTGAATTCAGCCGTAATAATTATAGGTACACACTTTATGTGTAAGGATTCACAATTAATAGTCCTGCGACGGACATAGAGAAACAATGACAAATAAGCCTTCAGCAGACACCACTGAACTCCGCCACTATATTCGTGCCAACAAAAATGCTTCGGAACGAGAAATTATCGTCGAAGAGGTTCGGGCTGGATCTGCATCTTTTGATTTCCTCAAAAAGATGGAAAACCGACGCAAGCGCCATGAATGCGTTCGTACGGTCGACATGCGCGGCAAAGTACCTTACGAATGTAAAAGTTATGTACATAAAAACCAGGTCTTCTGGATGGATGACATATCCTATTCGATATTTTTGAAAGGACTAAAGAATAACAGCAATATCTTTACCAATGAGATCTTTGACCAAATAGTCAATGGTGATCATACCAACCATAAAAGTAATAAAGCAGCCGCCGACATGTCCGCGCAGGGCGGTAATAAGCAGGGCTCAGGAACACTCGAGCAGCAGGCCAGTGAGTCTTTTCTTGATGAGGAAAAATTCAGGATTGAAGGCGATGAAGCGCATTTACTATATCTAGGTTATTACCGTAAGCGTGTCGACAATCGGCTCAAGCATACCACCGAGATCAGTATTAATAGTGGCGGTGATAATGTTGTCGCCAAGACCAAGGATATATCCTCTAGTGGCTTCAAGGCTGCCTACCAAAAACCGATTCTGATGAATCCTGGTGATGAAATACTGGTGACCTATAACTCGTTTAATAAATCCAGTCAATCTGACCTGGTTAACATTAGATATCAGATCATCAGTAGCGATTATCAAGAACCTGATTTCATTATTCGTGCGCGACTGGTTGATGAAGAAGATAGTGCCGCTGAATTTATTACCGAATTCATAAAGGAACAGAAAAAGAATATCAAAGGCCGGAGAAAAATTGACATAGAAGACACTCGCCTAACAGCGGAATCATTATTAACAGAGTTATATTATACCAATACGACACCAACGATACCGTTTTTCATCCGATCTACAGACAATAGTCCCAGCCTGCAAACTATTTGCGTTAATAGCATTAATAAATCAATGATTCAATGTTTTAAAAATAGCAATGATTGTTTTGACTTCACTAATCTATCAGTCCAGTCTCGCATTGAGAAGTTAATCGAAATTGTCCAGGAAGATGGTCAAAAAGATCCTTTGTTAGCCGTATATTCAGATAAAGACGGCTCGCCAAAGGTTATGTTTGATTATGAATTTGAAACATTTGAAAATTGGCAGGCCTTTATACTGGATAAAATAAATAATAAAAATCTACACCTTTTCAAAGTCATCATTCGTTCAGTAAGTAAGCCTGATCAAAGAAAACTGGATCAGAAAATTGCTAAATTAAAAGCCAAAGCCGAGTCTTCTGTTGACAGCATTCTCGATTTCTCTGAGCATATTCAAAAGGCAGGGGTATTGCTTGACCTGACAGCAGAACTTTCTGCGTCACTAAGAAATAGTAAATTTGATTTAGATAATTTGCAAGAAGCAACTCAATGTGTAGAAACCTACGAAAATATGAGTGGTACCGATGTAGAAATAATTCAGTTTGGTTATACCGAGCAACGGCGCGAAGATAGATACCATGTATCAGTCGATGCTGAAGTGCAATTAGAAACACAAAAATGCAAGGCAGTTACCAAGGATATTTCATTAAAAGGACTTTGTGTTGAACTCAATACAAACAACATGACGGGGTTTAAAAAAGGTAGCGAGGTTAGGGTCGATTTCCCGGTCTTGCATAAAAGGGCTAAAGAACGAATCAAGCTTATTGATATGCCGTATACGATTACCTGCGTGCAGTATGTAAACGGTAAACCTATCCTGCACTTTAAGCGAGAAAAAACCAAATACTGGAATGAACAGACTGGATTTTTCAAGGACATGATTAATAGAAATATTAAGCTGATCAAGCTAGATACCAAGGATATAGAAACAGCGACTAAATCCAGGCTCATTTCCAGTATTGCAGTCGAGAATACCGCTACTCTGCCAATCTTTATTAGCAAGAATATAGAAGAGGGTGGCAAGGTTGCCAATATCGCCTTGCCGCCAACGCCAGGCGACCTGACAGATTTTTTTGAGGTTGAACCAGGCGTGTACGATTTTAAACCGTTAACCCATCCGAACAGGTTATCGAAATTATCAAATAATATAAGGAATCAGCAGGTATCGAACCTGATCGTTTATATGTACAAGAAACAGGTACCAGGTATCGCTAAATTTAATATTTATTCCGCGATCGATAGTGATTTTGAAAGTAAACAACAACGACAGGACTTTATGCGTACATGCCAGGAGCATGATTACTGCGTTGTCAAAATCAGCGTCAGTATGGCGCAGAAGCCGGTCGAAACCGAAATTGTTAGTGCTATGGAAAAACTTCTGGACACCGCGGCACACAATGTGCAGCGACTTCAGACACAATTCAACAATGTCATTGCTATAGGCGATATATCCGATATATCCAGTCAGATCGATATAAGTCACTAAAATTCATTAAAAAGTCAGTATCTTCCCGGGACGTAAATCACCAGGATATTAGCAATATCTTATGTTATAATCTTGCGCAGTTTTTTCAAGAATGTAAGGATCGATATGTATACAGCCGCAATGACATATGAAGACAAGGGCACCCTTGCCGGTATGATCATTCAATTGCTGGATACATGGGAAATAGACTCCGCCAAACAGATTGTATTTCTTTCCCTGCCCGAGAAAACACCCTTACGCGCTATCAGAAAATACCGACAGAACACCCCATTTCCTGAAAACGATATCCTCATGGAAAAGATTGAGCATATCATCGGCATTGCTGATGCCTTGCGTACGACCTACCCGCGTAACAGCCAGATGGGTGCGCAATGGATGAACAAACCACATCGTCGCTTTGGCGGCCGCACACCTGTTAATATAATGCTGAACGAAGGTATCAGTGGTTTTATAGCAGTACGTTCACAACTTGATTGTGCATTCGCCTGGGAAACCTCTCAGCAGATCTAACCCTTATGCCGACATTGCCACAGGGTCATCATCTCTATCTTTATTGCGTAAACCTGGATTACTTCCCAAGCGACTATGACGATTTTATCAGCAACTGCCAAAGGCATGGACTGTTGGCGGAGGCCAGTGCTAATTTAGGACCCAATCACTACCTGATTGGTGATAATTTTCTTCAATATGTCAGCTTCCTTGGCTGCTCACCTTATCTTAAGGTCTATCCAGAACATGCTGACGATACCGATTATTGCAGCGCATACATACCTGACAAAACGCAAGCGGTCAGATTTCTCGCTAACAAGCAAGTGACTGCGCCACGATGCCCAACCTGTAAAAGATCAATTCAGCCTGAATATAATCTCGTTGAAGCATGGCAGAAAGATAAAAACAATAGCGCCATCCAGTGCCAATATTGCAATACCACAAGTACGCTATATGAACTGGACTGGCGAAAGAATGCCGGGTTTTTTAATTTCGCCATTGCCATATCGAACATATTCCCGAAAGAGGCGATACCGAGCCAGGACCTGCTTGATTGGCTGCAAGATATTAGCGGTTATGAATGGCGCTATTTTTATGCGTAATACTTACGCTGCACCTTTATTGCAGGCACCTATGCTTAAGTCGTCATCACGAGGACACTTGCATGGAAGTAGGTGTTAAAGCGACGCCTGGAGCCAATGCCGATCATTTTTCGCGGCGCGGTGATCTGTTAGTACCAGTCATGGGTCATAAACAGCGCTTCAACACCTGTAAGGCTTTATTAATTTCCTGTAGCCGCGATGTATCCCCACCACGATCCGGATGATGTCTCATCACCATTTTGCGGTATTGTTTAGTCAAAGAGTCGCTATCGAAAGTCCCTTCAATTTCAAGAATCTCCATGGCCGACTCTTTATCGCCAATGACCAGAAATGAACTCCAAAAATGAGTAAACATATCGTCGACATCTTCCTGGGTGGTGTTGTCGAGATTACTGGCATCCAGATAATATTCGCATAGCGGATCGGGTTCATCCAATTGCGTATCATCACTATCGGTGTAGGGCAGAATACAAATTTTCAGCGGAGAAATAACAAGATGACCGGTTTTGGTTTCCCATAATTCCTGCCGGAGCAGGTACAAATTATGGAATATGATGAAATGGATGGTAAATAGCTTGTGCGTATCCCGAAAAAGATCATCGACATCATCGCCTAATATCATTTCTTTGATGGATTGGATCACGTCATACTCACTCATGCCATCATCATGACTGCTAAGCAACTCGAGCAGTATGTTCTGTATAATCCCTGTTTGTTTTTCTAAATCTAGCATAGCCTTGAGTGAGCCAACCTTGTCAGCAGTTATTAGGTTAATATAGTATCGAATAGATCTGTATTGGAATATAGCAAATGAGCACTATAATACTGAGTCATATTTTCATTTACCCGGTCAAATCGCTTGCCGGGATAGCGCTTGATACGGCCAATATAACGCCATTAGGGCTGGAATACGATCGCCGTTGGATGATCATCGATCAGCAGGGCCGATTCGTCACCCAGCGTCTGTATCCTCAGCTATCCCAGATCACTACGGCAATTGAGTCTGATACCATCATACTCACGGCTGCCGATGGATCCACAACCCATTTGCCCTTGCAACTCGATGCAGGCTCGATGGTCAGTACACGGGTATGGAAAGACAGCGTTGATGCCCTTGTGATGACGTCTGCACAAAACCAGTGGATCAGTCACTTTTTAGGTAAAGAATGCCGTTTTGTGTATATGCCTGATTACAGTATGCGCCCGGTCGATCAAGATTATGCGCTTTCAGATAATGACCTCGTGAGTTTTGCCGATGGCTTTCCATTCCTGCTGATCTCTGATGAGTCACTGGACGACCTTAACCAACGCCTGCAACATAAAAGTATCTTACCAGTGCCAATCCAACGATTCCGCCCGAATCTGTTCGTACGTGGCTGCACACCCTATGCAGAAGATGGCTGGAAATCATTCAAAATCGGTGGAAATCTATTTCATGGCGTGAAACCCTGCTCCAGATGCATTATGACTACCGTCGATCCGGCTACCGGTCAAAAGGGCAGGGAGCCACTCGATACTCTGCTGGAATACCGAAAACGTGGCAATCAGGCCTATTTTGGTCAAAATGTATTGCTGGATCTGGATTTCGACAACACACTGACGTTAACGAGTGGCGACCCTTTAAACGTTATCGAATCAAGCTGAGGCTAGCAGGCAACCATCGCTGAACTGAATCAGGTATTGAGAATCTGTCGGGCTGAAGTCTGCATGCCGGCAAGAACCCATTGAATAATCAATTGCCTTCCTGATCTCTGTCTCCTTGTTATTGCTTATGATCTTATAGGCTTGCTGCCAATGCATGGTGCCGTGAATGAAATTGAATGCACGCCGGACCTGCCAATCGCCTTCAATCGTAAATTGTGCCAGCCCTGGCCAGGAGTAGTAACTGGAGGCCTGCTCATTTTGGGCAATGGCAGGCAGTCGATTGCTGGAAACGCTGGCAAGCAGTAACCTGAGTTGATCCACTGCCGCCCTGGCCAATAACTTTGTTGCCTGCTGAGCGCTAATACCATCACTGAGAGTGACTTGCTGCTGTAAAACGATGTTGCCGGTATCCAGGCCTTCATCAATTTCATGGATGCTGATACCACTGTTTATATCACCATAATAGAATTGCCAGAACAATGGCATCGGCCCACGATAGGCCGGTAACAGGGATGGATGAACATTGTAGGCACCCTTGGCAGGGTGCTGGAAAACGACTGCAGGTAAGCGATAGGGGAAGCAGGCAACGATGACAATATCAGGCTGAGATTGTGTGATGGCTTGTTGGTATTGTTGTGGATCTTTGCCGCTGACATAGAATAACGGTATTTGATGAAACCTGGCCATGGATTCAATAGAGTCAGTATTCAATACATCCAGGCTGTTTTGCGTGTTTAGTTGTTGGGTAATGGCTGAGCGACCGGGCAAAACGATGCCATTGAAGCGAGTGCCATCAGCCAACAGAGACTCGAACACCAGCCTTGAAAGAAGACCTTCCATAACAAATAGCAGGACACCATCATTGTTATTCATTGCTACTATCACAGGGGGCAGCTTGGTAACGACCATGTAGCTGAAGTTCCTCAATGAAACCAAATTCAGCGAGGTTCTCAATCCTTTGCGGATAAAGGATACCGTCAAGATGATCGCATTCATGCATGACAACACGGGCATGAAAACCTTCAACATCTCTTTCGATCACCTGGCCTTCCAGGTCAATGCCGGTATAGCGGATCCTGCTCGGCCTTGGCACTCGACCACGCATACCGGGAACGCTCAGGCAGCCTTCCCAGTCAGTGAGCTTTTCAGTCGACAGGATTTCGATGCTGGGATTGATTAACACTGTTTCTGGTACCGATTCTGCGGACGGGTAACGTGGGTTATGCTCAAAACCAAATATGACGACCCTGGACAATACCCCAATTTGGGGGGCGGCCAGACCAGCGCCCTCGTAATGATGCATGGTATCGAACATATCCTCAACCAGACGTCTGATCTCAGTTGAGCATGGATCATCAACAAGCAGGCTGATCTTGTTTAAGCTCGGATCTCCAATACGTAAGACTGTCTGTATGGCCATTATTCGTCCTGTTCAAACGTTACTAATGTAGGCGACTATCGCGCTAAAAATATATATAATATATCTGATTATCATATAGACCTTGCTTGTCGATATTATATACCCCAGAGACTTACGAATAATATAAATCATGAACCTGTTTACCGTAACTGCGCCTCTGACGATACGCTATCCCAATGGCGACAAAAAAATCATGATCGCGATATTCAAGCATCAAGACGGGCTACTTTTCTTCGAGCCTTTCTGGCACATACTTGGACTCGATAATGCTGTACACCTAATCAAAGGTGAATTGTCTGGTGAGGGCCCATGGAAAATTGCCGGCCACATCATAACAGTAACCGCCTGTCAGGGCACAGACCCTGAAATGGCATCACAATTATCTGAATGGCAGGCATTTTTGAGTATGCCTGAAAGCGAGTATCCGAGTAATGATGAAATAAGTTACCTCGCACAGAAACTTGGCGCCAGCATATAAGTTTCATTCAATTGTACAATTCAATGAGAGTCTTGTTGTAGTGTTTCATAAGGCAGGCCAGACGTCTTCCACTCTGGATAGCCATCTTGCAAGCGACGGGCTTTGAGTCCCGCACTACGCAGCCTGGATACAGCATCATAAGCGAGTACACAATGTGGGCCACGACAATAGGCGACAATTTCCTGATCCGGCTCAAAGGCATCCAGATGTTCTTCCAGGTCGGACAACTGGATGTTGATCGCACCCGGTACATGTCCGGCCGCGAATTCTTCCTCGGGACGTACATCCAGCACGGTCACCATTCCTTGCCGGGCCCTGGACATCAGTTCCTCACGAGGAACAGGTTCCAGATCATCCTTTACCGTTAAATATGTGTTCACCAGTTTATCCACTTCAGCCAGATGTCGTTCTGCGACACTACGCAGGGCATCCAGTAAATAGAGGACATCATCACCACTCAAACGATAGTATACCTTCAGACCCTGTTTTCGACTTTCAACCATGCCGGCCTCACGTAACTGCTGTAGGTGTTGAGATGTATTGGCTACACTGAGCCCTGCAACTTTGGCAAGATCATCAACACTACGCTCACTTTGTGCCAGGAATTCTAATAATTCTAAACGATTACCATTGCTTAGTGTCTTACCGACACGGGCAAACTGGGAGAACAGTTTCTGTTTAAATCCCTTGCTTGACATATTTCACCTGTGCTTTAATATATCTATTCAAGTATTTGCTTGAATAGTAGAATAAACAAATTTAAGTATATCATGTCATAAGTAGTCTGCAATGAGGGTAAATAATTGACTATTGAAACATTTATTCTAGATAACGAGAAAGACATCAGAATGGGGTTTTTCTTCGGTATCCTGGTGATTATGGCTATCTGGGAAATCATCTCACCTAGACGTAAGCTGACTATCTCAAAGCCCATACGCTGGATCAACAACCTGGCATTGGTATTTCTTAACAGTTACATCGTCCGTTTCTTGTTTCCAATGGCAGCAATTGGCGTCGCCGTGTTTGCCAAAGAGCAGGGCTGGGGTCTGTTTAACTATTATCAGGTCACACCGATACTGGCTATCGTCGCTTCTGTTGTGATAATGGATTTTATTATCTATTTGCAGCATGTCATGGTCCATGCTATCCCGATGCTCTGGCGCTTACACCGCGTCCACCATGCCGACATGGACTTTGATGTTACCACCGGTTCACGTTTCCATACGCTCGAAATCCTGTTGTCTATGGGCATCAAGTTCATCACTATCTTAGTCCTCGGGCCACCCATAATTGCCGTTATAATATTCGAGGTATTACTCAACATGACGGCCATGTTTAATCATAGCAATGTTAAGATCCCGGTCGCTTTTGATCGTATACTGCGCTGGTTCGTTGTGACACCGGACATGCACCGCGTCCATCATTCGATTGAAGATGATGAAGCCAATAGTAACTTTGGCTTTAGCCTGCCCTGGTGGGATCGATTATTCGGAACCTATAAAGCCCAGCCGCGCGCTGGACACGAAGGTATGGTTATAGGTATCCATAAATTCCGTGACCCCAAACAGACTGCCTGGCTACCGGGCATGTTGATGTTGCCAGTTATTGGCAAAATGAGTGGCTATGTCATCAACCGTCGCATCTGGAATGAACCACAATCAAAGGATTAATACAGGCGATGACTAAGATATGAAAACGCAATTAATCCGGCTCGCTTTACTTGTGATCGTGATAACCGGAATAGCACTGGTCGTCATCTATCGTGATAATCTGGATGCAGACGCACTGCAGTCATGGGTGGAATCTGCGGGTGCTGCAGCGCCACTGTTGTTCATGTTGATCTATATACTCGGAACAGTATTTTTTCTACCAGGCTCATTACTGACATTATTGGGCGGTGCCTTGTTTGGCCCGGTCATGGGCACATTCTACAACTTGACGGCGGCAACCATCGGCGCCATGTTCGCGTTCCTGATTGCCCGTTACCTGGCCTCAGACTGGGTCGCCAATAAAACCGGCGGTCGCATCAAACAATTGATCAACGGTGTCGAAAATGAAGGTTGGCGATTTGTCGCCTTTGTCCGCCTGGTGCCATTGTTTCCGTTTAACTTGCTCAATTATGCACTGGGGCTGACAAAAATTAAATTCTCCCATTACAGCATCACGACTTATATCTGCATGTTGCCAGGCGCCATTGCCTACACTTACCTTGGCTATATCGGCAAGGAAGCGGCCACCGGAGGAGAAGGACTCGTGCAGAAGGGGATGATGGCGCTCGCATTGCTGGCGATCGTTGCGTTTCTGCCGCGCTTGATAGGGAATCTGCGAAAAGGCTCGATGATTAGTATTCCGGAGCTCAAAAACAAACTCGATATGGGTGAAGATGTTCTATTACTGGATGTCAGGAGCAAGGAAGATTTCTACGGCGAACAACAACACATCAAGGGTGCTACCAATATTCCGTTAAATGATTTGAAGCAATCACTGGGTGAGCTCGATGATTATCTTGAACGGCCCATCGTGATAGTCTGCAGGACTGACCGCATGTCGGCCAAGGCCGCACAATTACTGGCGCAGCATGGCTTTGCTGACGTACATGTCGCCAGACAGGGTATGACTGACTGGAACGCCAATCATTATCCAGTCGAATAACCAGGATAAAGCGCTTCTAATGTCTATCAATACTTTATATGATAGAGCGCAATGATACATGAAGAAATCTTAATCACCCTGACAGGGATCGGCCTGTTATCGATCGCCTGTCAGTGGTTTGCCTGGTGGGTCAAACTCCCAGCTATCCTGTTTCTATTGCTGACCGGCATTGCCGCTGGACCGTTAACGGGCTGGCTACAACCGGATAAGATTTTTGGCGACCTGTTATTTCCGATGGTGTCGTTATCAGTGGCGATTATCCTGTTTGAAGGTAGCCTGACCCTGAAATTAGATGAGATTCGTGGCCTGACCACAATTGTCCGACGTATGGTTACCGTCGGCGTGCTGGTTACCTGGGCCATCATTAGCCTGACGACCCATTGGGCGCTTGGCTTTTCCTGGGAGCTATCCTTCCTGTTTGGGGCAGTTGCAGTGGTCACCGGACCCACAGTCATCGTCCCTATGCTGCGTACAGTACGCCCAACATCAAGAATTTCCAATATCTTACGCTGGGAAGGCATTGTTATTGACCCCATCGGCGCTATTCTCGCGGTCCTGGTATTTGAATTTATTATTGCAAGTGCCACAGGAGGCGGGGCTTTAGGCCATACCTTGCTGACATTTGGCAAGACCTTGTTGATTGGCTTCATTACAGGGGCTCTGGGTGGTTATATTCTCGGTGTTATTCTACGCAATCACTGGTTACCGGAATACCTGCATAACGTTGCAGCGTTAACCCTGGTGTTTGGCATTTTTACCTTATCCAATCTGGGTCAGGAAGAATCAGGCCTGCTGGCTGTTACCATTATGGGTATGTTGCTTGCCAACATGAAGCGCGTTTCAGTCGATAATATTCTCGACTTCAAGGAAAGCCTCAGCGTGCTGTTGATATCAGGCCTGTTCATCATCCTGGCTGCACGCACTGAATTCGCTCAATTTACCGAGCTTGGTATAGCAGGGATAATCGTATTCCTTGTCATCCAGTTTGTAGCCAGACCTTCCAAGGTCCTTGTTTCAACCTGGGGATCCTCGTTGAAATGGCAGGAGAGGGCGCTGTTAAGCTGGATTGCTCCACGCGGTATTGTAGCCGCTGCCGTAGCCGCATTGTTTGCACTTAAATTACAGCAACAGGGCTATGAGCAAGCCGCATTACTGGTACCACTGACATTTATGGTAATTATCGGTACGGTCGTGTTACAGAGTGCGACATCTCGGTCAATTGCCCGCTGGCTAGGCGTTGCCGAACCAGAAGCGAAGGGTTTCCTGGTCATTGGTGCCAATCCATTTGCTCGCGCCGTTGGCCGAGCACTCAATGACAAGGACTATCGTACACTGCTGGTGGATTCTAACTGGGACAATATTCGCGTAGCCTTAATGGAAGGCCTGAATACCTACTATGGTAATCCTGTCTCGGAACATGCTGATCGTCACATTGATCTAGTCGGTATCGGCCAACTACTGGCATTATCACCACGATCAGAGCTCAATGCACTGACGACGATGCGTTATCATGCCGAATTCGGCGGTGGCAACCTGCTTGCATTAAAACCGTCAGATGAAGAAGACTCAACAGATAAACGAAAAATAAGCATGCCAAAAGGAGCAAAAATACTTTTTGATGAAGAAGTCGACTACAACAGTCTATCTGCAATGATGACTGATGGTGCCGAAATACGCAGCACCAATATCACCGAAAAATTTGATATGAGTGACTACAATAAAAAATACTATGGTCGCTCAGTACCGTTATTTGCCTTCAATCCGAAAGGACGAATCTTTCCGTTTGCTGCAGATGTACAGCCCTCTCCAGGCCCAGGGTGGAGCGTAATGGCACTTGTTCTAAATGGGGATGAAAAACCGGAAGATAAAGAGGCCGGGCAACAGCACGACGAAAAACAAGACTAGGATTTGAATGTCCTAGTCACAGGGATGAGCAGGGTGGCTGCATACTCAAACTCCAATCTCGAGTAACTGACTCACCTCATAAACCGATAAATGCTTTTATTCAAACATTTGCTTTCAGATTTTTGAAAGTGATTCAACAATGGGACAGTACTGGTCGCTGGCATCTCTCTTGCAAGTATTGATTAATTGATTCAGTGTTTCTCGTAAGGCCTGGAGATCCTGAATCTGTCTGTCAATCTTTTCACGTTTTTGTTCTGCACGTTTTCTGACATCCAGGCAGCCTCCATGACCAAGGGACATTAATTCTGCAACTTCCTGTAGGCTGAAGCCCAATTGCTGCGCCCGTTTTATAAATTTGATCTGCTCTATCGTATCTGAATGGTAATGTCGGTAGCCGTGTGCCGGTTTTATTGGTTCGATAATTAGCCCGATACGTTGATAGTAACGTATGGTCTCAACATTAACGCCGGCGGTTTTTGCCAGCTGGCCAATAGTTAATTCCGGTCCTATAGACGCTGATTTGCTCATCTTTCTTCACCCATCTGCTTGACTCCGTACCTAAGTACGTAGTTTATGCTTTCCATAACAGAATTCAAGCTTAGGGTCGATTATGTTGTGGATTACACGGATCTTTGATAAAGCCGGCGCTGTAGGTGCGGTGGTGTCAGCCCTGGGCTGTGCATATTGTTTTCCGGCCCTGGGGGCTTTGGGTGTATCAATGGGTCTGGCCTTCCTTTCCTCATTTGAAGGACTTTTTATCAATACATTACTCCCAATTTTCGCATGGGTAGCGCTGGCAGCCAATGTGATTGCATTTCTGTCCCATCTTCGTTGGCTTCGTCTGCTAGCCGGAATCGCTGGCCCTGGCATGGTGTTGTTGGCCCTGTATCCTCTGTGGCCCTATGCCTGGAGTACTTACCTGTTTTACATCGGTTTAATCATCATGATGTTAGTCGCGGTTTGGGATATAGTTTCACCGGCACACAAACGCTATGCCGTGCTGGTTACTGAAGGGATAAAATAATGAAAAACCAAATTATCTTGGAATCTGAGATTAGCTGTCCACAGTGTGGCCACACTGAGTTGGAAACTATGCCGACCGATGCCTGTCAATGGTATTACGAATGCAAGGGATGTGGCGCATTATTAAAACCGAAAAAAGGGGATTGCTGTGTATTCTGTTCCTATGGCACGGTCCCATGCCCACCTAACCAGGAGGGTAGTGAACCTTGTTGTTCTTCTTGAAAGGTGAAACATTGAATGAGGAATCAAAAATGAAATTATCGATTAACGCACTACTATTTATTTTTATACTAGAAGGCCTGTATGCCTCGATAGTCTATGCCGACAATAAAGCGGTCTCTTTTGTTATGCAACTGACACGCGCAGCAGATAACTATGGGCACAGGAAGGCATTCTTACAAATAGACAAAGTGCTGGATGATATCGGTGATAAAAAATTAAACATAGTAGTAGTCGCTTATGAAGACGGCATACATGCACTGCTGGAAGAAAATAAAGAGACATCCCAACTACTGACTAAGTTGGCCAATCGTGGTGTTCAATTCAAGGCCTGCCGGATCAGTATGCGCGCATGGGGATTGAAAGATCTGCAGTTTCCATTAGAAGTTGAATTTGTACCAGCAGGTGCACCAGAGGTCATTAAATTACAAATGCTGGGTCATAAATACTGGCGTCCTTGACGACCAATTACTCAGTAGGATTACATTTACATATGGTCAAGTTTTTTTATATAGTTGAGGACTTATATACCTGCTCTGGGATTGTCTCAGTCATAATCCCTCGATACCTGGCACATTTACGTCAAAGCAGAGTTGTCCATGATCGACGTGCCGGGCAGTGCAGTTGGTCTTTACCGTCTTCATAATACCTTACCCAACTAAATCTACACTTTCTTACAGGCAGTATCGGCCAGAATTGAAAAATTAACGCAGTATTGTGACAATATGAAAATGTAAAAGAGACAGTTTAAATATTTGCATCACATCATGCGGTTTGTATCACTAATATCATCACATGTTATGTGGGCCTAATTAATTCGGATTTGCTCCGACAAATAAATAGCGTATACATGTGCTGTATTCGTCAGGGTCAAACAGTATCGGATTTTCAGCGATGAAGGTATAAATATCATCAGCATCCTTAAGAATTCTCTCGACCTGCCAGATCGTATTGATTACATGAGTTATCGTGATAGTTTTATTTTGCTGGTATAGCGCTACAAGAATAATAGTCGAAATCGCAAATGTGATGTTGCAATAGGCTAACGACAATAATAAATTATCATGGCGTGGATTAAATGGAAAGCCATGATTTATATAGGTGATTAAAATATAATTTTGAAGTAGCCCTTCGATTTGCCTGGCCACTTTATGGTCATCCCAATTTACGCTCAACATCTTTTTCAGTTTCTTTGTTTTTTTGCTTTGGTTGCTGTAAGAAGAGCTCTTCAGAATTGAATAGATTGCTGATTTTTCAATATGCAGATCTTTGAATCTAATGTTTCGTTGAACAATGATTTCTAAAGCCGCTTGCCAGTATAGTAAAAATGCTTCAGAGTCGAGCAAGGCACGATCGCAGGCAGCTGAGGGCCTTGAGGTAGATTTGATGTCCGCGTCAGGTAAGCATTTTTTTATAATGTCAGGGAAATGTTGTCTGCCATAATGTGTATCTTCCAGCATGTTTATGAGATCGCCGGTAGAGCTGGTTATCAGGTAAAGTTTTAAGCTTAATGTTAAGTCTGGTGATCTCATGATCTTTTTGATAAATACATATAATTTGTAGAATATTTGTTCCTTGTCTGATAATTTCAAGAAACGGTCATTGTTAAAATCCATGTCCTCACTGAATAAGTTATGGATGCCATATTCTCCAATTAATCTGGCAATCTCTGGGCAGGCTAAAGTTGCTGTGTTTATAGTCTGCATTGCAAAATATTCAGCTTGACGCGGGAATGCTCTACAGCCATCGGGTTGTAAAGATTCTCCGAAGAGTGATTGAATAGAGCAATGGCCATTTTCATCAAGTGCCGCGCAATTGCCATCCGAACTTTTAGCCATAAGCCAATTGTTCTCTGGCGTAGTGGCTTTCTGGTTAGCAAAGCCATGAAGAGCCATGCGCACATGTTTTTTTTGATTATTCCATCTTTCAAGTGTCGCAGAGTCGATGTTGACGGACCATTCAATACAGCAATGTTGGATGCAGTGTTCCTTTAAGCAGGAAAAGTTATTTAATGCGTTTAATTTCATTTTAGTAGGCTGGCAAGTATTATTTTAAAGTCAAAAAACATTGTCGCAAACAAAAGGTGCAATAATTGAATAGCTGCTTGGTAGACAAGGTGTAAAGTTGCAAGTTCAGGAATGGTGTGAATTTTGATAAATCGAAATGATACTTCGGTTAAAGGTGACAGTTACACATAGCTATGTATACGTAAGATAAAGGTATAGGTTTAGTGTTTTGATTGCCTGTAATATTTAACAGAGCTGATAGAGAAGCAGCTAGTTGAATTAAACGTATGTTTGGTATTTAATTGTTTATGACTGTAAGTAAGACTGAGTGATATTTCCGTTGATAAATCTTATGAGTAACTAAGTAAAAATTATTTAAATCATTATGTTTTGTAGAAACACTTGCTGAAATGTTATGGTGTATGGTTTGCATACAAGCTCATCCTTAAAGCTTTGATGATCCATATAAGCTCGGCTTGTTATAAAATAATTATACTTAACATTGCCAGTCGCGTGGTTAAGTGATGGAAAGCATGGAAAGTGGTATGATGGGGCAAGGTCTGCACGACTGAGGCAAATTGAGAATGGGGCATGCAGGTACCGTGTTCCATAACATGATTCATCAGCGTTTGAACCAAATGAATGAGTGGTTGGATATGACGCAGATGATAATGGATAAGAATGATGAATCATTAATAGGAACCTGAACGACTACGTAACCGGTGATGGAAGATCAGCGCTAGTGTAAGTGCGAGTAAATGCATTTAAATACATGATGTCTATATAGTGAATCTGACGGCTGAAAAGAATATACATTAGTTGGCCAGGATTTGAGAGGTGCGGCGCGTGACGTCTTTTATGAGACATATTGCAGGAAAAGTCCTGGTTGTATGGCTGTTGTCGTGGATGCTAGCTGTACTGCAGCCATGTTGTGAGGCTATTGCTTCAACTCTGCCTCATGAGCACGCACAAGCACAGGATGTACATGCGGGAGACCATGCTGATGGCGCAGATGCTGCCGCCGACCACCAGCACTGCGAACCGGAGATCGCGGATGTCAGCGATCTATCCGCGCCTGTCAGCGAAAAGCTGCAGGCAAATCATCCTCAGCCGAAACCCGATAAGGCTGCAGTTTGGCTATTGTTTCCGGACGAACTTACGGCATCTGTTGCTCGCGCATTACCGGTTTTCCACCACCCACCGCCCGGTCGTCATGCCCGGGTCTATCTACAGACACAACGACTTCGGGTTTGATCATTTCCTTTGTGTTGGAGTGACGTGTACAGACGTTACTCCGGATGTTTGTTGTGGGGGAAACGCGTCCCCACGTGACAACGCTATACAAAGGAGAAGATTATGACATTCCCATGTTTGTTTTCACCGCGATCAGCATTATCTGTTGGATCGGCATTGACATTGGTCACCGGTCTATTTCTAAACATCCCTGTCTGGGCGGGTGGTGTGGGTCACGAACACACACCGAGCAGTGAGCGTACGACCGCCGGTGCACAGGAGGAACATCACGGTGGGGCGATGGAAGGACGCCACCGCCACGGTGAGTGGGCTTCACCCCCGCTTGAATACGCCGACAATAACAGTAACCGTTGGACCAATCTTGATGCAATCAAAAGGGGTCAACGCTTATACACGCAAAACTGTATGAGTTGCCACGGTGTGGATGGCAAGGGTGCCGGTCCGACCGCATCCACGCTCCAGCATCCCCCAGCTGATCTAACCAACCACTTTCATAAAGCGCCCGGGGAAGGCGACGCCTACCTGTTTTGGCGGGTGAGTGAGGGCGGCTCTGTGGAACCATTCAAGTCCATGCAATCTGCAATGCCCGCCTTCAAGAACACTCTAGGCAAGGAAGAACGCTGGGATGTGCTTGCCTATGTGCACGCCTATTTCCACCTCGGCCTGGCTGAGTGGAAAGAAGAAAGACGTGCCGTCAAGTCAAACAAGAGTAATGGAGGTCACCGCCATGATCGTGAATGAATTGGCGAAGCGGGCGGGGGTTGAACCGCACGTGGTACGTTACTATACGCGCATCGGCTTGCTCAAACCTAAGCGCGATCGCTGCAACGGCTACAAGCTATTCTCCTCCGAAGACATACGGCGATTGGAATTCATACGCCAGGCGCAGCACTTCGGTTTCACGCTGTCGGAGATCGCAACCGTACTCGATCAGCACGAGAATGAAGGCTGTGAATGCTGCCATACAATGTACGTGACGTTGCATCAGCGCATTGAGGAACATCGCTGCAAGCTTGAGGAGATGATAGTCCAGCAGAATCGTATGGAGGGAGCATTGATGCGTTGGGATGCTGCGGGCGGTGCCGGGTGCGCGGGGAGCCCCGTTTGTCCCTCCATCAAATCCGGCGGCTGCCCTGGCAGGTCTTGACCTGTATGTTGCACACAGGTTGTAGTCTTACGTTACATGACCAAAAGCCGTTGTTTCCTGTACGTGTTGGTGGTTGGGTCGTTCTGTGCCAAGGATGCGGAATTTCACGCAACTGCAGGTGACATTTCGGCGGTGACGCCATTGACCGAACCCCCACGCCTGATCGCGGCGCAGGTTCTTCCCAGTACATTCAATGCGGCTCCAGGTACTGCGCTTCATGGCATTTGCACGCTAGAGTGCCAAGTTAAGGGAAACTGGAATGCCCGGAGCTTGGTGGGCGATAAAGATAAGGTCTGATTGTGGAATTGAATTCTGAGAGGGGATAGTATTGTGAAAACGGAAAACCTGGATCGGAAGAGACGCAAGTTCCTTGTTGCGACGACCACCGTGGTGGGGGCCGCTGGATTGGCTACAGTCACGGTTCCATCGGAAGTCAGGCTTGCAGATGAAGAAGCTATTTAATAAGCGGTGTCCTTTGTATAGAATGAGAAAAATTTACCGTGTAACTAGAGCACTCGGTGCCGAGGAGAACTTATGGATGGACTACTTTCGTTTTTGTTATTCGCGGGGTTGTTTTACCTCATGATGCGTTTCGGCTGCGGGGCGCACATGGTGCACGGGCATGGCCATGGCCATGGTTCCGGCCACGATGGCGGGCGCCCAGGTAGCACGTAGACCCGGTATGCGGCATGGAGGTACAAGCCGACGCAGGCTACGGAAAGATGCATGCAGGTGAGCTCTATCGTTTCTGCTCTCGAAACTGTCTGGATAAATTTGAAGCCGAACCTGACAAGTATCTCAGAGTGTCAGATGATCAAGGAGATGAAATATGAGTGCACGACTTTCGCTCGTCGCAGTCGGCCATGCCACCAGCCTTCTGTTCGTTATTAGTTTTGTGCTTTGTGTCGGATTTGATTTCCTGTTCCCGGAGCATGCAATGTATGAGGCCTGGCAGAAACTGTTACCTGGCTTTGAATGGATAAGCTGGAAAAGTTTTCTAATGGGGATATTGGAAGCCTATGGGTACGGATGGTTTATCGCGCTGGTGTGGACGCCACTGTATAATGCATTTGCGGCCCGACAAGCTAAGGCATGATTTATTTTGCGATTCGATTGTGACGGCAGGGAAATCAATAAAGGGACTATCTTAGTTAATCGGCAGTCTCTGCCGACGCGCAGTAGGTGTGGGTGTGTAAATAAATTATAACCGAATTTGTATGTAACAGGTTCTGATATGAAGAAAAAGATTGTTATTATTGGTAACGGCTTCGCATCATTGTTTTTTGTTCAATATTTTCTCGTGTTGCCTATTTTCCCGTTTTTCGCCTGGTTCTTGCGCCGACTATATTCCAGGTATGACATTACCGTTATTGGTAACGGTGATTTCATTTACTTTCCTGCGATACCAGAATTTATCACCGGGAAAAAGAATAAACGCGACATAACCATTAATATCCGGCCATTTTTGAAACGCAGAAACATTCGTTTTATTGAAGGCGTTGTCACGGATATACGTGACGGTGGCAGAACCGTTATCGCTAACGAAAATACGTATAAAAATGATGCGCTATTTCTGGGTATCGGGCCGGCATTTTTAAAGGATGAAATCCCCGGAACCAAAGAACATACCTTCTCGCCATGTAATGGGCCTGATGACATGGATGCATTTATGCGTCAGCTCGCAACACTTGAGCAGGGGATTATCTACCTGGGGTTCAAGCTCAACAAGCAGGACGGCTTTGTGGCCGGTCGCGCCGGGCAAATGTATGAGTGTGCTTGTCTGCTCGATTTTGCCCTGAAAGAAAGAGGAGTGCGGGATCACTTCGAGATTCACTTTTTCTCGTCAAACATCAGCCCTGACGAGACAGGGGCGATCACCGACCGGATGCGGGAGCGGGGAATCATTCTGGACTACGGTTACGAGCCCGCTGAGTTTGTTGCGGGTGGCATGCTTAATGAAGATGGGTCGTTTCGTGAGGCAGACTTGGTACTTTACTCACCCGGTATAACCGGTTCCAGACTGGTTCGTGAATCGTGCCTTCCCGTTTCTGCCGGTGGGCAAATCGATGTTGATAAGTATGGGCAGGTGAAAGGTTTGTCCAATGTTTTTGCCGCCGGAGATTGTGCCAGCCATGAAAATCCACCGCAGTGGGTGCCGCATCAGGCGCATATGGCGCAACTTAGATCGCAAGCCGCCGCAAAAAACATGAAGACGGTATTAAAAAATACACAGCCGAGCAAAACTTACCGGTATGAGCTTTCTTGTATCCTGAACATGGAGAATGATGCTATGTGGTTGCATATGGCCGACGATAGCAAACCGCCTTTCTGGAATATTTTTCCCCGGCGCTCAAAAAAGCTGATTGCCCTGAAGAACGTATTCGAAAGGCTTTATTTGTTTTATCTGCGGTATTTGTGAGATTGAGTTGGGCGTCGGTCAAGTTGTAGCCCTGCGTCTTATAGTCAATATGATCATAGTACTGTCAAGAAGAAGCGAACAGAGGGGGCGATTAGTTAGAAGACAACAGAGGTGATTCGTAAGGGCGCCGTTATGTAAAATTCAGTTGGCCTGATTCAGGTTAATCTGCAACTCCTTGGTTACTATAAGGACATTACTTCCAGGGTGGCGGATAAGCTGATGGGTGAAGGGAAGGAAGGTCGCGCTGTACCGATGTTGAGAAGTACCTTAAGATTCCCGCCGCCGTTGACAGAGAACGCCCGTTTGAGGTGATGCTCTGGTTGACGTTGTTACTGTCAGCCGATCTTCACAAGGCGTTTACAACTTTTTACGTATGCGATCAAACCCGTGCTTGATTTCTTCGGCAACAAGTTAGGTCGCTTCAAGCACGTTATCCGATGCGTTGTTCGTCTCTTTGCGTAACGCTTCTGCTTTGTGTCTGAGCTCTTCGAATTTTTTTCAAGTTCGGGCCATTCATCGCGCGCTTCGGCGCCGGCCAAATGAATCTGAAGTTTTATTTCATCTTTTTGTTGCTTTAAACTTTCAATAATACTGTCGAGATCAAAAAGTTGGTGTGCCATTTTTTTTTGCGCTCCTAAGATACAGCTGTTATTACCCTTTTATCTAGACACGTCCTGAACGTGATATACCGCGTAACAGGCGAAAAGTCACCCACAAAGCCAGCGTGAAACCACCCAGGGCGATCAACGGTATACCTGCGATCTGCGGTTTAAATTCACCCTGCACCAGCAACGATGACGCGATATAGAGTCCCAGTGCGACCAACGCCAGAGAAATCCGGTTACTGCTGCGATCGACATGATTTTCGAAATCACGTAAGCCATGATGATGCAGTGGGATTTGGTACTTACCTGAACGCGAGCTTCTGAGCAAGTGCGCCAGGGCCCCGGGTAATTCCTGTGAGATTAACGCCGCTTCGAATTTAAGGCGTGCCGAGGTCGGCCCGCCTTCCAGTTCCTTAAAGGCCGTTGTCATGAGCGTCGCCACCTTATCCTTCCAGTAAGCTGCCATATTGAACTGCGGATCCAGGCTGCGCAAGGTGGACTCCATAATTAATAAAGCGCGCATGATTAATAGGAGATGGTATGGCATACGCAGCTGGAATCCCCAGCCCATGCGTGCAGCGCTCAGCATGGCCTTGGCCAGCGACCATTCGTTTAATGACACGCTGGCGTACTCCTGGATCAGTTCACTCATACCGCGCTGCACCTGCTGACGGTCCACTTTCGCACCAAGCAGCCCCAGGTCTAGATAGGAATCGAGCAGCCAATCACTGTCCTGGTTGATCAGCGCAAGGAAAAATCCGGCCAGCTTTCGCCGTGTGGCGATATCGATGTTCCCCACCATGCCGAAGTCATGAAAACAGATCTTGCCATTGTCCATAATGAAGAGATTACCGGGATGCGGGTCGGCGTGAATGCAGCCCATGACAAAAAAACTGCTGGAGATAGGCATCAGCAAAATTGATCGCTAACCGCGGGCCGTTTTCCTGCACCGAAGGATCGGTGACCTGCCTACCACCGCTCATTTCCTGAACCATCACCGACTCGGTGCAAAGTTCTGGAATAGCGGCAGGAATATGAACGGTCGATGAATCCTTAAAGGCTTCACGAAAACGCTGAATATTGCGCATCTCCTGGCGAAAATCCATTTCTTTCATCAGATTGAGACTGCTTTCGCGCACAATTTCCGGCAGGGAGTAGGCTTGCAACTGAGGCACCAGTGCCAGGACGGTGCGCAATACCAGCTTGAGCAGACGCACATCCTGTAATACCTGGCTGTGCAGGCCTGGCCGTCTGACTTTAATGATCACATTGCGCCCATCAGGTAATCTCACCGCGTGTACCTGCGCGATGGAGGCGGCGGCCAGCGGCGTACTGTCAAATTCGGCAAATAGGTTTTCGATAGAATCGCCCAGTGCCTGCTCGATTTCGCTTCTGGCAATATCGCTGTCGAAACCCGGTACATGGTTTTGCAGACTTTGTAGCGCTTTCACATAGTCATCGGGCAGGATATCCTGGCGCAGGCTCAAGCCCTGTCCCAATTTGACGAAGGTTGCTCCCAGCTTCTCCAATTTCTGGCACAGGCGTTGTGCCGGGCTGACGGAAGGGCGCAACAGGCGGGTGTAAACCAGCCCCAACCAGACAATGTGGCCGCTGATTGCCTAGGAAATTTCAATTAGTCTCAGCAGAGTACTCATGAAAGCGGCCTTTCTCCTAATTATTATTTCATCGGGTATCGGTCTGGCATCGTCAGCGGCGAGGCAGTCACTACCCAATAGCTCTGTATATTATATTATTACTTAAATTCACTTTGTCTGTATAAGCCATTAATGTCAGATTTAAGGCCAAATCGCAATAGCAGGTGCTGTCGGATCCACGCCAGACCTGAAGCCCTATACCATTCGGTCGGATAGGCAGATACCAGAATGATATCTTTATAGTACCGGTTTCTGCCACGTAGATCCCCCGAATTACAAAGCTTGACCTGTCACTTACATACACCTTCTATACTATCTCTATCTGAAGAAAGGGATATTGAGATGGAGAATCTTCAATGAACATGCTAAGCGTACACGAGATCGCGATTCAATGTGATATCTCCAAGGGCAAGCTGGGCAAGACTGAACTGGTCAGAACGCTGCAACGGTCAGCATTGATTTCGATTGTTTCTCCAAGGTCTATAATCACTATTGCCAACTGCTAGGACACTTTTACCGGGAAGACTGTCACCCGCTCTTGCTATGGCACGCTAAATATAGCTGAGGTACTCGGCACGCAACGGCTATTTGTCGGACTCGTCTGGCAAGGAGGGCGATATGGAATGGTTAGCGGAGAACTGGTTCTGGCTACTCATTGGTATCCTATTCGTTGGCATGCATCTGTTTGGCCACGGTAGTCATGGCGGACATGACGAGACAGACAGAACGGATGCCGGAGTCACTGGGCAAAACAAGTCTTCGTGATATCGGCACTAAGGAGAACTATATGCTCAATACTAAACTGGTGAGTTGGGTGTTGGGAATGTTTGCTGCGGTTAGCTTCGTGTTGTGTGTGGTCTATGGACTGGTGACACCACAAAGCCTGCATATGCACACGTTTCTCGAACAGGTGTTGCCGGCATTCAAATGGCTGACCTGGTGGGGTTTCCTGCTCGGGTTTTTCGAGAGCTTTCTATATGGTGTCTATGCTGGTCTGGTTTTCTGCCCGATCTATAATTGGCTTAACTGTCGGTTCGGTAATGGCCGGGCAGCAACCTGAATCCGGGTAGGAGAATGGGGTAAATGCCCAATGTAGACAAGCGACAGGGATCTTATCGGCCACTGGGATTGCGGCATTTTGATGGTAATCATTATGGATAATAAAGAGAGGTAAACAGTGACTTCGTTTGTGGTTTACGGCTTGGATGGTCATGAATACATGCCCATTGAAAAGATGTTTAAAAAGACGCGGGTTGATAAAACGGTTGCGATTGCTACCGAGCGTCCTGTTAATGAGAGGGAGCATCTTGAGCCGTCTGAGCAACATCATCAACGACATCTGGCCGAACAAGCTTATAGCACTGTCGAACAATTGCCTCAAAGCCCGACGATCTTGTTGGCTGAACAAGTCATGGTATCGCCGGTAGTGACCTTATCGCCCGAGGCGAAAATATCTGATGCGTTGATGCTATTCCAGAAAAATGCCTTTCGGCATGTTCCGGTTGTCTCATCAGTGGGCAGGCTGGTGGGTATCGTTTCTGATCGCGATGTATTACGGTATCTGGCTGGTTTGAACGAAAACTATCGACATCAACAGCCGCATACAACCCGCGAGCAGGTCGGTCAGTTAATGACACCACGGGTGTTAACAGCCAGCGTCGACACCGATGTACGGTACATTGCCCGTCTGTTCGTCGAGCAGCATATCGGGGCGATGCCGGTGGCAAAAGAGGGTGAGTTGAAGGGGATTATTACCCGTAGTGATGTGCTGAGGGCAGTCATGCGTCATTACACATTGGAGTTGTGGGTATAGCACTGGACGTGCAAGCCATCCAATGCCATCGATGGTGAAAGAATCGACCGTCACTGATACGCAAACCCGTGCCAAACGTAGTGAACCTTTTATTCTTCCAATCCTTAAAGGAGGCATCGATGAAACAACAAAGCAACGAACCCAGTTTCAAGGATCCTGTTTGCGGTATGGAGGTCAGTTAGTCGACCGTGATTGAGGAAACCGTATATCAGGGTAAGACATACTACTTCTGTGCCGGATCTTGCCGGGAGGCGTTAGAAGCGGAACCCGAGTAGTACATTCGGCATCGCCGCCAGCATGAGGTAAAGTCAAAGTAGGCCTGCAAGAACAGGATCAACCGTATAAACTCCTGAGTTTGAGTTGACTGGTGATACTATAAGGACGGCGATGCCCAACAAGATAGACAGCGAACGCCTTCTTACCAAAATTCCAGGGTTTATTAGTGGTAACGACATGAATTGACAAGTAACAGGAGTGATGGATAAAGATCAAAGCATATCAGCGCGCGACACTGGGTATGACCCAATTGTTCGGCCCACTGGGGCAAGCCCTACTGCAAGCCATGGCGGGAAGAACGTGCCATCGGATTACGGGAGAAACTGATCAACGAGGCCGATGCCAACGAAAAACGCGACTGGCATATCTATGCCGACTTCGCTCAGTCATTGATTCAAACCGCTCGACGACTCTATGCCGACGAGGATCTTGGTCTCGAACTCGACAGCACAGTCTATGCCCTAGATGCGACAACTATCGATCTTTGCCTTTCCGCTTTCCCATGGGCATATTTCCGGCACACCAAAGCAGCCATCAAACTGCATACGCTGCTCGACCTTCGCGGCAATATATCTTCGTTTATCCACGTCTCCGATGGCAAGCTTCATGATGTCAACGTACTCAACATACTCTTGCCAGAGCCTGGCGCATTCTATGTTATGGATCGAGGCTATCTGGACTTCGAGCGCCTGTGTCAACTGAATCAGGCATCGGCCTTCTTTGTTATTCGCGCGAAGTCCAACCTTCAATTCAGTAGGGTTTGCTCCCGCCCCGTGGACAAGAGCACCGGATTACGCTACGACCAAACGATAGCACTCACTGGTTTCTATACTGCTCAGTACTATCCTGACAAACTTCGCCGGATCAAATATTACGGTGCCGAAACCAACAAGCGATTTGTTTCCCTGACCAACAATTTCAGCTTGCCCACACTGACGATCACCGAACTCTATCGGTACCGCTGGCAGGTGGAACTGTTTTTCAAATGGATAAAACAACACCTGCGTATCAAATTGTTCTTCGGCACCTCGGAGTACGCAGTCAAGACACAGGTCTGGATTGCAGTCTCCGTATATGTTCTTATTGCTATCATCAAAAAGCGACTCAATATCAAGACCAGTCTCTATTCGATTCTACAGATTTTGAGCCTGACCGTTTTCGAAACAATCTTAATAGATCAATTACTTACCGGATGTGACCAGAACATGAAAAATCAAGATGCCGATTACCAGCTGATTCTGTTTGACTAATTTCCCGGACACTAGTGATAGACCTTATGTGCTCATGCTATTTTTATGAGGACAGGTTTAGTAAAAACAGGAATAAGATTTAAATTACTTTATGAGCCGACGAATTAATATAAACCTTGACCTGCTACCAAGGCATAGCTTGTATGGTTAACAACAGGAAGCTTAAATCTTATGGGCAGTTTATACTAAATTGACGGTAATTTTATCAGGCTAAGGACAAATGAGTGTTACCGGTCCGACAAAAGGAGTGAGTAATGAGTCATCAAACAGATTTTAAGCGCCGCAGGTTCCTCATTGCGGCAACATCTGTCGTAGGTGGTGGTGGTATTGCCCTTGCCAGCATACCTTTCATCAGTTATATGCAACCCAGTGCCCGGGCACGTAGTGCTGGTGCCCCGGTCGAGGTCGACTTTAGCAAACTGGAGCCCGGCCAACAAATGACTATTGAATGGCGCAGCAAACCGATATGGATCCTGCGCAGAACACCCCGGAACCTGTCCGATCTGGAACAGGCCTCCCATCTCGAAAGGCTGGCGGACCCTGATTCAAACGTGGAATCACAACAGCCTGATTATGCAAAAAACAAGTATCGTTCTATCCAACCAGAATATCTGGTAACAATAGCACTTTGCACCCATCTGGGTTGTGTACCTACCTATCGTCCTGAAAAAGCACCTGTCGATCTGGGCCGGGAATGGATTGGTGGCTATTTTTGCCCTTGTCATGGCTCAAAATTTGACCTGGCAGGCAGGGTATTTAAAAAAGTACCTGCACCAACCAACCTCGTAATACCGCCTCATTATTTTGTTTCAGATACAGTTGTATTGATCGGTGAGGAAAAGGCGATAGAATTATAGTCTAACTTATTGTGGAGTATGAAGATGCTAACAGTAACAGAATTGGCCCGACGCAGTGGAACCACGCAACATGCGGTACGCTATTATACAAGGATGGGTCTGTTAAGGCCTGACCGAGACCCGAGTAATGGCTATCACCTGTACCATGAACGTGAGATAAATTGGCTCCGTTTTATACAACAGGCCAAACAACTTGGCTATACACTCAAGGAAATCCGGGATATCTTGCATGACTTTGATCAAAAACAATCACCTTGTCCAAGAGTGCGAGAAATACTACAGCTTCATATTAAGGAGAATCGTGAAAAACTGGAAGAGCTGATAGATTTGCAACGTTGTATAGAAAGTGCATTACAGAAATGGCAAGATATGCCAGATGGTATTCCTGATGGCAATTCTGTATGTTATTTAATTGAAAGTTTTTCAAGCAATATGTCACGTTAGAAAAAGTCAAGTAGCCTCTGATCAATCCATGCATTTATCTGAGGCTCCTCAAGCTAATAACTGTGTTGTTTAAATTCATATCAATACATTGAAGGAGAAAAACAGGTGAACGTAATGATTATAGCTACCAAGGATTGCAGCCACTATCGGAATTTATCGAAAGAACTAAATTATATCGGTGTAGATCATCAAGTGATGTATGCCGAGGATGAGCCAGAATTGTGCCAGTCACTGGCTATTCGACATTCGCCAAATCTAGTGGTTGATGGCGAGGTTGTTTTTCGGAGACAACCAAATGAATCAGAACTACGTGATTTCTTTAAATGTAAATAGTACAGCGATCATACCCTAACAGACTAATGATATGTGGTCGTTAATAAACGCTCGACTGACAAATAAGAAATAAGCAATAAAAGAGAAAATTATTGCTAAACGAACCAGTATGGGGTATCACAGTTACAGAAGACTCGGAATATCATGCCAATGTCAGCCAGTAATGATGAAAATATTGTCACTATAGCCGGCGCAGGCCCTGCAGGGCTGGCAGCTGCGATTGCATTGGCACAGGCAGGAAAAAAAGTGGTTGTTCATGAAGCACAAAAAGAGGTAGGGCATCGCTTTCAATGTGACTTTCAGGGGTTGGAAAACTGGACAACTGAGAAAGATGTACTTGAATCACTAAAAGAGCTGAGAATTACAACACGATTTCGTTATCGGCCCTGCCTGAGCGTTAGTGCATTTGATGCTTGGGGTCGTGAGTATCCGATCACAAGTAACAAGCCACTATTTTATCTGGTGGAGCGCGGGCCTGGTTTAGGTTCACTGGATAATGCGTTATTAAACCAGGCACTGGATTTAGGTGTTGATGTGCGATTTAACAGTCGTATCAGCCACTTCAAAGGATCCGGTGTTCTAGCCATTGGCCCGAAGGCCGCCGATGCCATCGCTGTTGGGTATCACTTTGAAACTGACATGCCCGATGGGTGCTGGATTATTTGTGATAATAATCTTGCCCCAAAAGGCTATGCATACTTGCTAATATGGAATGGAAAAGGGACTGTTAAAACCTGTATGTTTTCCGGTTTTAAGCAAGAACAGGTGTATGTTAAACGTACCGTTGAAGCATTTGAAAAACTGGTGGGCCTGAAAATGATCAATCCCGTCCACCATGGTGGCGTGGGTAACTTCCATTTGCCAGCGCAGGCATTTGGTGGGCAGCGGCCCATGGCAGGTGAGCAAGCTGGTTTTCAGGATACCTTGTGGGGTTTCGGTATGAGACATGCCATTATTTCCGGTGTTCTGGCTGCCAAAAGCCTGAATGAAAATAGTGACTATGACAAGCTTTGGTCAGATGTATTAGGTAACCAGATTAGAACTTCAATCGTTAATCGAGCCCTGTTTGGTCTATTGGGTAATTATGGCTATCGCTGGTTTTTGAAACGACAAACCAGGCAAGACGATGTGGGTGGATATTTACGAAGACTGTACAGTCTATCATTTGTAAAGCGACTCCTGCTGCCTTTGGCGCAGTTGATTATTAAAAGTTCACGAATGGATAAAAGTTGTGATCATATAAATTGTGAATGTGTCTGGTGTAAGCATGGTAATCACTAATACATGTCAGTTCATGATATAGCTGTCATTTGAATCATTTGTTCGATTCTCGGAAAGTACTTTATGGACGGATTATTCTTTATAGACATTGACGAGTTTGTATGAGTAAACAAAAGATCTATATATGGAGAATATAGCAGGAAAGCAGCTATACTTTAGATGCTTAGAATAGTGGGGTGCGGCATGTGGCGTCTTTTATGAGATACATTGCTGGGAAAGTTTTGCAGTATGGTTGATGTTCTGGATGCTGGTTGTTGTGCTGCATCCATGTTGCGAGATTATTGCCTCCTCAGTACCTCATGATCATGCTCAGTCACAAGGCGTGCATGCAGAACACTTCGCTGACGGCGGAGATGTTATCCCTGATCACCGACATTGCGAAACAAACGTCACAGATGTCGGCGATCTGGCCGTGCTCATCATCGCAAAGCATCAGTTAAATCTCCCTCATCCAAAATCTGATAAGCTTTTTGTTTGGCGCGAGTTTCCGTACGAGCTAACAGTAGTATCCCTTGCTTATGCAATACCTGCTTTTCACGGTCCTCCACCCGGCCCTCATAATTGGGTCTATCTGCAGACACAGCGATTTCGAATCTGATGACTTCCTTTGACCTGAGGTGACGCGTACTGACGTCATCGCGGAGTTTTGTTGCGGGGAAAAGCTTCCCTACGTGATAACGCTATACATAAGGATTAAATCATGACATACCATTGCCAGTTTTCAACAAGTTCAGCATTATCAGCCAGTTCGGTCTTGATGTTTCTTACCATGCCTTTTTTTAACATCAATAAAACCACGGGTTTCTTTTTGTGACGATTACTGTGGCTGGCGCAATTCCTTTTATCCGCAGCACGAGTCCCCGCAGCTGTGCACGTGTCTCGTGTTTTGATACACAGTTAAGGACCGACCGCTCATTTCTCTGGAAATCTGTTGACCTGTGTGTAGGTTACAGGGTGTAGGTTTAAAAGTCCCAAGTCTGTCATATTGAGGTTGCGAGACGCGTATTTGTTGCCTGGAGACGAGGATAGAGTGGTAACGCAGTGAAACAAGTCAAGCGAGGCATCGGAGGGCGCGGATTTGCGGGATATGGCCATATCTGGATGTGCAATCGGTGTTATTTAGGGGAGGTATTTGAATATGAGTAAAAACACCAGGAAAAAGCGGGGCAGCACAAGGAAAGGCGAATATGGCGCCATGACAGTGAGCGAGCTTTCCCGCCGAACGGATGTGCCCGCGCACGTAGTGCGTTACTACTCGCGTATAGGACTGCTTAAGCCCGCGCGTGACCGCGGCAATGGCTACAAGTTGTTTGCCAGTGACGATGTGCCCCGGTTATTGTTCATCCGCAAAGCACAGACGCTCGGTTACACGCTGGCGGAGATCGCCAGGATCTTCGAGGAAGCCGCGCAGGGTGATTCGCCTTGCCCCGTGGTACGGGAGATCATCGCGAAGCGGATCAAGGAGAACCGGCATCGTGTCGATGCATTGCTGAGGATGCAGTCGCGTATGGAGAAGGCGGTCGTACAATGGGGTAAGTTGCCGGACGGTACTCCAAACGGGCACTCGGTTTGCCACCTGATTGAATCGGCATTAGAAAGCGGGCCAATATGAAAGGTTGATCAGATTTGACAAAATACTTAACCGACGGAATGACGGTGCCAGAGGACACAAAATGCCATTATATGAACATAGTCAATATTGTAATTGAATATGGAAAATAAAAAGTGTTATAGAAAGTTTAACAATGAATCTTATGGTATTGTGGCGCGTAGATTTTCGCATCATGGTATCAAGATAAAAGGCGTCCCGTCAGGGATGTGAACTACGAGGAAAAATCCTCATTTCATCTAGCAAAAGGAGTTACAACAATGAGTAATATGAGTCTACGTCGAGCAAGCAGGTCGGGCATGTTGGTACTGAGTTTGGCATTGTCATTTCCGGCGGCTGCAGAAATGAACGGCATGATGGGAAAGCAGAACAAGGGTGACGGCATGATGCAAATGTCCGAGTTGATGCACGACATGGGAAATGGCATGGTGTCTATGGCCGGCGAGATGGATTATGGCAATCTTGATTCTGCGCAGCAGAAACAAATGGCAGAACGTATGCGTAAAATGGGACTTATGATGGACAACATGTCGAATATGATGGGCAAGGGCATGATGGATAAGGCACAGCAGAAACAAATGAACGATATGCGTATGCAGATGGATCAAATGATGAAGGGCTCCGTTGGTACGAAGCAGATGGGGCACCATTAAGACAAAGGAGGTTTTTTAGCATAAAGCAGCGTTTGTTAAAATGTATGACCGGCCAGCGCGAAATCAGTGTTGGCCGGATCTCTAACTGAGTCTTAGGGCAGGCGCGATACTTATGAAAAACGGTAATCGAAATTATACGGACAGCATACAGGCCTATAAACCATGAACGAGGTGATGCCATGAATTTTCGAAAAGTAACCGCCATCTTCCTAGTTTGGGTCTGGATAAAGTGGAAAAGGAACTGATCGGCTTAGGTGTTTCAGGCATGACAGTTTCCAAGACACATGGCTTCGGTGAGTATCGAAATTATTTTGCCAGCGATTCCATGTCCGATTGTGTTCGCGTGCCAGTGAAAACCCTTTTGCACATTCGCGAATTTACCGAGGTCTAGCATGATGGATGGTATTGGCAGTATGTTTTTCGGTGGTGGATATATGTGCATATTCTGGATGCACTCGGCGAAATTGATCGCAAGGAGTGCCAGGAGAAAAGGCGCGAATTAGAAGGCTAACAGGTGAGTGGTGGAGTAAGCGCATATGTGCCATATCATTCTATTGATGCCGGTGTTGGCGATCCCGCTGTTCTGGTTTTTACCCTTGTTGGTGGCGGTACCTGTCTACGGCGTGATCTTAGTCGCATCGGGGTGGGTGTATTACCTTGCGATTCGAGTCATGCGGCGGCCGGTGGGAACCGGAATCGAGGCACTGATACACAGTACCGGCGAAGTCGTAGGAAAAAAAGAGGGTGACCTGTTTCGCGTACGCGTACAAAGCGAGATCTGGAACGCCGAGTCGACGGACAATCTCCGACCAGGAGACTGCATTGAAGTCATCAGCGTCAAGGGTTTGAGGCTCAAGGTACGCTGCCTTAGTGAGACGGCAACGGGCCCGCTGGTGTAAGGGTAGCCTTCGACATCCACAAGGGGTGACAGTGTTGAAAGAATAGGTGCCGTGATTCTGAATGTGGTGTGAAGAGTGCATGGCTCTACAACCAGTCTACGAATGGTACTCTGCTCATTGGCGATGGTGACGATCTTGACCTGTCAGTAGGGTACATGTTGTAAGCTTGAATCTGAATACGGCGAGATGTTCTCCTGATCACGCAAAGTATGCCAGCGAAGTGTATCGAGGCGAGCTCAGCAAGCCATGATTCATAGTAATGCGTTTTACAGAGTGTGAATGAACGGTGGAAATTCTGGCAGGAAATCGCATGAAATACGATGTCACTTTGGTGCGGGATGTGGTGTGCGGAATGATGGTGGATCGGCATCTAAATGCGGTCGATTATTTAAACATGCACTTCGCATTCTGTTCACAGCAGTGCAAGGAACGGTTTCTGGCCAATCCGCATTTGTATATCGGGCACCCCGGCGACAAGGCCCCGAAGCAGCAGGGGCGGGAAGTCATCAAACGTCGCACGCTGTCGTTGGTTGAACCGCTGTCCAGGGAAAAAGCCGATGAACTCATTGCCGGGCTGCAGGCTATGATGGGAATCAAGGCCGTGGTGGTTGCGCTATGCAAGGTGGTGATTACGTACGACCTGCTGTAGGTCACCGCTGAACAGATTGAGGACAAAATCAGTGAAGTTGGCGTTCGTCTCGGTGAGGGCTGGGCGGCGAAACTGAGAAGGGCGTTCGTGCACCACTTCGAAGAGATCGAGGTGGACAGCCTTGAGGAACGCTCCGATCCCTATGATCACCATTACTGAAGTAGTGCACGCGTGACGTTACATATGCATCTAATGTCCAGGAGGAGTATCAATGGATCATCGGCTGGGTAAACGAAGCTTAGTATCCCTGGATGTGATTATTCGTGATCGTAATGGTTTGACTCAATCAGGTAGGGTGCAGAACATCAATGGTGATGGCATGTATATCCAAACTGCCTTACACGACCTAAAAAAAGGCATGGTAATAGACATTGAACTCGCCAGTGGCTGTTCTTTACGAGCATGGGTTGCGCATACTGAAGACAAAGGTTTAGGGGTTATGTTTGTTTCATCTTCCGGTTGTAAGACGGGTGAGCTCAATCACCCCATGTTCAGGAAATGTCTGAAATACCTTGAGGATCTTGAAGCTATACTTAAACAAAAGTTATTATGATCTGTATATAATGAATTTTGGCGTGAAAAAATTATTATCGTAGAAAACTGATTTGTTGTTTGTAGTATTTTGTCTGAAAGCTTACATGTTATAAGGCGCAACGCGACATTAGATGGGCTAGGTTGGTGAAGTACTTTGAAGCAGACGGAGTTAGAGTAAGTGATGAAATACGCATTTATATGGATTTAACCGGCATGCCATAGCCATTATATCTGTCATGACTAAGAGTTCACAGAGATGCTTAGTCAACGAAGGTGAAAGCGGGCACAGATTGAGTTTGCATATGGGAGAATAGGCATGACGGTTACAGATCCGGTATGTGGGATGGATGTTTATGATACGCGCTGGACCGTCGTGCACGAGAGTCGAATGTACGCGTTTTGCTCCGAGGGCTGCCGGGCGCTTTTTCTGCAAGATCCCACTGCGCACCTGAGCCATGAGAGGGAAAAGAAACACTATGACCTTGTCATCATCGGCGGCGGCCCGGCAGGCCTGACGGCCGCCGTCTATGCTTCACTTCAGCATCTCCATGCGCTCCTGCTCACCAAGGATCTGGGCGGGCAGGCAGTAGACACCACCAAGATCAAGAATTACATGGGCTATGATCTGATCACAGGCCCCGAGCTACTGGGCAAGTTCAGAGACCAACTCCTCACGCAAAAGTACATTGAACACCGCCTGGACGAGGTGCTGCGCGTGGAGCAGACGCAGGAAGGTTTTGCGATGCAAACACGCAACGGCTGCCGCTATGAAACGCCCGCAGTGATCGTCGCTACCGGCATGCATCAGCGCAGGCTTGACGTGCCGGGCGAGCGGCGCCTGCAACGGCGCGGAGTATCTTATCGACTCGTCCATGAGTTGGAACAGTACCAGGAGCACTCGGTCGCCGTTGTCGGTGGGGGTAATTCCGGCATCGAAGCGGCTACCGAGCTTTCCCGAATCGGTTGTGACGTCACGCTGGTTTCTACAGGGCCGCTGACCGGTGACGCCGACGAAATCGAGCAATTCATGTCCTCAGCCAATGTTGTTGTTTTGACTGACCACGAAGTGGTTGCAATCGACGGGGAAGATCAGGTCACCGGTCTGCGTGTTCGACCGCGTGGAGGAGGAGAGGAGCGTCGTCTGGACGTTACGGCGGTATTCATCGAAATTGGTTTTATGCCTAACATCGACTGTGTGGCACACCTGGTGCGCAGGAATCGGCACGGTGAGATTGAGACTGGTCACGATTGTAGTACCAGTGTCCAAGGTATTTTTGCCGCGGGCGATGTCACGAACGGCTACGGAAAGCGGATCATCATCGCCACGGGGGAGGGCGCCCGGGCCGCGTTGGCTGCTGGCGCGTATGCGCGTGCGCGTACGGCGCAGTATAAAGACAGGTAAATCAAGGAGACGTTTATGTTTGAACTTGACGATTTCACCCATGAACCGCGCATCGCGTATTTTACCATGGAGATCGCTTTGCAAAACAAGATTCCCACCTACGCCGGGGGACTGGGGATACTCGCAGGGGATACCATACGCTCGGCGGCGGATCTGGAACTTCCCTTGGTGACCGTCAGCCTGGCTGGCCGTGCCGGCTATTTTCACCAGACCATCGACAGCGAGGGACGGCAGCACGAACAGCCGGACCAGTGGGATCCGGGCGAATGGGCCAGTCCACTGGAGGCGCGGGTAGCGGTGCCGATCGAGGGCCACCATGTCTGGGTCGGCGGCTGGTTCTATGAGCTGGAAGGACATATGGGCGGACGGCAGCCGGTGATCTTGCTGGATACCGATATGGATGAAAACAATGCCGCGGACCGGGAGATAACCCATTCTCTATATGGCGGCGATTCCGCCTACCGGCTCAAACAAGAAATCGTGCTCGGCATCGGCGGCGTGCGTATGCTGTATGCCCTGGGTTTTACGCTGCGGCAGTATCATATGAACGAAGGGCATTCCGCATTGCTGACGTTGCAACTGTTACGTCGATACGCCTATCCCGATGCAGATGTGCGGCCGGGCGAATCCCATTACGATATTCCAAAGGTACGCGAGCTGTGCAACTTCACCACCCACACCCCGATAGAGGCGGGTCACGACAAGTTTCCTTATGATCTGGTCGAGCGCACCCTCGGGGATTTCATAGATGCGTCGACGCTGAAGCGCTTCGCCGGGTCGGACAATCTCAATATGACGCGCCTGGCACTGAACCTGAGCGAGTATGTCAACGGTGTGGCCAAACGCCATGCCGAAACCTCGCGGCAGATGTTTCCAGGTTACCGCGTGCGCGCCGTGACCAACGGCGTGCATCCCTTCACCTGGGCCGCGCCGAGTTTCCGCGAACTGTACGATGCGCATCTGTCGGGTTGGTGTCATGAACCCGAGGTATTGATACGCGCGGAGTGCTGTATTGCGGACGAGGACATTTGGGCGGCGCATATGGAGGCCAAGCAGGCGCTTTTGGTGGAGGTCAAGGCGCGGTGTGATATCAGCCTCGAACCGGATGTCCCTATCCTTGGGTTCGCTCGCCGCATGACTGCATACAAGCGCCCAGACTTATTGTTCATCGACATCACCCGTCTGAAGGCGATTGCAAAACAACATCCATTTCAGATTGTACTGGCCGGCAAGGCCCACCCTCAGGACAATGGCGGTAAACGGCTCATCGAAGCATTACATGTCTACATACGCGAGTTAGCCGATACTGTACGCATCGCTTATCTGCCGAATTACGACATGGCACTTGCGGCCAGCATTGTCTCCGGCATCGATGTCTGGCTCAATACGCCACAGCGGCCGCTTGAGGCTTCAGGTACCAGCGGCATGAAGGCGGCCGTCAATGGGGTGCCGAACCTGAGCATTCTCGACGGCTGGTGGGAGGAGGGCTGCATCGAAGGGATCACGGGCTGGGCGATCGGTGACGGGACCGACGGGTCCACGCAGGCGGAAGCCGATGCCTTATATAATAAACTGGAACAGGTGGTACTGCCCTTGTATTATCAGGACCGCGCGGGATGGATCGCGGTCATGAAAGGCGCCATCGCCAAGAACGCATCCTACTTCAATAGCCACCGCATGATGCGCCGTTACGTCAGTGACGCCTATGTCCACTAACAGGCAGTTTAAAATAACTCTGGCGGTGCGATCCGGTGTTGGAAAATGTCTCGGATTGCAGTGTCGCATAGAGATAAACTGTCATGTAAAATCGAAAACTGTTCCCGGCGTTTTTCTATCTCCTGCGTCCATGCAGTCGTCCGTTTTCTCATCATTTTTCGCCTTGTCTCGCACTCACCAGAAACTTTTTCAACAATATGCTCCCAGGAACGATCATGCGTATTCTGGTATTTAACAGCGGCAGTTCCTCCCTGAAGTTCCAGTTGTTCGGGGCGGATGCGTATACACCGTCAAGCATACTGCGGGGGACAGTGCGCGACTTCGGTGATGAGGCGACCTGCGAATGGGTCTACGGCGGTGAGCGGGAGCGCATAGCGATCTCCGCGAGCGGGCACGCTGATGCCGCACAATGCGTGTTGGGTCTGCTGGCGAAATGTGATGACTCGGGCCAGTCATTACTCAGTAGCGTCACGGCCATCGGTCACCGCATTGTACATGGGGGTGACGTGTTTACCACCCCGACCTTTATCACGGACCATACGCTGTCGCTACTCGATGCCTTGAGCCCGCTCGCTCCGTTACATAACCCGCCAGCGCTGGCCGTGCTACGGACGTGTCGGCAGCATCTGCGGGATGTCCCCATGGTCGCCTGCTTCGATACCGCATTTTTCTGCGGGCTGCCCGATTACGTGCACGCTTACGCGCTGCCCGCCGAATGGACAAAACAGCCGCAAGGGATCCGGCGTTATGGTTTCCATGGGTTGGCACACCGTTATATGACTGAACGTTATTATGCGATCAGCGGCCAGGATCCCGAATCCAGCCGCATTATCAGCTTGCAACTGGGTCACGGCTGTTCGGCCGCCGCCCTACGCGATGGACGACCAGTGGAAACCAGTATGGGTTTCACGCCCCTGGAGGGCTTGATCATGGCCACCCGGCCGGGCGATGTCGATGTGGGTGTTGTCCTCAACCTGCTTGAGCGCGGCGCCGTCACAGCGCGCGAGTTAAGCGAAGGTTTGAATTATCGTGCCGGCCTGCTGGGGCTGTCCGGGGTTAGTTCTGACATGCAGACCCTGCTCGCCATGGAGGCGCAGGGTCATGTTGGGGCCAAACTTGCAGTGCGGGCCTTTTGCCACCGCGCCCGCAAGTACCTCGGCGCCTATCTTGCCGTGCTCGGTGGTGCCGATGCGATCGTTTTCGGTGGCGGCATCGGCGAGCAGGCAGCCGGGATTCGCGCCCGGATCTGCGCCGGTATGGAATGGTGTGGCCTCGCGTTGGACGTGCAGGCCAACCAGGCGGCTATGGGCGTGGAGACGCGTATCTCCGCGGCCGACTCGCGACTGGTGGCCTATGTAATACCGGTCGACGAGGAAATACTCATTGCACAGGAAACACTGAGTTGCGTGCGGGTAGATCGGGCATAGGGTTTTCACTTTGTCACCTCAAAAGGAGGAGAAGAACATGGAACAAATACTACACACCGGGCAAGCCAAAACGGAAGTCGAGCCGGGCACGCTCTCCCCACAGGCACTGAGCAACATGGACGCCTATTGGCGGGCGGCCAACTACCTGTCGGTGGGACAAATCTATTTGCTGGATAATCCGTTACTGACAGAGCCGCTGTCACTGGAACACGTCAAGGCGCGGCTACTCGGTCATTGGGGAACCACCCCGGGCCTGAACTTCATCTACGTGCACCTGAACCGGGTGATCAAGGCCCATGATTTGAGCGTCATTTATATTGCAGGTCCCGGTCACGGAGGTCCCGGCCTGGTAGCCAATACATGGCTGGAGGGGACATATAGCGAGGTGTACCCGAACGTTCCTCAGAACGCGAAGGGCATGAAGCAGCTGTTCAGACAGTTCTCGTTTCCAGGCGGCGTGCCGAGCCATGTTGCCCCGGAAACACCGGGGTCAATCCACGAAGGCGGCGAGCTGGGCTATGCCCTTTCCCATGCCTATGGTGCAGTGTTCGACAACCCGGATCTCATTGCCGCCTGCGTGGTCGGCGATGGCGAGGCCGAGACCGGTCCGCTCGCCACCGCCTGGCACTCAAACAAGTTTATTAATCCCGCGCACGATGGCGCCGTGCTCCCAATCCTGCATCTGAACGGCTACAAAATCGCCAACCCCACCGTGCTGGCACGCATTCCTCGGGAGGAACTAGAGAGCCTGTTCATCGGCTACGGTTACCGGCCCTATTTCGTTGAGGGATCCGAGCCCGGGCACATGCACCAGCAGATGGCGGCCACGCTGGAGACGGTGGTCACCGAGATCCGAACGATCCAGAAAGAAGCACGCCACAACGGTGTAACACAACGCCCGCGCTGGCCGATGCTTATCCTGCGCACACCGAAGGGCTGGACCGGTCCAAAGGAAGTGGATGGCAAAAAGACCGAAGATTACTGGCGTTCGCACCAGGTGCCATTCGCCGAGTTGGCCGACAAGCCGGATCACCTAAGGCTACTCGAGGACTGGATGAAAAGCTACCGCCCCGAGGAACTGTTTGACGAGAAGGGTTCTCTGCTGCCGGAGTTAGCCGAGTTGGCACCGCAAGGCGAACGGCGCATGGGCGCCAATCCGCATGCCAACGGCGGCCTGTTGCTTAAGGATTTGAAGCTGCCGGACTTCCGCGATTACGCGATTGACGCGGCAAATCCCGGTGCGCTGGCGGCTGAAGCGACCCGGATCATGGGTACATATCTGCGCGACGTGATGAAACTTAACCTCGACACGCGGAACTTCCGGGTGATGGGGCCGGACGAAACCAATTCCAATCGCCTCGGTGCATTGTTGGCCGTGACCGGGCGCGCCTGGATGGCTGAGACGCTGCCGGAAGACGATCATCTCGCGCCCGATGGGCGGGTGATGGAGATCCTCTCCGAGCACACCTGCCAAGGCTGGCTGGAAGGCTACCTGCTTACCGGACGGCACGGTCTGTTCTCCTGCTACGAGGCCTTCATCCATATCGTCGACTCCATGTTCAACCAGCATGCCAAGTGGCTCAAGGTGACCAGCAAGGAGATCCCCTGGCGCCGTCCGATCGCCTCGCTCAACTATCTGCTGACCTCGCACGTGTGGCGTCAGGACCATAACGGCTTTTCGCATCAGGATCCCGGCTTTATCGATCATGTGGTCAACAAGAAGGCCGATATCATCCGTGTGTACCTACCACCCGATGCCAATACGCTGTTGTGCGTGACCGATTGCTGTCTGCGCTCGCGCAACTTCGTCAATGTCATCGTCGCCGGTAAACAGCCCCAGCCGCAGTGGCTTGATATGGATGCGGCGATCAAACACTGCACTGCCGGTATCGGCATCTGGGAGTGGGCCAGCAACGATCAGGGTAGTGAACCGGATGTCGTGATGGCCTGTGCCGGCGATGTGCCGACCCTCGAGACGCTGGCGGCTGTGGATATCCTTCGAAGTCATCTTCCTGAACTCAAGGTGCGAGTGATCAACGTAGTAGATCTCATGACTTTGCAGGATGAGGAAGAACACCCCCACGGGCTCTCGCTCAAGGACTTCGATACGCTGTTTACAACCGACAAGCCCACCATTTTCGCCTACCACGGTTACCCCTGGTTGATTCATCGCCTGACGTATCGGCGCACTAATCATAAAAATCTGCATGTGCGCGGTTATAAGGAAGAAGGAACCACCACCACACCGTTCGATATGGTGGTGCGCAACGACATGGATCGCTTCCACCTGGTGGCAGATGTGATCGACCGCGTACCCACGTTGGGTTCCACTGCGGCGTATCTCAAGCAGTGGATCCGCGATAAACATATCGAACACCAGCAATACATCACCGAGCACGGGGTGGATATGCCGGAAGTGACGCAATGGCAGTGGGGCGAAAACGGGGATTGATGCGTGTACTGTGCAGACCGCTTGGCAGAGGGTTCCTGCGGAGCAAGTGACCGGAAATAAGAGCTTGACATGTCACTAGCATACAGCTTTTAGAATGTATCATACTAGAGAGCTGGATGTTGATGTGAAGGATTGGAAATGAACATGCAGAGTATTCGTGAGATCGAAAAACAGCAGAGCACCGCCCCGGGCAAGATCGAGCTGGTCGGAACGCTTCAGCGAGGAGAAGTACTACGACTGTATAGCCAAGGCGTATGACGGCTATTGCGATCAGTCAGATTGCTTGTGGCGGGAAGACTGTCTTACTGTCGATGCGGCTCGGTAAAGATAGCTGAACACCACGGCGATCACCAGTTGATTTCAGGACTCGCCCAATTAGGAGAACATGATGGAATGGTTAGCAGAAAACTGGTTCTGGGTACTCATCGGTATCTTGTTTGTGGGCATGCATCTGTTTGGCCACGGAGGTCATGGTGGTCACGGTAGCCATGGCGGTGGAGGCGGTTGTGGTCATGGAGGAAAAGACTCTAAGGACGAGCCGGGTGCCGACACCACGGACCCGGACAAGCCCTCAGGCCATCAACATTAACGGAGGACGGAATATGCTCAACACAAAACTGGTTACCTGGGCGCTGGGAATTTTTGTCGCGGTCTCCTTCGTACTCTGTGTGATTTACGGGCTTGTGACGCCACAAAGCCTGCACATGCACACGTTTCTCGAACAGGTGCTGCCGGCATTCAAATGGCTCACGTGGTGGGGCTTCCTGCTCGGACTCGTCGAGAGCTTCCTGTATGGCGTCTATGCCGGTCTGGTGTTCTGCCCGATCTACAACTGGCTCAACCGACGGTTTGGCGCTGGCCGCGCCACCATCTGATTCGGGGCTGGCAATGGAAAATGTCAGTAGAAATTAAGCCACTAAAATTTTATATGCCTTCGGAAAGGCAGGCTGGTGGGCATCGTTTCGAGCCGCAATATATTGCGATTTATGGATGGCTTGATCGAAATAACCCAACAGCAGCTAGCACAGGTAACTGACGCGCGGGTAGAGAAGATAATGACGCCGCTGCCCGTGTCACTGGTATGGCAAATTTTTTTCCTTCTAAATTTTTGAGGAGACAGTCATGAAACATCAAAGCAACGAACAGAACTTCAAGGACCCGGTTTGCGGCATGGAAGTCAGCCGTACGACTGCCATTGAGGAATTTGTCTATCAGGGTAAACCTTACTACTTCTGCTCCGGGGGCTGCCGGGAGGCATTCGAGGCGGAGCCTGATAAGTATCTTCGGCATCATCGCCAACATGGGATTAAACAAAAGTAAGCTTGCAGGGGTGTAGCTGCCCCGTCTAGCTTGTATGAGTGTCACTGACTTTATATCACAAGAAGGGATTTTGTTATGAAAGACGGTATTGCACATTCCGGCGCCTGGGGGCTTGCCGCAATCATGATTGTGGTGGCGTCCTGGGTGCTTTATCGCTATCTCGCCCCGAAAACGTGGCGCGAGTGGGCGAGCGCGGGAGTCGTGCAGGCATTCATCATCGCCCTGTATGCGGAGATGTATGGTTTTCCGCTCACTATTTACCTGCTCGCGCGGTTTTTTGGCCTGGACAGATACAATCTCAACGCCAATCTCTGGTCTTCGCTGGTTGGTGTGGGTGAGACAGGTATGCTGATTTCAATGCTGCTTGGCTATGCGCTACTGTTTGTTGGTATCGGTATTTTCATACAAGGCTGGCGGGAACTCTACCGTGCACACCAGCAGAACCAACTTGCAACAACAGGCCTGTACGGCCTGGTAAGACATCCGCAGTATACAGGGCTGTTCATTGGACTCTTTGGTGAGGGTATTGTGCATTGGCCGACATTGTTCTCGATAGGCTTGTTTCCCGTCATCGTGCTGGCCTATGGCTTGCTGGCGCGCAGCGAGGAAAAGCGGGTGGTCGAACAGTTTGGAGATGAATACCTTGCCTATCAACAGCAGGTGCCGAGGTTTTTTCCACGCATGGGACTATGGCGACAGATGGTCCAACGTTCCAATATGGATGCCGATAAGGAGGAGCCTCCTCCTCGATGATGACACTGCACGGGTTGAGTGGGGGCAAGCTTGGCGCTTGCCATGTCGGACATGTCGAAGAATATTGAGCATAACATAGCGCGTTAATCAGGAGGTGTATCGAGAATGTTTTGGTCTACAAGTACACATGCTGGAGGGGTGGGGCGTATCGTTCAACGCGTGTTTCAGGGCTGCCCAGGCAGTCTATCCGTACGTCTGTGGGATGGGAAGACGCTAATATTTGGTGATCACGAGCCCGATACGACACTGGTTATTAATCGCCCCGGTGTTTTTCGCGATCTGGTCTTGCATCGAGATCCACTTCACCTGGCTGAAGCCTATTTTCAGGGCGCCATCGATGTGGAGGGTGACCTTTATGTCGCCTTGAGACTGAAGAACCATTTGCGATCCCTACGCTTGTCCACTGCCGAGAAAATTGCTTTTTTGTTCGGGGCTTTGTCCCTCGGTGACAGGCCCGCTAACGCCAGCCTTGTAGCACCGTCGAAGCGCAAGGTCTGGATACGGAAGCTGTGGCGTAGCCATTCAAAGAGCGAGAACCGCAAGGCCATCGCCTTCCACTACGATGTCTCCAACGCCTTCTACCGTTTGTGGCTCGATGAGCAAATGATTTACTCCTGCGCCTATTTTGAAGCCGAGAACGACAGTCTCGACCAGGCGCAGTGCAACAAGCTGGAACATATCTGCCGCAAGCTGCGGCTTCAACCGGGCGAGCGCCTGCTCGATATTGGCTGCGGCTGGGGCGCATTGATCTGCTGGGCTGCGCGGCATTATGGCGTACACGCGCACGGTATTACCTTGAGCCATGAACAGTATGTTTACTGCCAGGCGAAAATCAAGGAAGCAGGGTTGCAGGATCGGGTTACGGTAGAACTCAAGGACTACCGCGACCTGCGAGGGGAAGCCAATTATGACAAGATCGTCAGCGTTGGCATGTTTGAGCATGTCGGCCTCAAGAACCTGCCACTTTACTTTGCTTGTGTACAGCGCCTGTTGAAGCCAGGTGGGCTGTTCCTGAATCACGGTATAACCCAGGATCAGGAAGGCTGGGTCAAGACCGTGGGCACACGCTTCATCAATCGCTACGTGTTTCCGGATGGTGAGCTGGATACAGTTAGTAACGTGCAACGCGTTATGGAGCGTGCTGGCTACGAAATCCTGGATGTTGAATCGCTACGGCCGCATTACGCGCTGACGTTACGTCACTGGGTTCGACGGCTCGAAGCACGTAAGGAAGAGGCGCTGGAGCATGTAACAGAATCGGTCTATCGTGTCTGGCATCTCTATATGGCCGCCTGCGCGCTGCAGTTTGAGCAGGGCGAAATCGGCGTGTACCAGATCCTGGCTGTCAATCGCGACGCTGGCCTTGCGGCGGTGCCTCTGACGCGAAGGGATCTTTACGACGATGTCGATCTGTGAAGTGACATGCCTCAATTTCAGCACTATCGCGTGACATATAAAGGAGGTGTCAGTGATGAAAATGGAAACAGTCAATATTTAGGTGAGTGGTTTGCTCTCGGTATTGAGTGCCCGCGGTGTTGAAAAACAGCTGTTGAAGCATACTGGTGCATGGCAGTACTGATGGTGCTGCCGGTGGTTACGGTTATCTGTTCAGCCCTGGGTCGACCTTTCTATTCAAAGGCGTGCAGTTTTTCGAGGTGGTGGTGAGTAACGTAAGGGATGTAGAGGCGACGGAGGATTAAACATGAGCGAGAAAGAAAGACCTGTATCGGACCCTGTCCGGCGCTGGCTGCTGATGCGCGGCGGGGTGATTGCCGCATTGTTGGCCGCCCCTGGCCTGTTGCTTACCTTGTTGGCCCGGGCCAAGCCGGCTGATCAGCCCGTCAGCAACCAACAACGCTGGGGTATTTTGATCGATACGCACAAATGTATGGATTGCACGGAGTGTGTGGATGCCTGCAACCACGAGAATGGACTGGATCGGGGCGATGAATGGCGTTCGAGGCCTGAGCAGAAGGCGCAATGGATCCGCAAGGTCACACTGCGCGACCGTGCGACCGGCCACCATCAATCGTTGCCAGTGTTGTGTCAGCACTGCGAATTTCCACCCTGTGTCGACGTCTGTCCAACGGGTGCCTCTTTTCGGCGCGCGGACGGCATTGTGCTGGTTGACAAGCACACCTGCATTGGTTGCCGCTATTGCATGATGGCATGTCCCTACAAGGCGCGTTCCTTCATCCATGAGGACCTGACTCACCAACTCCCCTATGTGCCCCGCGGCAAGGGTACGGTGGAGAGTTGCACGCTGTGCGTGCATCGTGTGGACGCGGACCGTATTCCGGCCTGTGTCGAGGCCTGCAATACCCTGGGCGCACAGTCCATGTGGTTTGGTGACCTGAACGACCCGGACAGTGTCATCAGCCGGCAACTAAAAGAATATCCGAGCAGCCAGATCCGTGCGGATCTAAAACTCAACACGGGGATCCGTTATCGTGGGATATGACCGCGCCGTTATCTCTATGCGGTCTTTTTGAACGAGTGTGTGGTTGGGCGTCGGCGATCATTTTTATCGACACATTGGTTGCACTCGGGCGCATACGGGATACAAATCCTCTACCAACTACTGGAAAATGAAATGCATGGGGAGCCGTAACTCGAAGCACTACAGGGGTTGTATGGTGTGAGGTGACGGAATTACTGCAGTACTTTTCCATGGTTTAAGACTAGGGTGTTGAATCTTTTTTATTGATGGTGGCGAAGGTGGGCGAATGTTTATGAATGACGACGGAAATGTGTTGTCGCGTGCCGATAAAGACAGTCCGACATAAGGAGAAACCGAGTGAAAACGAGCATTATAGAGGTCCAGGGTCTGCTTTCAGTCCTGAGTGCCCGCGGTGTGGAGAAGCAGTTGTTGAAATTACCCGGTGTACGGAAAGTCGAAGTCAATTATGTCGCCGGGAGCGCGACCGTGGTTTATGACGACACAATGATCGATATCAAGGCTATCAAGGCCCGGGTGCATGAGTGCGGTTACCACTGTGCCGGGGAACAAATGCCGAAACATGTTTGTGTCCCTGAGGATCCACCGGCTGCCGCTGTCGTCTTCACACCCGCGTCTCACGCCGGTCACGTGAAAGAAGGTCATGCCGAACACGCCGCGCCGGCGGGCAAGGCGGATGCCATGGCACACGAGATGGGTCATGACGGCGGCATGGACATGCAGGCCATGGTGCGCGATATGCGCAATCGTTTCTGGGTTTGTTTGCTATTCACCATTCCTATTTTTATCTATTCACCCATGGGCGGCTTGTTCACGCCGCCGGCGCCACCATTTGGTCTGGACCTCAATCTATGGCTCTTCGTGCTTGCCACTGTGGCGATCATATGGCCGAGTTGGCCTTTCTTTGTTGCTGCCTGGCGTGCGATCAGCAACGGCGTACTTAACATGGCAGTACTAGTGGTGTTGTCGGTGGGTACTGGTTATCTGTTTAGCCTGGGTGCGACCTTTCTATTCGAAGGCGTGCAGTTCTTCGAGGCGGTGGCGGTGCTGCTGGTGTTCATCCTGCTCGGGCACTGGCTGGAGATGCGCGCCCGCGCCGGCGCTTCCGACGCCATTCGTTCGTTGATGGATCTCGCTCCACCCAAGGCCACCGTGCTGCGCGACGGACAGGAACAGGAGGTTCCGACGGCCGAGGTGTTGAATGACGATGTGGTAGTGATCCGACCCGGTAACAAGATCCCCGTGGATGGCGAAGTACTGGAGGGAGAATCCCAGGTGGATGAGTCCATGCTCACCGGCGAATCCATGCCAGTGGCAAAGCAACCGGGGGATGCCGTCATTGGCGCCACTATTAACAAGAGCGGCAGTTTCAGGTACCGCGCCACCAAGGTGGGCGCCGACACAGCGTTGGCACAGATCGTCAAGCTGGTACAGGAAGCACAGAACTCCAAGGCGCCGGCGCAGTTGCTGGCCGATAAGGCTTCACAGTGGCTGGTGGTGATCGCTATCGTCATCGGCCTGGCTACTTTCGCGGTATGGTTTTGGGGGCTTAGCGCAACGCTGCTATTCGCCGTGACTCTGACCATCACTGTGTTCGTCATCGCCTGCCCTGATGCCCTTGGGCTGGCCACGCCCATGGCGGTGATGGTGGGTACCGGCCTGGGCGCCAAAAACGGTATCCTGTTCAAGAACGCCTCGGCGCTGGAAGACGCGACCCGGCTCGATATCGTCGTCTTCGACAAGACCGGCACCCTGACCCTGGGTGAGCCGCAGGTGGTGGAGGTGGTGACGCCGCCGGACTTAGACGAGGAGGCATTACTTGCCATGGCTGCAACGGTTGAGCAGGGTTCGGATCACCCTCTGGCACAAGCTATCCAATGCCGCGCCGAAGGTCTACAACTTGAGCCTCTGACCGGTTTCGTCAACATTGAGGGCAAGGGTGCCCGGGCAGAGCTGGGCGGTAAGACCGTGTTGCTCGGCAACCGCAGGCTCATGGATGACGAAAAGGTGATGATGGTGGGACTTGAACTGCAGGCCGCCCGCCTGCAGGGCGCCGGGCAGACCGTGGTGCATGTGGCCGCCGACAGCCGCCTGGTCGGCCTGATCGCTATTGCTGATGCGCCGCGACCGACGGCGGTGGCCATGGTCAAGAAAATGCAGGCACGCGGCGTCGAGGTGGCGATGCTCACCGGCGACAACCAGGCCACCGCCGAACGCATTGCCCTGGAACTCGGTATCAACACCGTGATTGCCGACGTGTTGCCAGGGCAGAAGGCAGACAAGGTCAAGGAGTTGCAGGCCAGTGGGAAGAAGGTTGGTATGGTGGGAGACGGCGTTAATGATGCACCGGCGCTGACGCAGGCCGACGTAGGATTCGCCATCGGCGCCGGCACCGATGTCGCCATAGAAAGTGCCGATGTAGTGCTGATGAAAAGTGACCCATATGATGTCCTGGGGGCCATCGAACTGTCACGCGCTACGCTGCGCAAGATGCACCAGAACCTGTTCTGGGCGGTGGCCTACAACGTCATTGCCTTTCCGGCCGCGGCCGGTGTGTTCTATCCATTGGTCATCAGCCCCGAGGTGGCGGCCTTGGCCATGTCCGGCAGCTCGGCGCTGGTGGCGGTGAATGCTCTGCTGCTCAAGCGTACGCGGCTGGAGGGCATTGGTCCCATCAGGGAGGGCAGTGGCGCGTGAGCAGCGAAGTGTTCTGGCGCTCGCCGCAGGTGGCGGGCCTGGTGACGGTAGCGGCCATGTTGCTGGCCTTTGTGTTGGACAATTCCCCCGCGGAGGGCTGGTACGTGCAGGTGCATCACCTGCCCGTGCTGGTCCAGGTGGGCGACTTTAGCATCAACAAACCGTTGATCCTGTGGATCAATGACGGCTTGATGGTGTTCTTTTTCCTGCTTATCGCCCTGGAACTCAAACGCGAGGTGCTGGAAGGGGAGCTGTCATCCCTGAAGTCCCTCGCCGCGCCGGGTTGCGCCGCCCTGGGCGGCATGTTGGCGCCGGCGCTAATCTATGCTGCGTTAAATGCTGGCGATCCGCTGGCCATGCGC
>CAMYJO010000010.1:103428-106740 GCA_947258755.1 uncultured Gammaproteobacteria bacterium
GCACTGGGGCTGTTCAATTTTTACAAGGTCACGCGGATTCCGGCCTACGTCATCGTCGGCGTATTTCTGTGGCTTGCCGTGCTCAAGTCCGGCGTGCACGCGACCATTGCCGGGGTCGCGATCGGCCTGGCGATCCCGATGCGGGTCACCCAGGGTGGCAAATCCTGGTCTCCGGTGCAGGAGACCGAGTACGCGCTTTACCCCTGGGTCGCGCTGGGGGTGGTGCCGGTGTTCGCCTTTTTCAACTCCGGCATTCCGTTATCCTTCGCCGTCCTCGACACGCTTGCGACACCCGCATCGCTTGGCATCATGCTGGGATTATTCGTCGGCAAACAGATCGGCGTCTTCGGCGCGACCTGGCTGGCCGTGCGGCTCGGCCTGGCGCAACTACCGCATGCCGCCGGCTGGTGGCATATATACGGAGTGGCGCTGCTCGCAGGGATCGGCTTCACCATGAGTCTGTTCATCGCCGGCCTGGCATTTTCCGATCCGGCGCTGTTTCGCAGCGCGCGCTTGAGCGTGGTGGTCGGTTCGCTGGCATCCGCCCTGCTTGGGGCAGCGGTGTTATGGTGGGCGGGGCGCGGGCAGCTCGGGGCGGCGCGTAAACAAGAGGCGCCGTCTCGCTTATGAGCGCCGGGCGCTGGAGAGTCGGGGCCATGCGCCTGAATACCCGGCAAGGAGGAATGTGACATGACTACAGAAATAGAGGCAACCGGACTCACGACGGCCGAGGCGCAGGCGCGGCTGGCCGAGTGCGGCGAAAACGCCATTCAGGAACAGCGTATCAGCCCCTGGCGTCGGTTCATGGCCTTTTTCTGGGGCCCGATCCCGTGGATGATCGAGATTGCCGCCATTCTTTCAGCGGCGGCCGGGCGCTGGGAGGACTTTACGGTCATCGCCAGCCTGTTGCTCATCAACGCCGGCGTCGGCTTCTGGGAGGAGTTCAAGGCCGACAACGCCATCGAGGCCTTGAAGCAGCGCCTGGCACCGGTGGCGCGGGTGCGGCGCGACGGGGAATGGCGCGACATTCCGGCGCGCGAGCTGGTGCCCGACGATGTGGTGTTCCTGCGTCTCGGCGCCATCGTGCCCGCCGATGTCAAACTCACGGCCGGCGACTACCTGAGCATTGACCAGTCGGCGCTCACCGGCGAATCCCTGCCGGTGGACAAGAAGGGGGGCGATAGCGCCTATTCGGGCTCGGTGGTGCGCCAGGGCGAGATGCAGGGCGTGGTGACCGCCACCGGCATGCACACCTACTTCGGCCGCACGGCACAGCTGGTCGAGACCGCGCAGACCCGTTCCCACTTCCAGCAGGCGGTGCTGCGCATCGGCAATTTCCTGATCCTGACCACCCTTGGACTGGTCGCGGTGGTGCTCCTCGTGGCGCTGTTTCGCGGCGATCCGTTCATCGATACCCTGCTGTTCGCGCTGATCCTGACCGTCGCGGCGATCCCGGTGGCGCTGCCCGCCGTGATGTCGGTCACCCTGGCCGTGGGCGCCGCCACCCTGGCGCGGCTGCAGGCCATCGTCTCGCGGCTGGTGGCGATCGAGGAGATGGCGGGCATGGATATCCTGTGCTCCGACAAGACCGGCACCCTGACCAGGAACGAACTCACCCTGGGCGAGCCGGTGCCGGTCGGAACGGCCGATGCCGACGAGCTGCTGCTCGCCGCGGTGCTGGCCTGCGAGCGCGACAGTCCGGATGCCATCGACACCGCGGTACTGCAGGGTCTCGCCGCGCAAGACCGGCTCGCCGGGTATCAGGCAGCGCACTTCACGCCGTTCGATCCGGTGCGCAAGCGGGCCGAGGCGGAGGTCGGCCATGGCGAGGAGCGTTTTCGCGTTGCCAAGGGGGCGCCGCAGGTGATCCTCGGCCTGGCGCAGCCGGATGCGGCTCTGTTGGCGCAGATCCAGGATCAGACCGACGCCCTCGCCGCGAGCGGCTACCGCACCCTCGGCGTGGCGCGCACAGACGCGCGGGGGCAGTGGCGGTTCCTCGGCCTGCTGCCCCTGTTCGATCCACCGCGCGACGATTCCGCGCAGACGCTGGCGCGGGTCGCGGACATGGGTCTAAACGTGCGGATGGTCACCGGGGATCACACCGCCATCGCCCGCGAGATCGCACGCAAGCTGAAGCTGGGCGATAACATCGTCTCGGCACGCGAGGTGTTCGCGCACGAAGGCGCTGACGGGGACGGACCACGCATCGAGGCGGCCGACGGTTTCGCCGAGGTCTTCCCGGAGCACAAGTTCAAGATCGTGCGTACATTGCAGCGTGCCAATCACATCGTTGGCATGACCGGCGACGGGGTCAACGACGCGCCCGCGCTCAAGCAGGCCGACATCGGCATCGCGGTGAGCGGCGCCACCGACGCCGCGCGCGCGGCGGCCGATCTGGTGCTGACCGCGCCGGGCCTGTCGGTGATCGCCACGGCGGTGGAGGAGGCGCGCAAGATCTTCGCGCGCATGCGCAGCTACGCCGTGTTCCGTATCGCCGAGACCATTCGCGTGCTCGGCTTCATCGCGGCCGCGATCATCGTCTTCGATTTTTATCCGGTGACGCCCATCATGCTGGTGCTGCTGGCGGTGCTGAACGATTTTCCCATTATGATGATCGCCTACGACAACGTGCGTGTGGCCGAGCAACCGGTGCGCTGGGAGATGCCCCGCGTGCTCGCGGTCGCGGTGACGGCGGGCACAATGGGCGTCATTGCCTCGTTCGTGTTGTTCTGGATCGCGCGCGACGTCATGCAGTTGCCGCCCGCGCAGATCCAGACAGTCATCTTTCTCAAGCTTCTGGTAGCGGGGCACCTGACCATCTATATTACCCGTAGCGAGCGCTGGTTCTGGCATCGACCCTGGCCCGCCGCGCGCCTGTTCTGGACCACTGAGGCAACGCAGGTCGCCGGCACGCTCGCGGCGGTCTACGGCTGGCTGCTCGAGCCGATCGGCTGGACTTATGCGCTGGGCGTATGGGCCTATGCGCTTGCCTGGTTCCCCGTCAACAACCTGGCGCGGGTCTGGGTGCTGGACCTCTGGGAACAGGGTTTCAACGGGCACGCGCGACATCTGGATCGCGTGCACGCCTCGCTCCAGACATGTCAATGCCCACCGGCGAGTTGCACTTGCCCGGCAACCTCCGAAGGCTGTTCGATGCGTGTATCGGAAGCCGAGACGTGATGACCATACGGCAACAGAATGGGCTGGCGACGTTGCCGTTCTTTTTGCTCATGGCGGCGGTCTTCACTGTCTATGTGGGGTACGGCATCGTGTTGCCTTTACTGCCCTTCCTGCTGGAACGCCTGCTGGGCG
>CAMYJO010000011.1 GCA_947258755.1 uncultured Gammaproteobacteria bacterium
AATGTAGGAGCGGCCCTTGGCCGCGATGGGTTTGATGGACTTAATAATCGCGGCCAAGGGCCGCTCCTACTGTATTGTCTACAGGGGTACGGATTCAGGCTAGATGCTTACTGGTTTGTCGTTTTGACAATTACGCGCTTTTACGTGACTTTTTGCTCTGCTTCTTCTTGACCTGCTGTCCACGTTCAATCATTTCCCTTGCATGCGACAGACTTTGATCGGTGATCTCGATTCCGCCCAGCATGCGTGCAGTTTCCTGAATGCGCTGGGTCTGGTCGAGGGCTTGTACATTTGATGTTGTATTGTTTTTGTTGATCTGCTTTGAAACCAGCAAATGCTGGTGCGCCTGTGATGCCACCTGGGCCAGATGGGTCACACATAAGACCTGGCGATTGCCGCCGAGCTCATTCAGTTTTTTACCGACCACTTCAGCCGTAGGCCCGCCTATGCCTGAATCGACTTCATCATAAATCAACGTAGGAATGTGCGTGGAATCGGCCAGTACGGTCTGTATGGCCAGGCTGATTCGAGATAGTTCACCACCCGAGGCAATTTTGCGTAATGGTTTTTGTGGCTGACCGGGGTTGGGCGAGATCATGAATTCGATGCTTTCATTGCCCTGCAGATTGATGTCCTTATCGGTATTCTTTTCAAGTTGTACCATGAAACTAATCGACGGCATGCCCAATTCCCTGATCGTGTCGGTCACCGATTTATCGAGCTTTTTGGCCGCCTTGGCCCTTTTCTGGCTTAGTTGTTTGGCCTTGGCATGATAGTCTTTTTCTAGTGCCTGTAATTCCTGCTCAAGAGTGTCGAGGTTCTGGTCGGCATCATTCAGACTCAACAGTTCAGCTGATAATTTGTTTTGCAGCTCGGGCAATGCCTCAGATGTGACCTGGTGCTTACGCGACAGCTCATGGATCACGCCGATGCGTTCCTCTATCCATGCCAGTCGCTCCGGGTCGAGTTCGATATTGTCGAGGTAATTGCGCAGGTCACTGCTGGCTTCCTGTATCTGAATCGCGGCATTATTCAGCATCGTGACCATGTCTTTTAATTTAGGGTCGAAATCAAGCAATGCCTCCAGTGAGCGGGTGATCTGACTCAAGGCCTGGTGGGTGCTGGATTGCTCCGCATCATAGAGCTCGTACAGACTGGATTGTACGGTGCTGCGTAGTTTTTCCGCGTTTGCCAGGCGTGCTTGTTCTTCCGGCAATTCCTGCAGTTCGCTTTCCTGCAGTTCCATTTTTTCCAGTTCCTGGACCTGGTAACGTAATAATTCCGAACGCGACTGGCGTTCACTGCTGGATTGTTGCAGTTGACTGAGGGTGTCGTGTTTTTGTTGCCACTGTCGATACAGGTTTCTCAGTGTCAGCAAGATTTCCTGGTTACCGGCAAAGTCATCGAGTAGCTGCCGCTGTATGTCGCGCTTCAGCAGTGATTGGTGCTCGTGTTGGCCGTGGATATCAACCAGCATTTCACCGATGTCCTTCAGTGATTGCATCGGTACCGGGCTACCATTAATAAAAGCCTTGGAGCGGCCTTCACGACTAATGACGCGGCGGATCAGGCATTCGTTGTCTTGTTCCAGGGCCTGTTCGGCAAGCCATTGCTGAGCAGCACTATCCTTATCAATGCTGAATTGCACGCTGATTTCTGCGCGTTCGGCATCATGGCGAATATTGCCGCTATCGGCGCGGTCACCCAGCGCCAGATTGAGCGCATCCAGTAGAATAGATTTACCGGCGCCGGTCTCGCCGGTCAATACACTCATGCCGGCGTGCAGGTCTAGAGACAGTTCATCGACAATGGCAAAATTACGGATGGTAATATGGTTTAGCATAGATCCTCAGGGATGCTCGGCCCAGTGCAGTTTGGCACGCAGGATATCATAGTAATCATAGCCCTTCGGATGCAGTAGCTGCAGTCGCTTGGATTTTTTTTCGATCAAGATTTCGTCACCGATCGCCAGCTCCTGCAAGAACTGTCCGTCACAGGTTACTTGCCCGGGATTGCGGCCGCTGGTGCTGAGTACGATCCTGACCTTGCTGCTGGACTGAACGGCGATCGGCCGATGGCTAAGAGTGTGTGGGCAGATGGGCACTATTTCCAAGGCCTCGAGTCCGGGTTGGATAATTGGACCGCCGCCGGACAGGGCATAGGCCGTGGAGCCGGTCGGCGTTGCCGTGATAATGCCGTCGGAGCGGTGGGTGTGGACGAAGTGATCATTAATATAGGTATCGGTCTCGATCATGTGGGCCACATGCCATTTGTGCACGACAACATCATTCAGGGCAGTACCGCTGGTGATCTCCTTACCGTCACGCATGACCCGGGCATCGAGCAGGAAGCGTTCCTCGACTTCGTAGTGGCCGCCCAGAATATCGTCTATTTTTTCGCGGGTTTCATGCGGTGAGACATCTGCAAGAAAACCGAGGCGACCCAGGTTAACACCGACCAGTGGCACGCCGGAATCACATAGCGTACGCGCCGCATCCAACATGGTGCCATCACCGCCAACGACAATAACCAGGTCACATTGTTGCCCCAGCGCTGCACGCGGGGCGATGGATAGGTTGCTAATGTGAATTTCATTCGCGGTTTGCTCATCCAGTAGTATCTGGATGCCGTTGGTGGACAGGTGCTGGCTGATGCCATGAATAGCATTACCAATACCAGGGTCAGCTGATTTACCTATTAGTCCGATCGTGTTGAATTTGCTGGTCATTGTTTTATGGGCTTTATTGTCTCAGGCAATTTATCATGATGCAGAGATTGCGCAAAGTGGAATTTTATTATTGTTTCAATGGTTGACGCTGTCATACTGGCACTCTAACATATAGAGTGCTAAAAGCACTCAATAACCCAGGATAAGTAGTAACGTAGTATGGCAAACAAAGCAGAGGTCAAAGGTCTAAATGAGCGTGCCCAGCACCTGTTGAAGGTATTGGTGAATCGCTTTATTGAGGAAGGCCAGCCGGTCGGTTCCAAGACCCTGGCTGAATCTGCGCAGCTGGATGTCAGTCCGGCAACGATTCGCAATGTCATGTCTGAGCTGGAAGACCTGGGTTTCGTTGAATCTCCGCACACATCGGCGGGCCGTGTGCCAACTGTTCAGGGTTATCGTTTTTTCGTTGACAGTTTGATCGAATCACAGCCGGAGGGCCATCAGGTCTTGTTCGATGAATTGCAGACTCAGCTGGAACAAGGCAAAAATACCCACGAACTGATCAGTAGTGTGTCTGAATTTCTATCTGGCGTTACCAAGCTGGCCGGTATTGTGACCTTGCCCAAGGTGCAACAGATTCGATTACGACAGCTTGAGTTTATCCCGCTTTCCGAGCGCCGGGTGCTGGCCATCCTGGTAACCAGTGATGACGAAGTGCAAAATCGAATCCTCGATGTGCATCGTGACTTCACTCTCGATGAGCTACGCATGCTGGCCAATTTCTTTAATCAAGAGTTTTCCGGTATGGATGTCAGCCAGGTCCGGCAGGTCTTGTTGAGCCAGATTCAGAATGACCGTGATCATATGAACCGAATGATGAATGTGGCCGTGGAAATGGCTGATAGCCTGTTTGCGCCGGTGTCCAGTGATGATGACTATATACTGGCTGGTCAATCGAACCTGATGGGTAAGGATAAATTGTCGAATATAGACAAGCTCAGGATGTTATTCGATGCCTTTACGCAGAAACAGGAAGTACTGCGCTTACTGGATCAATGCATTAATACCGAAGGCGTACAAATCTTTATTGGTAATGAGTCCGGCTACCAAATTTTTGATGAATGCAGTGTGGTGACCTCATCCTATTCCATTGCTGGTACCGCACTAGGCGTGCTGGGTGTTATCGGTCCGACCCGCATGCAGTATGACCGAATTATTCCGATTGTTGATGTGACCGCAAAAGTGATGGGCGCGGTCTTGAATTCCCGGACTTGACCCATACATAAGCAGCTAATCCGGATTTAAATCGAAGGGTTGATCAGCATCATGATTATAAATGACTTTAAGTTTGTGGAGAAAGTAGATGTCTAATAAAGATAAGCAGGTGGAAGCATCCGATCAGGATCAGGGCGAGGAGGCGCAGATAGACAGCGCTGAGGAGACAGCTTCTGCCGATGAGGATGTCCATCTGTTACTGGAAGATGCCCGTAACAAGGCCGATCAGCACTGGAATGACCTGCTGCGTGTTCAGGCAGAGCTCGAGAACCTGCGTAAACGCAACAGCCGTGATCTGGAAAATGCACACAAGTTCGGTATGGAGAAATTCATCCAGGAGATCCTGCCTGTGTGGGACAGCCTGGCCATGGCCGTTACCGCAGCCAGCGACGATAATGTCGACCTGGACAAAATGCGCGAGGGCATGGACCTGACCCTGAAAATGATGTCGTCGGCTATGGACAAGTTCAATGTCGAGGAGATCAATCCCGAGGGCCAGCCCTTCGACCCGGAGCAGCATCAGGCGATGTCGATGCAGGAAACCAGCGATGCCGCAGCGAATACCGTCATTAATGTATTTCAAAAGGGTTACCTTTTAAATGGTCGCTTGATCCGCCCGGCGATGGTGGTCGTGGCCAAGGCACCTGCCGCTGGCACGGCCGGTAGAAAAGTTGATGAGCAGGCTTGAAATAGCCAAATAAAGCCCCCATCTTTTGCCCTAGAACAGACATTTGTATAGAAAATTTATTAAGTAACTGAATATTGGAGATATTTTATCATGGGAAAAATTATCGGCATCGACCTCGGAACCACTAATTCATGCGTCGCCGTGATGGAAGGTGGTACTGCGAAGGTCATCGAGAATAGTGAAGGTGATCGTACCACCCCGTCTATCGTCGCCTTTGTCGGTGATGATGAGGTCGTGGTTGGCCAGTCTGCCAAACGTCAGGCGGTCACCAATCCTGAGAATACCTTATATGCTGTCAAGCGCCTGATCGGACGTAAGTTCACCGATAAGGAAGTGCAGAAGGATATCGACCTGGTTCCATATAAGATTATCAAGGCCGAGAACGGTGATGCCTGGGTTGAGGCTGCCGGCAAGAAAATGGCTGCCCCCGAGATTTCCGCGCGCGTATTGCAGAAAATGAAAAAGACCGCTGAGGACTACCTTGGCGAAGAAGTGACCGAGGCCGTTATTACGGTACCGGCTTATTTTAACGATTCGCAACGTCAGGCGACCAAAGACGCGGGCAAGATCGCAGGTCTCGATGTCAAACGCATTATCAATGAGCCGACGGCTGCGGCCCTGGCCTTTGGTATGGACAAGAAAGAAGGCGACCGCAAGCTGGCCGTGTATGACCTGGGCGGTGGTACCTTTGATATCTCCATTATCGAAATCGCTGAAATCGATAACGAACATCAGATCGAGGTGCTGTCCACAAATGGTGATACCTTCCTCGGTGGTGAAGATTTTGACCAGCGCCTGATCGATTATCTGGTCGAAGAGTTCAAGAAAGATCAGGGCATCGATCTGAAGAACGACCCGATGGCCCTGCAGCGCCTGAAAGAGGCGGCGGAAAAGGCCAAGATCGAGTTGTCTTCCAGTCAACAGACCGATGTCAATCTGCCGTTTATTACCGCAGATGCCTCCGGTCCCAAGCATATGAATCTGAAAATCACACGTGCCAAGCTCGAATCCATGGTCGAGGATCTGGTCAAGCGTTCACTGGACCCATGCAAGCAGGCGCTGACCGATGCCGGCGTGAGTGCATCCGAGATCGATGACATCATCCTGGTCGGTGGTCAGACGCGTATGCCGATGGTGCAAAAGGCCGTGCAAGATTTCTTTGGCAAAGAGCCGCGTAAGGATGTGAACCCGGATGAGGCCGTCGCTGTCGGCGCTGCAATCCAGGGTGGTGTATTGGGTGGTGAAGTTAAAGACGTGCTGTTGCTTGATGTTACGCCGTTATCACTGGGTATTGAAACCATGGGTGGGGTCATGACCAAGCTGATCGACAAGAACACTACGATCCCGACCAAGGCCAACCAGGTATTTTCTACTGCTGACGACAACCAGACTGCGGTAACGGTACATGTGTTACAAGGTGAGCGTGAAATGGCCACGGCCAACAAGTCGCTGGGACGTTTTGATCTGAGCGATATTCCACCCGCGCCACGGGGTATGCCACAGATCGAGGTTACCTTTGATATCGATGCCAACGGTATTCTTAATGTGCACGCACAAGACAAGGCCAGCGGTAAAGAGCAATCTATTGTCATCAAGGCATCCAGTGGTTTATCCGACGATGAAGTCGACCGTATGGTTAAGGATGCCGAGGCTCATGCCGATGAAGATAAGAAGTTCCATGAGCTGGTGGATACACGTAATCAGGCCGATAACCTGATTCATGCCACCAACAAGGCCCTGAGCGAATATGCCGATCAGCTTGAAGAAGGCGAAAAAGAAGGTATTGAAGCTGCCATTAAGGACTTGCAGGAAGTGATTAAGGGTGAAGATAAGGATGAGATCGAGGCCAAAACCAAGGTTCTCGGTGAGAAGTCCAGCAAGCTGACCGAACGTGCCTATGCCGCACAGGCCGAAGCCAATCAGGCGCAAGGTGCCGGTGATCAGGCGGGTGCTGCTGAGGCCGAGGCCGGTAGTGCCGAAGATGTTGTCGATGCCGAGTTTGAAGAGGTCAAAGACGACAAGTAAACGCACCCCATATAATAGGTGCCCAGTGGCAGTTTGCGGCTAATATCTGCAAGCTGCCATCTGCGTGTCAGGATCAATGAAAACAAGGGATGCTCTGATTAATTTGAAATTGTTTGTCATTGCGAGCGCAGCGCGGCAATCTGCTACTTAGAATCACGTAGTTACAGATTGCTTCGTCGTTTCTCTCCTCGCAATGACATATTAATCAGAGGGTACCCAAGAAATCCACTGGCTTTTAGTATGGTGGGCCATTAACCGGCAAAAAGTGATTGATTAATATGTCAAAACGAGATTATTACGAAGTTCTGGGTGTTGCCAAAAACGTCAGTGATGCTGATTTGAAAAAGGCATTCAAACGTATGGCAATGAAATATCACCCGGATCGTAGTCCCGATGATAGTGAAGCGGAAGAAAAGTTTAAGGAAGCCAAAGAGGCCTATGATATTTTGGCAGACGCGCAAAAACGCGCGGCCTATGATCAGTTCGGGCATGCCGGAGTGGATTCCTCAATGGGCGGTGGTCCCGGCGCCGCTGGCAGCGGTAATTTTAGTGACATCTTTGGCGATGTCTTCAGTGATATTTTTGGTGGTGGCGGTGGTCGCGGCGGCGGCCAACGCGCCTACCGTGGTGCGGACCTGCGCTATAAGCTAGACCTTGATCTGGAAGAGGCCGTAGCCGGTACCACGGTCAAGATACGCGTACCGGTCATGACTGCCTGTGATGAATGTGGTGGCAGTGGTGCCAAGAAAGGGACGACGCCGACGAGTTGTACTACCTGCGGTGGTCAGGGCCAGGTGCGCATGCAGCAGGGCTTCTTCTCGGTGCAACAGAGTTGTCCGCGTTGCCATGGCACCGGCAAGATGATCACGGATCCCTGTGGTAAATGTCAGGGTCAAGGCAGGGTCAAAGAAACCAAGACATTGTCGGTCAAGGTACCGGCCGGGGTTGATACCGGTGATCGTATCCGCTTGAGCGGTGAGGGTGAAGCTGGCGAATTCGGTGGACCGGCGGGTGATCTGTATGTTGAAACCCATGTACGCGATCATGCGATCTTTACTCGTGAAGACAGCAACCTGTACTGTGAGATGCCGATCAGTTTTGTCACTGCAGCAATGGGCGGCGAACTCGAAGTGCCGACCCTGGAAGGCAAGGTCAAACTGAAGGTGCCGGCCGAGACTCAAAGCGGTAAGTTGTTCAGGCTGCGAGGCAAGGGCGTCAAACCAGTACGCGGCGGACCGGTCGGCGACCTGATGTGCCGGGTGGCTGTTGAGACACCGGTTAATCTGACCGCCAAGCAAAAAGAGCTGTTGACCGAATTTGAGCAGACCCTAACTGACGCTCAGGATCGGCATAATCCGCGCTCAAAAAACTGGCTGGATGGCGTCAAAAAATTCTTTGAAGGCGTGAAATTCTAGTCCGGTACCTGAGCTTCGCACGAAAGCAGCAGCACTGACTTGTAGGAGCGGCCCTTGGGCGCGATCAATCGAGTAGCTAGGGACGAGTGGCTAGTGGCTAGAAAAAGACTCAAATTTAGGCTCTATTTTACCTCGCTACTAGCTACTCGTCACTCGCTACTGTTTTTTCGCGGCCAAGGGCCGCTCCCACATCGGTCTCGCTGTTACGTTTCAGCATGATACATCGGTGACACCATCGACTCCCTGCAGTGGAACTTTTAAGCGAAGGCAGCAACAGTGACCTGTAGGAGCGGCCCTTGGCCGCGATCAATCGAGTAGCTAGGGACGAGTGGCTAGTGGCTAGAAAAAGACTCAAATTTAGGCTCTATTTTACCTCGCTACTAGCTACTCGTCACTCTCTACTGTTTTTTCGCGGCCAAGGGCCGCTCCCACATCGGTCTCGCTGTTACGTTTCAGCATGATACATCGGTGACACCATCGACTCCCTGCAGCTGAGCTTCTAAGCGAAGGCAGCAACAGTGACCTGTAGGAGCGGCCCTTGGCCGCGATAAACTTGAAAGATCAGAACCGATCATTGCATATCCGAGCTTGAATCCTGTATCGTTCACAATATCAATAAAGCTTACGAGTTAATAAAAATGATCAAGATAGCAATTAGCGGTGCCGCTGGACGCATGGGGCGGACCTTGATAGAGGCCTGCGAACAAGCCGAAGGGCTGCAGGTCAGCGCGGCCATCGAGCATGCTGGCAGTTCCCTGCTGGGTGCCGATGCCGGCGAGCTGGCTGCTATTGGCCGGCTCGATGTCCCTATCGTCGACAGCCTGGAATCGGTGGTCAATGACTTTGATGTGCTGATCGATTTCACGCGGCCGGATGTTAGTGAGCATAATCTGGCTGTCTGCGCCGAGGCCGGTCGTTCCATTGTCATCGGTACTACCGGTTTTGACGATGCACAAAAGCAAAAAATCGAGCAGGCCGCCACGCGTACCGGTGTGGTGTTTGCCCCTAACATGAGTGTGGGCGTGAATCTCTGTTTCAAGCTGCTGGATCTGGCTGCGCGGGTCATGGGTGGTGAGGTCGATATTGAGATCATTGAGGCCCATCACCGGCACAAGATTGACGCCCCATCCGGGACCGCATTGCGCATGGGTGAAGTGGTCGCCGATGCCTTGGGCCGCGACCTGAAAACTTGCGCTGTCTATGGGCGTGAAGGACAGACCGGCGAGCGCGATCGCGATAGCATCGGCTTTGAGACCATTCGCGCTGGTGATATTGTTGGTGAGCACACGGTCATGTTTGCCGATATCGGTGAACGGGTTGAAATCACCCATAAGGCCTCCAGCCGCATGACCTTCGCCAAGGGTGCTGCGCGCGCGGCCAGCTTTATCCATGCCAAGGGCGTCGGCCTGTTTGATATGCAGGATGTGCTTGGTTTACGCTAGTGGAGCCTGTGTAAGACTAAAATTCCCATGGGGACTAGCTTTCGCTGTCATTGCGAGGTCAAAGTGCCATTCTTTGGAAAGATCTATAAACGGCAACGAAGCAATCTCGATACATATAGCTTTAAAATCAAAGATTGCCGCGCTGCGTCGTTCTCGGCCGTCCGTGGCCTTCACGACATAAGGCCATCCTGGCCAAACCTCGCAATGACAGCATTTCTGCTTAAGTTAACTGCCATTCGGCACTGATCGCGCTATTTAGGCAAGCAGCCAGTCAATTCATGAATTTCATGCAAGCAGCAAAAGAATCTCGAATTTAATCTCTATGAGCCTTTAAACCTTGGGCACTTTTCAGTAAAATAAGTCACCTGCACTTGGTCAGATGGCCAATGTTGAAGCGGGGAGGCGCCGAACAGGTTCCTCCCTATTTTGTGCGTGCCAGTTTTTGGAGGTCCCGTTGCGTAAGCCAGCCCTGTTAGCTCTTGAAGATGGAAGTCTGTTTCACGGGCTTTCTATCGGTATTGATGGCCAGACGACAGGTGAAGTGGTGTTTAACACTGCATTGACAGGCTACCAGGAGATCCTCACCGACCCATCTTATTGCAAGCAGATTGTCACCCTGACATACCCGCATATCGGCAATGTCGGCACCAATGATGATGATGAAGAATCATCGCATATTGTCGCCAGCGGCCTGGTCGTACGCGATGTGCCCTTGCTGGCCAGTAACTGGCGCAGTGAGCGAACACTTGAAGACTATTTGCAGCACAACAAGGTGATCGCCATTTGCGATATCGATACCCGTCGCCTGACCCGCATCCTGCGTGAAAAGGGTGCCCAGGGTGGTTGCATAGTCGCTGGCGATAACATCGATGCCGAAGCCGCGGTCGCAGCCGCCAGGCAATTCCCCGGATTGAAGGGCATGGACCTTGCCCAGGAAGTGACGGTGTCGGTGCCCTATGAATGGGCCCAGGGTAGCTGGACACTGGATGGTGGCATACCGACAGCGCCGCATCCAATAGATGAGAAGTTACCCTATCGCGTCGTAGCCTACGATTACGGTATTAAGCGTAATATCCTGCGCATGCTGGTCGACCGCGGATGTCAGGTCACGGTCGTGCCTGCACAAATGCCGGCTGCCGATGTGCTGGCCTTGAATCCGGATGGCATCTTTTTATCCAATGGGCCGGGAGATCCGGAACCTTGTGACTATGCCATTGAGGCCATCCAAACGCTGACTTCATCCCGTATTCCGATGTTTGGAATTTGTCTGGGGCATCAGTTGCTGTCACTGGCGAGTGGCGCAAAGACTGTAAAAATGAAATTCGGCCATCACGGTGCCAACCATCCGGTACAGGAGTTGGACAGTGGTGAGGTCATGATCACCAGTCAGAACCATGGTTTTGCGGTTGACGAACAGAGTCTGCCCAAGAATCTACAGGCCACGCACCGCTCCTTGTTCGATGGTTCATTGCAAGGCGTACATCGTACCGATATTCCGGCCTTCAGCTTTCAGGGGCATCCGGAGGCTAGCCCCGGTCCACATGATGCGGCGCCGTTGTTTGATCACTTTATTGAATTGATAAAAGAAAAGCGTGGTGAAGTTCAAGGGTGACAGGCAATAAGTTTATCCTGTAGCCATACCTATATTGCCAACAAGCATACATTAACTGAATTGGAATTATGCCAAAAAGAACTGACATACAAAGCATCTTGATTATCGGCGCCGGGCCTATCATCATCGGTCAGGCCTGCGAGTTTGATTACTCCGGTGCGCAGGCGTGCAAGTCATTGCGCGAAGAGGGCTATAAGGTCATCCTGGTAAATTCGAATCCGGCAACTATCATGACCGACCCGGAAACCGCCGATGTCGTTTATATCGAACCGATCAACTGGAAAACTGTCGCCCGTATTATTGAAAAGGAGCGTCCGGATGCATTGTTGCCGACCATGGGTGGGCAAACGGCGCTGAACTGTGCGTTGGACCTGGATCGCGAAGGCGTACTGGAGCAATTCAATGTAGAGATGATCGGTGCCGACAAGAACGCAATCGACAAGGCCGAGGACCGCGATCGTTTCCGTCAGGCCATGCAAAAGATTGGCCTCGATATGCCGCGTTCATCGATTGCACATAGCATGGAAGAGGCGCATCAGGTGCAGGTGCAGATCGGTTTTCCGACTGTCATCAGGCCGTCGTTCACAATGGGCGGTAGTGGCGGTGGTATTGCCTATAACCGCGAAGAGTTCGTCGAGATCTGTGAGCGCGGACTGGATCTGTCACCGACCAACGAACTATTGATTGAAGAATCCATCGTTGGCTGGAAAGAATACGAAATGGAAGTGGTGCGTGATCATAAGGACAATTGCATTATTATTTGTTCGATCGAGAATTTTGACCCAATGGGCGTGCACACCGGCGATTCGATTACGGTCGCGCCTGCGCAAACCCTGACCGATAAGGAATACCAGATCATGCGAGACGCCTCATTGGCTGTGCTCCGTGAGATCGGTGTTGATACCGGTGGTTCCAATGTACAGTTCTCGATCAATCCTGACAATGGACGCATGATCATTATCGAAATGAATCCACGTGTGTCGCGCTCGTCGGCGCTGGCATCCAAGGCGACCGGTTTTCCAATCGCCAAGGTGGCGGCCAAGCTGGCGGTTGGCTATACCCTGGATGAATTGCAAAACGAAATCACTGGCGGGGCAATGCCAGCATCGTTCGAACCGAGTATTGATTATGTGGTCACCAAGGTGCCACGTTTTACCTTTGAAAAATTTCCGCAGGCAGATGCCAGGCTGACCACACAAATGAAGTCTGTCGGTGAAGTCATGGCCATTGGCCGCACCTTTCAAGAGTCATTGCAAAAGGCTTTACGCGGACTGGAAGTCGGTGTTGACGGCCTTAATGAAAAGCTCGATCTCAGTGGTGAGGGAGTCGAATCTCACCTGCGTCGAGAATTACAGGTGCCAGGTGCTGAGCGTCTTTGGTATGTCGCTGATGCAATGCGTTTTGGTATGACATGCGAACAGATTTTTGATCTGTGCAAAATTGATCCATGGTTCCTGGTGCAAATCGAGGAATTGGTCCTGCTTGAAGATGAGATCCGCCAACAGGGCGAAGCGAGTCTGGAGAAAGATCGCTTATATTACCTTAAACGCAAGGGCTTCTCTGATCGGCGCCTGTCCAGTCTGCTGGGTAAGAGCGAAGACCAGATTCGCGCGATTCGGCATAAACTCGATATCCATCCGGTCTACAAACGTGTCGATACCTGTGCGGCGGAGTTTGCCTCGAGTACGGCCTATCAATACTCGACCTATGAAGAGGAATGCGAGGCCGATCCGAGTGCGCGCGACAAGATCGTCGTGCTCGGTGGTGGGCCGAATCGTATCGGTCAGGGCATCGAGTTTGATTATTGCTGTGTGCATGCAGCGCTGGCTATGCGTGAAGACGGTTATGAAACCATTATGGTGAACTGTAATCCAGAGACAGTATCGACGGATTATGACACTTCTGACCGACTCTACTTTGAGCCGTTGACGCTGGAAGATGTACTGGAAATTATTAACAAAGAGAAACCGAAAGGCGTGATAGTGCAGTATGGCGGGCAGACGCCGTTGAAGCTTGCGCGTGCATTGGAAGCGGCCGGCACACCAATAATTGGTACAACACCGGATTCCATTGATCTGGCCGAGGACCGTGAACGCTTCCAGCAAATGGTCAATGACCTGGATCTGTTGCAGCCGCCGAATCGTACCGCGCGTACCGAAGAAGAGGCTATGCAGCTGGCACGTGAGATTGATTTCCCGCTGGTGGTCCGGCCTTCGTATGTGCTCGGTGGTCGCGCCATGGAAATTGTTTACTCGGAAGAAGATCTTGCCCGTTATATGCGCGAGGCCGTGCAGGTCTCGAATGAATCGCCGGTGTTGCTGGATCATTTCCTCGACAATGCTGTCGAGGTTGATGTTGATGCGATCTGCGATGGAGAAGATGTGTTGATAGGCGGTATTATGGAACACATCGAACAGGCCGGTGTGCATTCGGGCGACTCTGCCTGTTCCTTACCCCCGTATACACTTAGTCCAGAAGTACAGGATACCTTGCGTCAGCAAATGACTAGCATGGCGCATAGCCTGAAGGTCGTTGGTCTGATGAATGCACAGTTTGCGATCCAGGATGGCAAGGTCTATATCATCGAGGTCAATCCGCGTGCCTCGCGCACGGTACCGTTTGTATCCAAGGCCATCGGCATTCCGTTGGCGAAGATTGCCGCACGATGCATGGTTGGTCAAACCCTTAAGCAGCAAGGCGTCACTAAAGAAATCGTTCCGCCTTATTATGCCGTCAAGGAAGCGGTGTTCCCGTTTGTTAAATTCCCGGGCGTGGACCCATTATTAGGACCGGAAATGAAATCGACCGGAGAAGTGATGGGTGTAGGGCGTAGCTTTGGTGAGGCCTTCAGTAAGGCCCAGGCAGGCGCTGGTGTTGATTTGCCGACGCAGGGGCAGGCTTTTGTGAGTGTGCGTGAGCGTGATCGGGACGCGGCCGTTGAGATTGCTAGACAATTACATGATCTGGGTTTTAAACTCAGGGCCACGAGTGGTACGGCGCGTGCATTGGAGGCAGCCGGCATCGAAGTAAGCTCGATTAATAAGGTGGGCGAAGGGCGGCCGCATATTGTCGATGCAATTAAAAACGATGAGATCAGTCTGATTATCAATACTACAGAAGGTAAGCAAGCCATCGCCGATTCCTTTGCGATTCGGGGCGCTGCTTTGCAACATAAAGTAGCTTATACAACAACGATTGCTGGTGCGCGGGCGACTTGCCTGGCATTACAGCAGATGGATAATGAAAATGTGCATGTGCTACAGGACTTGCATAAGGAGGTTCTTTCATGAGCAAGGTGCCATTAACCAAGCAGGGCGCAGATGTGATGCGCGAAGAATTGAGGAAACTCAAGAACGAAGACAGGCCACGTGTTATCGCCGCGATAGCCGAGGCCAGAGAGCATGGTGATCTAAAAGAGAATGCCGAATACCATGCTGCTCGCGAAGAGCAGGGTTTTATCGAGGCCCGTATCAAGGACTTTGATAGCAAGCTCTCGAATGCGCAAATTATAGACATCTCGCAGATACCGCATTCCGGCAAGGTTATTTTTGGCGTTACAGTTTTGTTATCGGATGAAGATACCGGTGAGGAACTGAGCTACATGATTGTTGGTGAGGATGAAGCCGATATCAAGCAAGGTAAGATTTCAGTCAATTCGCCGATTGCGCGTGCCTTGATCGGTAAAATGGAAGGGGATGTTACGACTGTGAGGACGCCTGGTGGCGACAGAGAGCTGGAAATTGTTGAGGTTCGCCACGTTTAGGATGCCGGCTTGAACCGCGACTACCTGGCAGTGGGCGAAAAAATACTGCTGACTCTCTGGGTTGGCAGTATGTGGTTTGCCGGGTATGTTGTTGCCCCGGTTTTATTTCAGAGTCTGGATCGAGCCGCAGCCGGCATGCTGGCCGGGCAGATCTTCACGGTCAGTGCCTATATCGGCCTGGTCTGTGCTGTGTTTCTTATTCTTGGTCAATTGTTTTCCGCTCGGCGTGGTTTTCGTTTGTGGATTTTGTTGGTCATGCTGTGCGTTATACTGGTAGGGCAGTTTGTATTGTCACCGATGATGCAGGAACTGAAACAGATGGGTATTGCTGTCGGTAGCGAAGGCGCTGCTGAATTTGGCCGATTACACGGCCTGTCTTCAATTCTTTATTTGTTGAACAGTATATTGGGTTTGGTGCTGGTGGTCGTCGGTATCCGACCGGTACAGGCTACGGCGTAGCCAAAAGCGGATTAGGGCAGTTGTATACGTGGCTTTTTAGCGGGACGATACATGATTACAATATGGCCAATCAACTGAATCAATGTTGCGTTCATGTCCGCGCAAACCTTGGCGGCGATGGTTTTCAATTCGTCACGATCAACGCCGCTGACACGGACCTTGATCAGCTCATGGGCAGACAGGGCAATGTCAATTTCACGTAATACGCCCGCGGACATACCGGCATTGCCGGCAGTGACAACGGGTTTGAGGTGATGTGCGCTAGCACGTAGGAATTTTTTCTGTTTATCGGTAATCATGAATATCAGCAACCATAAGGACAGCAATAAAGGCGACGCAAGTGTACCACGCAAGCGCGGTCATTTGACAGTTGCGCCGAGCCCGTTGAATGGCGTCAAGCTTGATCTGGCTATCATCATCGTCCTGGCGCTTATTATTATAGTCATGGTGTCCAGTCTTATAGATAGTCAGTTGCAGCAGTTTATCTGGCTTGGGGCATATGGGGTTTTATCGATGCTATGGTTAGTGTGGCGGGTGCGCCGGGTCGTGCAATCCTGTCAACGTACACAGGACGCAGATGAAACGTAGCAAGAGCAGTCAGCGCTGGATGAAGGAGCATTTTGACGATGAGTATGTGCGTCGCGCGCAGAAAATGGGTTACCGCTCACGCGCCGTGTTCAAACTGGAAGAAATCCAGCAAAAAGACCAGCTGATCAAGCCGGGCATGGTTGTGGTTGATCTCGGTGCCGCCCCCGGTGGTTGGTGCCAATATGCGCAAAAACTAATCGGTAAGCAGGGCCGTATCATTGGTCTGGATATCCTGCCGATCGAAGCACTCGATGGTGTTGAGCTGATCCAGGGTGATTTCCGTGAACAGGTAGTGCTGGACCAGCTGCTGCAAAGTCTCGATGGTCAGCCGGTAGACCTTGTAATTTCGGATATGGCCCCCAATATAAGTGGACAGAGTGCCGTCGATCAGCCGCGCGCCATGTATCTGTGTGAATTGGCGCTGGATTTTGCCCAACAAGTATTGAAGCAGAATGGTGATTTATTGATCAAGGCCTTTCAGGGTGAGGGATATCCGCAGTTGGAAAAAAGTCTGCGTGCTCACTTCAACAAGATAATTGTAAGGAAACCAAAGGCTTCTCGCCCACGTAGCAGGGAAGTTTATATTCTAGCCAGAGGCTATAATTTGTAGTATGTTTGCACTAGATAAGTGTATGAATGGCAAGCATTCTGTATTGATTTGAGGATTGAATTTTGAGTGACATGGCAAAAAACATTATTCTTTGGGTGGTTATAGCGATCATCCTGATGTCTGTGTTTAATCAGTTTGGACCGACGACCGGTAATTTTCAGAAACCGACGTATTCGCAGTTTCTAGAACAGGTCCGTGCTGCTCAGGTCAGAAAGGTGTTGGTGACAGGACGTACGATCAAGGGTGAGTTCAGCAACGGGCAGCCATTTGTGACCTATTATCCTGCCGGCGATGAAAAAGGCCTGTACAAGGACTTGATCGAACACAAGGTCAATGTCGAGGCCAGCCCACCGGAACGTCCTTCTATCTGGCAAACCATTTTTATCTCCTGGTTCCCTATGTTGCTGTTGATTGGTGTGTGGATTTTCTTCATGCGCCAGATGCAGGGCGGCGGCGGTGGCCGTGGCGCGATGTCATTCGGTAAGAGCAAGGCCAGGATGCTGGGCGAAGACCAGATCAAGATCAATTTCAGTGACGTCGCCGGTGTCGAGGAAGCCAAGGAAGAGGTCGCCGAACTGGTCGAATTCCTGCGTGACCCTGGCAAGTTCCAGAAACTAGGTGGCAAGATTCCGCGTGGCGTATTGATGGTCGGCTCACCGGGTACCGGTAAGACTTTATTGGCGCGCGCTATTGCCGGTGAGGCCAAAGTACCATTCTTCACGATCTCGGGTTCGGACTTTGTTGAAATGTTTGTCGGTGTCGGTGCATCACGCGTACGCGACATGTTTGAACAGGCCAAGAAGCATGCTCCCTGCATTATCTTCATCGATGAGATTGATGCCGTCGGTCGCCATCGTGGTGCCGGTCTCGGTGGTGGGCATGATGAGCGTGAGCAGACCTTGAATCAGTTATTGGTCGAGATGGATGGTTTTGAAGGTAACGAGGGCGTTATTGTTATTGCCGCCACAAACCGACCCGATGTACTCGACCCTGCGTTGTTACGACCTGGTCGTTTTGACCGGCAGGTGGTTGTACCGTTGCCGGATGTCAGGGGTCGTGAGCAAATCCTGAAGGTGCATATGCGCAAGGTTCCGCTCGACGATGATGTTAAGCCTGCCTTGATCGCACGTGGCACACCTGGTTTTTCCGGTGCCGACCTGGCCAATCTGGTTAACGAGGCAGCCTTGTTTGCAGCACGTGCCAACAAACGCCTGGTCGATCACAATGACTTCGAGGCTGCAAAGGACAAGATCATGATGGGCGCCGAGCGCAAGTCTATGGTCATGAGTGAGGACGAAAAGAAACTGACCGCCTATCACGAAGCGGGTCATGCCATCGTTGGTTTGAACCTGCCTTCACATGACCCTGTGTACAAGGTCACGATTATTCCGCGCGGCCGCGCCTTGGGTGTGACTATGTTTCTGCCCGAAGAAGACCGTTACAGTTATAGTAAGCAACGTTTGAACAGTCAGATATCGAGCCTGTTCGGTGGACGTATTGCCGAGGAAATTATTTTTGGTGATGACTTAGTTACCACCGGTGCGCAAAACGATATCCAACGGGCGACAGAAATCGCGCGCAGCATGGTAACCAAGTGGGGTCTGTCAGACAAGCTGGGGCCATTGGCCTACGGTGAGGAAGATGGTGAAGTATTCCTGGGTCATTCAGTAACACAGCACAAGAATATTTCCGATGGCACTGCGCATGATATCGATGAGGAAGTGCGTAGTATCATTAATAGTAACTATCAGCGTTCAGAAAAAATACTGAACGATAATATGGATATTCTGCATGCAATGGCCGATGCCTTGATGAAATTCGAAACCATCGATCAGGATCAGATCAGTGATCTGATGAATCGTAAGCCACCACGTCCGCCTGAGGACTGGGAAGAACCAGATCAACCCGCCAGTGGTGATACCCAGGCGGATGACAAAGCAAAAGCTAGCGTCGATAAGGGTTCATCCATCGGTGGTGCGGCGAACGAGCATTAAGCATTAACAGCATGGCTAAAGGCCGGTGGGAAACTACCGGCCTTTTTTTTGCACACGGATGTGCTTATTGCGCGTGAGCACATGGACGTGCGTAGCGCTTTTGCACATGGATGTGCTTATGGCTCGAGAGCACATGGACGTGCGAAGAGCCTTTGCACTTCCCCCTCCTCCAAGGAGGGGGCTAGGGGGTGGTGATATAATGCATTTATACGATAATACATTTATCACCACTTCAGCCTCTAGGCTTTGGTTTCAATCGTCAACGTAAAGACTCCTTTCAGGCCTTATTGGTGAGGGAGAGGTTGTTAACACTACAGTAGTAACAAAATTTTATGAACAGTCTCGATTGCGCCGGAACCATTGTCGATCTGAGTATGCCCAAAGTGATGGGTATACTGAATGTCACGCCCGATTCTTTTTCCGATGGCGGTCGCTACAGTAAGCTGGATGCTGCCATCGCGCAGGCCGAGAAAATGGTCAGTCAGGGCGCCAGTTTTATCGACATTGGTGGCGAATCTACGCGCCCGGGTGCCGCTGACGTGGATCTGGATGAAGAGACGCGTCGTGTGCTACCGGTGATTGAGGCCCTGTGCAAGCGTAACCTTCAGGCCGTGATTTCGGTCGATACCAGTAAACCAAAATTGATGCAGCGAGCAGTCGAGGCGGGTGCCGGGTTGATCAATGACGTCTGCGCATTGACTGCGCCAACTGCCATTGACGTTGTGGCCGGATTGCAGGTGCCTGTCTGTCTGATGCATATGCAGGGCCAACCGCGTACCATGCAGACTGAGCCGCAATATGAGAATGTGGTGAGCGAAGTGTCTCGCTACTTATCTGATCGCGTCGATGCCTGTGAACAAGCAGGCATCAGTAGGGAACGACTACTCATCGATCCAGGTTTTGGTTTTGGGAAAACGGTCGAACATAATATGAGTTTGCTAAAACATTTGCCGGATTTCACGGACATGGGCCTGCCTGTTTTGGTCGGTTTATCGCGCAAGAGTATGATGGCTTCGATCCTGGATAAGGCAGTCGATGACAGACTGTCTGGCAGTATTGCCGCGGCCTGTTTTGCGCTGATGGGTGGGGCTGCGATCATCAGGGCCCATGATGTTGATGAAAGCATGGATGCGATCAGGATGTATGCGGCGATGCGCAATGCGGATTGATGCCCATCATTTGCTGCAACGGTAATATATAATCATGCATGAAAGAAGTGGTCGTCAAGACAAATGGAGAATGTAGTAAACATGAAAAGAAAGTATTTTGGAACCGATGGTATTCGCGGCAAAGTCGGTGAGCATCCGATTACGCCGGACTTCATTATGAAACTCGGCTGGGCCGTCGGTAAAGTATTGTGTAAAGAAGGCCGCGGTAAAGTCATAATCGGCAAGGATACTCGTATATCCGGCTATATGTTTGAATCGGCATTAGAAGCAGGGCTGTCGGCCGCCGGTGTGGATATCCTGTTACTGGGTCCGATACCGACCCCGGCTATTGCCTATCTGACCCGTACCCTGCATGCGGATGCCGGTATTGTTATTAGCGCGTCACATAATCCTTATTTTGACAACGGTATCAAATTCTTTTCAGCCAATGGCACCAAGTTGCCTGATCAGGTGGAGTTGCAAATAGAAGCCATGCTGGAAGAACCAATGACGACGGTATCATCCGACAAGTTAGGCAAGGCGGAGCGTATGGAAGATGCCCGCGGTCGTTATATCGAATTTTGTAAAAGCACGATCGCCTCCGATATCAACTTAAAGGGTATCAAGGTGGTCGTGGACTGCGCTAACGGCGCTACCTATCAGGTCGCACCGGTCGTGTTTAGTGAGATCGGTGCTGATGTGATCAGCTTGGGTAATCAACCCGATGGTCTGAACATCAATCAGGATGTTGGTTCAACAAAACCCGAGTCTATGCGCGAGACCGTGTTACGAGAAGGTGCCCAGGTGGGTATCGGCCTGGATGGTGATGGTGATCGATTGATCATGGTCGATGAAATGGGCGAGATTGTTGATGGAGACGAGATCCTGTTTATTATCGCCATGGACCGTCACCAGCACGATGTCTACCGGGGAGGGGTCGTTGGCACGCAAATGACCAATCTGGGTATGGAAATCGCTCTACGTGATGAAAATATCACATTGCACCGCAGTCAGGTCGGCGACCGCTATGTACTGGAAATGATGCAAGCCACTGATTCTTTGATTGGTGGTGAAGGTTCCGGGCATATTATCTGCCTGGATTGCCTGAGCACGGGTGACGGCATTGTCGCTGCATTGCAGGTGTTGGCGGCCATGAAGCGTAGCGGTAAGGGCTTGCATGCACTAAAATCGAGCATGCGCAAATTTCCGCAGAGCCTGGTCAATGTGACTCTGTCGCGCCGCATCGATCCGGATGGTGATGATAAAATCAACAATGCAATCAAGCAAGTAGAGGACGAGTTGGGCGATGATGGGCGGGTATTATTGCGCCTTTCCGGGACCGAGCCCCTGGTGCGAGTCATGGTCGAGGGACGCGATCATGATCAGGTCAGCATGCTCGCCCGGCAATTGGCCCAGGTGGTTGAGGACGCGGTCTCCGGGGAATGACTCAGGGATTCAGGATGGGTGTCATTGCGAGGTTTGGCCAGGATGGCCTTATGTCGTGAAGGCCACGAACGGCCGAGAACGATGCAGCGCGGAAATCTGTTGAATAGAATCACGAACTTACAGATCCCTTCGTCCCAACCCACACAGAACGCCTCTCAGGCTTTACCGTGCTGCCCGCGGCATGCCTGCACTGACTAATGCCCCGGCGTTTCCTGAAGCGTTTAATTTCACTTTTTCCAGATCAAATAATTGATTTTTCTGGACATTACCGGTAAGCTTGCCGTCATTTTTAGCACAAGACGAGCGATTTGGAGAAGTACATATGCGCACTAAGCTGGTAGCCGGTAACTGGAAACTAAATGGTTCCCTGAGCAGTATCCGAGAATTGATTGATGGCATGCTTGCTGGAGTGGATGCAGTCAAAACCGCCGGGGTTGCCGTCTGTCCGCCGGCCATCTATATACCGGAAGTGACTGCGATGGTGAAGGATTCAAAAATTGCCGTTGGTTCACAAAATGTTTGTGATCAGGACTCGGGTGCGTATACCGGTGAGATTGCAGGTGCGATGCTGAAGGAATTCGGTTGCGAGTATGCCATTGTCGGTCACTCCGAGCGCCGCAGCCTGTATGGCGAAGATGATGCAATGGTCGCCGCTCGCTTCGCGGCCGCGCGTCGCAATGGTCTGAAGCCGATCCTGTGTATCGGTGAAAAGCTGGAAGAACGCGAACAGGGTGTCACCGAGGATGTTGTTAGCCGTCAGATTGATGCCGTGATTGCTGTTGAAGGCATTAGCGCCTTCGCCGACGCCGTCATCGCCTACGAACCGGTATGGGCCATTGGCACCGGCAAGACTGCGTCACCACAGCAGGCCCAGGATGTGCACGCGTTCATCCGTGGCAAGCTGGCTGCACTGGATGCAGGCATTGCCGAGAACATTATTATCCAGTACGGCGGCAGCATGAATGCAGGCAACGCCGAAGAACTGCTGGGTATGCCGGATATCGATGGTGGCCTGATTGGTGGCGCATCATTAAAAGCAGCAGACTTCCTGGCCATTTGTCAGGCTGCTGGTTAAACGAGGAAATAGTCATGCAAACTTTTTTACTGGTCATGCAGGTCCTGATTTCAATATCACTGATCGCATTGATTCTATTACAACATGGAAAGGGTGCCGATGCCGGTGCTGCATTTGGTAGTGGTGCATCGTCCACGGTGTTTGGCGCTAGTGGTTCAGCATCCTTCCTCAGTCGTGCAACAGGTATCCTGGCTACCTTGTTCTTTGCTGTGAGCCTGTCATTGAGTGTCATGGCCCATCGCCAGACAGAACAGCAAAGCATAGTTGAGAAATATGTAACCCCTGCAGAGCAGGCGGTTGAAAAACTGAATGAAGCGGCTAATGCCAAACCCGGTAGTGATGTCCCGGCAGCCCTAGCCAGCGACGTACCTGCTGCTCCTGCCAGTGATGTGCCAGCGACACCGACCGCCGAATCACAACCAGCCGTTCCTGCACCTGAAAGCAAAAAGGAACAGTAAGCCTATTAGCCGATGTGGTGGAATTGGTAGACACGCCATCTTGAGGGGGTGGTAGCGTAAGCTGTGCCGGTTCGACTCCGGCCATCGGCACCAATTTTATTACATATAAAACAACGTTGTCATTGCGAGTAGCGCGAAGCAATCTGAATATCGAAGCCAGATAACGAAACACTCCTTCTAGCAAAGCCTCTCAATCATTCTTTGATATTGCCATCCCGCTATACCCGTTTTTTATGTAACAAAACAGTAAAAACATTCGAAAAACTAAAATGTCCTGCGCTATTACTTTACTAAGCCATTTAAGCCTGAAGAGTTGCAGGGTTATCTGCAGCAATATGCGTTAAAATCTTAATGAATAAGACTAGCGAGCGGAAGAAATAATTCCTATACTTCTGGTAATGACTGCTGTTACAGTATAGTAATTCTTTACGTTACACAGTATTGTTAAAGCGGACTTGTGGTCAAGCTGATGTTTGCGATGCCTATATATAATAGTTACTCCTCTTCATGTCTGTTCCTTATGGCCCGTTACTATGCGGCCAAATAATAAACGTTATTTTCAATTAGTCTGGGGTCGTTATACCCGGATTGCATTGGCGCTGGCACTGGTATTTTGGCTGGCTGACTCTGGCATGGATTCGCTCATTTTTGAGGAATCAGATTTTATCGCTGAATTATGGCCAGAGGATGGCAAAGAATTATTTATGCGTTGGCTGGTGGTATTTTTAGCCATCTCATTCGGTATTTATGTCCAGGCTGTATTTGGCCATTTGAAGCATGTAGACGACCGTTTGCATTTAAGTTCGAGAATATTTCAAAGTGCAACCGAAGGGATAATGGTAACTGACAACAGCAATAATATTGTTGAGGTCAATGAGGCCTTTGAAAAAATCACCGGTTACAGTAGTGCTGAAATCCTGGGAAAGAATCCGAGAATCTTGCAATCGGGTCGGCATGACAAACAATTCTATCAGGCCATGTGGACGGAATTGAGCGAAACAGGTCAATGGGAGGGGGAAGTCTGGGACCGTCGTGCGAATGGTGAAATCTATCCCAAATTGCTGACCATTACTGTGCTCAAAGATGAGCGGGGTGAGATTGTTAATCATGTTGCAGTTTTTCGAGATATTACATCGGCGAAAGAAACGGAAAATAAACTTCATCATATGGCTAATCATGATGCTTTGACGGGCCTGGAAAATCGTTTTCAATTGCAAGTCAACCTTGAGAAAATTTTAAAGCATGCCAACCGTCATAATCGGAATATTGGTGTTCTTTTTATTGATCTTGACCATTTCAAGGATATCAATGATACCTTGGGGCATACCATAGGTGATCAGGTTCTGCAGGATGCTGCGCAGCGATTACAGGACTGTGTGCGCGGTAGTGATATTGTAGCGCGTCTTGGTGGTGATGAATTTGTCATTGTCCTGGATGAACTGCTAAATGAAAATATTGCGTCAGATATTGCCAGCAAAATTTTCGATTTTTTCAGTCAGCCTTTTAGAATAGAAAATTATGAACTCTATGTGACCGCAAGCATTGGCATTAGTATTTATCCTGAAGATGGCGAGAGTGCTGATGAGTTACTCAAAAATGCAGACGTGGCTATGTACCATGCCAAGGATACAGGGCGTAATAATTACCAGTTTTTCTCCAAGCAGTTGAATAGTACGGCAGCTCGCAGATTCAAGCTACTTTCAGCCCTGCGTTATGCTATCGATAATCGAGGTTTTGAGCTTCATTATCAACCGCAAATTGATTTTACTAGCGGTAAGATTTGCGGTGTAGAAGCACTCATTAGGTGGAATCATGAGGAGCTTGGAGCTATCGCACCGGACGAATTTATTCCCCTGTGTGAAGAAACCGGATTGATAGAGGAGGTTGATGACTGGGTGTTGTTGGAAGCGTGTCAACAATTTTGTTCCTGGCGTGAACAGGGTTGTGAATTGCCCAGCATTGCAGTCAATATCTCTGCGCGGGAGGTTAAACAGTCACGATTTATTGATCGTATTAAACGAGTTATCAATGTTACCAATATGGATCCGCGTCATCTTGATCTGGAGATCACTGAGCACCTGTTGGTTGAGCGAGATCCCATTGTCATGCAAACCCTTGAACGTTTAGGGGCGCTTGGTATTACGTTAGTAATGGACGATTTCGGCACTGGTTATTCTTCCCTGAGTTATCTGAAGCGATTGCCCTTTGATATAATCAAGGTAGATCGTTCGTTTGTTGGTGATATTCCCGCTGATCAGGACGATACGGCCATTACTGCGGCGATTATTGCGATGGCGCACAGTTTGAGACTCAGAGTCATCGCTGAGGGAGTGGAAACACAAGAACAAATTGACTATTTACGCGAACAGGGATGCGATATGGGGCAGGGCTACAAATTCTGTCGGCCGACCAGCGCAGATGAAGTGAAAAAACTCTTGCTTGGGCAAACTACACTACTGAAAACGACTTGATCAATGCATTTAGCGGGACTGTGAAGATCTGGCAAGGCATATGTTCTGATGCGATATAGTTTAAATAGTTTGACGCTTGTATTAAGTATAATCTTGATGTACAAAGTATGAATTTACAATAATCATAATAATGGATGCGTGCCATGGGTATTGATAGGGAAATAAAGAGCGGTAATCGAAATTTCACGCTTATCGTGTTAGTTACACTGCTTACGTTTCTAGCTCTATACCTTCGAATTGGCGCGGTTAATCATTCCTATGTCCATGCGCCTGTTCGGGCTGATGCACAAGCTTATTATAGTTATGCCTATAACTTGCGCAATTTTGGTGTATATTCCAGATCGACAGATTACCTCAAGGGTATCGATACGCCACCTAAACCAGATGCCTTACGTAGCCCGGGTTATTCACTGCTAATTACTCCCTTGGTCAGTGGATTGCCGAACAATAGAATTATATTGAATATAACGTTATTACATGTCGTTTTAAGTGTTCTTACCGTCATCATATGTTTTGCAATTTATCGTCGGTTTTTGCCGGATAAATTAGCAGCTATTCCGACCTTGCTAACAGCCATTAGTCCGCATTTGATCAATATGAACATCTATATTCTTTCAGAAAGTCTGTTTACCTTCTTATGTGCGTTATTTGTTTGGTTGTTCATCCAGATTCTGGAGAAGACTGAAAGTAAGTGGCCTGCCATGTTGATGGGTCTGGTCATGGGTTATACCACTTTAACGCGGCCCTCTTTGCAGTATTTTGTCGTGTTACTGGTCATTTTTATGTTTTTAGTGCGTCGGGGCAATGGCATCAAGATTGGTAACAAGCAGATTGTTTTACTGGTCCTGGCGTACTGTATAGTCGTGCTTCCCTGGCATGTCAGGAACTTAGATGCCATAGGCAGCATGAGTGATAATTATCTCAAAGTGAATGCTCTGCATCATGGTGTTTATCCTGATTTAATGTACAAGGGGCGTCCTGAGACATTCGGATTTCCGTATCGTTTTGATCCCAAGGCGAGTGAAATAAGCCAAAACATGGAAAATCTTGTTGCTGAAATCCAACGTCGTTTTACTGAGGAAACTGCGGTACATCTTCAGTGGTACCTTATTGGCAAGCCAGTCACCTTATGGTCTTGGAATAGTATTCAAGGGATGGGTGACAGTTTTATCTATGAGGTCACTAAGTCCCCGTATTTTGAAAAGCAGGCATTTATATACACACATGCAGTCATGAGAAAGCTGCATTACCCCTTGGTGATTATTGCTGCTTTAACTAGTATTTTTGTCTGGTTACCATATGCAAAGAAACTGATGGGGGCTAATGCTTTAATTATCTTACGCTTCATTAGCATGGTGTTGGTATATTTTATGGCGGTACATATCGCTACGGCTCCTTTTCCTCGATATAATATTCCATTGCGTCCTTACATGCATGGTTTCGCAATTCTTGGTGTTTGGCTGAGCTATCTGGTCATCAAAGCTGGTGTGAGAAGTAAGAGAGGCAAAGTAGCCTTGTAAGGGCTGTTTACTATTAGTTATTTCAGCCTCAATAAGCCATATTTTAGTATGCATGCTATGGCACTTACGCCATCGCGCCAGCCAATCTTCTTGCCTTCATGGTAGGTTCTACCAAAATAGCTAATGCCGACCTCATAAATACGAATTTCTGGAATGCGCGATAATTTAAGTGTTATTTCAGGCTCAAAGCCAAAACGATTTTCACAAATGTTGACCTGCTGGATTATTTCTTTTCGGAATAGCTTGTAACAGGTTTCCATGTCAGTCAGATTCAGGTTGCTGAACATGTTGCATAAAGTAGTCAGAAAGTGGTTGCCGACGGAGTGCCAGTAATAGAGTACGCGATGCGCGCCTGAGCCGGCAAAACGGCTCCCATAGACTACATCTGCTGTACCGTCGAGTATGGGTTGTAACAAGATTGGGTAATCCTGGGGGTCATACTCTAGGTCGGCATCTTGAACTATGACATAGTCTCCGGTGACATGTTGAAAGCCGGTTCTTAGGGCGGCGCCTTTTCCCTGGTTGATGTCATGGCGAATAAACTTATCAATCATAGGTCGGAGGTCGTTTTCCAGAAGTTGGTCAACGCCATCGGTTGATGCGTCATCAATGACTATTATTTCGATATTTTCAATGGGTGACTGTCTGACCGCATTGATAATATCTCTAATGGTATTGCGCTCATTGAAACACGGGATAACAACTGAAAGTTTATAACTCATTCTCTTTTACGCTCTTGTGAGAAAAAATAAAAAATTTTCGTGCGGAATAATTCCATAAAAACACAATGGCTGTGGCCAGTATTTTCGATAACACAATTTCAACGCCCCAGTATTCGACAAAATGGTACAGTAACATTTGGTGCAGCAGAAGTCCCAGTCCGCTGACGAGAAAAACAAACATGATCTCCATATTGCGCGTATGCCGAGCACCACTGGTAAACACAAAGCGAACGGATAAGATGTAGTTGACTGCTGTTGCAATAATAAAGCCTGCAGCGCCGACCCAGAAATAGTTCAGGCCTGCCAGTTTTGCCAGCAGAATGAAAAAGAGCAGGTCGACAAACGCAGCAACTCCACCAACAAAAAAATAGGGGACGAGTGTTTTGGAGTATCTGATTTTGTTCAATAATGCTCTAATCATGGTTTCTGCTAAATACCGTAAATTTTTAGAATTGACGTGCGCGTCACTCTGGGTTTAGTCAATGACTGATTGTACTGGAGCCAGCAAGAATAGACTATGTCGCTATTATCTGTTGATGGTGGTATCCGACTGCCAATTTACTGCCGTGATACTTTTGCGGCAGGATTTCGGATTCTCTTTAATGTCATGTTTATTGCAAAAACAGCAGGTGCTGGAAACGTCGCATATAGTCGTGAGCAGGGTGTCCAGATCGATTGATGCCTGTCGGGTTTTAAATTACATAATGTAATACCCGTTTAGGTGATACTGTATTGAGTGTTGTGTCCTTAATCATGCTTACTTGGTTAGGGGCCGCTGTCGGCCGAAATTGATTAAATTTTGATCAATCTTGATGTGATCGTAGAGTCGTATCGACATACTGTTTTTTTATACCCCCAGCAATACTATAACTATATGTTTATATTGACTATATTAAATACCTCTAACTTGACATAAGTTTACAAAGTAGCCTAGACTGCATTGCATTATTCAATAGCTGAACGCCAAGATTCAGTAATAACGATAGAAATTTAACTTGTGCGAATGACTGCTGGGTCTTCGTCTGGTTGTTGAGGAGCGAGAGCGCTGATGCTGGAGAACTATCTGCCAATTCTTGTTTTTATTGGTATCGGGATCTTGTTTGGTATAGGACCTATCCTTGCCGGTGCAATTTTGGCCCCACATAAGCCCAATAATGAAAAGCTGTCACCTTATGAGTGTGGATTCGAGGCCTTCGAAGACGCTCGTTCTACCTTTGATGTTCGTTACTACCTGGTTGCCATCCTGTTTATTCTGTTCGATCTGGAAATTGCCTTTATGTTTCCATGGGCTGTGGTCCTGGACCAGCTCGGTTGGTATGGTCTGATCTCGATGAGCGTGTTTCTGGGTATCCTGGTAATTGGCTTTATATATGAGTGGAAGAAGGGGGCCCTGGAATGGGAATAGAGGGCGTACTTGAAAAGGGTTTTGTTACCACTTCGGCAGATAAACTGATTAACTGGGCTCGCACAGGATCCATGTGGCCAATGACCTTTGGATTGGCCTGTTGTGCGGTAGAAATGATGCAGGCGGGTGCGTCGCGATACGATCTGGACCGTTTTGGTATTCTGTTTCGCCCCAGTCCGCGGCAATCGGATGTGATGATTGTTGCCGGTACGCTGTGTAATAAAATGGCGCCGGCCTTGCGTAAGGTCTATGAGCAGATGCCGGAACCACGTTGGGTGATCTCAATGGGTTCTTGTGCCAATGGCGGTGGTTATTACCACTACTCCTATTCTGTCGTGCGCGGTTGTGACCGCATCGTCCCGGTTGATATCTATGTGCCTGGTTGCCCGCCGACGGCCGAGGCATTGCTGTATGGCATTATTCAGCTGCAAAATAAAATTAAAAGAACTAATACCATTGCTCGCGCATAATCACACAGTAGAGACATTTTAATATGGCAGATTCGCAAACTCTGGCTGCACGTTTGAAAGAGCGCTTTGCCGATAATCTGGTCAGCTGTAGCGTCGACCTGGGTGAAGTGACGTTGGAAGTCCCGGCCGCGGATATTTCCGATGTATGTACGGTGTTACGCAATGATGCCGAGCTTGGTTTTGAGATACTGATCGATCTGTGCGGCGTGGATTATTCCGCTTATGGCCTGACTGAGTGGGATACCGATGAGACCACCGATACCGGTTTTAGTCGTGGTGTAAGTCGCTCACTACCGGGCAAGTCGCTGGAAAATACTAAAGATGCGGGCAAGCCGCGTTTTGCTGTTGTTTATCACTTATTGTCGATTGCCAATAATCATCGTCTGCGAGTATGCGCCTATCCTGAAAGCAGTGAATTTCCAATTATTGATTCTGTTCATGCCATCTGGAGCGGTGTCGACTGGTTTGAACGTGAGGCCTTTGATCTCTATGGTATCGTTTTTGAAGGCCATCCCGACCTACGTCGAATTTTGTCGGACTATGGCTTCATCGGTCACCCGTTCCGTAAGGATTATCCACTCAGTGGTCATGTGGAAATGCGTTATGACGCCGACAAAGGCCGGGTTATTTATCAGCCGGTCAGTATAGAGCCGCGCGTATTGGTGCCGCGTGTGATCAGAGAAGATCATCGCTATCATGATGACCAGGCTGGCGAGGAGTCTTCGAATGCCTGAACTACGTAATATGACGCTTAATTTCGGGCCGCAGCATCCAGCTGCCCATGGCGTGTTGCGCCTGATTCTGGAAATGAATGGCGAAGTTATCGAACGTGCGGACCCGCATATCGGCCTGTTGCACAGGGCGACTGAAAAACTGGCGGAAAGCAAACCCTACAATCAAAGCATCGGTTATATGGATCGTCTCGATTATGTCTCGATGATGTGTAACGAGCATGCCTATGTGATGACGATCGAAAAAATGCTGGGCATCGAGGTGCCGGTACGTGCACAGTATATCCGCGTTATGTTCGATGAGATTACCCGTATCCTCAATCACCTGTTATGGATAGGTGCGCACGGTTTGGACGTAGGTGCAATGACCATGTTCCTGTACGCCTTTCGTGAGCGTGAAGATCTGATGGATGTGTATGAGGCTGTGTCTGGTGCACGTCTGCATGCGACTTATTATCGTCCCGGTGGTGTTAATCGTGACCTGCCTGACTGTATGCCACAATTTGAAGCCAATCAGTGGCGTAGTGAGAAAGAGACGAAACGTTTGAATGCTGATCGCGACGGTTCCATGCTCGATTTTATCGAAGACTTTTGCAAACGTTTTCCAGGTTATGTCGATGAGTATGAGACCCTATTGACCGATAACCGTATCTGGAAACAACGTACGGTCGGTATCGGTGTGGTCAGTCCGGAACGGGCCATGCAATTAGGCTTTACCGGGCCGATGTTACGCGGTTCAGGTGTGGAGTGGGATCTGCGCAAAAAGCAGCCCTATGAAGTCTACGACAAGATGGATTTCGATATACCAGTCGGCACCAATGGTGACTCCTATGACCGCTATCTGGTACGTATGGAAGAAATGCGTCAGTCTAATAGAATCATCAAGCAATGTGTTGATTGGTTACGTGTTAACCCGGGTGAGGTGCTGCTTGAAGATAACAAAATAACGCCACCCCGTCGTGAAGTGATGAAGGGTAATATGGAATCATTGATTCACCACTTCAAGCACTTTACCGAGGGCTATTGTGTCCCGGCCGGCGAGGCCTATGCCGGCATTGAACACCCGAAGGGTGAGTTCGGTGTGTATATGATCTCGGATGGCGCCAACAAGCCATACAGAGTCAAAATCCGTGCCCCTGGTTTTGCCCATTTGGCCTCACTCGACGAAATGGTTCGCGGGCATATGCTCGCTGATGTGGTCGCCGTTATCGGAACCCAGGATATTGTGTTTGGGGAGATAGATCGCTAATGACACAGTTAGATAATTCATCACTACTGGGTTTACTCAACCAGGAAGTACGCAAAGAAATCGATCATTGGGTAGCAAAATACCCGCCCGAACAGAAGCAGTCTGCCGTGATGGCAGCGCTCAGGATCGTGCAGGAAAATCATCAAGGTTACCTGACCGAGCCGTTGATGGATGCCGTTGCTGAATACCTGGATATGCCGCGCATTGCCGTCTACGAGGTGGCTACTTTTTATTCGATGTATGAACACCAACCCGTCGGTCGGCACAAGATTTGTGTGTGTAATAGTATTTCGTGTTTATTGAATGGCTCGCATGAAATGTTGACTTATCTTCAGGATAAGCTCGGTGTCAAACTCGGCGAAGTCACTGCTGACGGCAAATTTTCAATCAAGGAAGTAGAGTGTCTCGGTGCTTGTGTCGGTGCACCAGCCGTGATGATCGGCAAGCAATACTACGAGGATCTGACCCCGGCAAAAATTGATCAAATACTGGAAGAGCTGGATTAACTATGGCCAATGAAGTTTGTTTCAGAAATGAACACCTGGATAAGCCATGGCAATTGGATGCCTATCGCCTTAGTGGTGGCTATGAGGTCCTGAAAAAAATCCTGGAAGAAAAGATACCGCCTGAGGATATCATCGAGGAATTAAAACTGTCTGCGTTACGTGGACGTGGTGGAGCCGGAAATGGAGCTTTATGCCACGTAATGCGCCGGGACAGAAATATATTGTCTGTAATTCAGATGAAGGTGAGCCTGGTACCTGTAAGGACCGCGATATCCTGCGCCACAATCCACACCAATTGATAGAAGGTATGATTATCGCCGGTTACTGTATCGGTGCCAGTGTTGGTTATAACTATATACGTGGTGAATTCTGGGAGCCATTTGAACGCACAGAAGCTGCGATTGAAGAGGCCCGACGTGCTGGTCTTCTTGGTGAAAATATTTTCGGTTCTGAGTTCAGCTTTGACATGCACAACCATCTCGGTGCCGGCGCCTATATTTGCGGTGAGGAAACCGCCTTGCTCGAATCACTTGAGGGTAAGAAGGGGCAGCCGCGTTTCAAGCCGCCATTCCCGGCGGGTTTTGGTTTATATGGCAAGCCAACAACAATCAATAATACCGAATCACTGGCTTCGGTTCCTGAGATCCTGCGTAATGGCGGCCAATGGTTCCTCGACCTTGGCAAACCGAATAATGGTGGTTCAAAACTATTCTGCGTCTCCGGCCATGTTAATAAACCCGGAAATTTCGAGATCCCAATGGGCACGCCGTTCTCTGAATTATTGGAGATGGCCGGCGGTGTACGCAACGGCCATAAACTGAAGGCTGTTATCCCCGGGGGATCGTCGGTGCCGGTAGTGCCTGGTGACGTCATGATGGATGTGGATATGGACTATGACTCAATCACCGCGGCAGGATCCATGTTAGGCTCGGGGGCCGTGATTATCATGGACGAACACACCTGTATGGTGAATGTGCTCTCCAACCTGTCGCATTTCTATTACAACGAATCCTGTGGTCAATGTACGCCGTGCCGTGAAGGCACTGGTTGGCTGTCCAGGGTTGTGCATCGCATTGAACACGGTCAGGGCCGACCCGAAGACCTGGATAACCTTGATCGGATAGCCGGACAGATCGGCGGTCATACGATCTGCGCATTGGGAGATGCGGCGGCGATGCCGGTGCAGAGTTTTATCAAGAATTATCGTGATGAATTTGAATATCATATCGAACATAAAAAATGCATGGTAGCCATGAAAAAGAGTTTTTCGTAGCGCTACCATTTAGGTTGAATGAATGAGTGACGATCAGATAAATATCGAAATAAATGGCACGCCCCTAAAAGCGGATAAGGGTTCTATGCTTATTGAGGTTGCCGACAAGGCGGGTATTCGTATCCCGCGTTTTTGTTACCACAAAAAACTGTCGGTTGCGGCCAACTGTCGTATGTGTCTGGTCGAGGTCGAAAAGGCTCCCAAGCCTTTGCCAGCCTGCGCCACTCCGGTTATGGACGGCATGAAAGTATTCACCAAATCGCCCAAGGCACTGGCTGCGCAAAAGGCGACCATGGAATTCCTGTTGATTAACCATCCTCTGGACTGCCCAATCTGTGATCAGGGTGGGGAATGTGAGTTACAGGATGTGGCGATGGGCTATGGCGGCGATGTTTCGCGTTATACAGAAAACAAGCGCGTTGTCGCCGACAAAAATCTGGGCGCATTGATCTCAACCGATATGACGCGTTGCATTCACTGTACGCGTTGTGTGCGCTTTGGTCAGGAGCTGGCTGGTGTGCGCGAGTTGGGTGCGACAGGGCGGGGAGAACATACCCGAATCGGTACTTATATTGAACAGGCCATTGAGTCGGAGATGTCGGGTAACATAATCGACCTTTGTCCGGTCGGTGCCTTGACTGCGAAGCCATCACGTTACGCGGCGCGCGCTTGGGAAATAATGCAACATGCGACGATTGCCCCGCATGACTGCCTTGGCTCCAATCTGTCGCTGCATACCTTTCGTGGCAATGTGATGCGTGCCGCTCCAGATGATAATGAACAAATAAATGAGTGTTGGCTGTCGGACCGCGATCGCTTTAGTTATGAAGGGCTGAATAGCGCTTCACGTTTAACCACGCCGATGATTAAACGTAATGGTGAGTGGCAGGAAACTGACTGGGATACTGCACTGGAAGTTACTACAAAAGGTCTGTTGGGTGCTGGCGCTGATACCGGCATGCTGGTATCACCGAATGCGACGCTGGAAGAGATGGGCCTAATGCGCCAATTGGCTAAGGGTTTGGATAGTGCCAACCTCGATCATCGCCTGCGACAAATAGATTTTCGTGATCAGGACAGCGCGCCACGTTTCCCAGGCCTTGGTTTAAAGATTGCAGAACTGGAGCAGCTTGATGCGGCGCTGTTGATTGGTTCGAATGTGCGTAAGGAGCAGCCGATAGCAGCACATCGTTTACGCAAGGCGGCCATGCGTGGCGCCAACGTGATGTTTATCAATAGCCGTGATTACGATATTCATTTTAACGTTGAAGAAAAAATAATTGCCACACCGGAAGAGATGGTCCAGGCATTGGCAGGTGTTGCCAAGGCGGTCGTGGATGTGACCGGCATGACTGTGCCGACAAACTGTAAACATATTCTCAGTAATGCAAATACAAATGATACGCAACTGGCCATTGCCGAGCATTTGAAGGCCGCAGATAACGCGGCAGTATTGTTGGGTTCGCAGGCACTGATGATGCCGTACCTGATGGAAATGCGTGTATTGTCCAGTCTGATTGCACGCGCTACCGGAGCCAGCTTCGGCTACCTGAGTGATGGCGCCAATAGCAGCGGAGCCTACCTGGCTGGCATATTACCCACCAGGTCAGCTGATCAAAAAGGTATGCATACACAACAAATGCTGGCGAACGGTATGAAGGCATTTATGTTGTTGGGTATCGAGCCGGAGTTTGATGTGGCTAATCCGGCACAGGCGCTCAGCACTCTGAACAAGGCTGATTTCGTTGTTTCATTAACGCCTTTTGTCAGTGAGTCTATGAAGGCCTATGCGCATGTGCTGTTACCGGTCAGTCCGTTTAGCGAGACATCCGGTACCTATATTAATATCGAGGGCCAGCAGCAGAGTTTTGCCGGTGCGACCCGTCCTGCAGGTGATGCGCGGCCTGCATGGAAGGTATTACGGGTCATGGGCAATCTCCTTGATCTGAATGGTTTTGAATATAACAGTTCGGAACAGATTCGCGATGAAGAACTTGCCAGTATTGGCGACGTGGCGATGAATAATACTGCTGTCAGCGAGGAGGAGGTCAAAATGCCTGCTGATGCTGTCGGCCTGCAACGCATCGGCGCTGTGTTGGCTTACCATGAGGACAATGTGGTCCGCCGTGCGGGATCCCTGCAAAAAACGCCGGATGCCAATGAAGGCGGACTTCGCATCAACCCGGCCCTGGCGACGCGCCTGGGTTTGACCGATGCCGAAAAATTAATGGTCAGCCAGGGTGGAGCGGCGGTCAGTTTGTCATTCAGCCTCGACGAAAGCATACCGGATGATTGTATTTGGCTGGCAGCGGCAACGCCGGAGAGTGCCGAACTGGGTTCCTTGTTCAGTTCGATACAGGTGGAGGCTGACTGATTATGATGGAGATGTTTATTGATCTGCTCTTTATCCTGTTAAAGGCCTTCGCGATTATTATTCCGTTGATGCTCGGTGTAGCCTATCTGACCTACGCTGAGCGTAAGCTAATTGGCTATATGCAAATTCGTGTCGGCCCGAATCGTGTAGGTCCGAAAGGGTGGCTGCAGCCCATCGCTGATGCATTGAAGTTGTTGATGAAAGAAATCGTCATACCGACCAATGCCAACAAATTTCTGTTTATCATCGCGCCGATGTTATCAATTGGCCCGTCCCTGGCAGCCTGGGCCGTAGTGCCATTTAGTGAAGGTTTGGTATTGTCCAATATCGATGCCAGCCTATTGTATATTCTGGCCATGACCTCGTTGGGTGTTTACGGTGTTATCGTCGCCGGTTGGGCATCAAACTCGAAATATGCCTTTTTGGGTGCGATGCGCTCGGCGGCGCAAATCGTGGCCTATGAAATCGCCATGGGCTTTGCCCTGGTCGGTGTGTTGATGGCGGCGCACAGTATTAACCTGTATGAAATTGTCATGCAGCAATCCGGCGGAATCTGGCATTGGTACTGGATGCCTTTGTTTCCTTTGTTCCTGGTTTATTTTATCTCGGGTGTGGCCGAAACCAATCGTGCACCGTTCGATGTGGCCGAAGGTGAATCTGAGATCGTTGCCGGTTTCCATGTTGAATATTCGGGCATGACTTTCGCGGTGTTCTTCCTCGCCGAGTATGCCAATATCATCCTGATTGCGGTATTGACTGCGCTGATGTTTATGGGGGGTTGGTTGTCACCGTTCCAGGGGATTCCCGGTCTGGAATCGACCTTCCTGGCTGCACCCAGCATCATCTGGTTCCTGGCCAAGTCGGCATTTTTTGCCTTCCTGTTCTTATGGTTCAGGGCCACCTTCCCACGCTATCGTTATGACCAGATAATGCGTCTGGGTTGGAAAGTATTCATTCCCATTACCATTATCTGGATCCTGGTGCTGGGGGCAGTGATCGCTGCCAAGGCTTCCTATGTGACGCTAGGCCTGTGTACTGTCGGTATAGCAGGGGCCTATATGTTGTTCAACAAACTGCAAACGGCTTCGAGGTCATCATAATGGTCAAGACACTCAGAAACGCGTTTCATAGTCTTTTCCTGCTGGAGCTTCTAAAAGGCATGCGTCTTACCGGTCGCTATATGTTTGCCAAGAAGATTACCATCCAGTACCCGGAACAAAAAACGCCAATGTCACCACGCTTTCGTGGCTTGCATGCCTTACGACGCTACCCTAACGGTGAAGAGCGCTGCATTGCTTGTAAATTATGTGAGGCGGTCTGTCCGGCATTGGCAATAACCATAGACTCAGAAGAACGTGAGGATGGCAGTCGGCGTACCACGCGATATGACATTGACTTGTTTAAATGTATTTTCTGTGGCTTCTGTGAAGAAGCCTGTCCGGTGGATTCGATCGTCGAGACCCGACATTTTGAATACCACTTTGAAGAACGTGGCGAGCAGATAATGACCAAAGACAAATTACTGGCGATTGGCGATAAGTTTGAAGCACAAATCGCGGCAGACAGGGAAGCCGATGCTCCCTATCGTTGAATAAACAACAGGCGCAATGACATTATGACATTTGAAAAAATAATTTTTTATCTGTTTGCGACCATCTTGGTGTTGGCTGCAGTTAGGGTGATTACCTCACGTAATCCGGTGCACTCGGCCTTGTTCCTGGTGCTGGCATTTTTCTCCAGCTCGGCCTTGTGGATTCTGATAGAAGCGGAGTTTCTCGCCATCACCCTGGTGTTGGTGTACGTAGGCGCGGTCATGGTGTTGTTCCTGTTCGTGGTGATGATGCTGAATATTAATGTCGATGTCATGCGCGAAGGCTTTATTAAGTATCTGCCTATTGGTGTGGCCGTGGCTATTATCAGTGCGATTGAAATGGGTATAGTTATTACGGGTAATTTTTCCGGCGACAAGAGTCCGGCACTGGTGCGAAAGGGTGCGGATTACAGTAATACCGAGGCCATCGGTCAGGTTTTATACACAGAATACCTGTTTGCATTTGAGGTCGCGGCGGTGTTGCTACTAGTGGCTATCGTCGCTGCGATCTCATTGACGATGCGCAAGCGACCTAATACCCGCAGCCAGAATCCATCCAGCCAGGTGATCGTGAAGAAGGAAGATCGTCTGCGTGTTGTGAAAATGGATGCGGAGGGTAAAGGCTCATGATTACACTTGCGGATTATCTGGTTGTTGGTGCGATCTTATTTTGTCTGTCATTGGCGGGTATTTTTCTGAATCGCAAGAATGTCATTATTCTGCTGATGTCGATCGAGTTGATGCTACTGGCGGTTAATATGAACTTTGTCGCCTTTTCGGCATTCAATCAGGATATTGCCGGACAGGTATTTGTGTTCTTTATCCTGACCGTTGCTGCGGCCGAAGCCGCCATTGGTCTGGCTATTCTGGTTGTATTGTATCGCAGTAAGCAATCCATCAATGTCGATGATATGGATTCCATGAAGGGTTAATGCCGTGACTGATAATATGCAAAGTATATATCTGGCTATTCCACTCGCGCCTTTACTGGGTGCGATGATAGCCGGCTTTTTCGGTTGGAAGATAGGGCGTACTGCATCGCATATCGCGGCCATCACCGGTGTCGCCGTGGCCTTCGTATTATCAGTGATCGTGTTCAAGCATATTGTGATCGATGCAGCAGAGCCCTTCAATGGCACGGTCTACACCTGGATGGTCAGTAATGGTATTAATTTCCAGATCGGTTTTCTGATTGACAAGCTGACGGCAGTCATGCTGATTGTCGTCACCTTCGTATCGCTGATGGTGCATATCTATACGATCGGTTATATGCATGATGATCCGGGTTATCAGCGTTTCTTCAGTTATATTGCCTTGTTTACCTTTTCCATGCTGATGTTGGTTATGTCGAATAACTTCCTGCAGTTATTTTTTGGCTGGGAAGCGGTGGGCCTGGTGTCTTATCTGCTGATTGGTTTCTGGTATAAGAAGCCCACGGCTATCTATGCGAACCTGAAGGCCTTCCTGGTCAACCGTGTCGGTGATTTCGGTTTCCTGCTCGGTATTGCTGCGGTGCTGATGTATACCGGTAGTCTGGATTATGCCGAGGTCTTCAAACAGGCGCCGTCATTGAGCGGGCGCACGATGGAGATATTTGACGGCCATGCCTGGTCGATCCTGACCGTCACCTGCATCCTGTTATTTATCGGCGCCATGGGTAAATCGGCGCAGGTGCCATTGCACGTGTGGCTGCCTGATTCGATGGAAGGCCCGACGCCGATCTCTGCCTTGATCCATGCCGCAACCATGGTGACTGCGGGTATCTTCATGGTAGCGCGCATGTCCCCCTTGTTCGAGTTGACTGAGACGGCCTTGAGTTTTGTGTTGGTCATTGGTGCGACCACGGCCTTGTTTATGGGCTTTTTGGGATTGGTGCAGAACGATATCAAGCGTGTGGTTGCCTATTCGACCTTGTCGCAATTGGGTTATATGACAGTCGCCTTGGGCGTGTCGGCTTATTCTGCTGGTATCTTTCACCTGATGACACACGCGTTCTTCAAGGCACTGCTTTTCCTCGGTGCCGGTGCCGTCATTATCGCCATGCACCATGAGCAGGACATGCGCAAGATGGGTGGTTTGCGCAAGTACATGCCAATCACCTGGATTACTTCGTTGATAGGCTCACTGGCATTGATCGGTACGCCTGGTTTTGCCGGTTTCTACTCCAAGGACGCGATTATTGTCGCCGTCAGGGAATCTAGTCTCGCCGGTGCTGGTTATGCTTATATGGCGGTGCTGATTGGCGTGTTCATTACCGCCCTGTATAGCTTCCGAATGTATTTCATGGTCTTTCATGGTAAAGAGCGCATGGATGATCATACCCGCGAACACCTGCATGAATGTTCCAAGGTGGTGACAGTACCGTTGATACTGCTAGCGATACCGTCTGTGATAGCAGGGGCAATATTTGTTGATCAGATGGCCTTTGGCGGTTTCTTTGGTAGCGCCATTGTTGTCGATGAGAGTCATCGTATTGCCACTGAAGTGACGCATCACTTTGATAGTTGGTGGGGCTTGATCCTGCACTCGTTTGCTGACTACCCGGTCTATCTGGCTGCGGGCGGGGTTTTTACCGCCTGGTTCCTGTATATGAAACGCCCGGATCTACCCGATATGATCCAGCAACGCTTTGCGCTGGTACACAAGGTTCTGGTCAACAAGTATGGCTTTGACCGTTTCAATGAAATCGTTTTCGCTGGTGGCAGTCGTTTACTCGGCGGCATGTTCTGGCGTGTGGGTGATGAGAAACTCATCGACGGACTGGTCGTAAACGGTTCGGCTAAATCGATTGGCTGGTTCTCGTCCATTGCACGTCGTTTCCAGAGTGGTTACCTGTATCACTACGCCTTCGTCATGATTATCGGGCTGTTGTTATTGTTAACCTGGATTGTGTTTCGCTAGTGGCGATATAAGGAACCACAGATGCTATTTGATTTACCCATTTTAAGTACACTGATCTGGACACCTATTATTGGTGGTCTGCTGGTATTACTGGCGGGCGAAAGGTGGGCACGCGTCGTTGCGTTGTTAGTGTCAGTGCTGACCTTTGTGCTCAGTATTTCACTGTATACACAGTTCGATGTTACTACTGCGGCCATGCAGTTTGGCGAACTTAAATCCTGGATACCTTCATTTAATATTTTTTATCAGCTGGGCGTGGATGGCATCTCCATGCCGCTGATTATCCTGACGACCTTCACAACCGTGCTGGTGGTACTGTCTGCCTGGGAAGTGATCAAGAAAAAGCCGGAACAATACTTGGCCGCCTTCCTGATTATGGAAGGCGTTATGGTGGGTGTGTTTTCGGCGCTGGACGCTATCCTGTTCTATGTTTTCTGGGAAGCTATGTTGATCCCGATGTTTTTGATTATCGGTGTCTGGGGCGGGCCCAGGCGTGTGTATGCGACCATTAAGTTCTTTTTGTATACCTTCCTCGGATCGGTATTGATGCTAGTGGCCCTGATCTATATGTCGATCAAGGCCGATGGTAGTTTCTCATTGCTGGGCTTCCATAGCTTGCCGTTGTCACTGCATGAACAGCTGTATATATTCGCCGCCTTCCTGCTCGCTTTTGCGGTCAAGGTGCCGATGTGGCCGGTGCACACCTGGTTGCCCGACGCCCATGTTGAGGCGCCGACCGGTGGTTCTGTGATCCTGGCAGCGATCATGCTCAAAATAGGTGGCTACGGCTTCCTGCGTTTCAGCCTGCCGATTACCCCGGATGCCAGTAATGAGCTGGACTGGTTGATCATTCTGATGTCGCTGGTGGCGGTTGTTTATATCGGTTTCGTCGCCCTGGTGCAAACCGATATGAAAAAACTGATTGCCTACTCATCGATTGCGCACATGGGTTTCGCCACCCTTGGCTTTTTCCTGGTGTTCAGCATTATCGACAACACCGGTAGTTGGCGCGAGGCGGCGCTGGGCATGGAAGGCGGCCTGGTGCAAATGATCTCACATGGATTTATATCGGCTGCGATGTTCCTGTGCGTGGGGGTCATCTATGATCGTATGCACAGCCGCAATATTGCCGATTATGGCGGCGTGGTTAATACCATGCCCATTTTCGCGGCCTTTATGGTATTTTTCTCGATGGCCAATGCAGGCTTGCCAGGCACCTCAGGCTTTGTTGGTGAATTCATGGTTATCCTGAACAGCTTCAAGGCCAATTTCTGGATTGCCTTCCTGGCGGCGACGACATTGATTCTAGGTGCTGCCTATACATTGTGGATGGTCAAGCGCGTGCTTTATGGCGAAGTGGCTAATGACAATGTTGCCGCGCTCAAAGATGTCACAGCGCGCGAATTTTTAATACTTGGACTGTTGGCCATCGCCGTGCTGTTTTTTGGCATCTATCCGGGGCCGCTGACAGAAGTCATGCATGCTTCGGTTGAACATTTATTGCAACATGTTTCCATTCAGAAATACTAGCGGATCGATGCAGATGACTGTATCGAGGTTAAACTGATTATGAATAATGAAATGGCTGTTATTGAAATGCCCAATCTTGCCTTGGTGATGCCGGAGATGTTCCTGCTGGGTATGACCTGTGTGCTTCTGGTTCTGGATCTTTTCCTGAATGACAGAAACAGGATAATAACCTATCTACTGGCGCAGTTGACCTTGTTCGGTGCAGTAGTCATTACCTTTAGCCAGATGGGTGGAGAAGCAGTCACAGGCTTTAGCGGCTCTTTCGTGCGTGACAGCATGGGTGATATTCTCAAGATTTTCATCTACGTGGTAACTGCCATCGTCTTTTTGTATTCACGCCAATACCTGCAATTACGTAATATGTTCAGAGGAGAGTACTACGCCCTCGGTCTGTTCGGTGTGCTGGGTATGATGATCATGGTGTCTGCGCATAGTTTCCTGACGGTGTATCTGGGCCTGGAGTTATTGTCCCTGTCGCTATATTCAATGGTTGCTCTGAATCGGGATTCCGAGGCCTCTACTGAGGCGGCGATGAAATATTTTGTCCTCGGTGCAATGGCCTCCGGCATGTTGCTATATGGAATGTCGATGATTTATGGCATAACCGGCTCACTCGATATTAAAGAGGTGGGTAGTTATATAGCTAACAATGGTGCGAATAATATTATCCTCAGTTTTGGACTCGTCTTTGTAGTTGTTGGTCTGGCCTTCAAGCTGGGGGCGGTACCATTCCATATGTGGGTGCCGGATATTTATCAAGGCGCACAAACGCCGGTGACTTTATATCTCGGCGCGGCACCCAAAATTGCTGCCTTTGCCATGGTCATGCGTTTGTTGGTCGATGGTATGGAGGCCTTGTATGTTGATTGGCAACAAATGCTCACTATCATGGCAGTATTATCCCTTGCTCTGGGTAATGTTGTAGCGATTGCGCAAACCAATATCAAACGCATGCTGGCCTATTCAACCATTTCACACGTGGGCTTCCTGTTGCTGGGTATCATTGCTGCCGGGCCCGATGGTTATTCCGCCTCCATGTTTTATGTGCTGATCTATGCATTGATGTCGACCGGTGCATTCGGCATGATAATTTTGTTGAGTCGGGCCGGATTCGAGGCCGACACACTGGATGATTTTAAGGGCCTGAATGAACGCAGTAAGTGGTATGCCTTTATTATGTTGCTGATCATGTTCTCGATGGCTGGTGTGCCGCCTACTGTCGGTTTCTTCGCCAAGTTATGGGTATTGGAAGCCGTGTTGAATGTCGATATGGTCTGGCTGGCTGCGGTTGCGGTGTTGTTCTCGGTCATTGGTGCCTACTATTACATCCGCATCGTAAAGCTGATGTACTTTGACAAAGCCGAAGACAACAGCGTTATTGTCGCTGATGTGGACCTGAAGGTGGTCGTCAGCGCCAATGGTATCCTGATGCTGGTGCTGGGTCTGTTTCCGGGTATGCTGATGGCCGTGTGCCAGCAGGTCCTGGCCTAAAGATTCTGATTCGCTATGGCCTCAGGTCGCGTTGGCGGCTGCTTGGGCATGGCTTAGACTGCTGATTCATCGGCCAGCGCCGCTTCGTAGCGATGACCCATGCCACATCAGGTTTCTCCAATACATAGAATATTTCTAGATAATACTTGCATATTATTGAATTAAAATAAGAAAATACCGTTCTCCATTACCCCTTATGGGTGCCAATATATGGCTCAATTTAATATTTTTCGTTTGCCTAAATTCTGAATTAACTACTGCAATTTGCAATATATGTTAAGCTTATACCCATGCAGTTGAGACAGAAACTATTCCTTGTTCTGGGTCTGATGGCTCTGGTACCACTGTTGTTTCTTCTATTTGGTGTTGCTGGCCATATTGAACAGGATCTGGAAGACAGCACCGGCAAAGAGATTGGCAAGACCCTTGGCAAGCTTTCACATGAGCTGTCCAGCTTGCTGGATAATCAGAAATCGATTGTCCAGGGCCTGGCCAAGGTACCGGTGGTCAGGGATTTTGCGGCGTCTATATCGGCCACCGACAACACGGCCGTATATGAGCGCAAAGTCACCAATCTCATGGCCTTTTTTCTTAATTATCAGTCCACTGTGCCGAGCATTCAGGCGATCAGGTTTACCGATACGCAGGGCAAGGCACTTGTCAAGATAAAGGAAGGTCAGCTGATCCCGCTTGAGAAAAAACTCGATAATGGCAGACTGTATGTTGAAGACCTTGCCGCCAAGCCCTTTTTCCGCTGGGCTCAAAAAACAGATGAGGATATTTCCATCTCTGATTTTGAACGTGGCCAGGTCTCGGGCGAGGTCGACTTTTGTCCTGCGATGGTGCGCTATAGCGTACCGATCAGGGATGAGCTTGAATCGCCTCTGGGCATGCTGATAGTCAATATGTGGGGATTGCGAATCGACGATGCCGTTGAGGCCGCACTGGCAGGCTATCCCGGACAGGCCTATATTGTTGAAATTAATAAGGACCAGGACAGGGATGGTATCTACCTTTATCATCAGGATGCCGATAAACGTTTCTCCAACCAGCTTGGAACTTCGATCCGATTTTCAACGGATATTGGTGACAAGTTATGGCAGCAGATTAAGGATGGATCTCGAACAGGTATGGTAGCGACAGAGCAGGATCAGTATGTCTATTACCATAAATTATCTCCCTTCCAGGAGCGCGATACGCGTTGGTTGCTGGTCATCGAAATGGCCAGGGATACTATCCTGGCCCCTATCCTAGATCTGAAAAACTGGATTGTGTACCTGATTTTACTTGTCGTTATTGTCAGTCTAATCATGGCGCGATGGGCTGCATCGCGGCTGTCGAAACCGGTGCATGATCTGGCGCAGATCATAACGCGCTATGCGGATGGTGATCGCAAGGTACATTATAGTGATGACCGTCGTGATGAGATTGGTCTTGCCGGCAAGGCGTTTAACTACCTGACCAATAAATTGGAAAAAACCCAGAAACAACGCATTAAAGCTGAACTTACGGCGAGACAATCCGAGCGTCTGGCAGCGGTTGGACAAATGGCAGCAGGCATAGGACATGAGATCAATAATCCCTTAATGAATATTATGTCACTGGCTTCATTGGTGGAGAAGAGTGTGCCTGAGCAGGACGAGCAAATGAAGGATGATCTCAAGGCCCTGCAAAATGAGGGTGAACGCTGTGCGCGTATTGTTCAGGGCGTTCTTAATTTTGCCAGGGAAAACAAGCCAAAATATGAAGAGTTTGATTTTTCTAAATTGATGCGGGAAACAGCGGCCATATTTGAACATCGTTTGCGCAACTCAAATATTAGTTTGTTGCTGGACCTCGATGGGCCTTTGATCATGCAAGGTGATTCAAGCCAGTTACAACAGGTTCTGGTCAATGTGGTTATCAATGCCTTGCATGCCTCACAGCCTGGTTCTGAAATTATCATGCGCGCACGCGAGGCAGATGGAAAAATAATGGCAGAAATTCTAGATAACGGTAATGGCATCAGTGATGATAATCTCGCCCGTGCTTTCAGCCCGTTTTTCACAACAAAACCGGAAGGTTCGGGCACAGGGCTGGGGCTTTCCGTTAGTTATGGCATTATTAGAAAGCATGGTGGATCTATCGTGCTGGAAAACAGGCCGCAGGGAGGGGTCAGGGTTGAAATAATCCTGCCCCGATCGAGTTCGAATGAGGAAACAATGATGGCAGAAATGGACTTAGTATCCGAGGTTGGCAATGAAGGAAAATAAGAATACAAGGATTTTGTTTGTTGATGATGACTCGGTGACCTGTTCGGTCATGCAACGAAACTGTGACCGAGTCGGTTATAGTTGTCATGTTTATCAGTCTGCAAAAGAGTGCTTGGCTGACTTTGAAAAGAATGGGGCAGACATGTTGGTGACCGATCTGCGTATGCCCGAGATGAGTGGCTTTGAATTACTTGGAAATGTCAGGGAAATCGATAAAGACATTCCTGTTTTGGTGATGACCGGTTATTCGTCAGTGGAAAATGCGGTGGAAGCAATGAAACTGGGCGCCACCGATTTTATTAAAAAACCATTCGATTTTGAGGAATTGAAGCTGATAATCGACCGTAACCTGAGTGCAATGCGACTACAGGATGAAAATGAATTATTACGGAAACGTCTGCAGACAGGCCGCAACCGCTTTGGCATGATAGGTGATACGCCGGTGATGAAGACTCTGTTTTCAACAATCGAGAAGGTGGCTACGGTCAGCTGTAACGTGATAATCAGTGGTGAATCCGGAACCGGTAAGGAACTGGTTGCACGCGCCTTACATGATTACAGTCCGCGTAAGGATGCACCCTTTGTTGTCATCGACTGTGGCGCCTTGACCGAAACCCTGCTTGAGAGTGAGTTGTTCGGTCATGAGAAAGGTTCATTCACCGGTGCGACGCAAAGAAAGCGCGGCTTGATGGAGCAGGCCAGTGGCGGCACTTTATTTCTCGACGAGATATGCAATATAAGCGACTCGATGCAAATGAAGTTGATGCGCGCACTGGAGAGCCAGACCATTACCCGAGTCGGCAGTACGCAGGGAATCCCAATCGATTTGCGCGTGATTGCCGCCAGTAATCGTGATCTCGAGGCGATGGTCAAGAAAGGTGAATTTAGGCACGATTTCTATCATCGCCTGAACGTAGTCAATATTCACGTTCCTTCCTTGAGTGAACGGCGCGAGGATATACCTTCTCTGATAGAATATTTTGTGCAGGAATTTACCGAACGTTACCAACGACCGATCAAGGGTTTTGATACGGTGTCAATGAACAACCTGTATCAGGCCGAGTGGTCAGGTAATATTCGCGAGTTGAAGAATATTGTCGAGCGTTGTGTGATATTGTCAGACAAGCCGGTGATGACCTGGCCAGAAAAACTATCAACAGCCATGGAAGTTGATGACAACCAAGGTATTCAGTTCCCGCAAGAGGATTTCCCGTCATTGGAAGAACTCGAGCAGGAATATATTGAACATGTACTGGAATTATCGGGCGGAAAAAAGACCAAGGCCGCGGATATTCTCGGCATTGACAAGACCACGCTATGGCGAAAATTACGTCGCTTCAGTGAGGCAGAATAGGGCATTTTACAGTGTTATTGTTGCACTATTCTGCATATTGCAACTACCTATAATGGCATTTACTTATTTATTAATATTAATTAAATGAATAAGTTACTGATAAATCGAAATTATAAAATAATTTGCAAACCTGGAATAGAGTTTGCTATTAATACTAGGTACAAACCTAGTAATATTTAGGTACAGACCTAGAATAATTATCCTGTTAGGAGGAGTCAACTACATGAAGAAGTTAACAGCAATTGCAACTACCGCATTAATCAGTGCTACCCTTATTGGCTGTACTGATCAAGAGTTAAAACCTGCCAAGAACGGTTATCACCAGCAAAAAGTGGTTTACCATGTTAACAATCTGCAGACTGCCAATGGCGCCCTGCGTAATGTTAAAAACCATCTTAATGCCCTGGGTGATAAGAATGCAGAGATCATTGTCGTCACGCATTCCAGCGGTGCATTTTCCATGGTTGAAGGAACCAAGGACAAGAAGGGTAATTCTTTCGAAGATACCATTCAAAAACTGGCAAACCGTGGCGTTAAATTCACTATCTGTGCTAACACCATTCGCGGCAAGAAAATCGATAAAAACAGAATCAACCTGAATGCGAAGGTTATTCCATCAGGTGTTGCTGAGGTTGCTGAACTGCAGCAGAAGGGCTATCTGTACGTTAAGCCTTAATCTGATAGATCATAATCAGACCAATCGACGGGTGCTTTAGGCACCCGTTTTTTTTTATGAAAAAAGCCCTGCGCCCCTTGAAAATAAACAGGTAGCCCTGTAAGATGCGCTCTCGTTGTTAGTGCGGGGTGGAGCAGTCTGGCAGCTCGTCGGGCTCATAACCCGAAGGTCACAGGTTCGAATCCTGTCCCCGCTACCACTATTTATAATAAAACCAGACGGTTACAGCCGACTGGTTTTTTTATGTCAGTCGTCCAGTAATTGCTTAGTAGTATAATGTTCCCGATTCTCACGCTTCTGGCCAGTTATGCTGGAAACGGCCTATTTTTTAGCAAAGCAGATGTTTATTGCCTGATGATTTCTAAGCAGGTACAGTGAACAGAAGTTGGAAGTCATGTCACGAAGCACTATGGATCAATGGTATGTCATAAGGACCAAACCCCGTCAGGAACAAGTAGCCCTTGAAAACCTGCAGCGGCAGGATTATCGATGTTTTTATCCCAGAATAAAACAAATGCAGAGAAGGCGCGGCAAAAGACAGTTGTGTATCGAGGCATTGTTTCCTGGATATCTGTTTGTCAAACTTAACCTGGATGTTACCAACACCGCGCCAATTCGGTCGACGCGTGGCGTTACAGGGCTGGTCATGTTTGGTACTGAAATCAGGCCAATCGCGGACGAGGTAATATCAGCAATACAAGGTAAGGCAGATCAACTGGGTATTATTGAAGATGATCAGGCAGAATTCAGGGCAGGGCAGCAGGTGCGCATTGAATCAGGCGCGATGCAGGGACTGGAAGCGATATTCCAGCAAAAAAGTGGTCAAGATCGGGCTATCTTATTGTTAAATTTAATGGGTGCCGAACGCACAGTTGAAATAGCGTTGTCGGACCTATAGAGAACGAGTAGCGCTGAAAAATATAGCTATAATTGTCGATTTAATTTACATAATTTGTTCGCAGGGCTTCAAAAATAACTAAAAGCAAGTCAAAAACTAACACAGATAAATATAAAACGACATTCAGCATATATGTTAATCAATATTATACATCTGTTGGCCAAGCAAAGATTAAATTAATGATGTTGTTGTTGTTCCCTGATTTCGATTTTATTAGCCAGGACAAAATAGTACATGTCTTAATAATAACCAGAAGAGCATTGTTACACCTTTTTGGCTAGCCCTGAGTAACGTGGCTTTACTGAGCCTGTTTTTCCTGCCGGGTGTTTCTTATGGCGAGGCCTGGGTAGTCACTCCTTCCGCAAGTATTGCTGCTACGTATGATGATAATGCTTCTTTAACGACACAGCCACACAGTTCCAGTTACGGCGAGATCGTAACCGCGAATATCAAATTTAGCCGATTGACAGATATATCCGAGGTTGCAGGACAGGCATATATTGACTATACGAATTTTAATTCTGAAAGTGAATTGTCAGATCAGAGTGGAAACCAATTTCTTTCGCTTTACTCTAAATACAAGACAGAACTAGGACAGTGGAACCTGGATGCCTCATATCTGCGTGATTCAACATTGCGCTATGATTTCGATGATTTGAATATTGACGTAATCCAGGATCAGGCCAGACGTACTACGATTAGACTTGAACCATCCTGGACGCAGCATCTGTCAGAAAGGCTGAGATTCAATATTGGATATGCATTTAATGATGTACGTTACAGTGATGAGTCGATAAGCACGAGTTTGTTCGATTATGACCAACAATACCTGCGCGGTTCCTTAACCAGAGATCTGTCAGAGAGAGACAGTATCGTCGGTTCCTTGCGTGCAGGCCTGTATCGAGCACCAGATAACAATGATGCTGAAACAACAAGCTATGAGTTGGTAGGTACTTATAATCATGCCTTTTCTGAAATCACAAAAGGTGGAATAGGTGTAGGCTTAAGCCACAGGTCTTCTAGTAGCTTGTCGGTCGATGAGGATGACAATGGTTATCTCGTCCGTATGTTTATGTCACATCAGACTGAGCTGCAGCGCATTCGGGTTGAGCTGTCTCATGATATCAGGCCGAGTGGACTCGGAGAGGTCGTTGAAGTCAATAAATTCACACTTGAAGGCTCTCAGCATTTAAGCAGCCAGTTGACGGGCACTCTGCAAGCGAAAGCGCACGATAGTAAATCCCTAGGTGCTAACACTTCGAATGATAGGACTTACTTCGTGGTTGAGCCTGCATTGCGCTGGAATGTCAGCCCGTCATGGTATGTAGAGGCGAAGTATCGTTATCGACGGCAAAAATATGATGATTTACAGGATTCCGCAGACAGTAATTCTGTGTATTTGACGCTCGGATATAGCGAGGCCTCTTTGTTGGATTGAGGTGTCATTGTCGGTAGTAGCAATACACATTGTTACCGTGTCTGACGCGCTCTCTTGAGATAGGTGTTCGCAGGGCCTGGTCTTCCTGATTTCATCGACGGCTGCATTGATTGATGTGAGTCATACTTATATGTTGAGACATGAATGCGCCTTATTCCCTCATAAAAAATAATAGAATATACGCGGTATATTTTCTAACAATTACTAATGACGCATTTTGTATCTGCCCCTGTGATTTCAACTTCGAAATTTAATGAATTAGTATAGATTAATTTACTTGAGTACTGGCATTATCCATACGGCAATTGCCTGTCAGGCATTTACTCTCCTCGATTAAGACGATAGTATAATGATCACGATATTCATGGTGGTTACACCTGAAGTATATAAACAGGCCTAATAAGGCCAAAGTATAAATATAACGACCAAAGAGGATAATAGAGATGAGAACACCTCAAATCGCAAAGTTATTTGCTGTTTTGCTTCTAACATCAGGTTTCGCTACCGGTTGTTCATCACAGCCTGGAAAACCATCAGCATCGCCTGAAGCAGTCAGTGCTATTAGTGCTGCTAAAGCGGCTAACAAAAAAGCCAAGGCTGTCGGTTATGAATGGCGTGATACTGGTAAAACACTGAAAAAAGCAGAAGCATTAGCGAACAAAGGCGATTCAGCGGGCGCCATCAAATTGGCCAAAAAAGCTGAATCCGAAGCGATGTTAGCTGTAAAGCAATATGAGCTTGAAAAAAGCATGGATCGATCACTTAAATAGTATCAACTTGTCCGCACGCAAATGTCGGACATTTAAATCCAAAAAAAGCAGGTCGTCAGATGACGATCTGCTTTTTTTATTGGCGGCATTCCGATACTGTCAGGCCGCAGTATAAAATAATTACTTCTGAGGATTTTTGTTGCTATTCCATGTTGTGCTATTGAGCCAGTGCTGCATCTCATCCATAGGCAGCGGACGACTGATGTAATAACCTTGGCCAATATCGCAACCCATACCGCGGAGTTCAGACAGTGTTTGTTCTGATTCTATGCCTTCTGCGACGACCTTCAGATCGAAATTATGGCCCAGGTCGATGACCGAGCGGACAATTTTCCTGTCATCTTCATTTTCATTCATATTCATGACAAAGGATTTATCAATCTTGATTTCATTGACCGGGAGTTGCTTTAGGTAGGACAGGGATGAATGACCCGTACCAAAGTCATCAATGGAAATATTTACGCCGAGACCATTAAGTTCATGCAAGGTCTGCATACTTTTGTCTGGGTCGACCATCATTGCACTTTCAGTTACTTCCAGTGTCAGGTTATTCGCATTGATTCCCCAAATTTGCATCGATTGTCTGATCATCTCAACCAGGTCAGGTTCGTGTAACAGGACTGCAGACAGATTAATAGAGACACTAAAGTTCTGCCAGCTTTCGAAACAGTTTTTGCAGTGACGCAGAGTAGTGTTCAGTGTCCATAAGGTCAGCGGAACGATCAGTCCACAGTTTTCTGCCAATGATATAAATCTGTCCGGTGATATCATACCGGTCTTGGGGTGCTGCCACCGTACCAGGGCCTCGACACTGTTAACATATTGCTGCTGTATTGAGATCTGTGGCTGGTAGTGCATTAGCAGTTCGTCGCCATCGATGGCATCTTTTAATTCCTTTTCCAGAATATGATTTCGTCGCTCAATATTGACATTGCTGTGGCAGTAAATGTTGTATTCACTGCGTGTGGATTTCGCTTGATCAAGTGCCTCCTCGGTGTTCTGTAATAATGACTGGGCATTTTCGGCATGCTCAGGATATAGGGCTACACCTAAAGTGGCTTTGATCTGGACCTTGCTGCCATTAATCCTGAAGGGTTCATCGAGTAGGGTCAGTATTTTATTGGCAGCCAGCGTTGCATGGCCGCTATTCATGATAGAGGTCAGGATCAACGCAAATTTATTATCGCCGATACGGGCAGCCGTATCTGTTTCTCGGAGTATTCTCCGTATGCGTTGTGCAAATTCCTGTAATACCGTATCGCCGATATCGTAGCCAAGGGACGAGTTTATCTTTTTCAACTCATGAATATTAATAATCAGGCAGGCAATCTTGCCTGGTTTTTCTGAGAGCGATTGAACCTGCTTATTAAGTTTATCAAAAAAACCCTTTCTGGAAGGCAGGCTGGTGAGATGATCAAGCACCGGTTAGGCTCACTGACTACAGGTAGAATGTTTTCGGGTCTATGCCAAAAGCCCCGGGTTCATGAGTGGCGACGATGTCGAGAGCATTGCCATGCTTGTCTTCCATTTCTAATACCAGATCTACAACCGGAAAACTCTCATAGGCCACCTTGTGCTCATCCAGTATCAACATGACCTTGGGGCGCAGGCGCCTGACCCGATTTTGGGACAGTATGACGCCGACCTGGCCAGTGCTGAGCTCGACCAGGCTGCCCGTTGGGTAGATGCCCAGGCATTGAATGAATTGTTCTATCAATTCAATCTGGAAATCGACATTGCCCCATTCATATAACTGCTTTATGGCTTCATGCGATGAAATGGCCCGATTATAGGTACGGTCACTGGTGATTGCATCGTAGCAATCCACGATAGCGGCGATGCGGGCAAATACCGGTATCTCGGTACCTTTCAGGCCTTGTGGGTATCCATTGCCATTGTGTCGTTCATGGTGAAACTGGGCAATTTCGATGGCCCTGGCGGGCATCCCCTTTATACCCTTCATGATTTCCACGCTAAAGTCCACGTGTTTCCTGACTAATGCGAATTCCTCGTCAGTCAATCGTCCCGGTTTATTGAGAATGTTGGCAGGTAGTTTTACTTTGCCTATATCAAAAAGCAGTGAACCGATAGCGAGGTCTTTTAGTTCACTTTTGCTCAGTCCCAGATGCCTGCCGAGGCTGACGGCGAGAATGGAGGAATCCATAGCATGACGATAGGTATATGAATCCGTATCTTTGAGTTTTGTCAGCCACATAAACGCATCAGGGTTGCGCGCTATGCTATCAATCATATTATTGACGGTTTTTTTGGTCTTGTTGAGGTCAATTTTGTTGCCGGACTTGACGTCCGCAGCCATACTTTCAACCGTCTGATTCAGGTCAGCATGGCATTCCCGGGCAATTACGATTTCATCTTCTACTGCTGTCGTGTCTTCATAATGCACTTTCCTGGCGGGCAAACCGGCAATTGAATTCGATGTGCTTTGCTTAGTGGAGACCAGGGTTTGCATCTTGTGATCGGCAATATTTTCTTTTGTGGAATCCGTATATACAAAGCGACAGTGCTTTCTTAATGCAATGATGTCTTCATCGTCATGTATATAGAAGCCTTGAAACATAAATGGCGTATCCACCCAGGCGCGATCCAGTCGCGACACATACATTCCTATGCGTAGATCATTTATGTCTGTTTTCTGTTCAATCACACTTGCTGTCCTGAATTAATCCCTGAAGGCAGGTTTTTTCTTTTATAGAAGTTGTCTTATGTATCGGCAACAAAGGAAATATGTTTAGAAAGCATAAACATAAGAGCCATATGTATCGCTTAAATACTTGATTTGTCAGAGACTGATCGGAGATAGGAAATTATGCTGGAACGAGTGATGAATCTGTATACATTGATTCATTGACCAAGTGCTTTATTTCGGCATGACTTTATGTGACTGCTTCAGGGGGGGGCGTGGCGATACAAGTCGGGAGAAAACACTTTATAGATAACACAACTGCCGTACCCTTGATTAAAACAATAAAAATCAGTGTATTATAGTTTAATCAGGTATAATAAGATCGTGTCGGACAACATCAGCATGCGCTACGGCAGCGCAAGCAAGTTGAAATGCAGGTTAATTTCAGCAATCCGGTTGTTTGAGTATGATTATTATGAAATTTTTCATTACTTCATTGGAAAAAGTTAGATAAGGGGGTTATAATGCCCCGCGGAATAGCAAGATTGAATAATTAAGTGGGCCTGAGAGGCCCACTTTTAGTTTCCACGGCAGGGTAATTATGGGGTATGTGCCTGAAAAGCTTCAGATGATTGTCGATAATGTGGTTACCTCACTCGGCTACGAACTGGTCGGTGTGGAGTACCTGAAACATGATGGCGGCGGCCTGTTGCGGGTTTATATAGATAGTGAACAGGGCATCAAACTGGATGATTGTCAGGCTGTTAGTCATCAGATCAGTGGTGTGCTGGACGTTGAGGACCCTATAGCTGGAAACTATAATCTTGAGATTTCATCACCAGGATTGGATCGGCCCTTATTTAAGGCCAGCGATTATCAGCGTTTTGCAGGTAGTCAGGTCAAGATCAAACTGGCCAGAGCGCAAGAAGGGCGCAAGAATTACAAAGGTGTTTTGCAGGGCATAGAGAATGATGAGGTCATTCTTGGTATTGAAGGGCAAGAGATTCGTTTGTCATTGGCAAATATTGAGCAATCAAGACTGGTACCTGAATTTTAGAACCAAGGCGGATTGTAGGAACTGACGGAATGAACAAAGAGATATTATTAGTAGTAGACACGGTATCCAATGAGAAGGGTGTCGATAAAGAAATCATCTTCGAGGCAATCGAGGCCGCGTTGGCCTCTGTGGCCAAAAAGAAGCATGGTGGCGATATCGATACGCGCGTATCCATTGACCGCAAAACGGGTGACTACAGTACTTATCGACTCTGGGAAGTTATTGAGGACGATGCGGAAATGGAATTTCCACAGCGCCAGATGACACTGAGTGCGGCTCAATATGATAATTCTGAGCTTGAGCTGGGTGGCTTCTACGAAGAAGAAATGGATTCCGTTGCCTTTGGCCGAATTGCAGCGCAGACCGCCAAACAGGTTATTGTGCAAAAAGTCCGTGAGGCTGAACGTGCGCAAATCGTTGATGCTTACCAGGATCGTGTGGGTGAACTTGTCAGTGGTATTGATCTGGGTGGTAATGTTGAGGCCATGATCCCGCGCGAGCATCTTATCCCGCGTGAGGCTTTACGCTCCGGAGACCGAGTACGTGGTTATCTGTATGACGTACGATCTGAGGCCAGAGGGCCACAGCTGTTTATCAGTCGAACCGTGCCCGACTTTCTGGTTGAATTATTCAAACTGGAAGTGCCAGAAGTCGGTCAGGATCTGATCGATATTTTGGGTGCTTCACGCGATTCAGGATTGCGGGCTAAAATTGCGGTCAAATCAAATGATTCCAGAATAGACCCGATAGGTGCTTGCGTAGGTATGCGCGGATCACGTGTACAAACCGTTTCAAACGAATTGTCGGGTGAACGTGTTGATATCATTCTATGGGACTCTAATCCCGCACAGTTTGTCATCAATGCCATGTCGCCAGCTGAAGTGGTCTCTATCGTTGTTGACGAAGAAACCAATAGTATGGATATCGCGGTCAGTGATGAGCAGTTGTCACAGGCAATCGGCCGCGGCGGACAGAATGTCAAATTGGCCAGCGAGTTGACCGGCTGGACTTTAAATGTCATGAGCGAGAGCCAGGCCGAAGAGAAAACTGAAGGTGAACAGGAAGTAGTGCAAAAACTATTCATGGACCAGCTGGATGTTGATGAGGAACTAGCAGGCATCCTGGCGCAAGAAGGTTTTTCATCCATTGACGAAGTAGCCTACGTGCCCGCCAGTGAATTGCTCGAGATTGAGGAATTTGATGAAGATATCGTCGAGGAACTCAGAGGGCGTGCACGTGACGTGCTGCTAACTCGAGCAATTGTTGATGAAGAAAAAGTCGGTGACAATACCCCAGAGCAGGCGTTGCTTGATCTGGATGGCATGACCGAAGAGCTTGCCATTGCTTTGGCGAACAAGGATATTACGACACTCGATGATCTGGCAGAGTTGTCCACGGATGAATTGATCGAAATCAAGGACATGAATGAAGAGAGCGCAGGCAAGTTGATTATGGCTGCACGTGCGCATTGGTTTGAAGACGAAGAGCAGAATGGTTAATACCTGGAGAAGATCTAGATGTCAGATGTAACAGTAAAGCAATTTGCTGAAGTCGTTGGCGTGCCAGCAGACAGACTGTTGACTCAATTGAGTGAGGCAGGGCTGGAGTTTGCCGCTGAAAGCGACATGATTACTGATAAGCAAAAAATGCAATTGCTTGATCATCTACGTCTGAGTCATGGCAAGAGTGACGCGGATAAGAAAGAAGGGCCAAGAAAGATTACTTTGCGCAGAAAAACTCAGAGTGAGTTACGTGTAACCGGTAGTCATGGCAAGAGTAAAACGGTGAATGTGGAAGTGCGCAAAAAACGCACCTACGTCAAGCGTGCAGATATTCTCGAAGAAGAGCAGCGGCAGAAGCAGGAAGAAGAAGAACGCCTGGCAGCAGAGCAAGCACTTAAACAGGCTGAAGAGGATGCGCGCAAGCAGAAGGAAGAAGACTCGCGCCAGAAAGCTGAACAAGAGGCCAAGCTACAAGCAGAGGAAGAGGTACGTAAGAAAGCCGAAGCCGAGGAAATGCTGCGCAAGGAAATGGAGAAGGCCAGGGAAGAGGTTACCAAAAAAGAAGAGCCTGCTGCCAAGACCGATAAAAAACCCGAGAAAAAAGGTAAGCGCAGAGATGATAAGTCTACCCGCTATGGTCGTGAAGAACTGCATGTATCGGGTAATAAAAGTGGCCGTAGAAAGAAAAAGAAAAAAGGCAGAGGCGTTGCCGTGTCATCTACTACGGAACATGGCTTTGAAAAACCCACTGCACCTGTGGTGCGTGAGGTTAATATTCCGGAATCAATAACGGTTGCTGAACTTGCGCAGAAAATGTCTGTCAAGGCAGCCGAAGTCATTAAGATCCTGATGAGCCTGGGTTCGATGGTCACTATTAACCAGGTGCTGGATCAGGAAACGGCAACCGTCGTCGTTGAAGAGATGGGTCATACGGTCAAATTGATCAGTGACGATGCCATTGAGGAAGAATTGATCATGGTCGAAGAGAGCGATGCGCCTCTGGAACCAAGAGCACCTGTTGTCACGATTATGGGTCATGTCGATCACGGTAAGACGTCACTACTAGATTATATCAGGAGCAGTCGTGTTGCTTCTGGTGAAGCCGGCGGAATAACGCAACACATCGGTGCCTACCATGTCGATACCGACAAGGGCATGATCACCTTTCTCGATACACCCGGACATGCGGCGTTTACTGCGATGCGGGCACGTGGTGCCAAGTCAACCGACATCGTTGTTATCGTCGTTGCTGCAGATGACGGTGTCATGCCGCAGACCAAGGAAGCCATCCAGCATGCGCGCGCAGGGGATGTGCCTATCATTATTGCCGTTAACAAAATTGATAAGGCCGATGCCCAGCCGGACAAAGTCAAACAAGAGTTGTCACAAGAGGACGTGGTGCCTGAGGACTGGGGCGGTGATGTTATGTTCGTCAACGTCTCGGCGCATACCGGTGAGGGTGTCGATGCACTTCTTGATGGTATTTTATTGCAGTCCGAGGTCTTGGAGCTAAAGGCCCCGGTTGATACAACTGCCAGAGGTGTTGTCATCGAGTCCCGTCTTGATAAGGGCAGGGGTTCAGTTGCCAGTATCCTGGTGCAGGCAGGTACCATACGCAAAGGTGACATTCTGATTGCCGGCGGTGAGTATGGACGCATTCGTGCGCTACTGGATGAAAATGGTCAGTCCATCGAAGCTGCTGGTCCATCGATACCGGTGGAGATTTTGGGTCTTTCCGGTACACCGAATGCCGGTGATGAAGCGATTGTGGTTGCTGACGAGCGCAAAGCGCGCGAAGTCGCCAGTCTCAGGCAAGGCAAGGTCCGTGAGACCCGATTGGCCAATCAGCAAAAAGCCAAGCTGGAAAATATGTTTACCCATATGGAAAGCGGTGAAACAAGTGCGTTTAATGTTCTGGTTAAAGCCGATGTGCAAGGTTCTGTTGAGGCTATTAGTGCGTCACTGAATAAGCTTTCCACCGACGAAGTAAAAGTGAATATCGTCGCAACTGGTGTAGGTGGGATAACGGAGTCTGACGTTAATCTCGCTGTCGCCTCGGGTGCGGTGATGTTTGGCTTTAATGTGCGCGCCGATGCCTCTGCCAAACGCCTGATCGAGGAAGAGGAAGTTGATCTGCATTACTTTAGTGTTATTTATGACCTGATCGATGAAGTTAAGAGTGCGATGACAGGCATGTTGGCACCGGAGTACAAAGAAGAGATTGTTGGCCTGGCTGAGGTGCGCGATGTGTTTCGCTCTTCTGCTTTGGGCGCGATTGCCGGCTGCCTGGTTGTCGAAGGTGTGGTTAAACGCAACAATCCGATCCGAGTACTACGCGATAATGTTGTTATCTACGAGGGTGAGCTGGAATCTCTGCGCCGCTTCAAGGATGATGCAAATGAAGTTAAATCCGGGGTAGAATGCGGCATAGGCGTTAAAAATTATAATGATATTAAGTCTGGGGACCAGATAGAGGTCTTTGAGCGAGTGCTTGTTAAGCGCGAGTTGTAGCACCAGCCTGATATTATTATTTATTGAATCATGCCAAAAGATTTCAGCCGCACACGCCGAATCGGCCTGCAAATCCAGCGAGACCTTGCAGACCTGATTCGAAGCCAGATCAAAGATCCACGCATCGGCATGGTGTCTGTCAATGCGGTCAAAGTTTCGCGTGATCTCTCTCATGCAAAGATCTATATCACCACACTGGACGACAGTGAACGTAAACTGACGCTTGATATCTTACAAAAAGCGGCAGGCTTTTTGCGTCATGAGCTGGGTCAGATGCTGTCGATTAGAACAATTCCCCAATTACATTTCTTTTACGACGATTCTATTGAACAAGGGTCAAGACTCGAGAGCTTGATAGAGGATGCGATTTCCTCTGACAAGAAAAAACATCTTGATGAATAAATATTTTTAGCGGACATTTTCTGATATGGCACGAAAACGTAAACGGGGTAGACCTGTTAATGGCATTATCCTGCTCGATAAGCCGCAAGGCTTGACCTCGAACAAGGCTCTGCAACGGGTCAAGACGTTGTTCTTTGTACAAAAGGCAGGCCACACTGGCAGCCTGGATCCGCTGGCAACTGGCATGTTACCGATTTGCTTCGGCGAAGCGACCAAGGTGTCTAATTATTTGCTGGATGCCAACAAACGCTACAGTTTTACTTGCCAGCTGGGAGTGGTAACCAACACCGGTGATGCCGAAGGTGAGATCACAGAGCGCCATGCTGTACCCAAGTTGGATGAGCAGGCCATTGAGGCTGTTTTGCAGACGTTCAGGGGCTCGATTGAACAGATACCGCCGATGTTTTCGGCATTGAAGCATAACGGTGAGCGCTTGTATGATCTGGCCCGGCAGGGTATCGAGGTGGAGCGAAAGCCGCGTACGGTACAGATCCATGAGTTGAAATTGATCAAATTCGAGGGAAGTGAGCTGGTTCTGGAGGCTTATTGCTCAAAGGGTACCTATATTCGTACGCTGACTGAGGACATCGGCCGTCAGTTGGGCTGTGGTGCGCATGTTAGCCAGCTCCGACGTCTGACTGTGGGTCCATTCCAGGATCCGACACAGATGGTGACGATGGCGCAGCTGGAGCAGATGCGTGAGCAGGACCGTGAGCAGCTTAATAGCCTGATCATGCCGATTGATGCGGCACTGATGGATTGGCCCGATATACAGCTGAATGCCGATCTTTCCTATTACGTCCAGCAGGGGCAGGCCGTACAGGTACCGAAGGCGCCATCGATGGGCTGGGTGCGCCTGTATAACTCCGACAAGGGGGTTTTTCTCGGCATTGGTCAGATATCAGACGATGGCAAGGTCGCACCCAAGCGCCTTTTCCATGCTTGATATTGAAATATTTAACTTGAATATAGTTATGTATCCCATTGATATATATTGATTATGTAAAGGTAATCACTGTCTACGTCACGGTCGGTCTGAGCACGCAGCTGTGCTCAGCACGAGGCCGAATACTACGATGGTAGGCGATGTCAGGCGAGCCCAATGTCAGTCTACCGCCTGCTCAGCTAACTACTTATCTTTAATGGGATAATTTTGTCGTAATGGCTTGTTACTTGCGTGCGGCAAAGGTAAAATACGCCGCTTGGTGTAAGTCGCTTTAGTAAATGATCTATCAGGAGTAAGTTTGTATGTTAACCGTTGAAGAGAAAGCCAATATTGTTGAGGAGTACCAGCTGTCGGGGACCGATACCGGATCACCGGAAGTGCAGGTTGCCTTGCTGACCAGCAATATTAATAAATTGACCGGACATTTTAATGACCATAAACATGACCATCATTCCCGTCAGGGTCTGTTGCGCATGATCAATCAGCGCCGTAAATTGCTGGACTACGTGAAAAAGAAAGATGCGGATCGTTATCAGAACCTCATCACACGTCTCGGTCTGCGTCGATAAAAATTAAAATTAATAGTACTTATTACCTGCAAGTACATGTAAGGAATATCCTGTGACACCAATTAGAAAAGAATTTCAGTATGGTAAGCATACTGTCGTACTGGAGACGGGTGAAATAGCCCGACAGGCATCAGCAGCTGTTATGGTCAGCATCGAAGACACCGTGGTTTTGGTCACGGTCGTCGGTGAAAAAGAGGCCCAACAAGGGCGGGACTTTTTCCCCATGACCGTTAATTATCAGGAAAAGACCTACGCCGCAGGTAAGATTCCAGGCGGTTTTTTTCGTCGCGAAGGCCGCCCCAGCGAATCGGAAACACTGACATCGAGACTGATAGATCGCCCCTTACGTCCGTTGTTTCCAAAAGGCTACACCAATGAGGTGCAGGTTATCTGTACCGTGATGTCCCTGAACAAGGAAATTGAAACTGAAGTACCCTCGCTGATCGGTGCCTCAGCAGCACTGGCCATTTCCGGCCTGCCTTTCAACGGCCCACTGGGTGTTGCCCGTGTCGGTTACACCAACGGTGAATACATTCTCAATCCTACCATGACCGAAATGGAAACATCGGATCTTGATCTGATGGTGGCCGGTACTGAACATGCCGTGCTGATGGTAGAGTCTGAAGCAAAAGAACTGTCTGAAGAGGTTATGCTGGGCTCGGTTTTATTCGGCCAGGAGCAGATGCAGGTTGTTGTCAAGGCAGTCACAGAATTTGCCGCTGAAGTCGGCGCCGGTTCTGTGGACTGGCAGGCACCGGAAGGAAATCAGGCGCTGGAACAGGCGGTCGCTGATGCTTGTGCTTCTGATCTGGATGCTGCATATCAAATCTCGGAAAAAATGGCCCGTTATGATCGTGTCGGCGAGATCAAGAATAGCGTGCTCGATAAATTGGTGACAGAAGATGAAGCCTCTCCTGCTGCAGCTGATGTCCTTGGCGCATTTGGCAAGCTCGAGAAGAAGATCGTTCGTGGTCGTATCATCGAAGGCAAGCCCAGGATCGACGGTCGCGATACCAGTACTGTTCGCCAGATCAGCGTCAAGACCGGTGTACTGCCACGTGCGCATGGCTCAGCCCTGTTTACCCGTGGCGAGACCCAGGCCCTGGTGGTCACTACTCTGGGTACTACCAAGGACTCACAGATTATTGATGCGCTGACCGGTTCAGTTCGTTCCAACTTTATGTTGCACTATAATTTCCCTCCCTACTGCGTCGGTGAGACCGGTATGGTCGGCAGCCCCAAGCGTCGTGAAATTGGTCATGGACGTCTGGCCAAACGCGGTGTACAGGCGGTCATGCCCAGCGTTGATGAATTTCCGTATGCGATTCGTGTGGTATCTGAAATCACTGAGTCTAATGGCTCCAGTTCGATGGCTTCGGTCTGTGGTACCAGTCTGGCATTAATGGATGCCGGTGTACCGACCAAGGCACCGGTAGCTGGTGTTGCCATGGGTCTGATCAAGGAAGGCGAACAGTTTGCCGTGCTGACCGATATCCTCGGTGATGAGGATCATCTCGGCGATATGGACTTCAAGGTAGCTGGTACCCGTGACGGTATTAATGCATTGCAAATGGACATCAAGATTGATGGTATTACCAAAGAAATCATGGAGCAGGCACTCGAGCAGGCCAAGGCCGGCAGGTTGCATATCCTCGATGAAATGAGCAAGGCAATCTCGTCACACCGTGAAGAAATGTCTGCCTATGCGCCTCGCATTATGACCTTCAGCATTAACCCGGACAAGATTCGTGACGTTATCGGTAAGGGTGGTGCCACCATCCGTATGATTACCGAAGAAACCGGTGCCTCTATCGATATTACTGATGATGGTGTCGTCAAGGTCGCTTGTGTCGATCAGGCAGCCGGAGACGACGCGAAAAAACGTATCGAGCTGATCACCGCCGATGTTGAAGTAGGTGCGATCTATGAAGGCAAGGTGGCCAAGCTGATGGACTTCGGTGCCTTCGTTAACATTTTGCCGGGTAAAGATGGTCTGGTGCATATCTCACAGATCTCGGAAGAACGCGTCGAGAAGGTCAGTGACAAGCTATCTGAAGGCGATGTGATTCGCGTTAAGGTCCTCGAAGTCGACAAGCAGGGCCGTATCCGTTTAAGCATGAAAGCCGTCGATGCCTAGTCATATGGTTTAGCTTAGTGTGAAAAAAGGAGGCTACATGGCCTCCTTTTTTTATAAATATTTTTTATGAAATCGATGGCATACTAAAATAGTTTCAGGTCGGAAGGCGATAGTGTTAATACAATACGAACAAGTAAAAGAATTTAAAACCAAAGATGGTTCCCTGATTCGGGAGTTAATTCATCCGCGCCATAGTGGCAATAAAAATCAGAGCCTGGCAGAGGCCATTGTTCCGGCAGGTAGCAAAACAGCCTTGCATCTACACCGATCATCCGAAGAGATTTACCATGTGACACAGGGCGAGGCCTTGATGACCCTTGGTATGAAAACGTTTACGATTACAGCAGGTGATACTGTCCTGATTCCACCATTAACCGCCCATTGTTTGCAGAATAATCATAGTGAAGACTTGCATGTGTTATGTGCCTGTTCGCCAGCCTATAGCGATGAAGATACAGAATTACTCGATTACTGAGTAAGGCCTTGATTTCCTGACAGGTGTATTATTTGTGACTGTACTTTTTATGTCAAAGGGCATTTGTCACTGGCGCTTACAGGTGAATTCCCGGTTAAATGATGGCATAGTTGATCGGCATTAATTAAAACAGTGGAGGTGTCCAATGTCTGCTATGAGAATGTTGTTTTTATTTATGTCTGCTTTTATTTTGATTGGAATCTGGTTGACCGGTTTTAATGCGGTTCATTGGTTATTATATTTACCGCCTGCATTACTAGCATTTGCCGGCATTACCGGTATTTGCCCCGGCTTAATAATATTCAAGAAACTTGGGTTTAAGGGCGGTGATGCCTGATATGTATCTGTGTGATGACAGAGACTAATAAAAAAGCGGGTTCAAACCCGCTTTTTTATTGCGATATTTTGCGCTTACTGATTGGCCCTGTTTTCGACCAGATCGTCGACGACGCTGGGGTCAGCCAGGGTTGAGGTATCACCCAGGTTATCAATATCATTTTCTGCAATTTTGCGTAGGATGCGGCGCATTATTTTACCAGAGCGGGTTTTCGGCAATCCCGGAGCCCATTGGATGATATCCGGTCGGGCGATAGGGCCGATTTCTGAGCGCACAAGGTCAAAGAGTTCTTTTTTCAGCTCCTCAGAAGGTTCTATGCCGATGATAGGCGTAACATAGGCATAGATCCCTTGACCCTTTACATCATGTGGGTAGCCGACCACAGCAGCCTCAGCGACAGCCTCATGCAGTACCAGCGCGCTTTCGACCTCAGCGGTGCCCATGCGGTGACCGGAAACATTGAGAACGTCGTCCATGCGCCCGGTAATCCAGTAATCACCATCCTGGTCGCGTCGGGCGCCATCACCACTGAAATAGTAGCCTGGATAGGTCTTGAAATAGGTGTCGATAAAGCGTTGGTGGTCGCCGTAGACACTGCGCATCTGACCGGGCCAGGAGCTCGTTATGACCAAGGCCCCGGAGGCCTCGCCATTGCCGTCTATCAGTCTGTTGGTATTGGTATCAATAATGCCCGGGGTGATGCCGAAAAAGGGGCGCGTGGCCGATCCTGGTTTAAGGCGAGTGGCACCCGGCAGCGGTGTCAGCATATGGCCACCGGTCTCGGTTTGCCACCAGGTGTCGACAATCGGGCAGCGGCCATCGCCTACCACGTGGTAATACCATTCCCAGGCCTCTGGATTGATAGGTTCGCCGACAGAGCCCAGGATACGCAGGCTTTTTCTGGATGTTTGCTTGACCGGATCATCGCCTTCGCGCATCAATGCCCGGATCGCCGTTGGCGCGGTGTAAAACACCGTGACCTTATGTTTATCAACCGATTTCCAGAAACGCGATGCATCCGGATAGTTAGGTACGCCTTCAAAAAATACCGTGGTCACGCCAATTGCCAGCGGCCCATACAGCAGGTAACTATGACCAGTGACCCAGCCGACGTCGGCAGTACACCAGAAGATGTCGTCATCATGGAGATCGAAGGTATAGCGAGTGGTGATGGCTGCGTAGAGCAGGTAACCGCCGGTGGTATGCAATACACCCTTGGGTTTACCGGTCGAGCCGGATGTGTACAGGATAAACATCGGGTCTTCAGCATCCATTTCCTCGGGCGGACAATCCGTTGATGCATCCGCCATCATGTCGTCATACCAGACATCACGTGCAGCGTGCCAGTCAACATCGGCGCCGGTGTTCCTGATGGTCAAGACCGTATGCACATTAGGGCAGGATGCCACGGCCTTATCGGTATTGGCCTTCAGTGCTACTGTCTTACCACCACGACGGCCTTCATCAGCAGTGATGACCACCTGGCAATCGGAGTCCAGTATCCGGTCCTTAAGCGACTCCGGGGAGAAGCCGCCAAATACCACTGAATGCACTGCACCAATGCGTGTACAGGCGAGCATGGCATAGCCGGCTTCCGGGATCATTGGCATATAAATGCAGACACGGTCGCCTTTTTTGACGCCACGTGATTTTAATACGTTGGCGAGTTTACTGACCTGTTCATGCAGTTCACGGAAAGTGATCTTGCTGTCGCTATCTAATTCATCACCTTCCCAGATGATGGCTACTTTGTCGGCATGATCTTTCAGGTGCCGGTCGATACAATTATAACTGACATTCAGTTTGCCACCCTCGAACCATTTTATATGCAGGTCATCGGCATCATAGCTGCAGTCAAATACCTTGTCCCAGGGTTTGTACCAACTAAGAAATTTTTCTGCCTGCTCGGACCAAAAGCCAGCGGGGTCATCAATAGAATGTTGATACATCTGTTGGTATTTTTCTTCGTTAATGAAGGCATGTTCGGCAACCTTCGCCGGGATGTCATAAATCTTTTCTGACATGCTGACTCCTGATGGTGGTTTTTATGTGATGCATAAAATGCTTAACGATGATTGTGTATATGTACGATTGTTGACATTTTGCTTGATTGGCCCCGTGTGTTCAATGCCTACGTGTGATTGTTATTTTTTCGCAAAGATCCGCTGCCACCACCGCCTTCTGTTGCCGGGCGCCGGCATCGCGGCGGGTAAATCAGTCGGTGGAATTTTTGCCAGGATCCAGCCTGGGAGTGGCGGATTGTCGCTATATCCACAGCTGACGCCAAGATTGTTAGGGTCATATATTTTAATGAATTCAGGGTGTTGGCGATCATCTGCATAAACGACACCACAATAATCCTCATCATGTTCCTGGCGTAGTAACTTATCGATCTCAGTGATGAACTCGGTTAATTTATGTTTATCGACTGGCTGTTGCGGTGGTGGTTCACCGATCGCATAGATGTACCAGCCGGAGGTGTCGGCATTGAGTACGGTTTGCCACAGCTCGTCTAAATGTGGCCAGCGCAGGATGCCACTAAAGCTGCCACGAAATGCCTTTAGAAACGGGTCATTTGTTTCCATAACGATATCCTTTATGCCTCTATCACACGTCGCTGGGCTACCTGCTGTAATTGCCAGTGTTCAATGGCCCATTGCCAGATCTCACTGACCGGGGCTAGTTGCAATGATTGCGGCACCTGATGATTCAGATAACATAACGCATGCACAAGTGTAGCGCCAGCAGATTCTGTATCAATAGCACTTGCTCCGGTTTGCTTGCTGAGTTTTTCTCCATGGCGGTTAACGATAACAGGAATATGGGCATAATCTGGTGTCGGGTATCCTAACAATTGTTGCAGATATATTTGTCGAGGTGTTGAATCGAGCAGGTCACTGCCGCGTACGATCTCGGTGATTCCCTGAGCGGCATCATCAATGACAACGGCCAGTTGATAGGCCGTTTGTCCATCCGCACGTTTAATAATAAAATCACCAACATCATGCTCTAGATTTTGTTGATACTGTCCTTGTATTTTATCCGCAAAGGATATCGTTTTGTCTGTGACCCTGATACGGATAGAGTGGGGCGTTTTTGTACGTGGGATACCTTGACGGCAAGTGCCGGGATAACGAATGCCAAAGGCGGTCATGCTGCCCGCAGCTTGAATGTCCGTACGACTACAGATGCATGGATAACTATGATCCTGCTGTTGTAGCTGTTCCAGGATGGCTTCATAGCGTTCACGACGCTTACTCTGATAGCATATTTGATCATCCCACTCGAAGCCGAAATGATCTAATGTGCGGATAATATCGTCCGCTGCCCCCTTGAGTTCACGCGGTGGATCAAGGTCTTCAATCCTTAGTAGCCATTTGCCCTGTAGTGATTTGGCCTGTAGGTAACTGGCGACTGCCGCAATTAGGGAGCCACTATGTAATGGACCGGTGGGTGATGGTGCGAAACGTCCTATGTAAGACATATATTACAAAGGTCGATTATTGGAGCAGAATTGAAAACGGCAAGCCTACAGTCGAAAGGGACTGCAAGCTTGCCTTCATGGTCACTTGCTGAGTAAAAACCAGGTTTACCCGCGTTGTTTTTCCCGAATCTCATCCAGTGTTTTACAATCGATGCATTGGGTAGCCGTGGGCCGTGCTTCCAGTCGGCGTACACCAATCTCTATACCGCATGATTCACAGAAACCATACTCACCGGTATCCAGCAAGGCAAATGACTCGTCAATTTTCTTGATCAATTTACGTTCACGATCACGGGTTCGCAATTCCAGGCTAAATTCTGATTCCTGAGTGGCGCGGTCATTTGGGTCAGGGAAGTTGGCCGCTTCGTCCTGCATATGATGTACAGTACGATCTACTTCCTGCATGAGCTCCATTTTCCATGCGCGTAACAGATCCCTGAAATGCTGGGTCTGTTCCTCATTCATATATTCTTCGCCAGACCTTAACTTGTAAGTTACAAAGCCTTCCACCGGTGTGGAATGTGCAGTCGGATTCTTGACTGCCTTGGCAATTGTGCCTTTACTTTTGAGCGCAGGTCTTTTCTTTTTAGGGGCAGGCTTTGCCGTTGTCTTTTTGGGCGTTGCTGCCTTAGCCTTGCTCGTTACTTTTTTGCTGGCTTGCTTTTTAGGCGCTGCTTTCTTCTTGGGGCTGGTCTTCTTGCTGGCGGATTTTTTCGGTGCCGCTTTCTTTGTGCTAGATTTTTTAACTGCCGCTTTTTTCGCTGGCGCTTTTTTCTTGGCGGTGGTCTTTTTAGCCGTCGTTTTCTTCTTTACAGCTTTTTTCTTGGTGGCAACTTTCTTGGACGAGGCTTTTTTCGCCGGAGCCTTTTTCTTGGTAGTTGCTTTCTTGGAGGCGACCTTCTTCTTAGGTGGCGCTTTTTTTACGACCTTTTTCTTGCTGGTAGATTTGTTTGCAGCGGCTTTTTTAGCGCTCGCCTTCTTTTTAGCTGTAGCCATTAACACTCACCCTTGAGTCCATGAAATTTACGAAACATGCTTTATTACCAGAAAGCCGTCATACCTGCAAGGAATATGTCTGTATATTTTTTCTGGAAAAGTTGCGAGAAGTACAAATATACAATAAAAACAATAAGATATATAATTATAGGGGTTGGTGTGCTAATTGCCAGGCTTTTTGGGGCGTTTCGATGGTGCTCGTGCCCATTGGTGTTATGCACTGTCGGAAAATTAATTTAATATGGCATTTGGATGACAATTATTTTTAAAAGATGGTGTATTGAATGACTGAATTAAAAGCGCTGATATTTGATGTAGATGGTACTTTGGCCGATACCGAGAAGGACGGTCATCGAGTTGCCTTTAATCTTGCTTTCCAGCAAGCCGGTCTCGACTGGGATTGGTCAGTTGATTTGTATGGGCAATTATTGAAGGTGACGGGAGGTAAGGAACGTATGCGTTATTACCTGGATCAGTTTAACCAGGCATTTATCCGGCCTCAGAATCTGGATCAATTTATAGCCGACCTGCATAAGAGTAAAACGGCGATTTATACGCAGTTGTTGTCCGAGGGCTCTATTCCGTTACGTCCAGGTGTACTACGTTTGATTCAGGAAGCGCGTACAGCCGGCCTGCGCTTGGCGATTGCGACAACAACGACACCGGCAAATGTTTCCGCCTTATTGCAACATGCGATGGATGCGGATGCGGAAAACTGGTTTGAGGTCATTGCTGCAGGTGATATCGTGCCGGACAAAAAACCGGCGGCGGATATTTATTTTTATGCATTGGAAAAACTCGGGCTGCCTGCTGAACAATGTCTGGCCTTTGAGGATTCACATAACGGTATACTCTCTTCGGTCGGTGCCGGGCTGACAACCATCATTACGATTAACGACTATACACGCGAGCATGATTTCAGCGGCGCGGCGATTGTGCTCGATCAAATGGGTGAGCCTGATCAGCCCTTTAAGGTACTGCAGGGCTCGGCGAGTAACACTTACCTGAACCTGGATTTACTGCAGCAACTCCATCAGCAGTCATTGGCAGAGGCGGTCTAACTCATTATGCAGTGCAAACATGCCGCGCATATGGACAAGATCCAGCCCTTCCGGGTGATGCAGCTGTTGGCCGAGGCCAGAAAACTTGAAGCCGAAGGTCGCTCTATTATTCATATGGAAGTAGGCGAACCAGATTTTGATACGCCGCAACCGATAATCGAAGCCGGCATCCAGGCCTTGAAGGAAGGCAGGACGCATTACACGCCGGCCACTGGCGAGATGGCGTTGAGGCAGGCCATCAGTGATTACTATCGTCAACAGTTGCATATCGATATCGCCGTTGAGCGCATCCTGATTACGCCCGGGGCATCCGGGGCCCTGCAATTGGTGCTCAGTGTATTGATTAATCCAGGTGAGCAGGTGGTGATGGCCGATCCCGGTTATCCCTGCAATCGTAATTTTGTTTATTTGCTGGGCGGTGAACCGGTCACGGTTGATGTGTCTGCGCAAACACATTTCCAGATCAATGCGGACTTATTACCGGATGTGTGGACAGAACAATGTCGTGCTTTGTTGTTGGCATCGCCATCAAATCCGACCGGCACGATTATCGCTAGAAAAGACATGCAGGCTATGATTGCTTATGCACATGATCATGATGCCGTAGTGATTGTGGATGAAATCTATCAAGGCCTTTGTTATCAGCAACCGGTCTATAGTGCGTTGGAATTGTCCGATGACATTTTCGTGATTAATAGTTTTTCCAAATATTTTGGTATGACCGGTTGGCGCCTGGGTTGGGTCGTTGCTCCTGAAGGCTATGTCGGTGATCTCGACAAGCTGGCGCAAAATTTGTATTTGGCGGCATCAACACCAGCGCAGGTGGCTGCCATTAGTGCCTTTAATGTTGAGACCGTGCAGATCCTGCAGCAACGTGTCGAGATTTATCGTCAACGTCGTGACTATTTGATCCCCGAATTGGAGGCGCTTGGTTTCAAGGTGCCGATCATTCCGGACGGCGCTTTTTATATTTATGCCGATTGCAGTGCATTGACAGATGATAGTCTCGATTTCTGTCAACAAGTCTTGCATCAGGCCGGTGTAGCCATTACCCCAGGCCTTGATTTTGGTGACAACCATCCGCAAAAATACATACGGTTTGCCTATACGACCGATCTGGATAGTCTTAAGGAAGGTGTCAGACGCTTGCGTACGTTCATTGCAGGCTAGCTTGATGATGGGCTAATGCAGTTTGCGCTAGTGTTTAGCCTGCCTGGCGATCGCCATGTAGACACAGCAGTGCCGCGCCGTAGGCGGCTTGATCATGCTTGGCTCGGCTGACCGGTACACCCAGGTAGCGTTGCCGGATCTGATTCCAGGCTGGATTGGCGGCACCACCGCCGACGCTGATGACCTGATCAGGGTAGGGTGCACCGAGCTGTTGCAGTAAACGATAGGCCTGACACTCGATGCTACTGATACCTTCCAACATGCCTTGAAAGACCCTGGCTCGTGATGAGCGGTCGCTGGGCATGCTGGTTGGCATGCGTGCCGGCCATTGCGGATCGGCATGCGGGAAGCGCTCGCCGTTCATCGGTAGCGGGTAATAATCGAGCCCGCTGTCGTGCTCGGGATCGAGCAACGGTGTCAGCGCCTGCATTTCCTCGACCGAAAAACATTTCAGTAGTGCCGCACCGCCACTGTTGGATGCACCACCGATCAACCAGCGGCCAAAAACCCTGTGGCTGTAAATCCCATATTCACTTGAATAAATAGGAGCAGGGCCTATCACTTTGGTCACCAGGGTAGAGCCCAGTGAGGTCACGGCAGTTGCGGTCCTGTCTGCGCCGGTTGCCAGAAAGGCTGCGGTACTATCGGTGCTACCGGTAACGATGCGGGTCTGAGCGGGCAGGCCAAGCCTGCTGGCGATAGATGGGCTGATCACGGCGACGGCCGTGCCTGGCGCATACACCTGTGGTAAGACTGAGCGATTGATGCCTAACGAGTCTATCCAGGTGGGCCAGTCTTCGGCACCGGGGACGTAACCTAGTTTAAGACAGTTATTTTCATCGCTAATATCATACTGTCCGCTTAATTGACCGATGATCCAATCCGATTGATGCAGGGCATGGTCGGCATGCGGATGTTGTTGCAACAGGGTCAGCAGTTTCGCCAGACTGGAGCCTGGTCCATGCACAGCGCTGTCAGCCGGCGCATGTTGACGAATCAAGGCCGCAGCCTGTTGACTACGGCTGTCGTTATACATCAATGCTGCCGATAGCGGCTGGCCAAGATGGTCACAGACCAGCAGTGAAGATGAGGTACCATCGATGCAGATCGCACGTACCCGGGTGGCATTTAACTTTTCCAATAGACCCTGCAGGGTCTGCAGCACGGATTGCCACCAGAGATCCGGATCCTGCTCACTCCAACCCGGCTGCGGTGATAGTGGTAACGGCATGTCGACTGCATAATCGGCGATGACATCCCTGTCATCATTGATAGCCGTGGCCCGGCAACCCGAGGTGCCCAGGTCGATGCCGATATAGAGGCGCATGTCTACGTTCAGGGGAGCCTGACTTCCTGGGCCGGTGACCAGTCCGGGGCCCGGTGTTCCGCCACCACAGTGGTATAGATGCCGCCACGTACATTGAATTCAGCGGTGATGCGCATGAAACGAGGCTGACAGGCGTTGCTCAGATCATCCAATATTTTGTTGGTGACGGCTTCATGAAAGGCGCCTTCGTCACGAAAGGACCAAATGTACATTTTCAGGGCCTTGAGTTCGACGCAGAGCTTGTCCGGGACATATTCCACATTTATAGTGGCAAAATCTGGCTGACCGGTCTTTGGACATAGGCAGCTGAACTCCGGTATCTCGATCCTGATTGTGTAATCAGGGGCAAGCTTAGGATTTTCAAAGGTTTCTAGTTGTTTGCTGGGTGTGCTACTCATTAAATTTCAATTCCTGTGCAATTAAGTCTTAGTCTTGGGCAGAAAATACTTTACACTAAACGCAATTCATTCGACACTATGCAACTTTTGCACAGTCTCTCATTCAATTAATAGAAAAGCTAAATAAAGTTAACTAATTCATGCGTTTAGATAAAATAAAAATAGCCGGATTCAAATCATTCGTTGATCCAACAACGGTCCATATTACCAGTAACCTGACCGGTGTGGTCGGCCCAAACGGCTGTGGTAAGTCCAATATCATCGATGCAGTGCGTTGGGTCATGGGCGAAAGCTCGGCCAAACACCTGCGTGGCGAATCCATGGCGGACGTCATTTTCAATGGTTCTAGCGGCCGTAAGCCAGTCGGCCAGGCGACTATCGAGCTGGTGTTTGATAATGCCGACGGTACCCTTGGTGGTCAGTATGCCGCGTTCAGCGAGATCTCGATCAAACGGCAGGTGACCCGCGATGGCTTGTCCCAGTATTTCCTGAATGGCGCCAAATGTCGTCGTCGTGATGTTACTGATATTTTTCTCGGTACCGGTCTTGGCCCACGCAGTTACTCGATTATCGAGCAGGGTATGATTTCGCGCCTGATTGAGGCGAAGCCGGAAGAGCTGCGCGTGTTTTTTGAAGAGGCTGCCGGTATTTCCAAATACAAGGAGCGTCGACGTGAAACCGAAACCAGGATCAGGCATACCCGCGAAAACCTGGATCGTCTCAACGATCTGCGCGAGGAAATAGACAAACAACTGCAGCACCTGAACCGGCAGGCGAAAACGGCAGAAAAATACAAAACCTTCAAGGAGGATGAAAGGCAGAAGAAAGCCGAGTTACTGGCACTACGTCTGCGTGATCTGGATAAAGATGCTGTGGTTCAGCAAAAGGCCATTCATGAGCGTGAAACGGCGCTGGAGGCCGCCAAGGCTGAACAACAATCCATCGAAACAACGATGGAAAAGGAACGTGAGCAACACATTGATTCCACGGATGCGTTTAACCAGGTGCAAACCCGTTTCTATGGTTTGGGTAGTGATATAGCCAGAGACGAACAGGCCATCCAGCATGCACGCGAGATGCGTAGCAAACAGACTACAGATCTTGAGCAGCTGGAGAATAACTGTCAGGAAATTGGTCAGCATATCGAACTGGATGAAAAGCAGATAGCTGAACTGACGACAGAGTTGGCGCAAATCAAGCCACAAATTGAAACGTCCAGGCTTGAGGCACAAAAATACCAGGATTCATTATCATCAGCCGATGAGCTGATGCATCAATGGCAACGTGACTGGGATGAGTTTAACCAGAAGGCATCAGTGCCTTCAGAGCAGGCACAGATACAGCGGACCAAGATTGAACATGTTGAAAAACAGGTGGTGCAGGCACAGCAGCGCTTACAACGTACGCAATCACAATTAAGTGAAGTCAGCCTTAATCAGTTTAATACACAAATATCAGAACTTGAGAGTACCGAAAAAACAAAATCCGAAGCCATGGGGCTTAGCCAGGAAAGTCTGGAAAACACCAAAGAAGAGATTAACCAGCTACGTACCCGAAACCAGGATAGCAATCAGGAGTTGGATGAGTTTCGCGGCAAACTTCATAATTTACAGGGACGACTCAGTTCGCTTGAAGCTTTACAGCAAGCGGCCCTGGGTAAGGCGGATAATAAGGTCATGCAATGGCTGTCTGACAATAATCTGCAAGATGCGCCAAGGCTGGTGCAAAAGCTTGAAGTGGAAGCGGGCTGGGAAACGGCAGTGGAAACAGTCATGGGCTTGAACCTTGAGGCGGTCTGTATCGACGATTTCAATTCGGTTACCGATCTGATGTCCTCACTGGATGCCGGTTCGATTGCCTTCTTTGATACCAAGGCCGGTCAGTCACAATCTGTGGCAACGCAGAGCGCAACGCCTCTGTCTCAATTTGTACGCGCCCCATGGTCGTTGGACGCACTCATGCCGGGTGTTTATGCCGCGACAAGCCTGAATGAGGCCATGTCATTGCGTCCACAGTTAAAAGACTATGAGTCGGTTATTACCCGTGATGGTGTCTGGTTGGGTTCTTCGTGGGCCAGATTGATCAAGGCACAGGATGAAAAATCAGGTGTGATCAGCAGGGAGCAGGAAATCAAAACGCTGACTGCTGACATCGAAACACTGCAATCCGATTATGATCAGAAGCATGCCTTGTTGGAGAAGGATAAAAATCGCTTGCGTGAATTTGAAGAGTCGCGGGAGTTGCTGCAACAAGAGGTCAACCAGCTGCACCGCGAACAGGCACAGGCGCAGTCTCAATTAGGGGCAATGAAGTCTCGATTGGAACAACTAACATCACGTTACCAGAACCTGGTGACAGAAAAGTCTGAAATCGAACAAAACATGCAGCAAGATGGCGATGAACTGAAGCAGGCCAGAACTTTGTTGAATAGTTCGCTGGAAAGCATAGAGTCATTTTCACGCGAACGCGAAACACTCGTGTCAAAACGTGAAACGTTGAAGGAGCAGCTGGATTCGGCACGACAGGAGGCACGAAAGTACCAGGACGAGGTGCATACACTGGATCTCAAACAGCAGTCCATGACGGGTAAGCTGAATTCAACCGAGCAGAATCTTGCGCGCATGCGTTCGCAGATACAACAGCTTGAGCAGCAGCGTAATGAGTTAAATTTGAACCTTGAGGGTAGCCTTGAGCCGATTACGGAACTGGAAAAAGGACTTGAAGTCTTGCTTGCAGATCGCGTTAAGGTGGAAGCTGAATTGCAGCAGGCACGAAAACAACTTGAAGATATTGATGCCTCGATGCGTAAGCATGAACAGGACAGGCACGCTGCTGAACAGAAGGTCCAGGATGTGCGTAGTGAACTGGAGCAGGCCAGGATGGTCTGGCAGGAGTTTAATGTTCGCGCTACTACCCTGAAAGAGCAGCTTGATCAAAGTGGGCATGAATTAGATACCCTGCTGCAGAATCTTGATGCTGAGGCTACGGAAGCGACCTGGAAAGAAATGGTTGAAACCCTGGAGCGTAAGATACAACGATTGGGTCCGATCAATCTTGCCGCGATTGATGAGTTTGCAGAGCAGACCGAGCGTAAAGAGTATCTCGATAGTCAGTTCATGGATATCACCTCAGCGTTGGAGACTTTGGAGAACGCTATCCGCAAGATCGATAAGGAAACGCGTTCACGTTTCAAGGAAACCTACGATAAGGTCAATAGCGGACTACAGAGACTGTTCCCCAGGGTGTTTGGTGGCGGGCATGCCTACCTCGAGCTCACTGGCGAGGATTTGCTCGATTCCGGCGTCAGTGTTATGGCGCGGCCACCGGGTAAACGTAACAGTTCTATTCACCTGCTTTCAGGTGGAGAGAAGGCATTGACCGCGGTGGCACTGGTATTTGCCATCTTTGAGCTTAATCCAGCACCTTTCTGTATGCTCGATGAGGTTGACGCGCCACTTGACGATGCTAATGTCGGCCGTTTCTGTGAGCTGGTCAAGGAAATGTCCGATACGGTGCAGTTTATTTTCATCACTCATAACAAGGTGACGATGGCTATGTCTAATCAATTGTCGGGTGTCACCATGCATGAGCCAGGTGTTTCCCGAATGGTCGCCGTCGATGTTGATGAGGCCGTCAAGCTGGCCGCGATGTAAGGCAAATCATCTTATGTGTAGGTCGATAAAAGGGATTATGTGAACATGGATGCCTTTAGATGGGTATTATTGATCATCGGAATCATTATTTTTCTGCTGATTTACCTGTTAAGCAAGAAAAGAAACTCGGTCCCGGATGAACAGGCAGACGAAAAAATAAGTCCGGTGTTGCCGGGCGCCAACGCCGAACAGATGTTTGACGACAGCGACAGGGCATCCTTGGATGCATTGGCAGAGAGTATGCGCTTGCATCATCCGCAGGAATCGGATCGGACTAGTACAGGTAGCCCTGACAAACAACACGATAAAAAGGTCGGTACCGCTGAAGACTCTGACGATGAAAAAATGATCGTGCTCTACCTGGTTGAGAAGCATGGTGACATGCTATCAGGTGCAGAAATTATTGATTCACTTAAGCAGGCAGGGATGCGCTATGGGGATATGAAGATATTTCATTATTACTCTGACCTGGATAGTAATATTTCTGCACCTGTATTCAGCATGGCCAATCTGGTTGATCCGGGCTGGTTTGATCTGATCTCGATCGATAAAACCATGACCCCCGGTTTAAGCTTGTTTATGAGACTGCCTGGACCGATTGGTTCGATTCGTGCATTTGATGAGATGCTGGAAGTGATCGATAAATTGGAGCAACTTTTGCCGGTTACGCTCAAAGATAAATCTCGTAACAAGGTATCAAAGCAAATGCTCATGCATATGCGTGAAGAAGTGGTTGAGTTTGAAAGAACGCACAATAAGCTGCAATAGCACTCATTTCTGCGTTTAGACATCTGCGAATGTCACCGTTATAGCGCACTAAACTGAACCGATATGACTATCCCAAAAAAAACAATAAATCGTATCCACTCCTTACGTAAGCAACTGCATTACCATAATCTTCGTTATTACACACATGATGATCCTGAAATCACTGATAGCGAATACGATCGTTTGCTGCGTGAATTACAGGAACTAGAAGCAGCCCATCCGCAAACCATTACTGCTGATTCGCCGACCCAGCGGGTAGGCGCCAGCCCATTGAAAGCATTCGGTGAGGTCAGACATACGATTCCGATGCTTTCCCTCGCCAATGCCATGAATGCAGAAGAATTGATCGGGTTTGATAAAAGGATAAGAGAAAAATTGGCTGTCGAGCATGTGACATATGCCGCCGAACCGAAAATGGACGGCCTCGCTGTCAGTCTTTTGTATGAAAAAGGTATTTTGGTCCGGGCAGCAACTCGCGGCGATGGGGTTACCGGGGAGGACATTACCCAGAATATACGCACCATCAAGACGGTGCCGTTGCAGTTGGCCGGATCAAAGCTACCGGATTTGCTCGAGATCAGGGGTGAGGTATTCATGCCGAAAAAAGGCTTTGAGCAATTGAATAAGCGCACTATCAAGGAAGGTGGCAAGGCCTTCGCCAACCCAAGAAATGCGGCTGCAGGCAGCTTGCGACAGTTAGACTCTGCGGTGACTGCACGGCGACCGCTGGATATGATTTGCTATGGTATTGGCGAGACCGGCAAACTCAGTTTGCCGCAGCACTATAGTGATATCATAGACTGGTTGGATTCCCTTGGTCTGCATGTGTCCCCTGAGCGGGCGGTCGTTGAAGGGGTGCAGCAGTGTCTTGACTACTATAATGATCTTGCTGCTCGTCGTGATAAGTTGCCGTATGAGATTGATGGTATCGTTTTTAAAGTCAATGATCTTGAGCAACAACAGCAATTGGGTTTTGTCTCCAGGGCGCCCAGATGGGCAATAGCACATAAGTTTCCGGCGCAGGAAGAAATGACTATCCTGCGCGACGTGGATTTTCAAGTCGGTCGCACGGGTGCAATTACTCCCGTTGCCCGGCTAGAAGCAGTGTCTGTCGGTGGCGTTATGGTCAGTAATGCCACACTGCACAATTTGGATGAGATCAGGCGCCTGGATGTCAGGCCTGGTGATACCGTCATTGTACGTCGAGCCGGAGATGTTATCCCGCAGATTGTCAGCACTGTGTTTTCGCGTAGGCCGAAAGGCGCCAGGCGTGTTAAGACCCCGACAAAGTGCCCGGTATGTCATTCTGAATTGATTCAGGCAGAGGGGCAGGCTGTTATCCGTTGTACGGGTGGTTTGTTTTGTTCCGCCCAGCGCAAGGAATCCTTGAAACATTATGCTGCGCGTAAAGCCATGGATATTGAGGGTCTGGGTGACAAGTTGATTGACCAGTTGATCGACAAAGATCTGGTACATAGCCCCGCAGACCTGTATAAGCTAACAGTGGAGCAGTTGGCATCACTGGAGCGAATGGGCGAAAAATCAGCCGTCAACTTGATTGATGCGTTAAACAAGAGTAAGCAAACCAGTCTGCAGCGATTTATATATGCCTTGGGTATACGTGAAGTCGGCGAGGCAACAGCGCGTGCACTGGTGCAAAGCCTGCATACTCTAGAGGCCATCATGGGCGCGGACGAGGAAGTATTGATATCGATACCGGATGTAGGGCCGGTAGTGGCCGCCAATATAACCGGTTTTTTCAGGCAGAAGCATAATCGCGATATTGTCAAAGAACTGATCAAAAGCGGCCTGTCTTGGAAGCAGGATGATGCCTCAGAGTCACAGACTGATGCATTACAGGGGCAGACCTTTGTTATCACCGGTACCTTATCGACGATGTCACGGAATGAAGCCAAGGAATTATTGTTACAACAGGGTGCTAAAGTGACGTCCAGTATATCCAGCAAAACAAATTATCTGATTGCCGGAGAGAACCCGGGTTCGAAAATTGATAAAGCCACAGATCTTGGAGTTAGCATACTCGATGAGACGGCATTCATGCAGTTACTGGATAAGCTGAAGTGACCAGCTTGCTGCGTTATGTCTTTTTGCTGATGATGTCCTTGTCAGGGACGCTATGGGCGGAGAAATGCCTGTATGTATCTTCCTATCATCAGGGCTATGAATGGGATGATGGCATACTAACAGGTCTGCAAAATACCTTGGGTGATCGATGCGATCTGGATATTTTTTATCTTGATAGTAAACGCAACCCTGATCCGGCATGGGTGAAGCGGCGTGTTGAAGAAGTACTTAAGCTGATCGAGACCAGTAAGCCGGATGTCATTATCGCTGCGGATGATAATGCCTCGCGTTACCTGGTTATGCCCTATCTGAAGGATAATAATATACCTGTCGTATTCTGTGGTATAAACTGGAGCATGAAGGAGTACGGATACCCCTATAAGAATGCCACCGGTATGATCGAAGTGGCGCCGGCTAAAGCATTAATAAAATGGCTTAAAATCTTGCGTCCTAATGTAAAAAGGGGAGTCTTCCTTTCAGGTGATGTGCTTAGTGAGCACAAGGACTACCGGCACTATAAAAAAGTGTTTGCTGACCAGAAAATTAGCTTGAATTCATTTTTTATTAAAAATTTCAAGGAATGGAAAGTGAAATATAAATCAGCACAGCGTTACGATTTTATTTTCCTGGGAAATAATGCCGGCATCAATGATTGGGATGACGCTGAGGCCAAAGAAATTGTGCAAAAGCACACACGCAAGATCAGTGTCTCGAGCTATGATTGGATGCTGCCCTATGTGTCGATGGCCTTTACCAAGTTACCACAAGAGCAGGGTAGTTGGGCGGCTAAGGTGGCTTTGTCTATTCTCGATGGTGCAGACCCAGCATTAATCCCAGTCGTCCATAACCGGCTCTGGGACATGTGGATAAACCTGAGTATACTGAAACGCTTGAACTTGAAAATACCATACTCGCTGTACAAACGAGCCAAACATTACTGATTATGGCAAAGAGTAGGATACACATACCGTTAAAAGACCTGACACTGATCCTGGTCATCGCATTGACCTTGTTGATAGTGATCGTCGGTCTTTTACTATGGAAAGATTATCAGTCGGCAGAATTCGAGTTTCACCAGGAATCGGCCCGCTTATACGATGACCTGGAAAAAAATCTTAGTGACATTAGCGCTATTTTGAATGGCGTCACGGCCATGCATAATGCGGTTGATATTCTAGATGCGGAGCAATTTTCACTTTATTCGCATGAGATGCTGAATGTCTATCCAAATGTTAGCGCAATTAAATTATTAACCAGGGTGGAAGATAAATTCAGGCAGCAGTTCAGTGAAAAAATGCGAGAAGATGGTTATCCGTCCTTTGAAATCTATCAGGGTGATAGACTTAAGCCGGAAGATTGGAAGGCAGCCTCCAGCAAGCCCTTGTATTATCCGGTTACTGCAATTGAGCCACACGAGCCCGGAAAAATAATCGAATTGGGTTATGATTTGTATTCAGTGCCCGTATTCCGCAAAACCATAGACTATTCAGTCAAAACGGGTGAAGCGGCCTCTGTCGCAAGCGCTTCTATAATTCATGGCGTTGGTAATTACACTGTTGTCAAGCCGATCTATGCAGGACGTGTGTTACCGCTTGATGAAGCTGAAAGGAAGTTGCAAAACCTTTCCATGATTTCCGTAGTGATTCGCTCCAGCAATCTATTGCCGGAGCACAGCGTACTGCAGGATCTGAATATCGATATTCATAATATGAACCTCAACACTGGCAATTATGATCAGCCGGTCATTGCGATTAAATCCGGGCTTAGAAAAGAGGGCCTGTCATCAATAACCGATTTCACTTATAGCAGGCCGGTTATTAAAGGTGGGCAGTCTCTATTATTGTCGACGTCGCAAATTGTTGGGCATGAGATTGTTAATTTCAGAATGATAGCAACAGTGCTGCTTGTCTGGATCGCATTTCTTTCCCTGATACTCTACATTATCAATACGCATCATAAGAACCGCTTTGAGCGAAAAAAATCGCTGCATGCCTGGCAATGGGAAAAGGAGCGTGCCGACGTAACATTACATTCGTTGGCGGATGCCGTCATCACTACGAACAACGAGGCTGTTATCGAGTACATGAACCCGGTCGCAGAGCGATTAACGGGTTGGAAAATGGTTGATGCCAGAGGCAGGGGGGTAGAGGATATATTCAAGCTGTCTACCGAAGCCGACGAGCAAACCCTAGCTTGTCCCGTGCATGAGTGTATTCGTCGTGGTGTCATGAAAGAGTCCGATGCAGATATTTCCTTGCAAGATCACGATGGTGAAAACGTTTCGATCGACTATTCGATCGCGCCTATGTATGGGCAGAGTAATAGAGTATTAGGTGCCGTGCTGGTCTTTCAGGATGTAGGTGCATCCAGGATGTTATCAAAACTACTGACTTACCAGGCAGCACATGATGACCTAACTGGTTTATACAACCGCCGCGAGTTTGAACGGCGCCTGTCTCGTTCGATTGAGCGCGTTTTCAAGTTCGACGAGCATTATATTTTGTTCTACATGGATCTTGATCAATTTAAGGTCGTTAATGATACCTGTGGGCATATGGGCGGCGATCTGGTTTTACGTCAGATAGCGGAACTGGTGTCCAGCCTGATCAAAGAGCGCGAAACCTTTGCGCGTCTTGGTGGTGATGAATTTGGTGTTTTGCTCGAAGGATATACGCTTGAGGAAGCCAAGGACATAGCTAATGAAATACTCGATGCGATCCGTAAATACCGTTTCCACTGGTCGGGTAAGATATTCGAGATCGGCGTTAGTATCGGTATTGTTGATATAGATCAAGGTATGCAATCTATCAGCACAATAATGGGTTATGCCGATGCAGCCTGTTATATGGCAAAAGAATTAAGTGGTAACAATATCCAGGTCTATCAGATTGATGATGCCGACTACAAGCAGCGCAAAGACCAAATGAAGTGGGTGCAACGTATAACCCAGGCATTTGCTGATAGCCGATTTATTTTATTCGCACAGAAAATTGTCTCATTACATGGAGATACTAGCGAGCATTGTGAGATACTCATGCGCATGTTGGATGACAATGGTGAAATAATCGTGCCGCAGGAATACATCATTGCCGCAGAGCGCTATGGAAGTATGCAGGATATAGATCGCTGGGTAATACGTAATGCCTTTATCATGATAAATAAGTATGTCACGGCATTAAAATACGATGCCAGTTTGTCGGATCGCAGCTTTGCTATTAATTTATCCGGACAATCGATCAGTAGTATCAGTGCGATGGAATATGTCAAACAGCAGTTACAGGAGTATCCGGATATAGTTCCTCATGTCGTATTTGAAATTACCGAAACTGCGGCAATTTCAAACCTGGTCAGTGCACAGCGTTTTGTTGCAGAGTTCAGGGGTATGGGCGTTAAGTTCTCGCTGGATGATTTCGGTACTGGTGTAAGTTCATTTAATTATTTGAAAAACCTGAATGTCGATTATCTAAAAATAGACGGTGGCTTTGTACGTGAGATGATGGCCGATCCGGTCGATTATGCCATGGTCAAATCGATTGCGCATATCGGACATGTCATGGGCGTTAAAACCATCGCTGAACATACTGAGACTGTTGAGATATGTGAAAACTTGCGTGACATGGGCGTCGACTATGCGCAGGGTTTCTGTTTGCATGAGCCGGAAAGGCTGGATAACTTGATTTAAGTCGGATGCTCAGGCTGATTTCAGGCAGGCAGTACTTTCTTGAATGGTTTGACGCTGACGTTTTTAAAGATACCGTGTTCTGTGTACGGGTCCTTGTTGGCCCAATCTACCGCTTCATCTAGCGAATTGAATTCCGCAATAATCAGGCTACCGCTAAAGCCGGCTGCGGCTGGATCGACTGCGTCAATAGCAGGGAACGGTCCGGCGACCAACAATCTACCTTCATCCTGTAATAATTTGATACGCTGCAAGTGCTGTTCCCTGACCGCCAGACGTTTTTCAAGGCTGTTGGCAATATCTTCGCCAATGATTGTGTAAAGCATGAATCACTCCTCGTCAGCAGGTTTTTCTTCGATGATATGTCTGGACAGGTATAGGCCCTGGATAACAACAAAGACAAAGGTTAATCCAAGCATGCCATAAACCTTGAAGCCTACCCAGGCCTCTTCGTCATAATTCATAAACACATAGATGTTCAGAAAACCCATGCTGATAAAAAACAAGGCCCATCCCATATTTAGGCGTGGCCAAATTTTATCGGATACCTCGATTGCATTTGAGAGCATTCTTTCAGCGATGGTTTTTTTGCCGATGAAATGACTGCCAACAAAAACAATGCCGAATAGCCAATTAACAATAGTCACTTTCCACTTTATGAATGCTGGATCCTGGAGGGCTATGGTCAGGCCGCCAAACAGGGTTACCAGGACCACGGTGATAATATGCATTTTCTCGACTTTACGATGCTTAAACCAGTTATATGCGACCTGGATCATTGTCGCGATTATAATGGCGCCGGTGGCAACAAAAATGGCTTTGCCATCATCATTATAGGACTTATAAATCTGGTAGGCGGCATAAAAAGCGATCAGAGGGAAAAAATCAAATAAAAATTTCATAAGACTGCTATATCTATAGTTTTATTGTTGATCGTCTGGAGTATAATAGAAAGCAGATAAAACTGATATGTTCGGCTTCTATATTATCTCATCATATCACAACTATTCCGTACTGGATGACAGGCCATTATGTGCATTCACAAACGGCCTTGGCTTATGTAAATTGGTTTAAATACCTGGTATAAAAACATGCAATACGATCTTCATAGTCATTCCACGGCCTCTGACGGCACATTGAGCCCGACTGAGCTCGTGCAGCGGGCATCACAACAGGGCGTGGATGCGCTGGCCTTAACCGATCATGATACGACTGACGGTCTCGGTGAAGCAAAAAATGCGGCACAGGAAATCGGTATCGAGCTGATCAGTGGCGTCGAGATCTCGGTCAGCTGGGGGAAAAACACTGTTCATATAGTGGGCCTGGGTATTGACGAGGACAATGATGCATTGCAGGCAGGTTTGCAGAGCTTACGTGAATTTCGCCACTGGCGGGCTGAGGAAATCGCACGAAAATTAGAAAAGGCAGGTGTTGCTGGTGCGTATGCCGGCGCGAAAAAATACGCCAAGGGACATTTGATTAGCCGCACCCATTTTGCCAGGTATCTGGTTGAGTGTGGTAAGGCGAAGAATATTCCCGCTGTGTTCAAGAAGTTTCTGGTGCAGGGAAAGCCGGGCCATGTTGCTGGTCAATGGGCAGAACTTGACGAAGTCGTTAACTGGATCAAGGATGCCGGCGGACATGCCGTGATTGCCCATCCGGCCAGGTATAAAATGAGTGCCACACGCTTGCGCAATCTGATTCAGGAATTCAAGGATGCTGGCGGTCATGCACTCGAAGTCGTCTCCGGCAGTCATGGCCCCAATGACCGTCATAACATGGCCCAATATGCACGCCGGTTTGATCTTTATGCCTCCAGTGGCTCCGATTATCACGGCCCTGAAAACCCCTGGGTCGAACTGGGTCGATTGGACCGTATGCCATCGAGTTGCCGGCCTATATGGACATTATGGCACTGAGTAGCGGCGTATGAGTCAGTTCTTCCAGATCCATCCGGACAATCCGCAATTAAGATTGGTACGCCGTGCTGTCGAGATGCTTCGGCAGGGCGCAGTCATTGCATACCCTACCGATTCGAGTTATGCCCTTGGCTGTTTGATTGGCGATAAGCAAGCAATGGACCGTATCCGCAATATCCGGCAAGTGGATAACAGCCATAATTTTACCTTGGTGTGCCGTGATTTGTCTGAAATTTCCACCTATGCCAAGCTTGATAATGTTGCCTATCGAATGCTCAGGAAGCTGGCGCCAGGACCCTACACCTTCATATTCAAGGCCACCCACGAAGTGCCGCGAAGGTTGCAGCACCCAAAGCGCAAGACCATAGGCATACGCGTTCCTGATAACGCCGTCGTGCATGCCTTACTCTATGAGCTGGCCGAGCCGATCATGAGTTCGACCCTGATCTTGCCTGGCGATGAGCTGCCCATGACCGAGCCCCATGAAATGCGTGAACGACTACAGCATGACGTGGACCTGGTCATCGATGGTGGAAATTGCGGCTTTGAGGCCACGTCGGTGATAGATTTCCAACAGGATTCACCGCAGGTCATTCGTCATGGCCGTGGTGATGTCTCACTGATTGAATAGCGGGATACCGGTATGAGTGTATTATTGTTTTTCCTTTATTTGGCCATCGCGGTCTTTGTCTACAGTGGCCTGATGCTGCGCGTAATCCATTGGCAAGTAATGACTAGTAGCAAGGGGCTGAGCACATCCATGTTCCGACACCGCCGTTTTCGGTATTACCTAGTGGCATTTATCGTGGCCACCTTGGTGATTCTGGCTTGCTTAATAGCCTTTGAATATAATCTATAAAAAACAATAACTAATAATGACTAATTAAAATAAATATGATGTTTATTCTCGATTATTTTTCTTCATTCGGCGCATCGCTTAAGGGTATAATTCGCTGATGGAAGAATTCAGTACGTTGCAAAAAATTACCGTATGGGTATTACCCGTGTTGTTTGCAATCACCGTTCATGAAGTTGCGCATGGTTGGGTTGCCAGCCGCCTTGGCGATATGACGGCCAAGTTGCAGGGACGTCTGACCCTGAACCCGTTCAAGCATATCGATCCAGTCGGCACGATATTAATCCCGGCGGTTATGATCTTATTGACCGGTTTTATCTTCGGCTATGCCAAGCCAGTGCCGGTGGCCTACCAGAATCTACGTCGACCAAAGCGCGATATGGCCCTGGTGGCGGCGGCAGGCCCGGCGTCTAACTTGTTGATGGCGCTATTCTGGATGTTGTGCTTAAAAGTGACCCTGCTAGTAGCGGCGCAGTACCCGTCGATATCTCCGTTTCTAATTGCCACTGCGGTCGCCGGTATTTTAGTCAACCTGATCTTGATGGTGTTGAATATGTTACCCTTGCCGCCGCTGGATGGCGGCCGAGTGCTGACGGGGATGCTGCCGATGCCTTATTCGGGCGCCGTCGCTAGCCTGGAACCCTATGGATTTTTTATCCTGATCGCGCTGTTGATGTTGGGGATCCTGTCCAAAATTATTATGCCAGTCATCTTTTTTCTGATGCTGGGTTTAGCGCAATTTGCCGAACTATCTGAATATCAGCTGGTAGAGACTTTATACGCAATCGGGGCTCTTCGAGCCTGAACAAGGGGGAATTTTGAATTCAGTCGTGACACAACAACAACGCGTCCTGTCCGGTATGCGTCCGACTGGTGCCTTGCACCTTGGACATTACCATGGCGTATTGAAAAACTGGATCAAGCTACAGCATGAGTATGAGTGCTTCTTTTTTGTCGCCGATTGGCATGCACTAACGACACATTATGAAGATACCGCCAATATCGAGCATCATGTGTGGGAAATGGTCATTGACTGGCTGGCCGCTGGCGTCAATCCCAGCTCGGCGCGCCTGTTTATCCAGTCACGTGTGCCCGAGCATGCCGAGTTGCATCTGTTATTGTCGATGGTGACCCCGATTGGATGGCTGGAGCGTGTGCCGACCTACAAGGATCAGCAGGAGATCTTGAAAGAGAAGGATTTGGCTACTTATGGTTTTCTCGGCTACCCATTATTACAGAGTGCGGACATCCTGATGTACAAGGCAGGCATAGTGCCAGTCGGTGAGGACCAGGTCGCACACGTCGAGCTAACCCGTGAGGTGGCCAGGCGATTTAATCACCTGTATGGCCGTGAAGTGGATTTTGAGAGCAAGGCCGAGGCTGCAATTAAAAAAATGGGTAAGAAAAACTCAAAGCTGTATAAATCATTGCAGACCCGTTATCAGGAAAAGGGTGACCATGAGGCCCTTGAGACCGGCAGGGCATTGCTGGATGGGCAGAAAAACCTGACCATCGGCGATCGCGAGCGTTTGTATGGGTTTCTTGAGGGTAGTGGACGGATGATCCTGCCGGAACCAGAGTCGCTATTGACGCCGGCATCACGCATGCCGGGACTGGATGGGCAAAAAATGTCCAAATCCTATGGCAATACCATCGCCTTGCGTGAAGATCCTGACAGTGTTGAGAAAAAACTGAGGACGATGCCTACCGATCCGGCGCGCGTGCGCCGCACCGATCCCGGTAACCCGGCGCAATGCCCGGTCTGGCAGTTACACGAGGTCTATTCGGACGACGAGGTCCGTCAATGGGTGCAGAAGGGTTGTACCACGGCCGGTATTGGCTGCGTGGACTGTAAGCAGCCCGTGATTGACGCCGTGCTCAATGAGCTACAGCCGATCCGAGAGCGTGCGCAGCAATTTATTGAGGATCCGAATCTATTGCGTGGTATCATTAACGAAGGCTGTGAGGCTGCCCGCGACGTCGCCCGTGATACGATTGAAGAAGTCCGTGAGTCGATGGGGTTGCACTATAAAAACAGTTAGTTATATTACTTATTTTATAAATAACTTAAACAATGGCAGATTAATATCTGATGACGAAAGAACAGCAAACCAAGCTTACCGTCGTACCCGACACAGGGCAGGAGCTCGCCAGCGCAGAAGATGAAGCGACGGCAACAGCTAAGCCGCAGCAGGTTGAAATGCCATTTGCGATTGTTCAGGGTGAGGCAATAACGGCGCTGCCGCAGGATCTGTATATTCCACCCGATGCATTGGAGGTCTTTCTTGAGGCCTTTGAGGGCCCGCTGGACCTGCTGCTGTATTTGATCAGGCGTCAGAACCTGGATATCGTCGATATCCCGATCGCCGAGATCACCCGGCAATACATGGAATACATCGATTTGATGCAGGACATGCGTCTGGAACTGGCCGCTGAATACCTGGTCATGGCGGCGATGCTGGCTGAGATCAAATCCAGAATTCTACTGCCGAGAGCGGTAGAAGAGGATGCAGACGATACTGACCCACGCGCTGAACTGGTCAGGCGCTTACAGGAATATGAGCGCTTTAAGCAGGCGGCTGAAGACATCGATACTCTACCGCGCATGGGCAGGGAGTTACATCCGGTCAGTGTGGATTTTGTTGACAAGAAAGTGGTCAAGTTGGAACCCGATGTTGATCTGAAAGACGTGTTAGCGGCCTTCAAGGATGTCTTGCACCGTGCTGAAATGTTCAGTCACCATCACATCGAGATGGAGCCGTTGTCGGTACGAGAGCGTATGTCCAGTGTACTCAGCTTGGTTAAAGCAGAGAGTTTTACCGAGTTTACCCATTTGTTTGATGTCAAGGAGGGCAGGATGGGTGTAGTAGTTACGTTGCTGGCCATACTGGAGTTGATCAAGGAATCCTTGCTTGAGCTAGTGCAGGCCGAGCCCTTCAGTCCGATACACGTAAAGGCCGTTGGCTCCAGTGAGCAAACCAGCGAGCATAACGAATCCGAGTTTAAACAAGAGTGAATACAATTAGCAGGACCCAGAGTCAATGAATGAAACGTCATTAAAAAATATACTGGAGGCAGCCTTGCTGGCAGCAGGTCGTCCGCTGTCAGTCGATCACTGCCTGTCATTATTTATGGACAACGAACAACCTGGCAGGGATGAAATCCGTGCGGCCATAGATGCCTTGGCCGAGGATTATAAAGAGCGCGCTATCGAACTCAAACAGGTGGCCAGCGGCTATCGTATCCAGGTCCGTGAGGACTATTCGGAATGGGTGTCGCGCTTGTGGTCAGAGCGCCCCTCACGCTACTCGCGGGCATTGCTGGAAACGATCGCCTTGATGGCCTATCGACAACCGATAACCCGTGGTGAAATTGAAGATATTCGCGGTGTCAGCGTGAGCACAAATATCATCAAGACACTGCAGGAGCGTGAGTGGATCAAGGTCGTCGGTCACCGTGATGTGCCGGGCAAACCGGCCATGTATGGAACCACCAAGGAATTTCTGGACTATTTCAACCTTAAGTCACTGGACGAGTTACCGACCCTGGCAGAACTTCGTGACATCGATCGCATCAATGAAGAGCTGGACCTGGAAATTCCAGGCCTGCCGACTGCTGGCAGTGACAGCGATAAGGAAAGCGAAACGGAGGACCCGCAGTCGGAGCTTGAGGATACCCCAGAGCTCATCGACGATAATCTTGCGGCAGAAAAAAATGAGCCAGGCATCGAAGCCGAAGCCTGATTGCCGATATGTCCGAACGTATTCAAAAGGTGCTGTCTCGTCTCGGCATGGGTTCAAGACGGCAGATAGAAGCATGGATACGTGCAGGTAAAATCACCATCAATAAACAGACGGCCCAGCTCGGCGACCGTATCAGCAAAGGCGATCGTGTTTACCTGAATGGAAAATCGGTTGACCTGTCCAGGCTCGCACAGGTAAAACGCCGGGTTATTGCCTATTACAAAAACGAAGGGGAAATCTGCAGTCGAGATGATCCCGAGCATAAAGACTCCGTTTTTGATCACTTACCCAAGCTAGAGAATGGTCGATGGATCGCTATTGGGCGATTGGATCTGAATACTTGCGGCTTGATGTTATTCACGACCGATGGCGAGCTGGCCAATCGACTCATGCATCCATCGTTTGAAATAGAGCGGGAATATGCAGCACGTGTGTTGGGCGAGGTGCCCCCTGAGGCTCTCGACAATATGCTTAAGGGCGTTGAAGCTGAAGACGGAGTACTGAAATTTGATCAAATCAGAGATGCGGGAGGCACTGGCGCGAATCACTGGTACCATGTCATTTTGCATCAGGGGCGTTACCGTGAAGTGCGGCGTTTATGGGAATCCCAGGGCATCAAGGTCAGTCGCTTAAAGCGTGTACGCTATGGTTCGATCATACTGCCGCGTTCATTGAAATTGGGTAAATGGTATGAGCTGGAACAGTCACAGATCAAGGAATTGTTGGACCTGACAGGTCTAAAGCCAGAGATGCAAAGCCGTGACAAGCAAAAACCAGTATCCAAATACCCTGGCCTTAGGAAAAAGAAATCACCGTATAAAAAAAGACCACGTCCTTCACGTTCCTGAATGATGCAAGCAGGGCAAGAACGTAAATTGTTCAGTCTGTTGATGAAGGCCTATGGCAAGCAGGATTGGTGGCCCGCTGATACGCCTTTCGAAGTGATGGTGGGCGCTATCCTGACCCAAAACACGGCCTGGTCCAATGTGGTTAAGGCCATTTTCAATCTGAGAAAAAATAACGCACTAAATCCGCAGGCAATCAGTGCCATGCCGCAAGCGCAGTTGGCTGATATGATAAAGCCCTCAGGTTATTTTAATATCAAGGCCAAGCGCCTGCAGTCTTTTTGCTACTGGTATCTACAGCAAGGTTCCTATGACACACTCAGTAAAATAAGCACGGATAATCTACGCAAAGATTTGTTGTCGGTACACGGCATTGGTCCGGAAACCGCAGATGATATATTGTTGTATGCCTTCGACCGTCCGGTATTTGTCATCGATGCCTACACCCGACGCCTGTTCACTCGCGCGGGCCTTGCCAGTGGGCATGAATCCTATGAGGTCTTACGGCATCAGGTGGAGCAAGTTATGCAGGACAGCGTTGTCGATTTAAACGAGTTTCATGCCTTGATTGTCTGGCATGCAAAAGAATCTTGCAGGAAGAAGCCGATATGCATGCACTGTACATTACAACATCATTGTAATTATGCACAGCAGCTTGACGGGTACGAATTCGGGTGAATGTAAACAAGCATGAGTAGGGTCAATGGACATAAAATCATTAACAAAAAAATTCTCAAGTAAAGGTTCACTGGAATTCCGGCAGCAAGGCGATGGCCTGATATTATTGGACATACAAAACCAATATGCGCATGCCACAGTTTGTCTGCAGGGTGCGCAATTGTTGTCGTGGAGGCCGCTGGGCTCTACTCCGGTCATATGGCTATCTGAGCAGGCCGTGTACCAACAGCAAAAGTCCATCCGTGGGGGAGTACCGGTTTGTTGGCCCTGGTTTGGTGCTCACAAAGATGACCCGAACATGCCTGCGCATGGGTTTGCACGCACACAAGAGTGGGATCTGGCTGAAGTAAACTCGCATGAGGATGGTTCAACCGACTTGCTACTCACACTAGAAGGCAATAAGGATGTAACGCCCTTATGGCCCTATGCATTCACGCTCAGTTTGCAGATGCATATCGGCGCCGCACTTGAGATGTCACTGACGACGCATAATAGGGATAAACAGGCCATGGTCATCAGCGAGGCATTGCATACCTATTTTCAGGTTAGTGACATTAATAAGGTCAGTGTTGACGGTCTCGATCAATGTTCATACCTCGATAAAGTCGATGGCTTTAATGAAAAAATTCAGACAGGTCCACTACGTATCGATACTGAAGTGGACAGGATCTATAGTGATACCACTGATGTTTGTGTAATTAATGATACTGGTTTAAACAGGCAGATTGTGGTGTCGAAATCGGGCAGTCATTCAACAGTGGTTTGGAATCCTTGGGCAGCAAAATCCGCAGCGATGAGCGATATGGGTGAGCAAGCGTACACAAAGATGTTGTGTGTCGAAAGTGCCAACGCTGCTGCTAACAGTTTACAGCTAGCGCCGGGAGAAAGTCATTCCCTGCAAGTGTGTTACCACGTCATTGAACTTTAACGGAGACGGAGCGTGCAATTTTTATTACAGGGATCGGAATATATAGAGCTGAATAATCTGCTAAAGGTCACGGGTGTTTGCCACAGCGGTGGTATGGCCAAGCAGTTAATCGCCGCTGGAGAAGTGCGCGTCGATGGGCAGATTGAATTGCGTAAACGAAAAAAAATAAGGGCAGGACAGGTGGTAGAATTTGCCGGCAACACAATCAATATAGCATGAGTACCGTCCTTTATTATTGCCATGACCCGATGTGCAGTTGGTGCTGGGCCTTTAAAGACGTATACAGCCAATTATGCAGCGCACTTTCCGATGAAGTAGCCATAAAAACCTTGCTTGGTGGGCTGGCACCCGATACCGAGGAACCCATGGCAGCAGATATGCAGCACTACTTGCAAAACACCTGGAAAACGATCCAGAAGCGCGTGCCTGGAAGTCGCTTTAATATTGATTTCTGGACAAAATGCCGACCGCGCCGATCGACCTACGCTGCTTGCCGTGCTGTGATCGCAGCGCGGCATCAAGGTCAGCAATATGCCGATTTGATGACCACTAAGATACAAACGGCCTATTATACCGAGGCCAGAAACCCATCTGAGCAACAACTTCTGATCGCGTTGGCAAAAGAGCTCGGTCTCGATGTTGCCCAGTTTGCAGACGACATCAATGCAGAACAGACTCGGCAGCAGTTGCATGAAGAGATCGAGCAATGTCGGCGGCTTGGTGTTGATAGTTTTCCTGCACTGGTGCTTAACGTGAGTGGCTCTTATTGGCAAATACCGCTAGATTATAATCATGTTGATCCCATGCTGGATTTGATTTCACAAATTATTAAAGAGCAGGACGAATGAATGTCGCCGCAACAGACAAATGACTTAAGCGAGCTACTGTCGGTTTATCTGAATGACGAATTGCTACTGCAATATGATCGCAAGAAGCGAATTCCAGGTCATCAACGTTTGTTTCTCGATAAAATGGATGCCGATATGGATGCTGGTATTTCGATGGCAGGCGAATTTATCGCCAACCCAAATGCACAAGAGCGCCTGCACTATGTGGCGATTAAGCTCGTGCGTGGCTTATTGGCAAAAGAGCAAGCGCTGGTTGCATCGACCAGTACATATTTATCCAGTCGTTATGTCAGCCTGAAAGAAATTCAGGCACATGAGAGTGGCGAACAGGTGGGGCTAGACTTTGTCTTTGACTGATTCGATTAATGCGTGAACTGCACGGCAACCTGTTTCTTGTAATCTTCATCAAAGACGAGATTGATAGTCACTTCTTCATCGACATCTTCAATACGAACCTGTTTTAGTTCCGGTAAGCGGTCGGCCAGATAGGTGCACATCGAGGCGGCCACGGATTCCTGATCATTTTTTATTGCATGTACCAGATTGGCCGCAACAAATTGTGCGCGTTGATTGGCATCCGGGTTTTTTATCAGTGAGTCACCTATCATGATGCCTTCTTCCATTTTTGCATCCATTTTATCCAGGTATAGCGCCTGGTGGTCAGGAAGTAGCTTGTCGCGATCGTATTCCAGCTGTGCGACCCCGTTCAATAGAACGGCCATTATATTGCTCATAGTAGTACCTGTTTAGTCAGCAGAGGCCCGTTACGGCTCTGGGGGATTATCATGACGGCTATTTTAGCGTATATACTGAGCGCAGAAAAGATGCCGCCAGCACCAGTGTTATAGCGGAATGTCCTTATTGTCCAGAATCCAGTCAACGGCCTCGTTGAAATCCTGTGCACAGACTATACCTGGATCGGTGATACGGTCTTCATCACCATCGCGATATTTACCGGTTTTGACCAGGATAGCCGTCATTCCGGCGCTAATGGCACCATTGATATCGGCGTCGACATCATCGCCAATCATAACAGTGCTTTTGACGCTGGTGGACATGCTATGGACCGCATGCCGATAGAATTCACAATCCGGCTTGCCGGTAATAATGGCTTCAACGTCAGCGGCGTACTCAAGCGCGGTGACAAATGCACCGGCATCGATACTAAGGCCGTCCTGTTGCATGAAATAACGATTCTTGCCCATGGCAATTAAGGGTGCACCCTCAATCAATAGGCGAAAGGCGTTATTGATATTATCGTAGGTGAATCCTTGATCTGCATCGCCTATGAGGACGGCATTGTATTGGGTGTTGTTAAAATCGGCGAATTCTTCGAGTAAGTCCGGATGGATTAACTTAAAGGGCGATAGACCGTTCGTTTTCAGATAAGCATGTGCCGCCATGGGAGCTGTAAACAGGTCATCACGATTAATAATGAAACCTAGTTCAAGTAGTTGCTGATGGATCTTGTTTGCAGGTTTTCGTGTGGTATTGGTGACATAACGTATGGCTAGTCCAGAGTTTTGTAAGCGCGACAGGGAGTCGCTAGCGCCTGGGATAGCCTGGTCGTCTATATAGAGTACACCACTCAGGTCCAGAAGTAGACCGGAAATCATCCGAAGTCCCCTGTTTTGTATGCATACCTGATAATGTAGTGGATACTACGTGATTGTAAATACCCCGGCGGGGATAATGCTGAGCGGAATAACTTAGTCTGACATTATCGTGCAATTACGGCCGTTATTTTTTGCAGTGTATAATGCCTTGTCTGCACGTTCGAACAGATCAAGTTCCTTATCATCAGCATGTAGGCAGGCAATACCCTGACTGACTGTGATATTCGTTGTATTACCATTATAGCTGCATTCGAGTTTGGCTATCGCCTGGCGGATTCGTTCAGCCAGTTGCTGTGCGCCTTTTTCACAGGTATTGCTTAGCAGGATTGCGAATTCCTCGCCACCATAGCGGAACACCATATCCGAATCGCGGACCTGAAGCTTGATGGTCTGGGCAACATCGCGTAATACACAGTCACCGAACAGATGACCGAATTCATCATTGATACCTTTGAACTTATCGATATCAAGAATAATCAGTGCAAATGGACTTTCATGGCGCTGTGCCAGTGCTATTTCACGATTGATACTGGAATCAAATGTCGAACGATTTTTTACGCCTGTCAGTGGATCAATCATCGATGTGGTTATTGCCTGATGATACATCAAGCCATTATGCAGCGGGTTTAATAGGCTGGATAACGTATATTCCAGTGTGATTGTTTCCGACTCGGAGAATTTTCGGCGTCGGCTGAAGACCAGCTCACCGAGATTCTGACCACCTATTAATAGTCGATACTGACAGCTGTGGTGTTTTTTCTGGCCAAAATTGTACGTATAGATATCTTCGGGATGTGAGTAGCTGATGCTGTCATAGTCAATGTATGTCCGTGTTTCCTGCTGGAAAATGGCAAACAGTTCATCCAGGTTTAAGGTACTATGCAAGCGATTGGACAGCTCAAGAGCACGTACGGCCTCGACCTTTAATGAAAATGCCTTATCTGCTTTTATATGGGTGCCCATAGTCTTGACGCCTTTTGTTAATACCCTGGTATTGCCCGCATCGATACTCGTATTTAATGCCATTGGATAAATCCTCTGTACAACTGTTAGTTATACCTATGCTAATATCGTGCCGCTTTTTTATAAATTACATATAACTAATAAAAACAATAAGATAATGAGCTAGCACCTGGCTTGCGTCAACATTGTGACGGCATTTTGACGGTTTTAGGATGGTAAAAGCGGCAACTTATTGCTTTAATCGTAAGTCAAACAGTTAGTGTATCGTCAGGAAACAAACATGAAAAAAGTGCTCTTTAGTTCCATTTGCGTCATGTTGTATGCGCTTTGCGCCAGTGTGTATGCGGCCACAGAACAGCAAAAACTCGACGCGGGTATGGTCAATCCTGGCTATATTGAGAAGCCGGCCTGGTTCAAATTATCATTATTGGAATTACAGGACGATGTCGCCGAGGCCAGCGCAGCAGGCAAACGGCTGATCCTGTATTTCTACCAGGATGGTTGTCCGTATTGTGAGAAATTGATCGTCGATAATTTCGGTAACAAGGAAATAGCAGATAAGGCGAAAAAGAATTTCGACATGATTGCACTCAACATGTGGGGTGATAAGGAAGTGATCGATCTCCAAGGTAAGGAAACCATCGAAAAGGATTTTGCTGCCGCAATGAAGGTGATGTATACGCCAACGATGTTATTTCTGGATGAAAAAGGTCAAGTGGCCCTACGTCTGAACGGCTACTATTTCCCGGAAAAATTCAATGCAGTACTTGACTATGTTGCTGCAGGCATGGAAGCTAAAATGAAATTTTCGGAATATTATCGAGCCAAAACTGCGACGCCCACAACCGGTAAGTTGCATATTGATCCAAGCTATTTGCAGCCTCCGTATAATCTCCAACAAACTCTTCAGGCTAACAAGCGTCCTCTGTTGGTTATATTTGAACAGCCTGGAAGTAAACTCTGTGATGAGTTACATCTTGATATCTTACAAAAGCCCGAGTCCAAGGAGGCTATCAAGGGGTTAGATGTTGCTGTCTTGGGCCAGCATTCGAAAGGTTTTGTGGTTACGCCGGATGGCCAGGCAATGAGAATTTCAGATTGGGCAAAAAAACTGAATATCCAGTATGCACCCAGCCTTGTTTATTTTGATACTGCCGGTAAAGAGGTTTTTCGTACAGAGGCCTATCTAAGAACCTTTCATATTGCCGGCTCTATGAATTACGTCACTAGCGGGAAGTATAAAACGCAGCCCAACTTTCAACGCTATCTACAGGATGTTAATAAGGATATGATAAGCAAAGGTATCAAGGTCGAGTTGATGAGGTAAGCGCGTGCTTCCTTTGTGGGCTTGTGCTCGTAGCTTTAAAATCCAATGTTAACCTTCAAAGAAAATCTTCCGCCATAAAAGACTGGCCGTTATAGGAGTGGCTGTCAGGCCCGATTAAATAAAGGAAACCAGGCATAACGACTTCTGGTGCGCTGACTGACTCCGGGTTCTCACCGGGATAAGCTGCGGCGCGCATTCTTGTGCGGATATTACCCGGGTCAATACTGTTGGCTTTGATATGCGTGGTGGATTCCAACTCATCCGCAAGGGTCTGCATCATATTCTCCTGAGCGGCCTTGGAGGCACCGTAGGCACCCCAATAGGCGCTTCCCTGACGACCACAGGCATCCGATACGAACAGGATGCGCGCATCCTCCGACTGATTCAGCAAGGGTATGCAGGACTGGTTAAGCAGGAAGGGGGCATTCAGGTTGACCTGCATGACCCGATACCAGGTCTGCGGATCATACAACTGCATCGGTGTGATCGGTCCCATCACGGCGGCATTATGCACCAGTCCATCAAGCCGTCCGAACTCACGGTCAATTGATTCGACCATGGTTTCATAATCATCGGCCGATGCCCCTTCAAGGTCCAGGGGGTATAGCGCCGGCTGTGGATATGCCTTGCTGACTATCTCGTCATACAGAGATTCGAGGTTGGCGACATGCTTATCGAGTAAAACCGTAGTCGCGCCGTATTCTGCGTATGTCAGCGCCAGGGTTCTGCCGAGACCATCGCCAGCACCGGTAATCAGGATGATGCGTTGGTCTAGAAGCTTGCCGGGTGCTTGGTAATGAGGCATGTCATGTCCTTTATCTATAATATAGTGTTCGCTGAGTGCTCAGTCAGTTGTCGGGCACATTGTAACCCACTTGATACTGCGCCTTCGAGTGTTGCCGGCAAGCCAGTGTCGACATAATCTCCCGCCAGCCAAATATTATCGCCGATATGACCTGGTTTCGGTCGTAATGGGGTGCTTTCTGGTGTGCATGCGAAAGTCGCCGTTTTTTCCCGGGTGATATAAGCACTGATGACCGCGGGCCATGTGGGGAATAGGGTACGGGTCTCGGCAATAACTGCCTCGACCAAGGCTTGCTTATCCATCTGCATATGCGCGCCCTCAGCACTGATGACGGCTGCGATTAGCCCTGCCTGGCCACAGCTGCGACGATCAATAAACCACTGGCTGATGCCATCGCAGAGTCCCTGCATGTTTCCGTCAAGTTGTATGTGCTCTGGGAATTGCATATACACGGTGGTGATGGGTTGATGTTTCATCGCTGTCAGGGATTTGGCGATACTGGAGAACTGATCGTGTATAGCGAGTAGCCGCGCGCATTGCTCGAACGGGGTCGCCAGCACAAGTTGGCTGACAGGATAGTTACCCTTGGAGGTTTCTATATCGGTGACTCCAGTTGCGCCAATATTGATTTTAACTAAGCGTTCTGAGGTTCGAACAATACCGCCTTGTCGTTGAATATAGTCGAGTGCAGGCTGCGGTAATACTTTATGCAGACAGGTCCTGGGCAGTAAAACATCGCTATTGCTGCGTGATCCGGTAAAGCTTCTGTTTAATACATTCATGAAGACCTGCATCGAGGCCTTGTCTATGTCGGTGTTCAGGGCCGCAATACAGATAGGTCGCCAGAATAGTTTGATCAGGCGTGGGCTTTGCTGTTGCAGATAATCTGCAACGGACTGATCGCGCTTTATGCGAAAGCCTGAACGCATCATGGCGGACCAACAGCGTATGATGCACCATTTTTCTCGCAGTGAAATACCTTTGGCGCCAAGCAGGGCAGTCAGCATATGCAGAGGGCTGGTCAATTTGGGTACGCTCAGTTGCAGGCCCGGGCCCTGTAGACAGTGCATGTTCAGATGCAGACGCGAGCGCGTAAATAGTTCTGCCTCATCCAGATCCAGTAGTGACAGTAGCCCAAGCAACTCATGGTAGGCGCCGAGCAGGATATGTTGGCCGTTATCGAGGTCCATGTCGCCATTGTTGATAAGACGTGCGCGTCCACCCGCTTGTGCTGAGGCTTCAAATAATTCAATCTTGTAACCTTTGGCAGCGAGGGCCACTGCGCTAGCCAGTCCGGCCCAGCCAGCACCGATAATGGTGACATTGCTACTGCCAGTCACTTTTTTCGCATCTTTTTTTCAATTCGATAGGTTTTCCAGGCAATCCATAGTTTACGTACCGGCGTGAGTTTGATGCGGTGTTCCAGGACCTGGTATTTATCTTTAGTAATCTCGGTGAGTAGCGCCTGGTAGATGGCGGCCATGATCAGTGAGCTGACCTGGTTGTAACGGTCGCTTGCAGCCAGGCTGGACAGGGCAGTGTGATAGTATTGTTGTGCACGCTGGGTCTGGAACTCAAGCAATGCTCGCACCGGTTCGGTCGTCGTCGGCAGCTGCAGGTCACTTTCCTTGACATTGAATCGTTGCAGCTCATCCAACGGGATATAGATCCTGTCGCGACTGGCATCTTCTCTGACATCGCGGATGATATTGGTCAACTGTAAGGCCAGGCCAAGGCCTTCAGCAAACTTCAGGGTGTCGCGTTCCTTATAGCCGAATATTTCCACGGCCAGTAATCCGACCACGCCAGCGACGCGGTGACAGTATAGCTGCAAGTCTTTAAAGCTTTTATAGCGGTTGATATGCAGATCCATTTGCATACCGTCAATGATTTCCTCCAGGTACTCCCGGTGCAGGTCGAAGTGTTGCATGGATTGATGCAACGCCTGGGTGACTGGGTGTTTCGCTTCGCCCTGATAAAGCGCGTTGATTTCCTCACGCCACCAATTGAGCTTGGTTTCCGCAATACCCGGATCGACACAGTCATCGACAATATCATCCACTTCACGGCAAAAGGCATACAGCGCTGTGATGGCCTTGCGTTTTTCTGCAGGCAAAAAAAGGAAGCTATAATAGAAGCTGGAGCCACTGCTGGCGGCCTTTTGCTGGCAATATTGTTCGGGGTTCATAATTTATATTGTTAGTGCGTGAGTTTTTTCAAGTATACCGCAAATTTGCTCGAAAGCGCGTGCGTGGCGATCCAAAGCCAGTCGCGTTTAGTCAACCGGCTTGGAATAGACAGGTCACCGCGGTTCTGATGTAATTTTTGTAATACTTTCCAGCCCCCGAGGATCATCATGCGTAGTTCCAGTCCTGGCCGACCTTTCAACTTTATCCCCAGTGGCGCCCCAGATTGTAGTAATCTGAATGCCCGTTGTATCTGGAAATCCATAAACGCGGGAAGCCCCGGCACTGTGTGTTGGCAGTCCAGATCCTGTTCGCGCAGGTCGAAACGCTGTAATTCATCTGCCGGCATATAGATACGTTGCCTGTCCTGGTAGTCAGTGCAAATGTCTTGTAGGAAATTAATAATTTGCAAGGCACTGCAAATGGCATCTGCATGGGCAATATTCTTGGTGCTGTCTTGCGCATACAGGATAAGTAGCATGCGGCCGATCGGGTTAGCTGAGTGTCGACAATATTCCATCACTTCACCAAAATCGGCATAACGTTGTTTATCGATATCCATATTGAAGGCGATTAACAGGTTTAATAGCGGTTCTAGCAGACTCGGCGTCTTGTGCAGGGTATCGGCCAGCGCGATATAAACGGGTTCAGCGACAGGTTGGTCAGCGGCCGCCTCTATCAGGTGTGCTTTTGCCTGTTGCAACAATTGTCGACGTTGTTCGGCATGCAGTTCGCCCTCATCAGCAATATCATCGGCCATCCGTGAAAACGCATAGATAGCACTGACTGGCTTGCGCAAGGCCCGCGGTAACAGAATTGAGGCTACCGGAAAATTCTCATAATGCTGCTTGACGATGTTCTGGCAATAACGATATGCCTGTTCAACCTTATAAGTAGTCATGTGCCGAATTATTCTTTATTCAGCGAACGTACTGATCTATCGAGGGGTTCTGGTGTATCCAGTTTTTTATTGGATTCGATGCCAAGTTCATGTAGTTTGCGCGCGCCCGGGATGACTTGCCTTTCCAATGAGCCGACGGTTTTATTGAAAGATTCGACGCTGCTGCCCAGATTTTTCCCCAGGCGGGTTAAATGATCGCCAAAGGTTGCCAGACGTTTGTACAGGTCTTCACCTAATTCGCGAATGACATCGGCATTCTCGGTCAATGCCTCATGTCGCCAGCCATAGGCGATAGCCCGTAGTAGTGCAACCAGACTGGTAGGGGTGGCGAGGATGATCTTTTGCTTCAGGGCCTCTTCCAGCAAGTTGTGATCCTGCTCAAGTGCGGCACTCAGAAACTGGTCGCCGGGGATGAACAGAACAACGAAATCAGGTGAATGTTTAAACTGACTCCAGTAGGATTTACTGGCCAGTTCGCGTATTCTGCCGCGCACATTTTTCAGGTGACGTTGTAGCTCCTTATTGCGTTGTTCGTCGTCCTTGGCTTCTACCGCGCTGATATAGGCATCCAGTGGTGTTTTTACGTCGACGACGATTTCACGCCCGGCAGGCATGCGCACGATCATATCGGGTCTGATCGCACCGTCGCTTGTTTGTGTATGTTCCTGTTCATAGAAATCACAGTGCTCGACCATGCCGGCCAGTTCTGCCAAGCGTTTGAGGGTGATTTCACCCCATTGTCCGCGTACTTCTGGTCGTCTCAGGGCCTGAACCAGGTTGCGTGTCTCGTTTTGTAGTTGTTGCTGTGATTGCGTCATGCTTTCCAGATGTCGCGTCAGTGAGCCATAGGCCTGCTTGCGTTCATTTTCCATCAGCCTGATTTGCTGCTCGGTTTTATCGAGTGCCTGCTTGATCGGTTTAACCAGGTTTTCAACGGATTGTTCTCTTAGCTCAAGGTCCTTTTGTGCATGGATCTGGAATTGGGTCAACTTTTCCTGAGCCAACTTCAGGAAAGAGTCATTATTATTTTGTAAGGCGACGCTCGATAATGCGCTAAAGGTTTGCGTCATTTCGTATTGCGCTTTTTCATGTTCCTGGCGTCGTTGCAGTGCCAGTTTCTGTTCCATTTCCAGAGACAGTTCCAGGCGCTCCTTGTCGGATTGCATGGCGTGGATGATTTTCTGGAATTTTTGCGTCGCCAGAAACCAGCCTGCGGCTATAGCGATGCCGATAATCATGATCAGGTAAATCTCAAACTGGTAATACACCAGGAAATAGATAATGTCTGCTTTAGCGTTCATAGTATCTGGATAATAACGTATTATCGCTCACGGTGGCAGCGTGTATTCGCTTTATTGCTGTGCTTGTAGCCAGCTGATGATGTCTTCCGGTTTTGCAATAATGGCGTCTGCACCCCAGCGCTGGATGTCATCACCATCCTGGATATAGCCATATAAAGCGGCCAGGGTTGGCATGCCGGCTGCCTTGCCGGCCTCGATATCCCGTTCGGCATCGCCCACATACAGACACTCTGCAACCTGACTATTCGTTAATTGACAGGCATGCAGCATGGGCTCCGGGTGTGGCTTACTGTTGTTGGTCGTGTCACCACTAACCACACAGGCGGATCGATCCATCAATTTTAATTCCTTGAGTAAGGGTTCGGTCAACCAGGCAGGTTTGTTGGTGACAATACCCCAGCGCATTTGATGCGACTCGATATACTCAAGCACTGCCTGCATGCCGGGAAATAAACAGGATTTTCTGGCGATATTGTCTTTATATATATCCAAAAGACGAGTGCGTAGTGCCATGTAGCCTTCATCGGTTTCAGTGAGATTAAAACCAAGTTTTATCAGCGCGCGGCCACCATGTGATACTACCGGGCGAATCTGCTCGTAGGGTAAGCTTGTCAGTGATTGTTCTTCCCTGAGCTGGTTGAGTGCATAAGCGAGGTCGGGGGCAGTATCAAGCAGGGTACCGTCCAGGTCGAACAGGATGGTACGTATCATGTTGCCGTGTCTGACTGTGCTGCGGGCTTTCTGGTATGCATCAGATAATTGACATCGATATCCTTACCCAGGCTATAGATGCGCGTGAAAGGGTTGTAGCTCATGCCGCTGATGTCCTCGACGACAAGATCGGCCTGTCTCGCCCACTGGTGTAATTCGGATGGACGGATGAACTTGCGGAAATCATGCGTCCCTCTGGGTAACATGCGCAGCAGGTATTCAGCACCAACAATGGCGAACAGGTAGGACTTGGGATTTCGGTTGATGGTTGAAAAGAACGCATGTCCTCCCGGTTTCAGCAAATCATGGCAGGCCTGTATGACCGAGGCCGGGTCGGGTACATGTTCCAGCATTTCCATACAGGTGACGACATCATAACTGCCAGCCTGTTCACTGGCCATTTGCTCGGCCGTGATCTGGCGGTAATCGACGTTCAGACCAGATTCCAATAAATGTAGGCGGGCGACACTCAGTGGTGCTGCACCCATGTCAATACCGGTCACCAGCGCCTCTCTGGCGGCCATGCTCTCGGTGAGGATGCCACCACCACAACCGACATCGATGACCTGTTTTTGTTTGAGGCCGGCGCGTTGATCGATATAGTCGAGGCGCAGTGGATTGATGTCATGTAGCGGTTTGAATTCGCTGTTCGGGTCCCACCAACGCGATGCCAATTCTTCGAATTTGCTTATTTCCTGGGGATCCAGATTGTCAAATTGTGTTGTCATGTCTTCCTTATTTTCTGTTGCCAGGACTGTGCTTTTGTCAAAATTTCGTGTTGATCCATGCGCGTTAATTGGCGTTGGTTTAACAAGTGTTGGCCATTAATCCAGACATCGGTGATTTTATCACGACTGCTCGCGTATACCACATGTGATTCAGGGTGGTAGAGTGGTTGAGTTTCGATGCTGTTGAGGTTGATGGCTATGATGTCAGCCGATTTACCGGCCAGCAGACTACCGGTTTCCTGGTCCAGACCAAGGGCGCGCGCGCCACGCAAAGTGGCCATCTCAATGGCCTGCATCGCTGCAAGGCTGCTGGCATCGTTAGCGACAGCTTTCGCCAACAAGGCGGCGGTGCGCATTTCAGCGCCCATATCGAGGTCGTTGTTACTGGCCGCGCCATCGGTGCCCAGCGCGACATTAACGCCGGCCTGAACCAGTTGATCAACAGGACAGAAACCACTGGCCAGTTTGAGATTGGATTCAGGGCAATGGACAACATGCACGCCATATTCGGCAATCATATCGATTTCATCTGCTTGCAATTGAGTCATGTGTACTGCCAACAGGTTTGGCGATAGCAGGCCCAATTGTTTGAGCCGTTGGATGGGGCGCATGTTGTGTTCTTTCAGACTCTGGCTGATTTCATCAGCGGTTTCATGCAGATGAATATGGATCGGGATATCCAGTTCATTCACCAGTAGTTGGATGTGTTGCAAGGATGCGTCCGAGACGGTGTAGGGTGCATGCGGAGCAAAGGCGGTGGAGATTAGCGCCTCATCGCGGAAGCGGTCATTGATTTCAAGGCCCTTGTTAATATATTCATCTGCTGTCGCCGCCCACACAGTCGGAAACTCAAGCACGATCATGCCAACGCTGGCACGCATGCCGGTATCCATGGCGACCTTGGCGGTAATTTCCGGGAAAAAGTACATATCATTAAAACAGGTGGTGCCGCTACGGATCATCTCGGCGATCGCCAGTTGCGTGCCGTCACGGACAAATTCTTCACTGACATGCTGGCTTTCCGCCGGCCAGATGTAGTCCTGTAACCACTGCATCAATGACAGGTCATCCGCCAATCCCCGCATCAGGCCCATGGCGGCATGCGTATGGGCGTTGACAAAACCGGGCATCAGGACATGATCAGGGAGACGGTGATGGCTGTCGGCCTGATAGCGATCGTGCAAATCCGCTTGCGGCAAAATGTCGACAATGCGGCCGTTGTCGATGGCGATGGCAGCGTCGCTGAATAGGCTATTGGCCGGTTCCACCGGGATAATCCAGCCGGCCTCGATAATCGTGTCTATTGTTTGTAGGTTCGTCATTTTCTTAAGTGAATTGAATGGCTTAATAGTCTCATCATAATCGATATGACCTGCGCCGTCATTGTTTAAATAACCCTGCGCTGTACTTGGCAATAGCCCCAACAATTGCTATTGTTAACATATTTTTACAATTCAACATGTTGTTTTATTTTGAGACTGAGCTCTCGGGAATTAAGGGGAATAATTTGCGCATTGCATTAGTTGAAGACGATACGGATCAGGCGGTAGTCATCATGTTACATTTGCAGGAGGCCGGTTATACCTGTAAACACTTCGCCAATGCCCGTGATTTTATGCGTAGTATCAATAAGGAAAGCTATGACCTGGTCGTGCTTGACTGGGTATTGCCGGATATCGGTGGTGACGAAGTCGTCAAGTGGATGCGCAGTGAGCTGGACTGGTATGTGCCAGTATTGTTCTTGACGGTTCGCGATAGCGAAGAAGACATCGTCCATGGCCTCAACTGTGGTGCCGATGACTACATGGTCAAACCGGTCAGGGAGCGTGAGTTGCTGGCCCGTGTTGCTGCACTGTCACGAAGAGGGGCCTCATCCAGCGCATCGGGTAAAATGCTGGAAGTTGATCGTTACGTATTTGACCCAGGCAGTAAAACGGTCAATTTAAATGGCACGCCTGTGGAGATGACGCATAAGGAATTCGACCTGGCCTATTTCATGTTTCGTAATTTGGGTAGAATCATGTCTCGTGGATATTTATTGGAGACGATCTGGGGTAAGACCGCGGATATCAATACGCGCACAGTCGATACGCATATCAGTCGCATACGCAGCAAATTAGAATTGAATAAGGATAAGGGTTGGAAATTGGGTGCTATCTATCAGCATGGTTACCGGCTGGAAAAGCGGGATACCGGCAACGATGAATTAAACTCAACAATGTAAGCCCTACGTTACAAGTTTTTTGCCTTGAATACCTTCGATACGATACGTGCCATTCGCTGGCAAGATGACAATCTGGTCTTGATAGATCAGCGTTGCCTTCCTTTACGCGAGGAGACTATCGTCTGCACACAGGTAGCCGATGCCATCGAGGCGATTCGCGACATGGTCGTGCGAGGCGCCCCAGCCATTGGTATCACCAGCGCCTTCGCCGTAGTCCTGGCGGTCAGGGAACGTTACCGTCAATACGGAGATCAATGGCAACAACATATTGAAGATGATCTGCAGCGATTGTCCGAAGCCCGGCCGACTGCGGTTAACCTGGGCTGGGCCATTGCCGAAATGCGCCAGCAGTTCGCGAACCTCGGCGCCGGCGACCCGGTTCCACAACTCTTACAACATGCCCAACTAATCCATCAGCAGGATATTGATGCCAACCAAACCATGGGCCGACTTGGCTCAGCTTTGATTGATAGCGGCACGCATGTCCTGACTCACTGCAATACCGGTTCGCTAGCAACGGGTGGCTATGGTACAGCCCTGGGTGTGATCCGCAGCGCCTACCAGGCCGGTCGCATAGAAGGCGTCTATGCCGATGAGACTCGGCCCTGGTTGCAGGGATCGCGACTGACCGCATGGGAATTGGTCCAGGACCGGATTCCGGTATCCTTGATTGCTGATTCTGCGGCGGCCTACTTGATGCGCCAGGGTCAAATCAGTTGGGTCATCGTTGGTGCAGACAGGATTGCCGCTAACGGCGATGTTGCCAATAAAATAGGCACCTATTCTACGGCCATAAGCGCGCGCTATCACCAGGTCAAATTTATGGTCGTGGCGCCAACAACAACCGTTGATATGAGTATTGCCCAGGGTGCACATATTCCTATCGAAACCCGCAGCGCAACAGAATTGCTGGAATGTAACCATCAGCGTTTCGCCGCCGAGGGAAGCTCGGCCTGGAACCCGGTGTTTGATGTGACCCCGGCTGAGTTGATCGATGCCATCGTCACCGAGAAGGGCGTGGTCATGCAGCCCGACAGTGTGAAAATAGCGCAAATGATGTCTTCCTAGGTCTTTTCTCTCCAGTATATTACTTAATAATATGATGGTTAATTAGGCCATTTTGCCAGCCTGAATTTAGAGTTGCTGATTTTGATAATTTCCCGCCAGAGCCCCTCAGAGCCGATTTAAGAGCTTTTATTTATAATGAAGTAGGTGAATGCTTATGGTATCATTTGTGTGATATGTCGCCTGATTCTGTGGAATTTACCGCAAGTCGGGATAATTAATGATTAGAAATGGAAGATTGAAGAATAATTATGGCTGAATTCGCCAAAGAAGTCCTGTCCGTCAATCTCGAAGACGAGATGAAACAATCCTACCTGGATTATGCCATGAGCGTCATTGTCGGGCGTGCCTTGCCCGATGTCCGCGATGGACTGAAGCCGGTACACCGACGTGTTCTGTATGCGATGAACGTGTTGGGAAATGACTGGAACAAGCCCTATAAAAAATCCGCGCGTATCGTCGGTGATGTTATCGGTAAATACCATCCGCATGGCGACACGGCCGTGTATGACACGATTGTGCGCATGGCGCAGCCATTTTCACTGCGTTACATGCTGGTTGATGGTCAGGGTAACTTCGGTTCGGTCGATGGTGATTCACCTGCAGCGATGCGTTATACCGAAGTGCGCATGTCACGCATTGCGCATGAGCTGCTTGCTGACCTGGACAAAGAAACGGTTGACTTCATCCTTAACTACGATGAATCCGAAAAAGAACCGCTGGTCTTTCCATCGCGTATTCCAAACCTGCTGGTCAATGGTTCAGCTGGTATTGCGGTCGGTATGGCCACCAATATTCCGCCGCATAATCTGGTCGAGGTCATCAAGGCCTGTATTGCATTTACCGATAATCAGGATTTAAGCATTGCCGACTTAATGGAATTCATCCCTGGCCCCGATTTCCCGACTGCCGGCATCATCAACGGCTCACGCGGCATCCATGAGGCCTATCGAACCGGACGTGGACGTATCCAGGTGCGGGCAGTAAGCGAAGTCGAAGAGCACGGCAATAACCGCCAACGTATTGTTGTTACTGAATTGCCATACCAGGTCAATAAGGCACGCCTGCTGGAGAAGATTGCCGAGCTGGTCAAGGATAAAAAGATTGAGGGCATCACTGAACTACGTGACGAGTCCGATAAAGATGGCATGCGCATGGTCATCGAGCTGCGCCGCGGCGAAGTCTCTGAGGTGGTACTGAATAACCTTTATCAGCATACCCAAATGCAGACGGTATTTGGTATTAACATGGTGGCCCTGGTTGATGGTCAGCCACGGCTGTTGAATCTGAAGCAGATACTGGAATGCTTTATTCGTCATCGTCGCGAAGTGGTCACACGCCGGACCATGTTCGAATTACGTAAGGCACGAGAGCGCGCCCATGTGTTGGAAGGCCTGGCCGTTGCCCTGGCGAATATCGATGAGGTCATTGCACTGATCAAGGCCTCGGCCGGACCGGCAGAGGCGAAAGTGGGATTGATGTCGAAGTCATGGCAATCCGGTATCGTTTCGGGGATGTTGGAGCGTGCCGGTGCATCGACCTCACGACCGGACGAATTGCCAGCAGAATTCGGCTTGCATGAAGGTGCTTATCGTCTATCCGAAGCCCAGGCCCAGGCTATTCTGGAGCTGCGATTGCAGCGTCTGACCGGTCTTGAGCAGGACAAGATCGTCAATGAGTATAAAGAAATACTGGAAAAAATAGATGATCTGCTCGATATCCTCGGTAACCCGGATCGCCTCAAGCGCGTGGTCAAGGAGGAGTTCGAGGAAATAATCGAGCAGTATGGTGATGATCGCCGAACGGAAATTGTCACCACGCAACAGGACCTGAACCTGGAAGACCTTATTAGCCCGGAAGATGTTGTCGTTACCTTGTCTCACGCGGGTTATGCAAAATCACAGCCGGTCTCTGCCTATGCGGCGCAACGGCGCGGTGGTAAGGGTAAGGCGGCGACCAAGGTCAAGGAAGAGGATTTTATCGACAAGCTGTTTGTTGCCAACACGCATGACACCATTCTTTGTTTCTCCAGTCTGGGCAAGGCCTATTGGTTGAAGGTCTACGAACTACCTCAGGCAAGTCGAACGGCCAGAGGCAAGCCGATCGTCAATTTATTGCCTTTGCAGGAAGATGAACGCATCACCGCCATCTTGCCCGTGACTGAGTTCAGTGAAGAGCAGTTTATTTTCATGGCTACCACCAGTGGTACAGTGAAGAAAACACCGTTGTCACATTTCTCAAGGCCACGTTCGAACGGCATCATTGCAGTTGAGCTGCGTGATAATGATCATCTTGTCGGCGTCGCTGTCACCGATGGCGATCAAGACGTTATTCTGATGAGCAATGCCGGCAAATCGATCCGCTTTAATGAAAAAGATGTGCGTCCAATGGGCAGAACGGCCTGTGGCGTTCGCGGTATCAAACTACAAGAGGGGCAGTCGGTCATTGCGCTGATCATCGTCGGCGAAGGTGAGATTCTGGCGACCACTGTTAACGGCTATGGTAAACGTACTGCAGTGGATGATTATCCGGTGCACGGCCGTGGCGGCCAGGGTGTCATTGCCATAACCGTCAACGAACGTAACGGCGAAGTGGTTGGTGCGGACCAGGTCTGTGAAGAAGATGAGATCATGTTGATCAGCAATGCCGGAACGCTGGTCAGGACTCGGGTGCAGGAAATTTCCGTGATGGGTAGAAATACCCAGGGTGTGCGTTTGATATCCTTGGGCGAGGGTGAAAATCTGGTTGGTATTGAACGTGTGGCTTCGCTAGAGAATGGCGCGGAAGAATCTGGCGAGCAGAGCACTGATGATCAAGGTTCTGGCAAACAAGAATAGATTTAATTTAGGAGTAATTGATGTCACGGCTTTATAATTTCAGTGCGGGTCCCGCGATATTACCGGAACAGGTGTTAGTCAAAGCAAGAGAAGAGATGCTTGATTGGCAAGGTAGTGGTATGTCAGTCATGGAGATGAGTCATCGCGGTAAAGAGTTTATGTCTATCGCGGCCAAGGCGGAGTCGGATCTACGTCAGTTGATGGCGATACCGGATAATTATAAAGTATTGTTCTTGCAGGGCGGCGCCAGTAGCCAGTTTGCGATGATCCCGATGAATCTTGCTGTCAGTAAAAAACAAGCGGATTACTTCAACACCGGCGCCTGGTCTAAAAAGGCCATCGCCGAGGCAAAGCGCTATTGTGATGTCAATGTTGTTTGGAGTGGTGACAGCGGAAATTTCAGTGCGACACCGGAAGAAGGTGATTATCAATTAAATCCTGATGGCGCTTACGTGCACTATACGCCGAATGAGACCATTGGTGGCGTTGAGTTCCCCTACATACCGGATTGCGGCAATGTGCCACTGGTCGCTGACATGTCGTCGACTATCCTGTCGCGTCCTATAGATGTGTCACGTTTTGGCCTGATCTATGCGGGTGCACAAAAGAATATTGGACCTGCTGGCCTGACCCTGGTCATCATTCGTGAAGACTTGATTTCGGATGCTATGGATTTTACGCCGAGCATGTTCAAGTATGCGATTCATGCCGAAAATGACTCGATGTATAATACGCCGCCCACCTATGCCATGTACCTGGCCGGACTGGTGTTTGATTCACTATTGCAACAAGGTGGACTGCAGGCCATGGCAGACATTAATCTGCGCAAGGCCAGTAAATTATATGCTGCGATTGATGGCTCATCGTTCTATGCTAATCCGGTGGAAATCAAGTCACGCTCGTGGATGAACGTTCCTTTCACCCTGGCCGATGCCGAACTCGATAAAGTCTTTTTGCAGCAGGCTGCGGCAGCAGGCCTGGTCACCTTAAAAGGTCATCGTTCTGTCGGCGGCATGCGTGCGAGTATCTATAATGCTATGCCCGAACAAGGCGTTGATGCATTGATTGACTTCATGCAGGCATTTGAAAGTCAGCATGCTTGAATATTATCTGAGTTAAAATTGAAGAGTAAATTCTGATTATGTACAAAGTCCTGACACTGAACAATATCGCCATCAAGGGCCTGGAAAAATTGCCACGTGAAAACTATGAAGTGGCCTCAGAGATCCAGCACCCGGATGCCATATTACTACGCTCATTCAAGATGCATGATATGGAGATCCCGGATTCGTTGAAAGCGGTCGGGCGAGCGGGCGCGGGCGTTAATAATATCCCTGTAGATAAAATGAGTGAGCGTGGCATACCGGTCTTTAACGCCCCGGGTGCCAATTCCAATGCGGTAAAGGAATTGGTCATCGCCGGTATGTTGATGGCCTGTCGTAACATCTGTCAATCATGGAATTTTGCCCGTGAACTCGAAGGCGAAGACGCATTGATTAACCGCAATGTCGAAGCGGGTAAAAAAGATTTTGTCGGTTTTGAGTTGCCGGGACGCACGTTGGGTGTTATCGGTCTCGGTGCTATCGGTATCCGCGTTGCCAATGCGGCATTGGCCTTGGGTATGAAAGTGATTGGCTATGATCCGGAGATCACCGTGCAGGGTGCCTGGCAATTGTCATCTGAGGTACAGCAGGCATCCAGTGTTGAAGACCTGCTGTCGAAGTCGGACTTTGTCACTTTCCATGTACCGCTGGTGGATGCGACTCGGCACCTGATCAATCAAGACAGACTTAAAATCATGAAAGACAATGCCGTCATCCTGAATTTTGCCCGCAATGGTATTATTGATGATGTTGCCATGGTTGATGCCCTTGATAGTGGTAAGGCCTATGCTTACATTTGCGATTTCCCCAGCAATCTTCTCAAGGATCACCCGCGCGTAATTACCTTGCCGCACCTGGGTGCATCGACCAAGGAAGCTGAGGAAAACTGTGCGGTCATGGTGGCAGAGCAGGTCAGGGATTATTTACAGGACGGTACTATTCATAACTCGGTTAATTTTCCCGAGGTCAACATGCCACGTGCAAATGGTTATCGATTGTCGATTGCCAATACCAATACACCGAATATGCTTGGTCAGATTTCGACGGCATTGGCAGAGGCTAGTTTGAATATTATTGATATGCTCAATAAATCAAAAGGCGATCTGGCTTATACTCTGGTTGATGTTGAATCGGAAATTCAGCCGGAAGTCATTGACGAGATCAAGGGTATCGAAGGTGTCTTGTCGGTTCGCGCCCTGTAATAACAGTGATCATGGTATACACGCATGAGTAATGAAGAAAAACTTTCAGCAATACGTGAGCGCATCGATTCAGTGGATGCTCAAATCCAGGAATTGATCAATGAGCGTGCTCGTTGTGCGCAGGAAGTCGCGGAAGTTAAACAGGCTGAAGGTGAAAAGGCGATTTTTTATCGACCGGAAAGGGAAGCCGCCATCCTCAGGAAAGTGCAGGAACGTAATGCCGGTCCATTGAGCAATGAAGAGATGGCTCGATTGTTCCGCGAAATTATATCCACATGTCTGGCACTGGAAGAGGTGCTGAAAATAGCATTCCTGGGCCCGGAGGGAACGTTCACACAGGCGGCCGCGCTCAAACATTTCGGACATGCAGTCGATACCGTTTCACTAGCAGATATTGATGCGGTGTTTCGTGAAGTCGAATCAGGTGCTGCCCATTACGGCGTTGTCCCGGTCGAAAACTCTACAGAAGGTGTCGTCAGTCACACTCTGGACAGGTTTATGCAAACCAGTCTGAAAATTTGTGGTGAGGTTGAGTTACGTATTCATCATCATTTGATGTCTAAAGAGAATGATCTGCAGGCGATTACAAAAATATATTCGCATCAACAATCACTCGGTCAGTGTCGTGAATGGCTGAGTGCTCATTTAGCAGACGTGGAAACAGTGGCTGTCAGTAGTAATGCTGAAGCTGCCAGTTTGGCAAAGACAGAGCCGGGTAGTGCTGCGATTGCCAGTGACAGTGCTGCAGAAATTTACGGGCTTGGGCTATTGGCCTCTAATATTGAGGACGAGCCGGATAATACTACACGCTTTTTGATTATCGGTCGCCAGCAGGTAGGTCCCAGCGGCCATGATAAAACCTCGTTATTGTTATCTACGGATAACCGCTCTGGTTCATTATATCAACTACTGGCGCCACTGGTTGAGGGTAATATCAGTATGACCCGGATTGAATCCCGTCCTTCGCGCAGAGGGATGTGGGACTATGTTTTTTTTATTGATGTAGAAGGGCATATTTCTAATCCGGCACTTGAGAAAGCCTTGTCCAGCCTGCAGACAGGATCCTCCTTGTTCAAGATTTTGGGCTCATATCCACGGGCAGTTTTATAAGTTATTCATGAAAAATCCATGTCATAATTTTAGTGCGCTGGCTGTTGAGGGCGTGCGTACGCTTCAGCCCTATGCACCCGGTAAACCGATCGATGAACTGGAACGTGAGTACGGGGTCAGTAATATCATCAAGCTGGCGTCGAATGAAAACCCCTTAGGCTCCAGTCCACTGGCGCTGGCGGCCTGCCAGGCTGCCGTGCGTGAGCTGCAACTGTATCCCGATGGCAACGGTTTTGCGCTTAAGCAGGCACTGGCAGACAAATATCATGTCGATAGCAGCTGTATCACACTTGGCAATGGCTCCAATGATATTCTCGAATTTGTCGCACGGGTGTTTTTGTCGCCTGGTGCAAATGCGGTGTTCTCACGACATGCCTTTGCCGTGTACCCGTTGGTCTGTCAGGCTGTCGGTGCAGACCTGAACGTCGCTGCTGCCAATGCTGTAGATGATGTTATGCCCTATGGTCACAATCTCGAGAACATGCGCGCCCAGGTGAATGCGCAAACACGGGTTATTTTTATTGCCAACCCGAATAATCCAACCGGCACCTGGCTGGATGCCAGCAGTCTTGAATCTTTCATTCGTGACATACCCGAAACGGTCATTATTGTTCTGGACGAGGCCTATGTAGAGTACGTCACTGAAAAGGAATACCCGAAATCACTTAGCTGGCTTCAGAAGTACCCGAACCTGGTTATCACCCGGACTTTCTCCAAGGTCTATGGGCTGGCCGGTCTGCGTATAGGCTATTCGTTATCACATCCTGATGTTGCCGATTTACTCAACCGGGTCAGACAACCGTTCAATACCAATACGCTGGCACAAGTGGCCGCCGAGGCTGCATTGGCTGACCAGGCCCACATTGAGCGCAGTGTGACCGCCAATAGCGACGGTATGCAGCAGATCAGCACCGCATTTAAATTAATGGGAGTGGAATTCATTCCATCTGTCGGTAATTTTATCAGCTTCAGAACGGCGCTGCCTGAGCAGCAGGTTTATCAGGCGCTGTTGCAGGAAGGCATCATTATCCGACCGATCGGCAATTATGATTTACCCGGTTACCTGCGCGTGACCATTGGTTCACACGAGCAGAATGAGCGTTTTTTACAGGCATTGATGAACATTACAGGCACAAAGGCATGATCAATCGATTAGCTATCATCGGTGTTGGTTTGATCGGTGGCTCGCTGGCGCGTGCATTGCGACGTGCCAATGCCTGCGCGCACATTACCGGTTGTGGTCGTCATGATGAGCATTTGCAGCGCGCTCTTGAACTGGGTGTTATCGATGAGTACACGACCGATATCGCGCAAGCTATCAAGGGTGCGGATATCGTAATCCTGTCAGTGCCGTTACGTGCGATGCCAGCGATATTCAGAACCATTGATGCCCATCTCGATGCGCATACGATTGTTACCGATGTCGGCAGCGCGAAAGCCAATGTCGAACAGGCTGCCAGGGAAAATCTAACGAATAGTATCCAGCAGTTTGTCCCGGGACATCCCATTGCCGGTACCGAGCAAAGTGGGGTGGAAGCTTCATTCGCCGATCTGTTTACAGACCGCCGCGTTATCCTGACGCCGCTTCAGGAAAATAGTGAGGCGGATGTTGAGCGTATCAAGCAGATGTGGGAGGCCGCAGGTGCACAAGTACAGATGATGGCAGTTGATCATCATGATGAGGTCCTTGCCGCGACTAGTCACCTGCCGCATATCCTCGCCTTCGGTCTTGTCGATACCCTGTCGAACATGAGTGATCGGGACGAAATCTTTCAATACGCTGCCGGTGGTTTTCGTGATTTCAGCAGGATTGCTTCCAGTGATCCCGTGATGTGGCGGGATATCTGTATTGAGAACCGTACCGCTATTATTCAGATTATGGACAGCTTTCTGCAAGATCTTGAGGTCCTGAAACAAGCCATTAGTTCGGCTGATCTGGATACGGTTGAGGTGATCTTCAGGCGCGCCAAACAGGCACGCGATCGCTATGCAGAACAATCTGACGCATCGTCAACATAAGTCATTATCGAGAACAATTTCATGTCAGCACATACGAGTAAGGATATCAGCTTTGTTGTAGAGCCCGGTGGGCGTTTACAGGGGTCGGCACGCGTCCCCGGCGACAAGTCTATTTCACATCGATCCATTATGCTGGGTGCCCTGGCCGAAGGAGAAACCAGGATCAGTGGCTTCCTCGAAGGTGAAGACAGCCTGGCCACACTAAAGGCCTTCCAGGCCATGGGTGTGCAGATCGAAGGTCCGAATAAGGGTCACGTGACAGTGCATGGTGTTGGTATGCAGGGCTTACAGCAAGCTGAACAGGACCTTTATCTGGGTAATTCCGGTACTTCCATGCGCCTGATGAGCGGATTACTGGCCGGGCAATCCTTCGATAGCGTTTTAACCGGTGACAAATCCCTGTCCGGTAGACCCATGCGCCGTGTTATCGATCCACTGCGACAGATGAATGCCGTCATCAGTGCTGAGGATGGCGATACCGCGCCATTACGCATCAGCGCTAACAACAGACTAGAGGGCATCGACTATGATATGCCCGTGGCCAGTGCCCAGGTCAAATCCTGTCTGCTATTGGCTGGTATGTTTGCCGAAGGCAGGACCTGTGTCACCGAGCCGGCGCCGACCCGTGATCATACCGAACGTATGTTGGCGGGTTTCGGTTATACGCTTGATCGTGATGGATCCAAGGTTTGTCTGCAGGGTGGCGGTACTCTTCGGGCTTGTTCAATCGACGTGCCGGCGGATATCTCATCGGCGGCCTTCTTTATGGTGGCGGCCAGTATTGCCGAAGGTTCCGAGCTGATTTTGGAACATGTTGGTGTCAATCCGACGCGTACCGGCGTTATCGATATTCTACGACTGATGGGTGCCAATATCGACATCATCAACGAGCGCGAGGTTGGCGGCGAACCGGTTGCCGATATTCGCATACAATCCAGCCGACTCCATGGCATCAATATTCCAGAGGAATTGGTGCCGCTGGCCATCGATGAATTCCCGGTACTGTTTATCGCTGCGGCCTGTGCCAGTGGTCAAACGGTACTGACAGGTGCCAGGGAACTGCGCGTCAAGGAAAGCGATCGTATCCAGGTCATGGCCGATGGATTGCAAACCCTTGGTATACAGGCGCAGCCAACAGATGACGGAATTGTCATTGAGGGAGGGCAATTACAGGGTGGTACTGTATTTAGCCATGGCGACCACAGAATTTCGATGTCTTTTGCCATTGCTGCTTTGCGTTGTCAGGGAACTGTTACCATAAAAGACAGTGCAAACGTGGATACCTCATTTCCCGGCTTTGTCGAGCTGGCCAAGGGCCTGGGTTTATCCATTCGGATAGCTTAAGTAAACAGGATTTCTCCATGACTGACATTAGACAGGAAGATCATACGGCACCGGTGATCACGATCGATGGTCCTAGTGGCACCGGCAAGGGTACGATCGCACGGCTTATCGCCGACCAGCTGGGCTGGCATCTGCTCGATAGCGGTGCCTTATACCGCCTGCTGGCCCTCGCTGTCGTTAACCATGCGGTCGATTTTACCGATATCCAGACCATCACGGCGATGGCCGAGCAACTGGATGTCGAATTCAATCCGGGCAGTGAAGTCGATATGGAGACCACGATACTGCTGGAAGGCAGGCCTGTCGGCGAGGCAATTCGCACAGAAGAAATGGGGAATAATGCCTCGATGGTCGCCGCTATCCCGGCGGTACGCGATGCCCTGAAATCGCGGCAGCTGGCCTTTCGGCAGCAGCCCGGCCTGGTCGCGGACGGCCGTGATATGGGCACGGTGATTTTCCCGCATGCTGAGCTCAAGTTGTTTCTGACCGCAAGTGCCGAAGAGCGCGCCAAAAGGCGGTATAAACAGTTGATAGAAAAAGGATTAAATGTTAATATTCCGGCCCTTTCCCGGGAGATTGACGAACGGGACAAGCGCGATGCCTCCAGAGCCGTTGCACCATTAGTGGCGGCCGACGATGCCATTATTATCGATACGTCGACGATAGGCATTGCAGAGGTTATCGACAGGATCAGTCCATTACTTGCCGCGCGTGCGCTGACGTAGTCTATCTGTTCCTGAGTTTTTCTATTTTTAATGGTCGGATGCTGTCCTGGCAAGGCTGCTACCGACTTAAATTTAACAGCCCGTGAAGCCGAATGACCCGATCACGGAGATAACGCAATGACAAAGCCACTTGTGGGCTTGGGAATTTAAACCAATGACTGAAAGTTTTGCACAATTATTTGAAGAAAGCCTAGCTACCAACGACATGCGTCAGGGTACGATCCTGAAAGGATTGATTGTTGATATCCGTAATGATGCTGTCGTCGTCAACGCCGGCCTTAAATCCGAAGGCAGTATTCCGATAGACCAGTTTTACAATGAAAAAGGTGAACTGGAAATCAACGTCGGTGATGAAGTCGATGTAGCCCTGGAATCACTGGAAGATGGTTACGGGGAAACACGACTGTCTCGTGAGAAAGCTAAACGTGCAGAAGCATGGAAATTCCTGGAAAAAGCCCAGGAAGAAGAAGAGATCGTTACCGGTTTCATCAGTGGTAAAGTCAAAGGTGGTTTCACGGTTGAGATTCATAATATTCGTGCCTTCCTTCCCGGTTCATTGGTTGATGTTCGCCCGGTCAGAGATGCTACTTATCTTGAAGGTAAGGAACTGGAATTCAAGGTCATTAAGCTGGACAAGTTGCGTAATAATGTTGTTGTCTCACGTCGTGCCGTGGTTGAGAAAGAATACAGTGAAGAGCGCGAAAGCCTGCTGCAGAACCTCGAAGAAGGCAGTATCACCAAGGGTGTTATCAAGAACCTTACTGATTACGGTGCCTTCGTTGATCTCGGCGGCATTGATGGCCTGTTGCATATTACCGATATGGCATGGAAACGCGTCAAGCACCCATCCGAGATCGTCAATGTAGGCGACGAGATTGAAGTCAAGATCCTGCGTTTTGATCGTGAAAAGAACCGTGTTTCTCTTGGCCTCAAGCAAATGGGTGAAGATCCATGGCAGGGTATTGCCCGACGTTATCCGGAAGGCAAGCGTATGTTTGGTAAGGTCACCAACATTGCCGACTACGGTTGTTTCATCGAACTCGAAGAAGGTGTCGAAGGACTTGTGCATGTTTCTGAAATGGACTGGACAAACAAGAATGTTAATCCAGCCAAGGTTGTCCATCTGGGCCAGGAAGTTGAAGTTGTTGTCCTTGATATTGATGAAGAACGCCGTCGTATTTCACTGGGTATGAAACAGTGTCAGACTAATCCCTGGGAAGACTTCTCTAACACCCATAGCAAAGGTGACAAGATCAGCGGCGTCATCAAGTCGATCACTGATTTTGGTATATTTGTTGGCCTCGAAGGCTACATCGATGGCCTCATTCACTTGTCCGATATTTCATGGAATACAACCGGTGAAGACGCTATCAGAAACTTCAAGAAGGGTGATGAAATAGAGGCGGTTATTCTGGCGATCGATCCAGAGCGTGAAAGGATCTCACTGGGATTGAAGCAAATGGACAAAGACCCATACTCAAACTTCGTTGCAGAACATGCCAAGGGTTCAATCGTCACGGGTACTGTTAAGGAAGTCGATGCCAAGGCCGCTATCATTGACCTTGGTGACAGCATTGAGGGCATCCTACGGGCCTCTGAATTGACTCGTGATCGTGTCGAAGATGCCAGGACCATGCTCAATGTCGGTGACGAAGTTGAGGCCAAGTTTATGGGGGTCGATCGCAAGAATCGGTCCATTATGTTGTCCATCAAGGCCAAGGACAATGAAGACGAAGCCAAGGCGATGGAAGACTATAATCGTTCATCCGAGGGCAGCGGTACAGCAACGCTGGGAGACATATTGAAGGAGCAAATGGACAATCAATCCGAATAAGGTGTTGACTTTCCATTGATTTTTCTCTAAAACTTGTCTAAGGTGAGAAAGTGGATATCGGAATTAACGAGAGGCCAGGGATGGTCTCCCAGTACGATGGGAAAAAATAATGACAAAATCTGAACTGATTGAATCTCTGGCCAGGAAACAGGGGCATCTGGCTTATAAAGATGTAGAGCTGGCTGTCAAAAGCCTATTGGAGCAAATGAGCCAGGCCCTGGCGACAGGTCAGCGCATCGAAATCCGGGGTTTTGGAAGCTTTTCATTACATTTCAGACCCCCGCGCATTGGTAGAAACCCGAAGACAGGCGACTCTGTGACGTTACCCGGCAAGCATGTGCCACATTTTAAACCGGGCAAGGAGCTTAGGGAGCGTGTCGATAACAGCAAGGGCGACTATCCGGTATTGGAATCAACCTGATTCTAGGCTGATTTCAGCATAAAAAAACCGCCTTTGAATGGCGGTTTTTTTATGCGCGCTAATGAATTTGCTGCGTAAACTAAGTTATTATAGATAAATACCACTAAATTTATTAAGCGTATGATCGAATTGAGAATACAGGTGAATACTTGGAACTGCTTGGCATCATAATCATTACCCTGACAGCCTTACTGCTAACGCTGTACTCGGTGCGTTATGTTGTGCCTGTGTTCGGTATCGTGTCAGCCTTAAACGTGAAAATGTGCGCATCATGAGCGGGCAGGCAATCATGATTAGCATGCGCTTTCTGCTCAGGGATATTGACTAGTGCTGGAGCTATTATGGCTATTGCTACCCGTTGCAGCTGCCTCCGGTTGGATAGCTGCACGCCGTATCAACAAGGAAAATAATAAACCCTGTTTTGATGTCAGTTCGGATTATTTCAAGGGTCTGAATTTTCTGCTGAACGAACAACCTGACAAGGCCATTGAGGTATTTTTGCGCATGGCTGAAGTGAATAAGGACACCGCCGAAACTCACCTTGCCCTCGGTAGTCTGTTCAGGCGCAGGGGAGAGGTTGATCGTGCTATACGTATTCACCAGAACCTGATTGCCAGGCCAACACTCAGCCCGCAGCAGCGTACACATTCAATGTTTGAATTGGCTGAGGATTATATGCGTGCCGGCTTACTGGACCGCGCAGAGCACCTGTTTCAGGAGTTGATTGAATTCAATGCAATGGTGCCCAATGCCTTGACCCATCTGATGGATATATATCAGCAGGAGCAGGATTGGGAAAAGGCCATTGAGATATGTCATCGCTATGACCAGGAAACAGGTAATAACAGCGGTGAAGTGATTGCCCAATATTACTGTGAGTTGGCTGAAAAGGCTTTGCAAGCAGGGGATAAGCAAGCCTTTACAAATTTTATCAAGCAGGCCTTCGAGCACGACAAGGGCTGTGTGCGGGCTAGCCTGTTACAGGCCGATAAGGAAATGAACGAAGCGCATTATGATCAAGCCATCCATTCATATCAGCAGATCCTCAATCAGGATGTTGAGTATTTCCCCAAGATTGCTGGCTCCCTGAAAGAATGTTGTGAGCAGACCGGCAAAGAAAAAGAGATGTCAGCGATGCTGGATGGGGTATTGGATCGCTATGGTGGTATTACACCAGTGTTATACCGCGCGCAAGAATTACTTTCCGAAGATGAAGGTAAGGCAGTAGAATTTATGATCGATCAACTTAGGCATAAGCCGTCGGTGCGAGGCCTGCAGTGGTTGGTTGAACTTAATCTTGCTAAAAGTGTAGGTCGTACCCGGGATAATCTAACTATATTAAGGGATCTGATCAACACCTTGCTGGAAAATAAACCGGTTTATGAATGCCAGCATTGTGGCTTCAGTGGCAAGTCGATGCATTGGCAATGTCCTAGTTGTAAACAATGGAATACGATCAAGCCGATTAAAGGTGTCGTTGCAGAGTAATATCAGGAGTCATCGCTTTCATGAAACAGAATAACAATACATCACCGGTTATCGTTGCATTGGATTTTTCCGATCAAAACCAGGTGTTGGCATTTGTCGAACAATTACCCGCCGGTTCCTGCCGCTTGAAAATAGGTAAGGAATTATTTACCCATGCCGGCCCTGGTTTGGTTAAATCATTGGTCGAGCGCGGCTTCGATGTGTTTCTGGACCTCAAATTTCATGATATTCCAAACACCGTCGCTCGAGCTTGCGCAGCGGCAGCAGATCTGGGTGTGTGGATGATGAATGTGCATGCGTCGGGAGGCCGGAAGATGATGACCGCAGCGCGCCAGTCCCTGGATGCTATCGGTGCAGACAGGCCGCTGTTGATCGCCGTGACGGTGTTGACCAGTATGGCGCAGGAAGACCTGCTTGAGGTGGGGGTGACAGACAATCCCGCGCGCCAGGTGTTGCGACTCGCTGAACTGAGTCGTGCTAGTGGCATGGACGGTGTTGTATGCTCAGCACAGGAGGCGGCTGAGTTGAAGTCGCAATTGGGCGATGACTTCGTCCTGGTGACGCCGGGCATACGCCCGGCAGGCTCGGCGACTGGCGATCAAAAACGTATCATGACACCGCAGCAAGCAATGCAAAGTGGTAGTCATTATCTCGTCATCGGCCGACCGATTACCCAGGCGAAGGAGCCGTTAGCCGTGTTGAACGAGATCAATGCGCAGCTGCAAGCGATCAGGTAGCGTAATCAGACTCATAGATTCGAGCAGATGTTATTAAGCATGGTTTGAATTTATGGCCGCGAACGACTAAGGAATGTCTTCAGGGAAATTAACTGGGTTTGTTTTATAAGGATATAGATCATGAATAAACTGGCCATTGTTTGTTTTACTGCCATGCTGTTTTTTTCTGCTGCACCGTGGGCGGATACTGTTGACATCAATCATGATAATGCCGCCAAGCTGGCGCTGCACCTGAAGGGAATCGGCAAGACTAAAGCCAAGGCCATCATTGCCTATCGAAAAAAGCATGGTGCATTCAAAACCATCAATGAACTGCTAAAAGTCAAAGGCATCGGTAAAAAAACCTTGGCTGCGAACCGTAAAAAAATAAGTCTCGGGACGACAAAGCAAACATCAGAGCCATATATAATAGAGTTTCCTGCTCAGGATTGAATCTTTCGCCGACTGACGAATGTTCGACAGTGCAAAACATGCCGACAGCCGATATAATCTTCGAATTCCCTTTCTAACCGTATCGATACATTGACTAACGAACAAAATCCCATTGCAGCTGATACTACGCAGGATATCCTGCAGGCTGCGGACAAGTGTGTGGCCTGTGGTATGTGTTTGCCACATTGCCCTACTTATCAGGTATCGATGCAGGAAGGGGAGTCACCACGCGGTCGCTTGTCTCTGATTTCAGCCTATTTCAAAGGTGAGCTGCATTTGGATGCTGTGCTACGTCAGCACCTGGATCATTGTCTGCTATGCCGCTCCTGTGAAAATATCTGTCCGGCCCAGGTGCCATTTGCACTGATTATGGATACTGCGCGGGCTAACATCGGCACTCATGCAGGTTCTGATTCGTGGCTAAAGAAAAGATTGCTCAATTTTGTCAGCCACCGGCAACGGGCCAGGAAGATGGTGGCAGTCGCCAGTCGTATGCGACTGACTAGCTTGACTGGATTATTACCGTTAGGTCGTTTTCCCGTCATTGGCAGGTATGCAAGAGCAATGCAGGCTGCGCCAACTTGGCAGGACTACTATCCCGCCAAGGGTGAGCAAAAGTTTTCAGTTGGCCTGTTTCTGGGTTGTGTTGCTGAGTTTTTTGATAGCAAGAGTCTGCAAGATACTATCCAGGTATTAAATCATCTGGGTGTCGGTGTCTATGTGCCAAAAGAGCAGCAATGTTGTGGCGCGATGCACCTGCATAACGGTAATAAACAGGTTGCGGATAGCTTGTTGCAACAAAATAGTCGCGCATTTGATCACTATGAAATCGATTATGTGGTAAGCCTGTCGTCAGCTTGTACGGTCACATTGATCGAGCAGTCTGGGTTTGCAGCAAAGGTGACTGATATCTGTTCTTTACTCGAGGATATTGAATGGCACAAGGGCAGGCAGTTGAATGCAATCCATAGTAATGTACTCATGCATTATCCGTGCACCCAAAAAAATGTGCTCAAGAATACGGGTAGTACTGCAGCGCTAATTTCACGTATTCCCGGTCTGTCAGTCAGTGATTTTAGCTCATCTAGCCACTGTTGTGGTGCGGCGGGTAGCTATGTACTTGATCAGCCAGAATGGTCTGAAACATTAAAGAAATCGACCGCGCAGGCGATAAAAATACAGCATGGTATTATTGTCAGCAGTAATATCGGCTGTATTTTACAGTTTCGTCATATTTGCGATGACAATGATGATCTGCAGGTGTTGTTTCCGATCACGCTTGTGGCCAGGTCTTTGGGTATTTCGTTGGCGGTATGATAAGATATTGTCTGTGAATGGATCTCATGTCCACTTGCCTATTGCCAATTTAATTTTAAATGTAGAGAAGGAATTATGAAAATCAAGAAGGCTGTGTTTCCCGTTGGGGGATTAGGAACTCGATTCTTACCGGCTACCAAGGCTAGTCCGAAAGAGATGTTACCCGTCGTCGATAAACCGTTGATCCAGTATGCGGTCAAAGAAGCTATTGAAGCTGGGACGAGATCATATTTGTGACCGGGCGCGGCAAACGCGCTATTGAAGATCACTTTGATGTCTCTCATGAGCTTGAGGTGCAATTGGAAGCCGCAGGAAAATTTGATTTGCTCGAAGAAGTCCGCGATATTCTGCCCGAACATGTGACTGCTGTTGCTATTCGTCAACCGCGGCCGTTGGGACTCGGACATGCAGTCTACTGCGCCAAGAAAATCATCGGTGACGAACCATTTGCGGTACTGTTGGCGGATGACATGATTTATGGTGGACGTAATCCGGTCCTGCTACAGATGGTGGACATGTTTGACAAGGTGCAAAGCAGTATTGTTGCCGTGGAGGAAGTCGATCCATCAGAGACACACAAGTACGGTATTGTCAGCATGACGCCTGTTGATGACCGCTCGGGTAAAATGGAGGGCATTGTAGAAAAGCCTCTACCAGAACATGCGCCTTCGAATCTGGGTGTTGTCGGACGTTATATCCTGACATCTGAAATATTTGATCATCTGGAAAATATTCCAAAAGGTTCTGGCGGAGAAATCCAGCTCACCGACGGTATTGCTGAACTGATGAAAAATCAGGATGTCTACTCTTATGCCTATCATGGCAAGCGCTATGACTGTGGCAGCAAGTTAGGTTATCTGGCAGCAACTGTTGAATACGGAATCAACCACAAAGACCTGGGTGATGACTTCAAGGCTTATCTAAAGGAATTTGTCGAAAGCCTAGATCAGTAAAGATTACGTTGGGGCGTCAATGCGTCAGGCAATTTAAGAAATTGGCTCCCCAACCTGGGCTCGAACCAGGGACAAACGGATTAACAGTCCGTTGCTCTACCAACTGAGCTATTGGGGATCAGTTCAGGGCGCTTATCTTACTGATTGTTCTGGCTATGGTCAATAGTGAATTACTATTGGGCCGGAACAATTGGGGCTCAGGACAGCGCCTTGCTGATTCTGGCAATCGCCTCTTGCAATACCTCAAGACTGGTGGCAAATGATAGCCGGATATAATTTTCGGCGCCAAAGGCTGAGCCGGGAACAATCGCAACCTCGGCCTCATTCAGTAGGTACTCGGCGAGATCCAGATCGTTATTGACGCCTTTGGTTCTGGCGATTACCTCACTGACGTCAGGGAAAGCATAGAAAGTGCCATCACCGTGCAGGCAATTAAAGCCCGGGATCTGGTTTAATGCATTGACCAGATATTCATGCCGTTCTTTGAAAGCAACCATCATGTTATCGATACAGGACTGATCGCCGTCCAGCGCCGCCAGTGCGGCTGCCTGTGATATGGAACATGGATTCGAGGTGCTTTGCGATTGAACTTTTTTCATGTTCTTGATCAGCTCGGCGGGGCCGGCCGCATAACCAATGCGCCAGCCGGTCATTGCATAGGCCTTGGATACGCCATTGAGGACGATGGTACGGTCATACAGGTCCGGGCAGGCCATCAGGATATTGCTAAAGGGCTCATCCATCCACAGGATATGTTCGTACATATCATCGGTCGCGATCATGACGTCCGGATAGTGCCTGAGTACCTCTCCAAGCGCCTCCAGCTCCTTGCGGCTATAAGCGACGCCGGTCGGATTGGACGGGCTATTGATCACAAACAAGCGCGTGTTTTTGCTAATGGCCTGGTCGAGCTGTTCGGGACTGAGTTTAAAGCCTTGCTGGCTGCCAGCCAGTACAATCACAGGCGTGGCGTCTGCCAGCAGTACCATATCGGGGTATGAGACCCAATAGGGGGCAGGGATAATGACCTCATCACCGCTATCCAGCATGGCCTGGCAGAGGTTGTAGAAGCTCTGTTTGCCCCCCGATGAAACCAAAATCTGCTCGGCCTTATAATCGAGCTTATTATCACGGCTGAACTTGTTTATAATGGCTTGTTTGAGGGCCGGGGTGCCGTCGACTGCCGTGTACCTGGTCTCACCGCGATGGATGGCATCAATAGCTGCGCTTTTGATATGTTCAGGGGTGTCGAAGTCCGGTTCGCCAACACCGAGGCCAAGAATATCCTTACCTGCAGCACGTAATTCGGCGGCACGGGCCGTGATGGCCAGTGTTGGTGACGGCTTTACGCGTTTGACGCGTTCTGACTGTTTTACGTCCACTTTGATTCCTTTATTTGAATTAAAGGTGATTACTGAGTGTAATAATACTGTAAACGGTGGTATGACTGAATCCCTATGAGTAAAAGATTTTCATTAACGACACAATACACACCAGCGGGAGACCAGCCTGGGGCTATCAAGGGCCTCGTGGACGGAATTCGGGACGGTTTATTACACCAGACACTGTTGGGTGTGACCGGCTCCGGCAAAACCTTCACAATAGCCAATTGTATCGAGGAATTGCAGCGGCCGACGCTGATTATGGCGCCGAACAAGACCCTGGCAGCGCAGTTATATGGCGAAATGAAGGACTTTTTCCCTGATAATGCCGTTGAATATTTTGTCTCATATTACGATTATTACCAACCCGAAGCCTATGTAGCTGCTTCTGACACCTTTATCGAAAAAGACGCTTCCATCAATGAACATATCGAGCAGATGCGCCTGTCTGCGACCAAGGCCCTGTTAGAACGCGAAGATGCCATCATTGTCGCCACGGTGTCGGCCATTTATGGTCTCGGTGACCCCAAATCCTACCTCGGGATGATGTTACATCTGGATCGTGGTGATCAAATCGACCAGCGCAGTGTGCTCAGGCGCCTGGCAGAGTTGCAATACACACGTAACGAAGTAGAGCTGCATCGCGCCACCTATCGCGTACGCGGTGACGTTATTGATGTTTATCCGGCGGAATCCGACGGCGAAGCCGTCAGGATTGAATTATTTGATGATGAGGTCGAGAACCTCAGTTATTTTGACCCGCTGACCGGCGAGGTGCTCAGACGCGTGCCGCGACTGAGTATTTATCCAAAATCCCACTATGTGACACCGCGACAAACCCTGCTGGATGCCATTGAGTTGATTAAGGTGGAACTGAAACAACGTCTTGAGCATTTGCGTGATAATAATTTGTTGGTCGAAGCACAACGCCTCGAACAACGTACCCAGTTTGATATTGAAATGATTCTGGAGCTGGGTTATTGCTCAGGCATCGAGAACTACTCGCGTTATCTGTCCGGTCGTCAGCAAGGTGAGGCTCCGCCAACCTTGTTCGATTATTTGCCTGACAATGCACTGTTGGTGTTGGATGAAAGTCATGTGACCGTGCCGCAGATTGGTGGCATGTATAAAGGGGATCGCTCGCGTAAGGAAACCCTGGTGCAATATGGATTCAGGTTACCGTCGGCACTGGATAATCGACCGATGCGATTTGATGAATTTGAAAAGCGTTCACCACAAACGATATACGTGTCGGCCACACCCAGGGCCTATGAACTGGAACATTCCTCGAATGTTGTTGAGCAGGTCGTCAGACCGACCGGACTGATCGACCCTGAGGTCGAGGTGCGGCCGGCGACGGCGCAGGTGGATGACGTGTTGTCTGAAATCCATCAGCGTACCGCTGTCGCCGAGCGTGTTCTTATTACTACATTGACCAAGAAAATGGCCGAAGATCTGACCGACTACCTGAATGAGCACGGTATTCGTGTGCGTTACCTGCATTCAGATATCGAGACCGTCGAGCGCGTAGAAATTATCCGTGACCTGCGCCTGGGGGAATTTGATGTGCTGGTGGGTATTAACCTGCTACGCGAAGGACTGGATATGCCCGAGGTCTCGCTGGTGGCAATCCTGGATGCCGATAAGGAAGGTTTTCTGCGTTCCGAAGGTTCACTGATCCAGACGATCGGACGTGCAGCACGCAACATACATGGAAAAGCCATTCTGTATGCGGATAAGATTACCGGTTCAATGGAGCGCGCCATCGGTGAAACCGAACGCCGGCGACTGAAGCAGCAGGCCTATAACGAAGAGCACGGCATCACCCCGAAAGGCGTCGAGAAAAAGATTGCCGATGTCATGGAAGGTGCCTATGGTATCTCTTCGTCGTCAGCAGGACACTATGCCAAAGTGGCCGAAGAGGTTGTACAGTATGCATCGATGTCGCCTAAACAACTGGCCAGGGAAATCCAGACGCTGGAACAGCAAATGTACGAGCATGCGCGCAATCTCGAGTTTGAGCAGGCCGCAGTGCTGCGTAACAAGATTCGGGAAATTAAGGAAGAGAACCTGGGTTTTAGTGGCAACATGGCCGTCTAGGACGGCATGTTGTCATGCGCACCGATGACTTACCAACCAGCTGGGATGGTTTCAACGACCGATGGCGTAATAGGTAAAACCGGCATCCTGCATGGTCTTTCTATCATAGATATTGCGTCCATCAAATATGACCTTGCCTTTCATCAGGCTGGATAAGCGCTCAAGGTCGGGTTGCCAGAAATCTTTCCACTCTGTCATTAACACCACGGCATCGGCATTACTCGCTGCCATGTAGGGATCATCGGTCATGACCAGGTCGGGTCGATCGCCATATAAACCACGGGTGACGTCCATGGCCACCGGGTCATAGGCCCTGACGGTAGCGCCGGCTTGCCACAATGCCTCTAGTAGTACTCTGCTGGGTGCCTCGCGCATATCGTCGGTGTTCGGTTTGAACGCCAAGCCCCATACAGCGATGTTGCGGCCACGTAGATTATTGTCGAAATGACGCTGCAGTTTTTCAAACATCAGCATTTTCTGGCGCTGGTTTACACGCTCGACGCTTTCCAATAAGGTCGGCTGGGCATCGTGCTCATGGGCAGTGTGGATCAGGGCCTTGACATCTTTAGGGAAACAAGAGCCGCCGTAACCTGCTCCAGCATAGATGAAGTGTGGCCCGATTCGCGGATCAGCGCCTATGCCATAGCGAATATGTTCGATGTCGGCACCAACGCTATCGGCGATGGCCGCGAGTTCATTGATGAAGCTGATCTTGGTGGCGAGCATGGCATTAGCTGCGTACTTGGTCAGTTCAGCCGAACGTACGTCCATGGCGATGAGCTTTTCACGATTGCGATTAAAAGGGGCGTACAAGCTATGGATGCGTTCCAGCGCATGTCCATCATCCGAGCCGACCACAATGCGGTCCGGGCGCATGAAATCATTGACTGCAGAACCCTCTTTCAGGAACTCCGGATTGGAGACCACGACGAATTCATGTTGGCAATCGCGCCGTGCCAATTCCTCATTGACCCTGGCCTGGACTTTTTCCGCAGTCCCCACCGGTACCGTCGACTTGTTAATAATGATCTTGTATTCGTCCATGTGCGTGCCGATTTCAGTTGCCACTTCCAGCACATGATTGAGGTCAGCGGAGCCATCTTCGCCAGGGGGGGTGCCGACAGCGATGAACAGGAACTCGCCATGTTCGACACCATCGGTGGGTGATGTGGAAAATTTCAGGCGGCCATTGTCGATATTCGTTCGTACCATCGGCTCCAGTCCCGGCTCATAGATCGGAATCTCGCCTTGTTTAAGTCGTTCAATCTTATCTTGATCCGGATCAATGCAGAGCACATCTATGCCGGCTTGCGAAAAACAGGTGCCGGTGACTAGTCCTACATAGCCGGTGCCAAAGATTGTTACTTTCATAATCCACGCCTTTATCAGTTTTATAGCTGAATTTGTATATCTTTTCTATGGAAGGGGATTAATAAGATACGACTATGAATTCATGAGTATAAAAAAGATAGCTTGATGATCAGGGGGTAAATACTCGTGCTACTCAATATGGATGTCATTACAGTCGGTTGTTTTCTCTTCCGTTCGTGTTAATAAACTAGTCATTGCAGGTCGCTGCGATGCGCATGCTCATCTATTTTATATGTTCAAGCGAATATATCACTGTCTATTTCTAATTCCAATAGGGCGTTAACCGATGCCCAGTCAGCTGTGGGCAGGTATGATAAATGCTGTCATCGAATGAAATAGCAGCATTGAGATGATAGGTGAGCGCATTAGCGTGTTGTTAAAGCCAATGGCTAATGCGGATTTTGCAGCCTGGGCACTGAAATAGAGCCTGGAAATTTGTGATTTCACGTCAAACCAGCGCCTGTGCACTCTTCAGTGGCCAAAAAGGTAGATTTTTACTTGCATCCTGACGTCTGATTCCGTATCTTACACAGCTCTTCAGGCGCGTAGCTCAGCTGGTTAGAGCACCACCTTGACATGGTGGGGGTCGGTGGTTCGAGTCCACTCGTGCCTAGCGATCTACCTTCGTGGATCGCCGTTTTAATTCCGGGGCAGTCTTGCGTATGGACTGTCCTAATAAGCAAGCGGCCTTGCGTACAGGTCGCCACTGAGACAGGGGTTTAGATTATGCCAGTCATTACACTGCCGGATGGCAGCCAACGTACTTTTGCCAATCCAGTTAGTATCGAAGAAATCGCCGCCGACATCGGCCCCGGTCTGGCCAAGGCCGCATTGGCCGGTAAGATCGATGACCATCTTTATGATACTTCCCATGTCGTCGACCAGGATACCAGTCTGTCAATCATTACCGAACGCGATGACGAAGGCCTGGATGTTATTAGGCATTCCACTGCGCATTTGCTGGCTCAAGCGGTCAAGGAGCTGTTTCCAAAGGCCCAGGTCACGATCGGCCCGGTGATTGAGGATGGTTTCTATTATGATTTTTCCTATGAGGAATCATTTAGCCCGGAAGATCTGGAGGCCATTGAAAAAAAGATGCTGGAATTGACCCGGCAAAATATTAAGGTCGAACGCAGCGTGATGCCACGGGAACAGGCCATTGAATTTTTCCGTGACATGGGCGAGGAATACAAGGCGGAAATCATCGAAGGCATTCCACATGGCCAGGAGCTATCCCTGTATCGCCAGGGAGACTTTATCGACCTGTGTCGTGGCCCGCATGTACCCAGTACCGGTAAGATCAAGGCCTTTAAGCTGATGAAAATCGCCGGTGCTTACTGGCGGGGTAACTCAGATAATGAAATGCTGCAACGCATCTATGGCACCGCCTGGACCGATAAGAAGGCGCTGAAGGCCTATTTGAAACGGCTGGAAGAAGCCGAAAAGCGCGATCACCGTCGTCTCGGTAAGCGCATGAACCTGTTCCACACTCAGGAAGAGGCACCGGGCATGGTGTTCTGGCATCAGCGTGGTTGGGAAATTTACCTGGCAGTACAGGCCTATGTTCGCGATAAGCTCAGGGATCATGATTATCAAGAGATCCATACCCCGCAGATTGTCGATCGCACGCTTTGGGAGAAATCCGGTCACTGGGAAAAATTCAGTGAGATGATGTTTACCACGCATTCCGAAAATCGCGATTATGCGGTCAAGCCGATGAACTGTCCCTGTCATGTACAGGTTTTCAACCAGGGCTTGAAAAGTTACCGTGATTTACCTTTACGCATGGCGGAGTTCGGCTCCTGTCACCGTAATGAGCCCTCGGGTACGCTGCATGGCCTGATGCGGGTGCGTAATTTTACCCAGGATGATGCGCATATCTTCTGTACCGAAGAACAGATTCAGAGCGAAGTCGATAAATTCATCGAGCTGGTCTATGAGGTCTACCGTGATTTCGGCTTCGAGGATGTCGCCGTGGCCTTGTCAACCAGACCGGAACAGCGGGTTGGCAGTGACGAACTATGGACCAAGGCGGAGCACGCCCTGGAGCTGGCCCTGAATAACAAGGGGCTGGACTGGAAATTGCAACCAGGCGAGGGTGCCTTTTATGGTCCCAAGATCGAGTTTGTGCTGCGTGACTGCCTCGGCCGGGAATGGCAATGTGGCACGATGCAGGTCGATTTCTCGATGCCGGGCCGGCTCGATGCCCAATACGTGGCCGAGGGTGGGGATCGGCGCACACCGGTGATGCTGCATCGGGCCATACTCGGCTCACTGGAGCGTTTTATCGGCGTCCTGATCGAGCATTATGAGGGGAATTTGCCGCTGTGGCTGGCCCCGGTGCAGGCTGTGATCATGAATATTACCGATAAACAGCATGATGCCGTGCAAAATACGCATGAATTCCTGAAAAATAAAGGAATTAGGGCCATTTCGGACTTGAGAAATGAGAAAATAGGCTTTAAAATCCGCGAACATACAATAGAACGCATTCCGTACATGTTGGTCATAGGTGATCGCGAGGCGGAAGTGGGTAACGTTGCCGTGCGCACGCGGAGTGGTGAGGACCTGGGCATTATGTCCCTGGAGGCAGTTGCCGATTTCCTCAATACCGAGATTGCGAGCCGCGGCTTAACTATTTTAGAGGACGAGTAAAAATCGCAGCAAAAAACAAAGTACGTATAAACGATTTGATCACCTATCCGGAAGTCAGGCTGATAGGAGCAGATGGTGAACAGGTCGGTGTGGTACCCACCTCGGAAGCAAAACAAATTGCGAGTGATGCGAGTCTGGACCTGGTAGAGGTTTCGCCGAATGCGGAACCACCCGTCTGTCGCATTATGGATTATGGGAAATTCCGCTTTGAGCAGAAAAAAAGTACCCAGTCTGCACGTAAGAAACAAAAGCAGATACAGATTAAGGAAATAAAGTTTCGTCCAGGGACGGATGTTGGAGACTATAAGGTAAAGCTACGCAACCTTATTCGTTTCCTCAGTGATGGCGACAAGGCCAAGGTAACCATAAGGTACCGCGGTCGTGAAATGGCCCATCAGGAACTCGGCATGCAACTGCTGGACAGGATTGAGATTGACCTCGCTGAATATGGCGTCGTCGAACAACGTCCGAAGATGGAAGGTAGGCAATTAGTTATGGTCTTTGGTCCAAAGGCCCCGACTAAAAAAGGCATTACCCAGAAATCGAAACCAGCGGCCGACACCTGATAAATTAAACCTTTGAATGCGGAGTTAGTGAAATGCCCAAGATGAAAACAAACCGTGGTGCAGCCAAGCGCTTTTCGCGCACTGGTTCTGGCGGTTTTAAAAGAAACCAGTCGCATCGTCGACATATATTGACCAAGAAGCCGACCAAACGTAAACGTCAGCTTCGTTCACCGATGGAAGTCCATGACTCAGATGTAGCCATGGTCCGTCGTATGTTACCTTACAGTTAAGCGGGAGTACTGATATGCCAAGAGTAAAACGCGGCGTCACTGCTCACGCCAGACATAAAAAAGTATTAAAGAAGGCCAAGGGTTACTACGGTGCCCGCAGCAAGATCTATCGAGTTGCCAAACAGGCGGTCATCAAGGCGGGGCAGTATGCCTACCGTGACCGTCGTCAGCGCAAACGCCAGTTCCGTCAGTTATGGATTGCGCGTATCAATGCGGCTGCACGTGAAAACGGTTTGTCATACAGTCGATTGATCAATGGCTTGAAAAAGGCGGGTGTTGAGCTGGATCGTAAAGTCCTCGCCGATATTGCCGTTTATGACAAGTCCGCTTTTGCGGCTATTGCAGAGAAAGCCAAGGCCTGTCTGTAAATAATACTAACCGAGCAGCAGTAAAGCTTAGTGTCAGTAAAAAGGGGATAGGTTTGACGGCCTTTCCCCTTTTTTATTTGAAAAATTATAAAAGTCATTACTCATGATAGATCTTGAATCACTATTAAAAGAAGCGCGGCAAAAGATTGCGGCAGTTGCTGACCTACAAGCGCTGGATGATGTGCGTGTGGCCTATCTTGGCAAAAAGGGCTCATTGACCGAGCTGCTAAAACAGCTGGGTAGCCTGTCTGCAGAAGAGCGCCCGAAGGCAGGGCAGGCCATCAATGCGGCCAAGAAAGAATTGCAGGGCGAAATAGAACAGGCCAAAGATAAGCTGCAATCATCAATTATGGAGGCGCAGCTGCAACAGGAAAGCATTGATGTCAGCTTGCCTGGGCGTGGTCAGCCCGGTGGTGGCGCGCATCCTGTCAGCCGCACGCTGCGCCGGATCGAGCGTATGTTCAGGTATATGGGCTTTAGTATTGCCCATGGACCCGAGATAGAGGATGACTACCACAACTTCGAGGCCTTGAATATCCCTGCGCATCATCCCGCGCGTGCCATGCATGATACCTTTTATTTTGATCCGCACACCTTGTTGCGTACACATACTTCACCGGTGCAAATCAGGGTCATGGAAAACAATGAACCACCGTTGAAAGTGATTGCGCCAGGCCGAGTATATCGCTGTGATTCCGATGTAACGCACACGCCAATGTTTCATCAAATCGAAGGTTTGTTGGTTGATGAAGATGTTAGCTTCGCAGATCTGAAAGGGATCATAGTTGAATTTCTGAAATTATTTTTCGAGAAAGAGCTTGCGGTCAGATTTCGTCCTTCCTATTTTCCGTTCACCGAGCCATCGGCAGAAGTTGATATGGAATGTGTGATTTGCGGCGGTGATGGTTGTCGTGTTTGCAGTCATACCGGCTGGCTTGAAGTGCTGGGTTGTGGCATGGTCCATCCGCGTGTGTTTGAGATGGCAAACGTGGACACCGAGCGTTTCTCAGGTTATGCATTCGGCATGGGTGTTGAACGTCTGGCGATGTTACGTTATGGCGTCAATGACTTGCGCCTGTTTTTTGAGAACGACCTACGTTTCCTGCAGCAATTCAGATAAGCGCTTAACTATCTCAGTTTGGTGATTTAAGCGCGAGCTGTAATATGAATAATGCATCAAGAGTTTATATAGGTAGACAATGAAAATAAGTGAATCCTGGCTCAGGGAATGGGTTAACCCGACAATTTCAACAACTGAGCTGGCCGAGCAATTGACCATGGCCGGACTGGAAGTGGATTCAGTCGAATCGGCCGCCCCTGCATTCAGTAAGGTCGTGGTTGCCGAAGTGGTTGACGTTACTCCACACCCGGATGCCGATAAACTGCGTGTCTGTCAGGTCAATACCGGCGCTGAAGAAAACCTGCAGATTGTTTGCGGTGCCAGTAATGTGCGTGCAGGATTGCATGTGGCAGCAGCGGTCGTTGGTGCACGCCTACCAGGCGACTTCAAGATAAAAAAATCAAAATTACGCGGCGTGCAATCACTTGGCATGTTATGCGGGGCCAGTGAATTAGGCCTGGAAGAAAGCAGTGACGGCTTGCTGGAATTGCCAGACAATGCCCCAATTGGTGCCGATATACGTGAGTATATGAACCTGGATGATCAAATCATCGAGGTCGATCTGACGCCCAATCGTGGTGATTGCCTGAGTATCGCCGGTATTGCCAGAGAAGTGGCAGTGCTCAACAGCATCGAACAGTTGCCGCAATCATTCAGTCAAGTCACTGACGAAACGGATACACAGTTCCCGCTGACTATTGAAGCAGAGCAGGATTGCCCTAAGTATCTCGGTCGCATTATCGAGGGTATCAATGTTGATGCAACAACACCGGACTGGCTGCAACAGCGATTGCAAAAATCCGGTCTACGCCCGATCAGCCCTGTTGTCGATGTAACCAACTATGTCATGCTTGAGCTCGGCCAGCCCATGCATGCGTTTGACCTTGCCAAGTTAGATCAGGGAATCATCGTCAGGCGCGCGCAAGACAAAGAGAAGTTGACCCTGTTGGACGAAAAGGAAATCGAACTGAGTACTGATGACGTCGTCATTGCCGATCAATCCAAGGTCCTTGCCTTGGCAGGTATTATGGGTGGACTGGAAAGCGCGGTGACGGATTCGAGTACCGATATATTTCTCGAATGTGCCTACTTTCAGCCAACCTCGATCGCCGGTAAGGCCAGGAATTTCGGTATGCAGACAGATTCATCCTACCGTTTTGAGCGTGGTGTCGATCCACAACAATTGGATAGAGCCATGCAACGAGCGAGCGAATTGTTGCTCGATATCTGTGGCGGCAAGGCAGGTCCGATTCAGCAGGTCATTGCCGAACAGCACCTGCCGCAAACCAATGCCATTGTATTGAGGCATCAGCAACTGGAGCGTATTTTGGGCATCAGCCTGGAAGCCGACATGGTCGAGGACATCCTGACCAGGCTCGGCATGAGCGTTAGCCAGCATGCACAAGGCTGGCAGGTTACTGCGCCATCCTTTCGTTTTGATATTGCCATTGAGGCAGACCTGATAGAGGAAGTTGGGCGTATCTATGGCTACAATCAACTGCCGACCAAGGCCTTTGTCGGTGCCATGCATATGCCGACTGTGTCAGAATTTGAGCAGGACCAGCACGACTTGCATCAGCGCCTGTTTGATCGTGGCTACCAGGAAGTCATCACATACAGTTTTGTTGATCCGGACGCACAGCGTGTCCTCGATCCAGATGCCGAGGCTATAGCACTGGCCAATCCTATCTCAGCGGACATGTCGGTGATGCGTACGCAGCTGTGGACCGGGCTGGTGCAGACAGTTGATTACAATATCAAACGCCAGCAAGAGCAACTTAAGCTCTTCGAGTATGGCCTCAAGTATATTCGACAAGATGATGATATTAAACAAATAAATGTATTATCTGGGGCTATCTGTGGAAGCCAGCAGCAGCAACAATGGGGCGAACCATCACGCCAGGTTGATTTCTATGACCTGAAAGCAGATGTCGAGGCCATCCTGGCGATGACCGCCATGCAGGACCAATTTCAGTTTATTGTAGACAGGCATCCGGCTCTGCATCCCGGCCAATGCGCGCGTATAGACAAGGACGGCGAGGCGGTTGGCTGGATCGGCATGGTCCATCCTCAAGTCCTTAATAAATTAGGAATTAAAGCCAATATTTTTGTATTTGAACTGGCCTGGGAGGCGCTCGCTACGGTAAAATTACCCAGCTACAAAGCGTTATCGAAGTATCCGAGTATCCGTCGCGACCTGGCGATCGTTGTCGATGAGCAGGTCGTCAGTCAGCAGATAATCGATGTAATCAGAGATGAAATCGGCGAAATCCTGGTCGATCTACGCATTTTTGACATTTATCGTGGAAAAGGCGTAGATTCTGGTCGAAAAAGTGTTGCTTTGGGCTTGATTTTACAGGAATCTTCACGCACTCTTACAGATCAGGATGTTGAAGATACAACCGCAAAGGTTGTTCTCAAACTAGAAAAAGAACTTGGTGCAACTTTAAGAGATTAGACTATGGCATTGACCAAAGCTGATATGGCAGAACGCCTTTTCGAAGAACTGGGTCTCAATAAGCGCGAAGCTAAAGAATTTGTTGAAATTTATTTTGAAGAGATCCGCCATGCCCTGGAAACAGGCCGGCAGGTAAAACTTTCAGGTTTCGGCAATTTTGATCTGAGAGACAAAAATCAAAGGCCAGGAAGAAACCCCAAAACTGGGGAGGAAATTCCGATCACAGCACGTCGCGTCGTTACTTTCCGACCCGGGCAAAAACTCAAAGCGAGAGTAGAGGCATATGCTGGAAGCGGGGAACAACAGTGAACTTCCTGCGATACCGAGTAAGCGTTATTTCACGATAGGTGAAGTCAGCGATCTGTGTGGTGTTAAGCCACACGTACTCAGGTATTGGGAGCAGGAGTTTCCGCAATTAAAGCCGATAAAGCGCCGGGGTAACCGTCGTTATTATCAGCGTCATGATGTCATTATGATTCGTCAGATTCGTGGGCTGTTGTATGACCAGGGCTTTACTATCGGCGGTGCCCGGCAAAGGCTCTCGGGTGAAGTGGCTAAAGACGATAGTAATCAAAGCCAGCAGATCATCCGCCAAATGCGAGTCGAGCTGGAAGAGATTCTGAAGATCCTCAAATAAGTGCCTGGCCGGCAAGCTGTTCATTAAATACCTTATCTGTTAGAATCCTGCCTCTGCCTGACAGGGCATCGGGGCGTAGCGCAGCCTGGTAGCGCACCGGCATGGGGTGCCGGTGGTCGGAGGTTCGAATCCTCTCGCCCCGACCAACATCATTCTTATACGCATCACAATTACTTCACGTTCATAGTAGCCATTGAGTCCATACTGGCGATCGGATTACCGGCCCTGCGCCAGAGGCTACGGGCGTTCGTCGGGATGCATGTCCATTGGGACATTCATCAGTTTCCTCCTCACCCTCTCGTCCCGACCATATTAATTTCCCCTATGGTTCCCATATTTTATCTATTCTTATCAACTCCAAGCTCTTGTCAGATTGCTTGTAAAATTATATTTCTAGACTAGGCTAGGGAAGATAGATCGCGCAACAGTATATTCATTCGTTGTTCAATTGGCGATAGCCGGGAGCAGATCATGTTTCTACGAGAACGAAGCAGGGGTGAGTTAGTAGAGGTGCTGGATACTAATAATCTGGTCAATCCGTTTACCGATGAATTATTGGGCCGTTACAATCATGGTGAAGAGGCGCAAGACCCGGAAACATTTAAAAAATCTGAATTAAGTTTCCTCTCCGGTGAATCATTGCCTCAATGCTGGATGGACGCCCATTATCGTGATAATGAGTTGCAACGCTAGAGTATAGGCACTTGCTGACGGTAAACTTGACGGGACGAGTGATTGTCCAGTCCGTGTGTAATTGCATGCCTTTTACAGGAGCTAATTTGCTAGTAAGGGATAAGTTCCAGGTCCCAGCCGACAAAGGCACCGGGTTCATAATCATCTATCTGTTCAATAACCTTGCACATACCCTTGACCGACTCGCTGGTATCGATTTCGCCCGTCTGTCGTGTCATATCCGTACGTACCCAACCTGGGTGGAGTGTGATTACACGAACACCGTCGGCAGCCAGATCCACGGCCATGGACTTGGAGACGATCACCAGTGCAGCCTTGGCGGCGCGATAGGCATAACAGCCGCCACTGCTATTGTCGGCACTGGAACCCATCTTGGAACTGACATTGGCGATGATACCAGCGGCCTTGATGACCCTGTCCTTAATGGCCTGAACCACACGGATAGCGCCTACACAGTTAATGTCAAATACCTCGAGCATGGCCTTCGGCGTGATGTTTTCAAGGCTTTGACCGGCCATTTTACTGGGGCCATAGATCCCGGCATTATTGATGACAATATCAATGGTAGCCGGGAGCCTGGATAAGCTTTCCTCGCTGACGGCCTCGCGCACATCCCACTGAACAGCTTGCAACATGGGTGATGTCAGCGTCGATAAACCGCCTGGGTCTGATCGATAGCATGCGTAGACATGAGCGCCTTGTTGCAGGTAATACTGTGTGAAGGCCAGACCCAGACCGCGGTTGGCGCCGGTGATAACAACGTTCATAGTCGATTCCTGTTCAATTCAGTGGCTAATTCTGTTGCTATAATAACACTATACGTCGCTTGCCTGCTGCCGGCGCATTAGCAACGTGGCAGAGAAGGTGTATAATCAATCAGTACTTGCCGTATCACGTACAAATAAAGGGTTTTCAAGGATGTTATCTGTGTTGAAATATTGTCTTTGCATCATGTTATTGTGCCTGAGTAATAGCATTACTGCTGACATTATGTATGAATATCGCACCCCTAAAGGCGTGACGTTATTTACCGATGTCAAACTGACGCCGCCCTTTAAGCTGGTGCGCCAGCTAAACGTGGGCGCGAAGAGTCAAATACCTAGAAAGTCCTATCGTGACTATGTGAAAAAAAAACAACAGCAATACGACCCGATAATTCGTAGCATGGCTACCAAATATTCACTACCCTCTGAACTGGTACATGCCATTATCGAGGCAGAATCTGCCTATATGCCGGATGCCGTTTCGTCTGCCGGAGCCGTTGGCATGATGCAGTTGATGCCAGCAACAGCGCAACGCTTTGGCGTCACCGATCGTACCGATGCCACAGAAAATATCGAAGGGGGTGCGCGCTATATGCGTTACCTGCTGGATTTGCATGACAGTAACCTTGAACTGGCCATCGCATCCTATAATGCCGGCGAAGCGGCGGTAAGGCGTTACAATAACAGCGTGCCTCCATATCCTGAAACGCAGCAGTATGTTATTCGGGTGATGAATTACTTTGAGCGTAATCTATAGCGTTGGCTCGCAGCAATTCGAGTTATTCAGTCTGCAGCGGAAACAGGCCGGCCTGTACACAGCGTAAGATCCCGTAATCATAGGCTTCATCCAGGGCCTCATAGACGGGTTTCAACTGCGGCTTATCATCGCTAACAAGCATTTCCATGGTATTAACAATTTCATTGTATTGATCGTCATTGAGAGCCAGGATGTCCCTTGCCTGTAGCAGGCCTGCCTGTATCGCCTCGGCGAGATGGCTGAAAACTGTCGTGGTTTTGAGGCCTCGTTGTGTGGCAATGCTGGCGACATCCATGCCTTGCAGGTGCAACTGCAAGGTGTCATTAATGGTATCGCTTAAGCGATTGTCCAGCAGTTCTTGCAACGGATTGGCGCGGATAACATCGATAAAACGTTGACCGTATTTTTTCAGCTTTTGTTCGCCGACGCCACTTATATGGCCCATGGCCGCCAATGTGTCCGGCCGGTCACTGGCCATTTGTACCAAGGTGTTGTCATGGAAAATAATGTAAGGCGGTACACCGGATTCGCGGGCGATCGCCAGTCGCAATTCACGCAAGGTTTCAAACAAGGGTTCGTCGACCGAACGTAGGCCGCGCGCTTTTTGTTTGGCTTTGCTACGCTTTTCTTTTTCTGTGCGGGCCTGATGTCGTAAAGATAATGTCTGCTCACCGCGTAACAGGGGTCGGGATTTTTCCGTTAACTTCAGCGCACCATAGGCTTCGACATCGGCATCAAGATAGCCCCTGGCAATGAGCTGCCTGAAAACCGCGCGCCATTCCACGCCGTTGAGTTCCTTGCCAATGGCAAAGGTACTCAGTTGATCATGTCGATTGCGTTGAATACGTTCATCGTCCTTGCCACTTAGAATATCGATAATATAATTGACGCCGAATCGCTGACCGCTGCGATAGACGCAGGATAACGCCTTTTGCGCGCTTTCTGTACCGTCCCAGGTCTCAGGTGGCGATACGCAGGTATCGCAATTTCCACAGGGTTCAGGCAGAGTTTCTCCAAAGTACTGCAATAGTGTTTGCCGACGACAGTGGATTATTTCGCATAGGCCGAGCATGGCATCAAGTTTTTGCTGGGCAATTCTTTTGTATTGTTCTTCGCCGTCAGATTCCTGCATCATTTGCCTGAGACTAATGACGTCTTGCAGACCATAGGCCATCCAGGCATTGGCAGGCTCACCGTCACGACCGGCACGTCCGGTCTCCTGGTAGTAGGCCTCGATACTCTTGGGTAGGCTAAGGTGGGCGACAAAGCGCACATCGGGTTTATCAATACCCATGCCGAATGCAATCGTAGCGACGATGATTACACCGTCTTCGCGCAGGAAACGCTGCTGATGTAGCTGACGGGTCTCTGCTGCCAGTCCGGCATGATAGGGCAGGGCAATGCGACCTTGTTTACTCAACCACTCGGCCACAGCCTCGACCTTTTTACGCGACAAACAATAGACGATGCCGGCATGCTGCGCATGTTCCGCTTCAATAAAACGCCATAGACGGTCGCGACTGTTCTGGCCTTCACTGATGGTGTAGTGAATGTTGGGGCGGTCAAAGCTGTTGATGTATTGCTGTGCCTGCTGCAATTGCAATTGCTCGATAATTTCCTGACGAGTACGCTGGTCCGCGGTAGCGGTCAAAGCGATGCGTGGCACCTGTGGGAACCTTTCATGCAGTAACCACAGTTGTTGATATTCCTTACGGAAATCATGTCCCCACTGCGATACACAATGCGCCTCATCGATAGCAAACAAGGACAGTTTGCATCGTTCTAGCAGGCCTAGATGGTAATCACTTAACAGGCGCTCAGGGGCGATATAGAGCATATCCAGCTCGCCATTAAGCAAGGCCTGCTCTGTTTGTCGCTGTAGCTGACTGTCCTGTGTGGAGTTTAGATAGGCCGCTTTGATGCCGAGTTGTGTCAGCGCACTGACCTGGTCCTGCATCAAGGCAATTAATGGCGATATGATGATGCCGGTACCTTCGCGCAGCAGAGATGGGATCTGGTAGCACAGTGATTTACCGCCACCGGTTGGCATTAACACCAGGGCGTCATCACCGTTACACAGGGTTTTGATAATATCGGCTTGATGATGGCGAAAGCTGTCGTAGCCAAAAGTCTTATTCAGGAGCTCGGTGGCCTGTTGCATACTGTTTTCATTCCATTTGTTATTGTCACTCATTTAAGCTTCCTGGCGTTGAGTGTGCTTAGGTCACGCTTATTCATTGTCTGTTCTGGCATTGACCTGGATGGCATCTGGGTCACTACAATTGATGATCAGATTGACAGGCTGGCAACAGACGCTGCAATCCTCAATATATTCCTGTTCAGGCTGGCTGCAATCGACCAGCAAATCGATGGTTTCGCCGCAATAGGGGCACTGGATCGGGACGGTTTCTAACAGTGACATGTATCAGGCCAGCGATGCAATTAGGATACCGGGATTATATATTTCACCCGCTTGTCTCACAAGCTTGTTTGCCAGAATTTGCCATTGTTATTACCTATATTCAACGACCAGTCGCTGACCACAGAGTAATTGTGGCATATTGTCTAAATTCACTGAATCTTGTTGATTCTATTTTTCATCGAAATACCGCATAATCGGGTTCTTTATCTGTGAGCACAAATCAGGTGATTAAACTATGAAAGGTGATTCTCCCCAGGCTATTTATCTGGAGCAATATCAAGCGCCGGATTTCCTGATCGATACGGTTGATCTTGAGTTCAAGCTTGAGGAAACGCAGACAACGGTGACCGCGTCCATTGTGTTTATCAAGCAGGCAGAGGCACCACTAGTGTTGAACGGACAGGAACTGGTGCTGAAATCCGTCAAACTGGATGGCCAAGCCCTGACAGATGAGCAATACAGCTGCGACCAGGATTCATTGAGCATAGAGCGCGTTCCCGATCGCTTTGAGCTGGAGGTCATTACTGCAATTAAGCCTCACGAAAACCTGTCACTTGAAGGGCTTTATCAATCAAGTGGTAATTACTGTACACAATGTGAGGCCGAAGGATTCAGAAAAATCACCTATTTTCTTGACCGCCCTGATGTCATGGCGACCTACACGGTAACCATCATTGCTGACAGGGATCTATACCCGGTCATGCTGTCTAACGGTAATCTGATCGATCAGGGACTGCTCGACAATAATCAGCATTGGGTTAAATGGCACGACCCGTTTAAAAAACCCAGTTATCTGTTTGCATTGGTGGCCGGTCAACTACGTTTCATTGAAGACACTTATCAGGCTATGGATGGGCGCGACATCTGTTTGCGTATCTATGTCGAGCCGGAAAATATCGATAAGTGCGCACACGCAATGCAATCGCTAAAGAAAGCCATGAAATGGGACGAGGACAAGTTTGGCCTGGTCTATGACCTCGACATTTACATGATTGTGGCCGTCAATGATTTCAATATGGGTGCAATGGAGAACAAGGGTCTGAACGTATTCAATAGCAAGTATGTTCTGGCCAGTCCTGAGACGGCCACCGATATGGATTACGATGGCATTGAGAGCGTGATTGCGCATGAGTACTTCCATAACTGGACCGGTAACCGGGTCACCTGTCGCGACTGGTTTCAGCTCAGCCTAAAAGAAGGCCTGACAGTGTTCCGTGATCAGGAATTCAGTTCCGACATGACGGCACGTGCGGTCAAGCGTATACAGGACGTGCGTACCTTAAGAAGCTATCAGTTTGCCGAAGATGCAGGACCGATGTCACATCCGGTTCGCCCGCAATCCTATGTTGAAATCAACAATTTCTATACTGTCACCGTTTATAACAAGGGTGCCGAGGTGGTACGTATGTACCAGTCCCTTTTTGGTGTCGAAGGCTTTCGTCGAGGTATGGATCTGTACTTTTCCAGGCATGATGGCCAGGCAGTTACCACGGATGATTTTTGCGCGGCCATGGCTGACGCCAACGAGGCAGATTTGAGTCAGTTTAAACGCTGGTATGACCAGGCCGGTACGCCTGAGCTACAGGTGACGGATACCTATTCAGTCGAGTCGGGTGAGTATACATTGAGCTTTTCCCAGACTTGTCCATCAGGCCCGGATGAAGCGCCTAAAAAACCATTTTATATCCCGGTACTGACAGCCTTACTGGGCGCAGATGGGCAGGTGCTAATACCACAAACGGACAATACTATTAATGTCGATGATGACGGTAATATGATCCTGATCGTCAAGGAACCGGAGCAGGTGTTTACATTTCAGGGGCTCGACAGCAAACCGATTCCATCACTACTGCGCGGTTTTTCCGCGCCGGTAAAATTGCATTTTCCCTACAGCGATCAGCAGCTGGCCTTGTTAATGAATCATGATGCCGATAGCTTTAATCGCTGGGAGGCAGGCCAGAACCTGATCCTGAATACGATTCAAGACATGATGGGGCAGGGAATCAGCGATGATGCGCCCTTGATCAGCAGCTTACGTAATATATTGCTTAAAAAGGACATTGATAAAGGGATTCTGGCTGAGATTTTGACCTTGCCATCTGAACAGTATTTGGCTGAAATTCAGGGTGAGCAAGTGGATGTTGATGTTATCCACGATACGCTGGAGACCTTGAAAACAGCACTGGCCACAGCGCTGAAGTCAGAGTTACTGGCGTGTTATCAGCACAACCAGGACTCATCGGAATATAGTTTTGAAGCACAGGCCGTTGCCAGACGACGTCTGAAAAATACCGTGCTCGGTTATTTGATGCAGCTTGATGATCCGCAACTGCTGCAACTCTGTGAGCAACAGTATCGACAGGCCAATAATATGACTGATGCCATCGCAGCACTCGCATGTCTTGCCGACAGAGAAGGTGAGCTCAAGCTACAAGTGCTTGATGATTTCTACCAGCAATGGCGCCATGATCCGTTGGTTATGGACAAATGGTTTATCATCCAGGCACGCTCAAAGGCAACGGATACACCAGAGCGTGTGCGTGACTTACTCGAACATGAGGCCTTTTCAATTCAGAACCCGAATAAGGTCAGGTCTCTGATCGGTAGTTTTGCCGCCAATCCGGTTTATTTCCATCAGGCGGATGGTGCGGGCTATCGTTTTGTCGCCGATCAGTTGCTGATTCTGGATACCATCAATCCGCAGATAGCAGCACGTCTGTTACAGGCATTCAGTCGCTGGAAGCGCTATGACAGCCAACGTAAGGCCTTGATGCAGGCGCAACTGCAACGCATCTTATCGCATGAGGGTTTGTCGGCGGATTGTTTTGAAATTGCGTCTAAGTCACTGGCTTAACAGGATAGGCAGTCGGCACAGAACTGTGCCGACTGTTATAGTGATCAGGAAAATTCGCTCGGATCGAAACCAGCCATCTTGAACAGGCGGTCCGCTTCTTCCGGGTTTTTCTCAACGCCGTTACCATCCCGATACATCATCGCCAGCGTGGTCATCGAACCTTGCATGCCGGCATCGGCTGCCTGCTGGAACCAATGTGCGGCCTGTTTCGGATCCTGTTCGGTACATTCGCCCTGTAAATACATAAAGCCAAGCCCATGCATGGCCAGGGCATGTCCCTGTTTAGCGGCTGCCATCATATTTTCAAGGGCGACCTTTTCATTGACGACCATGCCGAGGCCATTCTGGGCCATGATGGCCATACGAAACTGGGCCTCGTCATTGCCCTGGTCCGCCAGTGGTGACAGTAAGCGCGATGCAGTGGAAAAATGTTTGCCCTCAAAGGCGGCTATACCACTGGCCAGATCCTGGTCTGTTTCTGCATTCATGTCATTCTCCACTGCGCACAATCAATAAGATCGGGGATTATAGTGTGCCGCCAAGGGCTTGAATACCCCTTTCTTATAGGGAATAGGCTAAAACCGGGAGGAAATCACTACAAGTATTAGGAAAATCCCATAAATAGGGTATGATATGCAGCTTATATCGTCTAGACATAGCTGATACCAGCTTGTTTTAACTGAATTTTAACATCAACCGGCAGATTACAGACCATTACCACCATGACCGCAGATAACTTGCATAACATCAATGTCATTTCTCAAGACCTGTTGCCGACCCCGGCAGAGGTGAAAGCAGACATCCCATTGTCTGAACGAGCAGCCGAAACAGTGCTGTATGGCAGGGAAACCGTACACAATATTCTTAATCGGATAGATCATCGCCTGTTTGTTGTCGTCGGCCCCTGTTCGATACATGATCTGGATGCGGCCAGAGAGTATGCGCGCAAACTGAAAGCACTGTCGGAAAAGGTCAAGGATACCCTGTATATCGTCATGCGCGTGTATTTCGAGAAGCCACGCACGTCGGTCGGTTGGAAAGGGCTGATCAATGATCCTGACATGGATGATTCTTTCCATATCGAAAAAGGCCTGCATCTATCTCGTCAAATCCTGATGGAGCTGGCCGATATGGGCATACCGACAGCCACCGAGGCCTTGGACCCAATCACGCCACAGTACCTGTCTGACCTGATTACCTGGACCGCAATTGGCGCCAGAACAACCGAGTCGCAAACGCACCGCGAAATGGCCAGTGGCCTGTCGACCCCGGTGGGTTTCAAGAATGGTACCGATGGCAGTCTGTCGGTTGCGATCAATGCGCTGCATTCGGTTTCACAACCGCATCATTTTCTGGGGATAAACCAGAAAGGGCAATGCACCGTGATCCATACGCGCGGCAATAGCTGTGGGCATGTTGTGTTACGTGGCGGTGGTGGTAAGCCAAACTATGATTCGGTCAATATCGCCTTGTGTGAGCAGGCCTTATTGAAGGACAAGTTATCTCCCAACCTGGTCGTGGATTGCAGCCACGGTAATTCGATGAAGGATTATAAATTACAGCCACTGGTTGTCGAAAACTGTAGTAACCAGATCATTGAGGGTAACCAGTCAATCGTTGGTCTGATGTTGGAAAGTAATTTGTTTGAAGGCAACCAGGCCGTACCGGAGGACCTCAGTCAATTACAATACGGCGTTTCTGTCACCGATGCCTGTATGGGTTGGGATATGACTGAGAAGTTATTGCTGGATACACGCGATAAGCTGAAAGATGTCCTGGCCAAGCGCGTAAAATCAAGTAAAGACGCCTACGCTGTCTGAGTAGACACGCAGGTACCCAGTACATGAATGCGCAGGGTTTCTGGCCCACGGCTGCTATCACCACCGATCAGTTGCACGTCATGTGCGCTGGCATGTTCGAGCAGTCCCTGACTGAACTCTTTTAGCCAAGCTTCATGCAACTGTACAAAACTCAGTGACAAGGTCATCCACGTGGGTTTTGCCTGTAGTGCACGCATCTCAACCAAGGCCTGATCAAGGAATCGACGTCCTGTCTCGGCGGCAGGATCCGAGGTATTATAATCGACCCCCTGTTGCCATTGTAGCAGGCAGGTGACTAGCTGCTGGCCTGCATCAATCCTGATCAGGGCGCTGTCGTCGCCGATCGCCAGCGGAGTATCAGCCCGTTGCGTGCCGGCGCCGCGAAAATATTTAGCAATCATGTCAAACTCTGATAAAGGCATAAAAGGCATCCACTGGTTGCTGATGAGACAGTGAGAACAAGTCTGATTATAGAGTGTCTGAATAAAAAAACATAACCAGGAGTTTGTAATCTCAATTTTCTCATCATTACAGCACAGAAATTTCAGGCTCTACTATTTCGGTCAGTTGATCTCGCTGAATGGCGCCTGGATGCAGAATGTGGCCCAGGCCTGGCTGGTATACAGGTTGACCGAATCGAGTTTCATGTTGGGACTGACGTCATTCTTTGCACTTTTCCCGGTGCTAGTGCTCAGTCTGTGGGGCGGTGTTCTGGCCGACCACGTCAATCGGCAAAAGCTGCTGATTCTCGCCTATAGTGCCGGACTGATACAGGCCCTGACACTGGGTCTGCTGACCTTGACAGGCCTCGTTCAGGCCTGGCATATAATCCTGTTGTCAGCCTTGCTTGGGATTGTGCATGCATTGGAAATGCCGACGAGACATTCATTTTTGTCCGATATCGTCAGTCGTGAAAATCTGCCAAATGCCATTGCCCTGAATTCAAGTGCCTTTAACACCGCCCGATTTAGCGGTCCTTTTGTCGCCGGGATTCTGGTGATCTATGTGGGCGAGGGGCCGGTCTTTATATTTAATGCATTAACATTTCTTGTTGTCATCTACAGTTTATTCAGTATGCATCTGCCGCCATACCAGGCGCGACACAGTCAGGGTTCTGTTTTGACAAAAATGCGTGAAGGCCTGGGTTTTGCCTGGTCAAATCGATCGATCCGCATCAGTCTGTTGTTACTGAGTATATTCAGTATCGTCGGTACCGCATTGACAGTATTGATGCCGGTTTTTACACGAAACACATTTGCCGGTGATTCCGGAGTACTCGGTATGTTGCTGGGTTGCATGGGAGCAGGGGCATTGCTCGGTGCTCTGACCCTGGCCTATTTGTCCAAAAGCCAAGGACTGCAGTGGTATATCGGTGCTGCCGCTCTGGTCGCCGGACTTTGCCTGGTTGTGTTCTCGATGAATAGCGTATTTTTCATCGCTATTCCGGTGTTAGTCCTATTAGGTTTCTGCCAGACGATTCTGGCCGCATCGACCAATACCTTGATACAATCCCAGGTCAGTGACGCATTGAGAGGCCGTGTGATGTCGGTTTTCTCGACTGTGTTTATTGGCTTTATGCCCATTGGCAGTCTATTGTCAGGCTATCTGGCTGACATAATAGGAGCCAGTAAAACGGTCCAATTATTTGGCCTCATTAGTATACTGGCAGCGACCATATTCCTTATCAATCATAGAACAAGGCGCGGCAAGACAATATAAATACCGATCATCGATATGAATAATAAGGCCTACATAGAACTACTGGATAGTGAGTTGCTGATTGTTGAAAAACGCTCGCAACAATTGGCTGGCTGGTTGCTTGCAACAACGATCATATTGATGAATATATTTGCCCAGGCCGACCATGATCCAAACATGGCCAAATTTCTAAATTTTACTCATCTACTAAGCGCTGCATTGGTCGTGTGGTTCCTGGGCACTGCGATATTGATTGGAAGAGGCATCTATCATCCCGCATTCAAATACCTCAATCTTATTTTGCAGGTATCAACGGTCACTTTTTATATGCTGGCGAGCGCCCGTCTGGTCGATGCAAATTTTGCAATCTCGTCAACAGCACCATTGTTTTACTTGCTGGTAATTGGCTTGACTAGCCTCTCCATCAATCCCTTATTGTCTTTATTGGCCGGAGGACTCGCTGCGGGTCAATTTATTGGTGCCTATGCCATATGGTTGCAGCAGGAAGTCTTCATGCCGGGTATAGAAACTGCAGAGGGGGCCTGGGTGCAAATGTTTTTGAAAGGCACTATGTTCATCATGATGGGCATTGCCGCCATGTTTATTGCCCGCTCCTCACGTGGCTTACTGGAAAAAGTGGTAACCCAGGTCCGCTATCAGGAACAACTCAATTTTATTACGGAGGATATGGATCAGGCAGCTGAAATCCAGGAGAAATTGATACCGGATAATGAACTTAATCCTGAATACTATAAGTTGGAATCGTTTTATAGCCCGGCAAAACAGGTCGGCGGAGATTATTTTGATGTCATTGAATTAGCTGATGGTGAATGTCTGGTTGTGATTGCGGATGTATCTGGCAAGGGCTATTCCGCAGCGCTGTTGATGTCCAATATTCAGGCCATGGTGAAGACCCTGGCCGATCAGCATTACTCAGTTGATCGTATCGTGCAGTTTATTAATCAATCTGTTTATCATAACAGCGTACGTGGAAAGTTTGTAAGCATCTTCCTGATGGAGCTTGATCCGCACCAGCAGACCCTCCGCTATATTAATTGTGGACATAATCCGCCCTTATTGCTGAATAACAAGTCCGAGGTAATAGAGCTTGATCAGGCCTATCCCGTGCTGGGTGTGTTAGCTGAATATCCATGTGAAACAACTACGCTTGATTTCGTACCTGGCGAAATCATTCTTGCATATACCGATGGATTGTCGGAGTTACGTGATAGCCAGGGCAGACAATTAGGCGCCGGTAGGATTAAAACACTACTGCAATCCACTGAAGAATTGACTCCTTCACTTATCAAGCAAATCTTACTGGCGAAAATATATGATCATGCTGGCGGTACCGAAATGGCGGATGATCTGAGTTTCATTTGCATGCAGGCCGAAGAACATAAAGCAGTTAAACAGTGAGCGTTGTTCTATAATGACTAGAAATAATATCGTAGCTCAAGTTGAATGAAATCATCATCACGCAGACTATACAGACTGGAACCTGGGTTGATGTTGGAAAATATGCGCGCCTCGACATTCAATTTCCAGTTGTCCGTCAGCCTGGTGCTGGCCTCCACTGAATAGAATTGTTCACTACTGTCCTGATCAAGGATAACGCCGGCAAGAATCTCACTTGACTGGGTATCATTGAACACCAGGCGCGCGCCCAGCATGATATCGCGCTGGAATGGTGTTGTTGCCAATTTGCCGCGCGAGTCATACAGGTATTCGCTGATCAGGCCGAGGTCAATGGCGGAATCATTGACGCCGACCCAGGTATACTCAAAGCCAAAGGTGAGCGCATTATGACTGGACTGCTGGATGCGTTGATGTACCGTTTCCAGCTTCCATAGCCAGTCGCCCGATACCCATTGCAGGTCCAGTCCGGTCTGGTGTAACAGATCGTAGATGGGTATCAGCACCGGTTCGGCATTACTACCGACACCAGCGATGAAACGGGGATTGCGGTTTGTACCGTAAAAATACGACAGGCCGATGTCCCAGTCATCGATACTGTGGCTATAGCGCAGGGCATAGTCGATGTGGCGGTCTTTGTCGTCCGAGCTATATTGTTCAAGATCGGTGTCGACATACGGTTCAGTTCGCAGCCGTCCTTCAGGACCTGGAAAGGTACGTGGCCTGAAACCGGGTAGAATAAAAATATCACTGGTACCCCAGTCGCGCACAATACTGAGATTCAGCATCGGCTGGCCCAGTTTTTCCTCGCCATCGAGACTTTCGACCAGATCAGTCTGGTTGATAATATCGACCAGATGTTGTGACTCTGTCACTCCCCAGAATACTTTGCCGATGCCCGCCCTGAATTCCCAGTCGTCACGGTTGAGATAGTACATTAATTCACGGATATCGACATGGCTACGTTCTTCATCGCTGCTGTCATATCGTACAAAGGGATGAAAAACAAAACCCTGGTTCTCGTTATCCCAGTTCCTGAAGTACTCCGGACTCGCAGACAGGGAGAGGTTGTTGCGCTTTTGTGCCGGGAAGCGGGGTTCATGGCTAAACAGCTGGCCCTCGATCGCGATATGCCCGGACCATTCGCCGGTCGCTAACAGACTGCCGGGCATACACAGCAATAGCGCCAAAAGTCGAGCACGCATCGCTAACGTGCCCGTTTCAATCCGTTCTTGGTGAAATCACTGTCACTAAAGCCATTTCTGAAATTGATATTGATCCACACCAGGTCGGTCGACTTGCCGGACTGGTGGTTGGTCATCAGCATTTTATTGGCGCGCCAATAGCGATCGAGGTATTGATGATAATCCTTGAAGAGTAGTGTCTTGTACAAGGCGTTTTTACGGTCATAAAACACGACTTTATGTGGTTGGTACATCTCTTTGTCCATGTAGACTTCCTGGCGCTTATAACCCGAATTTTTATCTGTCGGATACCTTTCGACGACATATACATCGCGGCCATCCAGCTTATCATCCTTGATATATTTGTAGGTATATTTCTCCACTTCCTGTGAAGACAGGTCTTCATAGGCGAATTCACTGCCCATGAAGGGCCCTGATTTATTGTTTGATGAGATCCTCTTGATACGTTTCAAGGCGGGTAAGTACAGCCACTGATCATCGGCTCGGGTAGCATGTGTGAATGTCAGAAAGGCGGTGCCTTTGACATCCTTCGGGTGGTCGAACACGATCATGGATTTGTCACCATCATTGTCCACTTCGAGTGAGCGGTTGTGCATTTTGCGTTCACTGGTCTGCCCATGTTGGTTGCGAAGTATCATGCGCGTGTCTGATTTCTGATCGCCCCAACCGATGTCCCTACGATCGGCCTCCATTGCTATTTCCAGGCCACGTTCCTCGGCACTTTGTGCATATAACAATGTCGGTGACAGCAATAACAGGATAGGTATCAATTTACGCATTTCTTTTCTCCTCAAGCTTCATCAATAACGGAGGTAACAGGAAGAAGTCGGCGAGCAGGGCAAAGGCGATGATAATTGCTGTTAACAGCCCCATGCCGGAATTCAGTTTGAAACTCGATAATGCCAGCACCAGGAATCCGGCCACCAGCACCAGCGAGGTGATGACCAGGGCCCTGCCGACGGTATTAAAGGCATATTGAATCGAGTCGCTGGGTTTCAGTGCCTGTTCACGACGGGCACGCAGGTATTTACTCATCAAGTGCACAGTGTCGTCAACGACGATACCCAGGGTCATGCCGGTAACGACCGCCAGTGCCAGACCCACTTCGCCGACAAATATTCCCCATAGCCCAAAACCCATACCGGCGGGGATCAGGTTGGGTATCATGCTGATCAAGCCCATTTTCAAAGACCGGAATGCGAAGATAAGTACGATCGATATCAACACCAATGCCACGGTTGTGCCCAGTAACATACTCTGGATATTACGCTTGCCAATGTGCGCGAACATGATGGTTGGGCCGCTGCCCTGAGCCGCGACAATATGGCTGGTATTGCTCTGCAGCCATGCACTGGCGCGTTGTTCCAGTTCAAGCATATGATTAGTCGACAGGGTCTTGAGTGTAACCACAAAACGGGTCGACGATTTGTCGACATTGATCTGGTTATTCAGATCGAGCCCTAATGGCAATGACATTTCATACAGTAACAGGTACTGTGCCGCTAAATCCCGGGCGTCTGGCAGACGGTACCAGGCCTGCTGGTCTGCATGCATATTGCGATTCAGGCGTTTCATGATGTCGGTAATGCTATTGACGTGTATGGTTTCATCTTGCGCACGAAACCAGTTAGCGAATTTTTCTACATCAGCAAGGAACTCGGGATTACTGATGCCGCCGGATTGGCCGGATTCCAGGGAATAATCGAGGATGTAGGTACCGGTGAGGTGCTCGGTGGCATAATCGACATCCTGTCTGAAGGTAACATCTTTATCAAAGTAGTGAATGAATATGTCGTTTAATTCGTTGCGCGGAATAAATGCCAGCAATAACAATACAAAGGCTGACATGCCGTAGAGCAGGGGCCTGCGGTAGTGGATCACGAACCCGGAAAAAGTGATCATTAGCGGGTCATTGTTACTTTCTTTCAGTTTTGGCCGTAATGGGATGAAAGACAGGATGGCCGGCATCAGAAAGATAACCAGGAAAAAAGATGCGATGACGCCGATAGAGACCATATTGCCTAATTGTCGGAATGGCGGTACTTCGGAAAAATTCATGCTCAGGAAACCCAGGGCTGTGGTGAAGCTGGTCAGGGCGATAGGCTGAAAATTGATCCGCAGTGATTCACTGATACTGGCGAAGCGGTCCTTGCCCCGATGCAGTTCATGAAAAAAAGTCACCAGTAAATGTACCGAGCTGGCGATCGCGATTGTGAGTATGATGACCGGAGTGGATGTTGTTGGCGGCGTGATCGGATAGCCAATCCAGCCACCTGTTCCCATGGCAATAATGACAGACAGGATGATCACCATCAGGGTAATCAGCGTGCCGGTGATGCTGCGGATTAGCAGGGTCAGAAATATCAGCATCAAGCCGTAGCTGACCGGTACCAGTAGCTTGAAATCATTGACAGAGGCCTCGGTAAAGGCATTGTTCATCATGATCATGCCGGCCAGGTGGACGCTGACGTCAGGATAACTCTGACGTATCCTGTCCGCAATCTCACGTGCCGATTTGACTACGGCCGGGTTCTCTGCGGTCGGGTTTTCTCCTGGCAGACGGATGGTGACGTTGATACCGGTGACGTCGGCCGTCGGGTTAATCAAACGATTGATCAGCAAAGGTTCGGCGAGGGCAATACGTTGAATTTGTTCCAACTCGGCAGCAGAAAGCGTTGCCGGCTCGCTGACCAGGTCTGCTACCACCAGTTCATCGCCATCGGCACGCGTGTACTGGAAGTTGGACAGGGAATCGACCCGCGATGAATGGGTAATTTGCCAGGCCTGTTCCGTCAGGTCGACGACAGCAGCCAGTGCTTGATTGCTGAATACCTTGCCATCTTTAGGTGTCAGTACAAACAGGACATTATCATTTTTTGCATAGGTCTTCTCCAGTGCCTCGAAAGCGAGCAACTGGGGATTATCATCACTGAAAAACACCCGATAATTGGTCGTCATACTCAGATGACTGGCGCCCAGGATGGATATATAAGTCGCCACGATGGTCAGCAAAATTATCCATAACCGATGGCGTATGATCCATGCGCCTAATCCATTTTCAAAGTCCTTCATGTTTTATCTCGTCCTTTATGATAAATGGGAGTGTTATTGCTTGCTTATACCATTCAATATTAACTCTACCGTGGTTGGTATCATGTCTTGCAGTGTTTCCAGGTCATAGATTGTCATTGCCAGTGGCAATTGAAAAATATGCATCGAGGTATGAACGGCAATGGTCGTTCTATCGATGTCATTAAAAGCAAAAAGACCTTCTTCTTTTCCTTGTTCCAAAATGCGTTTGATCAAGCTGCGTTCGACCTTGTTTTTGTCCATGACAACATCTTTGTATTTTTCGGCAATGATGTTGACCAATTCATTGATCCTGGGATTGGATGATACCTGTTCGTAGGTATACGACAGGATTTCGGAAAACAGGTTGTGGATCTTTGTGTCTGCGGCTTGTGTGGAGTCTACAACTGTGCGCAAACGTCTGCTGCGCTCATCCAGGCAACGTCTGGAACAGGCGACCGCGATATCTTCTTTATTACGGAAGTAGCGATAAAGATTGGCGGTCGACATATCCACATCGGTGGCAATATCAGCCATTGTGGTTTTACCAATGCCGAAATGCTGGAAACGTTCTACCGCGGCATTCAAGATCAGTGCCTGAATTTCAGTGGTTTTATCTTTCTGGTTAGCCTGCATAGTGGATTTATAACACCTGAATAATGAATATTCAATTAAATATTCAGCTTTTATCTTAACAAAGAACAGTATACGCTCGCAGTTTTATGGAAATGGCTATTTATGTTGTAAAAACAGTAGGATAGCGCTTAATATGAAGGACTGCTTAGCTCGCCAGGCAACTGTGCGTGACCGTCACGGCTTCCAGATGCCAAAGGCTTCATCATTCGCAGGGGCTGCCGTCTTTTCTTCGCTGTTATCGTTCATGACGTGTTCGGCAAATCCATACAATTGCTGTAACAACTGCTGTTTTTGCGCTTTATCATGGGATTTGAAATTGGCCAGGAGCAGTCCGGTGATGGCTGATAGGTATTGTACGGCGACACCCATATCCTGTGCATCTTGATCATGTTTGATCAATGTTTTCTGTATGTCTACTAATAAGTCCTCGGATAATTGAATGCTGCTCATGTCGCTCCACCTCATAAATTGCTTAGATGATTTAAATTATATGACATTATAATATTGTTTTGCTCTAGACGTATAATAAAACATCACTATTTTCAGGAGTACTACCTATGCCTTCATTTGATGTCGTTTCAGAGGTAGACAAGCATGAGCTGAATAATGCCATCGACCAGTCTAACCGGGAAATTAATACGCGTTTTGATTTCAAAGGCAGTAACGCTAAAATTGAACATAAGGATAATGAAATGACGCTGACAGCTGCGAGTGATTTTCAGATCAAGCAGATGCTGGATATTTTATATAATAAAATGGCTAAACGCAGTCTTGATGTCAAAAGTCTTAAGGAAGGAGAGATCGAAGAGCGCGGTGGTAAAGTGGAACTAAAAATGCTTATTCAGGAAGGCCTGGACAAGGACCTGAGCAGAAAAATCGTCAAATTGATTAAGCAGAGTAAACTGAAGGTCCAGGCGGCCATCCAGGGTGAACAAGTGCGTATCACCGGCAAGAAACGTGATGATCTGCAAGAATGCATGAAACACATCAAAGAACAACAATATGATATTCCTTTACAGTTCACTAATTTCAGGGACTGACGGATAACATGGATTATAAGTTCACCATCAAACAGCAGCAGCGTAGCTTTAGCGGTTTCTTTACGCTCGATACCTTAATACTGACACACGCGCTGTTCAGCGGTGGTGTCAGCAAGCCGCTGCAACGAGAATTGATCTATCGTGGTAATGCCGTCGCAATCTTATTGTACGACCCTGATAATGATACGATCGTCATCATCGAACAGTTCCGCGTAGGTGCTATCCATGACCCGCAGGGGGCATGGGTGTTGGAATTAGTGGCGGGTTTTCAGGAGCAGGGCGAATCTATCGAGGATGTGCTGCATCGGGAACTTGAAGAGGAGGCCGGCCTGGTCGCCACTCGCCATGAAAGTATCTACAGCTATTATTCGAATCCGGCTAATTCCTCTGATCGCGTGCAACTGATCTGCGCCCAGGTCGATTCGACCAAGGCGGGTGGTATACACGGCATCGAATCGGAAGGTGAGGACATCAAGGTCCATGTCATCCCGTATCAGCAAATCGACGACCTACTGACGACAGGGCGATTGTCATCAGCGACGCCCATTATTGCCATACAGTGGTTACAATTGAATCATGAACGCCTGCGCACTGCATGGTCAGATTCTGATGGGCGGCAATGAATCCTGTCGAACTTACTTGTTCGCCACTTCTTATTTCTACGTCTGCTTATGCCTTGGAGCTGGCGTTAAGGCCATTGAGGGATTAGGCTGAAACCGGCTAGGAGCGGTCATTGAGCACCAGATTCACAGACTCCTACCTACCTATTGCGGACTCTTGAGGCGTTTAGCCTGGGAGGCAGTCACCGATTGAACCCGCAGCCAGAAGCGGTCATTCAGATCCATGCTTACTGATTAAAAGCAGACACTCAACGTCCGCAATATCCGACAATTTTCAGCAGTCATAAAGTTGTACTAGCGTAGCTGCTTGCACATTTTAAGTGCCGCGGAAAATGTTCAAGTTGATAGTGTTTGTTAGGCAACTTTATGCGTTTAGCATGTTACGCCCCCAGGGACCATAATACGAAGAAATATCTAGTCATTTGCTATCTTTGTTAAGTGCTTCACTTATCAGTGCTTTCATTTCAACAAAGCTTCTTTTTCCACGCACAATTTTTCCATTTATGAAAAAGGTGGGTGTTCCGGTTACATCCAAGTCTCTCTTCGCTGCTTGCTGCTGATTTAATATGTCATCTAAGAGCTTTT
>CAMYJO010000012.1:0-2680 GCA_947258755.1 uncultured Gammaproteobacteria bacterium
GCGCCATATTTTAGTAGCTGGTAGCGAGTGGCTAGTAGCTAGGAAAATCAAAAAATACACGATTCGAACTCCCGACGTTTCAAAACAGATGAGTTCGACATCGCTCTCGGCCTTCCTTGGCCTTCGCGAAATAAGCACATCCGTGTGCAAAAGCCGCGATAGCGGCGAAGAACAACGATGCGGAGCAACGTTGACCCCGAAGGGGCGAAGGCGAAGCCTGAGTAATCTCTCTGGGTGAGCTGAATGGTTTACGTGAAGCGCTGCTTCACTAGAAGCGAACGCCCGAGAACTGTGTTCGAGGGCCGGAACGGCCATTTAAGATCAGGGAAAAGGGGAAAGGTAAAAGAGCAAAGGAAGTCTCTGCACCCGGATTCGAACTCCCTACAATTCAAATCAGCGAAGTCAGGTTACCTGTAGGAGCGGCCCTTGGCCGCGATAAATATATGACCATCTAAACAACACCCTTGATTAGGGAGGGATCAGCATTCTGCTCTTTTTCTTCCCGGTTGCCGACTAGATTAATCGCCATATAGATTTCGCGGCCAAGGGCCGCTCCTACATTGTTAATGTAGTTATTGTACTTGTAGGGGGTATAGAGCTAACTTTGGCGGAATTGATGGTTTTATTGAATATCTATTTAGTAACCGTGTAGCTTATTTCTTGCCAGACCATTTATGTCTATCGCTACGAAATTCAGTATTTTCATCCAGTATGGACACTCCCTTACCCTCGGCCTCCTGGATGGCCCAGATCAGTCTTTTGGTTGGGGATGTGTAGTATTGTTCGCTTACCCCAAGTTTACGCGCCAACTGGATCAATTGTAGTCTTTTCATGTGAATAACCTGTATTAGGGATTTCTTATTTTTATACAATTTGAAATACCTGTATCGTCAATATGGTTTAAATGTTAAGCAGAGACTGTGACTCAGGTGGCAATATTGTTTGAAAATATAGCCAGGTCGATTTGAGTCGTCAGTTACATCAGTCTTTGCTTATTTAGTCCTTCGTTTTCCTGGTTTTAGGAATACACTAGATTATCAAGCCCCATCGTAGCGTCCCGATGTTACATTTTCATGATCCTGAGTGAGATCAGCCTTGAGTAGCCTATTATTTAGCTGAGATTTCGCTAAATATCCCCAAATACTGGCCGTTACAAGGGCAAGAGAAGGCCAATGGGCTTTCTGCTAAAAACACTAAAGATAATCGGGAGTTTAATAATGTTACGTACATTAACTATGCGGGCCAAGGTGACGGGTCCCTATATTATTGTTTTCGTACTGATGTTTATCGCGCTTGCTGTTGCCTTATCCGGTATGCTGAACGTTGGTGATAAATTTGACCACTTTTTTGAACAGAGTTATGCGCGCCAAACGGCCTATCAGCAAATGTATGCCGATGGCCTGTTGTCCGGGGTTGCGCTACGAAACCTGGTACTCAAACCACACCTGAAAAAGCCCTACAAGGTTACACCTGATGCGATCGGCCGATTCGACAAGGCCTATAAGGAAGCCGTGTCACTGGCAGCGAATGATGCTGCTATCAGCACAAGTCTGAGCGAGATAGGACAGTATTGGCAGAGTTCCCGTGCAGCCAAGTTCAAAGTGCTGGAACTGATGAAAGAGGGCAAGCGTGATGAGGCGATTAAGGTCCTGAGCACGCAGGAGCACCCAAACTGGCAGAAGGTGCGTATTGCTTCGCAGAAACTTTATAATGCCGAGGTCAAGCATGCCAAAGATTTACGTACCGAGTTGTCCTCATCCAAGGATGCCACTCTGCGTAACAGTTTAATTATTGCCGCTATTGCTACCTTGCTGGGTGCGATCATTGCCTTTCTGATTGTCCGTGGTATCCGTATGGCATTCTGCCGTGTGGTGACATCATTAAATGATATTGCCAGTGGTGAGGGCGACCTGACCAAACGCCTGGATGAAAGCAGGCAGGATGAGGTCGGTCATGTCGCCAAGGCCTTCAATCGATTCGTATCAAAAATACAGGGGCTGGTGTCAGAGGTCTCGGGTTCTATAGATCAATTGGCCAACGCTTCCACTCAGATGTCTGAAGTCAGCGGCTCAACCATGGACAGTTTTGTCCGCCAGCAGGAAGAAATCGAACAAGTTGCCACTGCCATGAATGAAATGACGGCCACTGTTCAGGAAGTCGCTCGTAATGCGGATGATGCATCAACGGCCGCCAAGGCTGCGGACAGTGAGTCTGATGCGGGTAACCAGGTCGTCCAGGAAGTTATTCAGTCAATTAATGAGCTGGCTAACGAAGTGGCGAGTACCTCCGATACCATTCACCACCTCGATGGTGATACGGAACAAATAGGCACTGTGCTGGACGTAATTAAGAACATCGCAGAGCAGACCAATTTGTTGGCATTGAATGCAGCCATAGAGGCGGCTCGTGCTGGCGAACAAGGGCGTGGTTTCGCCGTGGTCGCCGATGAAGTGCGCACATTGGCCAGTCGGACCCAACAATCGACACAAGAGATTCAGGAGATGATCGAGCGCCTGCAAAGTGGTGCCAAAAATGCTGTTAAGGCCATGGCGCGTGGGCAGAAAATGGCTTCGGCCAGTGTTGAAAAGGCTGAATTGGCCGGCAGTTCATTATCCGGTATCACTGGAGCTGTGTCGCAGATTGCCGATATGAATACCCAGATCGCAACGGCTGCGGAAGA
>CAMYJO010000012.1:2742-63950 GCA_947258755.1 uncultured Gammaproteobacteria bacterium
GACGGAAGGTGCCGAGCAGATCTCTACTGCCAGTGGTGACCTGGAACAATTGTCAGAACGACTGCAGAGTATTGTCGGTAGTTTCAAGGTCTGACGTCAATGCGCATACTTCAGTAATAAGGGGGCTTTAATAGCCCCTTTATTAATGCCTAAAACACCGGCTTATCTGTTTACGCTGCTGCTGTCTGTCAACAAACTGAGCCCAATAGCTTTACATTTATCGTGAGAAAATGAGCGGATGGTAGACAAAGGGTTGCCGCTGTTACATCCAGGCATAGCCTAAAATGACAGCTTGTATAAAAAAATACCAATATATTTATCCAGTTATTGGATCAAGAAGGTAACAGCTTGAGGACAGTGAAGTGCCCTTCGTCAGCGTGACAGGTAGTTTAAAATGGTGCCGAGGAGAGGACTTGAACCTCCACGGGGTTGCCCCCACTAGCACCTGAAGCTAGCGTGTCTACCAATTTCACCACCTCGGCATTGAGTGGTTGTGTGGGCCAGCAGGCCCTCAAGAGAGGCGAAATTTACCTTTTACTGCTAAAAATGTCAATTAATTCTGCGTAAGTGATAGCAGTCGTGTAAAATACCTGGATGACTAAAAAATCGAAAAAGGGGTCTCCGTACGAGGCAGATCCACAAGCGGCCAGTGAGGCCGAAAAATACGACAACCCGGTTCCCAGTAGAGAATATATCCTGCAATGCCTGGAAGATCATGGCAAGTTGCTGAGTCGCGAACAACTAGGTGAGATCTTTGAACTCACTGATGATGAGGACAGGGTCGAGGGCCTGCGCCGACGTCTACGCGCAATGGAACGCGATGGTCAGATCATCTATACCCGCCGCGGATTTGCCCCGGTCAGCAAGCTGGACCTAATTCGCGGTCGGATCATCGGCCACCCGGACGGCTTTGGATTCCTGACGCCGGATGAGGGTGGTGATGACCTGTTTCTGTCCGCACGGCAGATGTCAACGGTGATGCATGGCGACCGCGTGGTCGCTCATGTTGTTGGCTACAATCGCCGCGGCAAGGCCGAGGGCGCTATCGTCGAAGTGCTTGAACATGCCCATCAACAGGTAGTCGGGCGCTTTTTCTCTGAACACGGCGCTTGTTTCCTGGTCCCGGATAACAAACGCATGAGTCAGGATATCATCATACCCTGCGATAAAACCCATGACGCCAGTAATGGCCAGTTCGTGGTGGTGGGCATCACCCAGTACCCGAGCAAGAAACGTCAGGCCATCGGTGAAGTGGTTGAGATACTCGGTGATCACATGGCCCCGGGTATGGAAATCGATGTTGCGATTCGTTCATACGGACTGCCATCGGATTGGCCGCAACCGGTTGAGGAAGAGATCGCTGACCTGAAGCCCGAGGTCTCTGAGGATGCCAAGCAGGGTCGTCTGGATTTACGGCAGATGCCGCTGTTGACCATTGACGGCGAAGACGCGCGTGACTTCGATGATGCGGTTTACTGCGAACCCAAGGGTGATGGTTGGAAGCTGTTTGTTGCCATCGCCGATGTCTCTCATTACGTGACCCCAAAGTCGGCACTCGATACTGAAGCGGAAGATCGTGGTAACTCGGTTTATTTTCCCGAGCGTGTTATCCCGATGCTGCCCGAGATCCTGTCTAATGGCCTATGTTCATTGAACCCTGAAGTCGATCGCCTGTGTATGGTTTGTGAAATGCATATCGATAAGGCCGGTGAGATTGCGAGTTATCAGTTTCATGAAGCCGTGATGTGTTCACATGCGCGTCTGACCTATAACAAGGTCGCCGCGATGCTGGTCGATATGGACATCGAGCTACGCGAGCAGTATGCGAAACTGGTACCGCATCTGGAAGACCTCTATGACTTATACAAGGCACTGCGGCAACAACGCAGTGCGCGCGGTGCGATCGACTTTGATACACCTGAAACCCGAATTGTTTTTGGTGAAACACGCAAAATAGAAGAAGTCGTCCCGGTACATCGAAACGACGCGCACATGTTGATCGAAGAATGCATGATAGCGGCCAATGTCTGTTCCGCGCGCTTCCTGTTGAAAAACAAAATACCGGGCCTGTTTCGCGTACATGACAAGCCCGACACCGAGAAGGTCGGTGCCTTGCGTGAATTCCTGGGCGAGTTTGGCTTGCAACTGAAAGGCGGTGAATTGCCGGATGCCAAACACTATGCTGAATTGCTGGTGCAAGTGAAAGGTCATATTGATTATCATTTAATACAGACGGTGATGTTGCGTTCATTGAAACAGGCGCAATATCAACCCGAAAATTTCGGCCATTTTGGTCTGGCACTGGATGCCTATTCGCATTTCACGTCACCGATCAGGCGCTATCCTGATCTGCTGGTGCATCGAGCGATCAGGCATGTACTGCGCACCAAGAGTGCGAAAAAATTCCCTTATAACAAAGATGATATGTTCCAGATCGGCGAGCATTGCTCGATGACTGACCGGCGCGCCGATGAAGTGACCCGAGATGTCGTCAGTTGGCTGAAATGTGAATTCATGAATGACAAGGTTGGTGATGAATTCGTTGGCGTCATCTCGTCGGTGACCTCGTTCGGCCTGTTTATTGAGCTGGATGATATCTATGTTGAAGGTCTGGTGCATGTCACCGAACTGGATAATGATTATTACCACTTCGAGGCCAAGGGCCATCGGCTGGTGGGTGAACGCTCGGGTCATATCTATCGACTGGGTGATCCGGTGCGTATCCGTGTCGTCAGGGTGGACCTGGATGAGCGCAAGATGGACTTTTCCTTGCTCGAACATACCTCGGCAAAAACAGGGCATCAGGTCATCACACCGGCATCCGACGACGATGGCGGTAAAAAGAAGGGTGGCAAAAAACGCTCTTCATCAAGAAAGTCATCAGCAAAGAAAAAGAAGACGGCCAGGCGCGACGACGGTAAGAAGCCATCCAGGAAAAAGACCTCGACAAAGGCAGGCAAATCGGCAGGCGGCGGCAAGAAGAAGCAGGCGCATAAAAAGACATCAACAAAGAAGAAAACTGATGGCAGGAAAACCTCGGCGTCGAAGAAAAAGTCGACTACTGGGAAGAAGGCAGCCAAGAAGAAAAGCGCCACTAACAAGAAGAGAAGTACCCAGACTAGCAGGGCTAAAAAAGCAGCCGTTAAGAAAACAGCGACAAAGGCCCCGGCGAAGAAAAAGTCACTGGTTAAGCGAATTGCCGGCGCAATTAAAAAGAAAGTCAGCAAAAAAAAAGAAATAGATAGTTCATGAAGCCGGAATCCGAACTTATTTTTGGCTTACATGCCGTTGAGGCCGCACTCAAATATCAAGCGCAGGATGTCGAGCAGATCTGGCTGGATAGTCAGCGCCGTGATGCGCGTATAAAAACGATTGCCAGCCTGGCAAAGAAATCAAACGTCAGGATCAACAAGGTTAGCCGTGATTATTTGCAGGAGCATTTCGGTGACCAACGTCATCAAGGCGTGGTCGCTAGTACCGTAGCCGGCAAGGCAGGCAACGATATCGATCTGCAACAGATTCTACAGCAACAACAGCAGCCCTTCTTGCTGGTGCTGGACGGCGTCCAGGACCCGCATAATCTCGGCGCTTGTCTGCGCAGTGCCGATGCCGCCGGAGTACATGCGGTTATTGTGCCGCGTGATCGTGCGGCCGGCCTGACCGCGACGGTCAGAAAGGTTGCCAGCGGCGCTGCCGAAAGCGTGCCCTTGATCCAGGTCACCAATCTGGCCCGAACCCTGCGTGAATTGAAAGATGCAGGTGTTTGGTTGGTCGGCCTCGCCGGTGAATCCGACCAGGACCTGTACGCGACCGACCTGAAGGGGCCGCTGGCCGTTGTCATGGGAGCGGAAGGTGAGGGTATGCGTCGTCTGACCAAGGAGCATTGCGACTTTTTGGTGCGCATACCGATGGCCGGTATTGTCAGCAGCCTGAATGTGTCGGTCGCGACCGGCATCTGTCTGTTTGAGGTAGTGAGGCAGCGGGCAGGGGCTAATAGCTAGTGGTGGGAGCGGCCCTTGGCCGCGATTTATATATAATCGCGGCCAAGGGCCGCTCCCACATTAATTGTAGCCCACTTAAGATATTGTATTTTATATATAATTATTGTTTTGTTTGATGTGCTTGCTGAAACCAGCACTATTCTGCGCCAGCTTGCTAATCTGATGATTGCATTAGTATTTCTACTTCAGTAGAATACCCGGTCTTGTTAGCCGGTTGTCGGCTTTCATTAACTCCTTGCCTTACCCGGTAGCCACATTGTTATCAGGGGAGGCTTGAACCCGTAGGGAGATACAATGAGACACTACGAAATTATATTTCTGGTTCATCCGGACCAGAGTGAGCAAGTGCCTGCGATGCTGGAACGTTATCGCGGTACAATCGAATCCAATGGTGGCAGTATCCACCGCCTCGAAGACTGGGGACGCCGTCAACTGGCTTACCCGATTCAAAAACTTCATAAGGCCCATTACATTCTGATGAATATCGAATGTGAAGCCGATACGCTTGAAGAACTGACCAGTGCTTTCCGTTTTAATGATGCGGTACTGCGTAACATGGTTGTCAAAATGAAAGAAGCGGTGACCGAGCCTTCGTTGATTGCCAAGGCAAGAGATGAGAAAGACAGTCGTAGTTATCGTGATGATTCTGCTTCTACGGAGAGTAGAGATACTCCGGCAGCAACTGAAGAGCCTGCTGCAGAGGAAGCGCCAGTCGCCGTTGAAGCTGCTGATACTGCAGAAGTATCAGAATCGACTGACGCCTGAAGCGCTTGAGTGAATCAAACTGAAGAGGGCGTTAATCGACTGATATTGTCAGGTGAGGTTGTTTCCGAGCCAGCGAGTCGAAAAACGCCAGCCGGTATATCCATTACACGCTTTACCCTGCAACATCAATCCATACAGCAGGAAGCGGGCAATCCGAAAAAAGTAGATTGCCGCATTATGGTTACCGCCTTCGGCGATGTTTTTCATCACAGTATTGGTAAGGGTGCGCAAATAGAGGTTCAGGGTTTTCTTAGCTATGAAAGCAGACAGAAAATGGAAACTCGACTGATTGTTCACGCGCAATCCATTAAAGAATTGAAGTACAAGGATTAAGAGGAAATATTATGGCTCGTTATTTTAGACGAAAAAGGTTTTGTAAGTTCACCGCAGAAGGTATCACCGAGATCGATTACAAAGATCTGGCGACACTGCGTAATTATATTACCGAGACTGGCAAAATTGTTCCCAGTCGTATTACCGGAACCAAGGCCAGGTATCAGCGTCAGTTGTCGACTGCAATCAAGCGCGCACGTTATATTGCCTTGTTGCCCTATACAGATCAGCATTAATTCTGTAGCCGGGTATTAACGGACTAGGCTGGGTGTCAGGATGCGTGCAATAGCATCTTATATCCTAAAAGGTCCGTTGCAGGCGGGGCTCTCTGCAGCAGTGCCCGCCGCCATCAGCGTCGGCGCACCGTTTGTGCTGAAGCTGTTACTGATTTATTTTAGCGGTATCGTTGTTGCCTTGGTGAGTTTACGCCTTGGTGGACGTAAGGGTCTGATTATACTTGCCGCCGCAGTGCTTGCTGCACTGCTGACTGGGCAGTTGTTAGGGCTCAAGGAGATAGCCCAGCTCGATCTATGGAGCGCAGTATTTTTTTGGGCGTTGTTGTGGCTGGCAGCCAGTGTATTACAAGTCAGTCGTTCGTTGTCACTGGCGTTTGAAACGATCGGGTTTGTTGCCATCAGCATGCTTGTTGCGTTTTATTTGTTGGTCGATGATTCGGTAAAGTTAGGATTGCAGTTGCTTGAACCGGTCGGCAGTCTGTTAAGGCAGCCGGGTAGCGGGATAAGTAGCCAGGAAGTCGATAGTGTGTTGTTGTCGTTTGCCAAGCTGTTGCCGGGCAGTATTGTCACCTACACAACCGTTGGCGTGATTATTTGTCTGTTGGTCGCGCGTTCATGGCAGGCCCGGATATTTAATCCTGGGGGTCTGCAACAAGAGTTCCGCGCTTTGCGAATGGGCAAAAAAGCGGGACTGTTTGCCATGCTGGTTATTGTAGGTCTGATGTTCTCGCATAATCTGGGTGAATCCTGGGTACTGATGCTGATGAATATCAGTATGGTGCTGGGTCTGGTATTTGTGATTGTCGGTCTGGGGCTTGCACATGCACTGATCGCCATGAGGAACAATTCGGGATTTTGGCTGGTTGGCTTATATGTGTCGTTAATCGTATTGGGTCAGCTGGTAGCACCGTTATTAATGATGCTGTCCTTGACGGATATATGGTTCGATTATCGAACCCGGTTTGCAAAGAAGATGCATTAATTGCAGTTTGAAGATATTGGTTAAATTTAAGCAAGAATAGGGTGGAAGCGATGGAAGTAATACTGCTAGAAAAAGTTGAGAATCTCGGAGATCTGGGTGATAAGGTCAATGTAAAGCCTGGTTATGGGCGTAATTTCCTGATCCCCGGCGGAAAGGCAACAGCTGCTACGGCTGCCAATATTGAGGCCTTCGAGGCGCGTCGTGCTGAACTCGAAAAGATTGCAGCAGAGTCGCTCGCTGCGGCTGAGACAAGAAAAACAGCACTGGAATCTGTCGCAATAACAATCACGGCCAAGGCTGGTGAGGAAGGTAAACTGTTCGGTTCCATCGGTCCTGCCGATATTGCTGATGCAGTCAGCGCTGCCGGTGTTGCGATCGAGAAGAAAGAAGTGCGCATGCCAGAAGGGCCATTACGCACGATCGGAGAATTTGAGGTGGGCATCCATCTGCATACCGATATTAATACCAGCCTGAATGTGGTTGTCGAGGCGGAATAACACCCTCGTCGTCATCCTGTCTAGCACGGGAATCAGCTGTCAGAATGCCGGAAATTTTTCCGGCATTTTTTATTGCTCCAGGTCATTATCAGCACGTTTTGATTAGCCATTGATTTTAAAAAATAAACTTTTTTATAAGCGAGATCGACTGTGGAAAAAATAGCCACATGCCCGAAAGTTTGGGTCGATCGCCAGCATAAATATCATGGGTGGCTATTGAGTCTAGTGTCCATGCAGGGCATTATAGTCATTCATCCTAATAAAGAATTATTAACCCCGTCAGCCGTGTCATTATAGTTATGCCAGACCCAATGATTACTACAAATGTAAGCGATAGCGAGACGGCAAGGCTGAAAGTCCCGCCGCATTCGCTCGAAGCAGAACAGGCCGTGCTAGGTGGACTAATGCTGGATAACAGCGGCTGGGACAAGGTGGCTGATATCGTTGTTGCTGAAGACTTCTACCGACAAGATCATCGCCTTATCCTGACCGCTATTATCGCCCTGTCTGAATCGAGCAAGCCCTTCGATGCGGTGACCGTATCGCAGTGGTTGAAAAATAATGAAGAGCTGGAGGATGTCGGTGGGCTCGCTTATCTGGGCCAGTTGGTGCGTGATACGCCCAGTGCTGCGAATATCAAGGCCTATGCCGAGATAGTGCGTGAGCGTTCGGTATTACGTCAGTTGATTGGTGTCGGTACGAAGATTGCCGACAGTGCGTTTAACCCTGAAGGGCGTGAGAGCAAGGAATTACTCGATTTTGCCGAACAACAGGTATTCAGGATTGCAGAACAGGGTACGCGTGGCAAGACTGGCATGCAGAGTATCAAAAATCTGCTGGCCGATGCCGTTGATCGTATTGATACCTTGTATCAACAGGACGATCCCATCACCGGGGTGCCGACCGGCTTTGCCGATTTCGATGAGCAGACCTCAGGGATGCAGAGTTCGGACCTGATTATTATTGCCGGCCGACCTTCCATGGGTAAGACCACCTTCGCCATGAATATAGCCGAACATGCAGCCATCAAGCATCAGAAGCCGGTCGCCGTATTCAGTATGGAAATGTCCGGTGAGCAGTTGGCCATGCGTTTAATGGCATCACTGGGTCGCATTGACCAGGGTCGCATTCGCACAGGTAAGCTTGATGATGATGACTGGCATCGGCTGACTTCATCAATGGGCATACTGGCCGATGCGCCGTTGTTTATTGATGATACCCCTGCACTCAGCCCGACAGAATTACGTGCGCGCGCCAGACGTATGGCGCGCGAGCATGGACTGGGTATGATCGTGATCGATTACCTGCAGTTAATGCAAACAGGGGGCAGTGAAAACCGTACTGCCGAGATCTCCGAGATTTCACGGTCCCTGAAAGGGCTGGCCAAAGAATTGAATGTGCCCGTTCTGGCCTTATCGCAGTTGAATCGTAGCCTTGAGCAGCGCCCGAATAAACGCCCGGTCATGTCGGATTTGCGTGAGTCTGGTGCGATCGAGCAGGATGCCGATGTCATTGTCTTTATATACCGTGACGAGGTCTATAATCCTGAAACCACGGACAAGGGCGTCGCTGAAATTATTATAGGTAAGCAACGTAATGGCCCGATTGGCACCACACGCCTGACCTTCCTCGGCCAGTTCACACGTTTTGAAAACTTCACCCCGGATTTTTACAGTAATGATGGCCTGGATTGATGGCGATCCTGCGCTTCGCCGTAGAGATCTAAATTAATACATGCGAGCCCATGCGCGAATTAGCCTGCAAGCCCTGAGGCATAATCTGCAGCAAGTCGGGGAGCTGGCACCCGCTGCGCGCATCATGTCTGTTATCAAAGCCAATGCCTACGGCCATGGTATGGTCGAAGCGGCGCAGGCATTGGCGGATAGTGACAGTTATGCCGTCGCCACAGTCTATGAGGCAGTGACACTGCGTCAGGCCGCTATCGATAAAAAGATCATTGTTCTGCAAGGGGCCAGTAGTCGGGAAGAATTGCTGTTGGCTACTGAGCATAAACTTGACCTCGCCGTACATAACCACAATCAGTTGCATCTGCTGGAGTCGGCCGAACTGACAGCGGGGATGGATGTATGGTTAAAAATCGATACCGGCATGCATCGTCTGGGATTTGCCATCGACGATAGCCATGAAGTCATGGCGCGCCTGCAGCAATGTCCGCAGGTGGGTGCGATCCGTATCATGAGTCATTTTGCCAATGCGGATGATCCCGGTGATGAACTGAATGACAAACAATGGCGGGATTTTCTTCAGGTAACGACAGGTCACGCTGCCGAGCGCAGTATTGCCAACTCGGCGGCTATCTGTGCAAGCAAGGACTATCATCTGGATTGGGTGCGGCCGGGTATTATGCTCTATGGGGTTAATCCGTTTCTGCCCGGCAAGGGAGAAACCCCCTCACTGCAAGCGGTGATGACCCTGTCTTCACGCCTGCTATCTGTACAGCAGCATCGTCGTGGCGATACGATTGGCTATGGTGCCTCCTGGGCATGCCCCGAGGACATGCCGGTGGGTGTGGTATCAATAGGCTATGGTGACGGTTATCCACGCCATGCCAAACCAGGCACGCCGGTTTTAATCAATGGCATCAAGCTGCCATTAGTTGGGCGCGTATCGATGGATATGATTTGTGTCGACTTGCGTCAATGTCCACAAGCCGCCATTGGTGATGAGGTGATCTTATGGGGTGATGGCCTCGCAGTTGAGGACGTTGCCCTGCATGCGGACACCATTGGCTATGAATTATTATGCAAAGTAACATCGCGTGTGGAATTCAGCTATGTCTGAAAAAACACTGACGTCGGAAGGGAACGCTCATGGCGCGTGAAAAAATCACCTATACCTGTAATCAATGTGGCGCGCAGTCACCCAAATGGGCCGGACAATGCGGCGATTGCGGTGCCTGGAATTCGATGTCTGAGTCGGTGACCAGCAAGGTTAGTACCCATCCACGATTTACCAGTTACGCCGGCGATGCCAGTGGATCACAACTGGAGTCGTTGTCCGATGTCGTCTGTACGGATCAGGAGCGCATCGGCTCTGGCCTGAATGAACTGGACCGGGTGCTGGGGGGTGGCTTGGTGCCCGGCTCGGTGACCTTGATCGGTGGTGACCCCGGTATCGGTAAGTCGACCCTGTTATTACAGAGCCTGGCCGTGTTGTCCGGACGTATGCCGACGCTGTATGTGACCGGTGAGGAATCCAAACAACAAGTCAGTATGCGCGCGCACCGCCTCGGCCTTCCAGGTGATGACCTACAATTGCTTACCGAGACCTCGATCGAAAGAATGTTGACGATAGCATCCCGGGAGAAGCCAAAAATTCTGGCCGTGGATTCCATTCAGACCGTTTTTACCGATGCCTTGCAGTCGGCGCCCGGCTCGGTAGCGCAGGTCAGGGAAAGTGCTGCGCAATTGGTGCGTTATGCCAAGCAAACCAACACCTCCTTATTCCTGGTCGGGCATGTGACCAAGGAAGGTACGCTGGCCGGTCCACGGGTACTGGAACACATGGTCGACACGGTATTGTATTTCGAAGGTGAATCCAGCAGCCGTTACCGTGTTATCCGTGCGATCAAGAACCGCTTCGGTGCCGTCAATGAGCTCGGCGTATTCGCCATGACCGAAAAGGGGCTGCGCGAAGTCAGTAACCCATCGGCGATATTTCTGTCGCGGCATGATGAGCCGGTCCCGGGTAGTGTGATCCTGGTGACCTGGGAAGGCAGTCGACCAATGCTGGTCGAAGTGCAGGCACTGGTTGATGAGAGTCATGCCGCTAACCCGCGAAGAGTGACCCTGGGTCTGGAGCAGAATCGCCTGGCCATGTTGTTGGCGGTATTGCATCGTCATGCCGGCATCGCCATGTATGACCAGGATGTGTTTGCCAACGTGGTTGGCGGTGTCAGGGTCAGTGAAACCGCATCGGACCTACCGGTGTTGTTGGCCATTCTATCGAGCTTTCGTAATCAGAATCTACCGCAGGACCTGGTTTGTTTCGGTGAGGTCGGCCTGGCTGGCGAAATCCGCCCGGTGCCGAATGGTCAGGAGCGCATACGTGAGGCGGCCAAGCACGGCTTTAAAAAGGCCATTGTGCCGGCGGCCAATGTGAATAAAAAAGACATGATAGAAGGCATGGAAATCATCCCGGTTCATCGCCTCAGTGAGGCCATCGATAGCCTCTAACATATGGACTTGAAGTGGAAGATTGATATAGATCAGTACACGCTTGAGCTATAGTTATTAATCTGTAGCATCAGACAGATATTGGCGGTGTAACATGCAAGTAGAATTCAATCCGGACCTGATCAAACGTTATGACAAGGCGGGTCCCCGATACACATCCTATCCGACGGCAGTGCAATTTCATGAAGGCTTCTCGGAAGCAGACTATCGTGAGTATGCGCAGCAGAGTAATCGCGATAATGGCGCAGGGCCATTGTCACTGTATTTTCATCTGCCGTTCTGCGATACGGTCTGCTTCTATTGTGCCTGTAACAAGGTCGTTACCAAGGACCGTAGCAAGGCTGATACCTACCTGGATTATCTTTATCGCGAAATGGCTATGCAGGCCGAATTATTTAATCCAGAGCGACCTGTCGATCAATTGCACTGGGGTGGCGGCACACCGACCTTTATCAGTCACGCACAAATGACAACCTTGATGCATAATACCCGTCGTCATTTTAATCTGCATGACGATGATAGCGGTGAGTACTCGATTGAAATCGACCCGCGCGAGGCACGTCCTGAAACCATTGCCTTGTTACGTGAGCTTGGTTTCAATCGCCTCAGTCTGGGTGTGCAGGACTTTGACCCGGCCGTGCAAAAGGCCGTCAATCGAATTCAGCCTGAACAACAAACCCTGGATACTATCAATGCCGCCCGACAGGTCGGGTTTAAATCGATCAGTCTGGACCTGATCTATGGCCTGCCCTTACAAACTGTCGACAGCTTTAGCAAGACCCTGGAAAGGGTGATCGAGTTGGCGCCCGAACGCCTGTCGGTGTTCAATTATGCGCACATGCCGGAGATGTTCAAGCCGCAGCGGCGTATCCACGTCGAGCAATTACCAACGGCTGCCGAGAAACTTGAGCTGCTGCATTACACCATCGAACGTCTGACAGCGGCGGGTTATGTCTATATCGGTATGGATCATTTTGCCCGTCCCGATGATGAGCTCGCTATCGCCCAGACCGAAGGCAGTCTGTACCGAAACTTTCAGGGCTATTCGACCCATGCCGATTGTGACCTGGTGGCCATGGGGATCACTGGCCTGGGTCAAGTCGGTAATAGTTACAGTCAAAATGTGAAAACGCTCGATGACTATTATCAGCGCCTGGATGACGGTCATTTACCGGTGTATCGCGGCCTGGGCCTGAATGCGGATGACCGTCTGCGTCGACATGTCATTAATCGCTTGATGTGTGATTTTTCCCTGGACTGGGGCCAGCTCGATGCGCAATTCGGTATACAGGCGCAGACGTATTTTGAAAGTGAGTGGTCAGATTTGCAGACTATGCAGGCCGATGGCTTGCTCAGTTTAAGTGCTCAGCGTTTACAAGTCAGTTCCGCAGGCCGGCTGCTGATCCGTAATATCTGTATGGTGTTTGATAAGTATTTACGAGATAGTCAGGAACAGCGTTTTTCAAAAGTAATATAATTATTATTGGCGTGTCACCGGGGCGCACAATCATATCGCTGGCAGGCTTAACGGCCAGCAAAGCTGGTCGATTCTATGCCTGCCGGTGGTCGCCCGGGCGTAGAAAGTGCTAGCTGGCCTGGCGGTAGATCAGGCCAGTGCCGAACAGTACTTCGTCTTTTTTCAACTGGTTCAGGGGATAGCCATCATCATCGCCTACGGCAATGCGATCAAAGATATATTTATGGCTGTTCTCTTCAACGGTTTCAAAGATTTCCTTGCCTAGATGTGAGCCTATTACGGCACCATATTTTCTGCGTTTCATGGACCGGTGTCCTCTTCAAGAATAAGTGAGTCGATTATTTGCTGTTTTTGTGACAGTGTATAAATAATTAACGGCTGTCACCTCCCTATCTTTAATACCCGTTTTGATAATTTGACCTAGCGCACAAAAATACGGGTGAAAGCATTGTAGATGACAAAAATATCGACCAGTAAGCGGGCCAGGAGTTCCTTTTGCAGTGTTAGGGATAAATTAAGAGGAATTATTTTACGGATATCGCTACAATAGCGCCTATGTCAGGAAATTCATTTGGAAAATTATTCACCGTGACCGGTTTTGGTGAGAGCCATGGGCCGGCATTGGGCTGTATTGTCGATGGTTGCCCCCCTGGGTTGGCATTATCCGAGGCCGACCTGCAGGGCGATTTGGACCGGCGCAAGCCGGGCCAATCGCGCCACACCACGCAGCGCCGCGAGGGTGATCAGGTGCGCATCCTGTCCGGGGTCTTTGAAGGCAAGACCACCGGCACGCCGATCGGATTGATGATCGAGAATACCGACCAGCGCTCCAAGGACTACTCCGAGATCATGGATCGTTTCCGTCCGGGGCACGCCGACTACACCTATCAGCAGAAATACGGCTTCCGTGACTATCGTGGTGGTGGTCGCTCATCGGCGCGCGAGACCGCGATGCGTGTGGCCGCTGGCGCTATCGCCAAGAAATACCTGCAACAGCACTATGGCATCCTGATCCGTGGTTATCTGGCGCAGATCGGCCCGATCGCGATCGACAGCATCGACTGGGATGTGGTCGAAACCAACCCATTTTTCTGCCCGGATGCCAGCAAGGTGGCCGAGCTCGAGGCCTACATGGATGCACTGCGCAAAGAGGGCAATTCGATCGGTGCCCGTGTCAACGTCGTTGCCACCGGCATGCCGCCCGGATGGGGCGAGCCGATCTTCGACCGCCTCGATGCCGATATTGCCCATGCACTGATGTCGATCAATGCGGTCAAGGGCGTTGAGATCGGCGCCGGTTTTGCATGCGTCGAACAGAAGGGCACCGAACACCGCGATGAAATCACACCCGAGGGATTCCTGTCCAATCATGCCGGTGGCGTGCTCGGTGGCATCTCCAGTGGCCAGGATATTGTCGCCTCGATCGCGTTGAAGCCGACCTCGAGCATGCGTCTTCCTGGCAGGAGTATTAATGTCAAAGGTGAGCCTGTCGAAGTCGTGACCAAGGGCCGCCATGATCCCTGTGTCGGTATCCGTGCGACGCCGATTGCTGAGGCCATGTTGGCAATTGTGCTAATGGACCATATGCTGCGGCATCGAGCGCAAAATATCGATGTCGAGCTGGCTACACCCGTGGTGCCGGCGGGGAAGGGCAGTAGCGAGTAGCTAGTGGCTAGGGTAATGAGAATTGAACTATCCCATTCCAGCTACCGACGACAAATTATCTGCATTGTGGGAGCGGCCCTTGGCCGCGATAAAACAGTGGCTAGTGGCTAGTAGCTAGTAGCGCAGTAAAACAGATTTCAGGTCTTAGTCTTTTACTAGCCACTAGCTACTCGTCCCTAGCTACTCGAATATCGCGGCCAAGGGCCGCTCCCACAGTTCCCTCAGCTCCCGAAACTCCCACAGAAAATCAATATATAAAGTATCGTTACTGCAAGTGCGATCCATAAGCTACTGATACCATTTGATTTAAAAATCCTTAATTCCCTCATGATTTCCAATGTTGTGCCGAAATAGATACTAGCTTCGCAGCTACGATGGTGAATTGGCCGAAGCCTATACAATCATTAATGTCTGGAATCAGGAAAAAGCCGCTGCCGCTTTGGCAATCCTGGATAAAGATATCGCCACGGTCACTAACGCGCGTGCAACCTTCGGTGCATTACAGAACCGCTTCGAGGCCGTGATTTCCAATCTGCAGGCCAACTCGGAAAGCTATACGGCCGCCCGCAGCCGCATTCAGGACGACGATTTTGCCACCGAGTCGGCCAACCTGCCCCGTAATCAGATAATGCAACAGGCCAGCATCTCGATCCTGTCACAGGCCAATTCAGCGCCGCAGATTGCGTTGAGTTTATTGCAGTAAAAAACCATCTCGCAAGTTAATAGCGACGCATCCTGCGATCATACCGCAGTATCGTTTTATTCTGGTGTCTCGATCTCATCGGTGCGGCTGAAGCTCTGCCAGAGTTCTGCACTCATGCCAGCAAAGGCCGCGTTGAAACGGTCGTCGCTATTATTTTCTCCGACCTTGCGAATCAGGATACGAGTTATCTGCGTGGGGTACTTGCGTGCCAGCTTGGCATAGACCTCAGGATCTTTTTCACCGGAATCACCCACCAGAATAAATTGTCGTTGTGGGTAACGTTTCAGGATGGATTCAAGAATGTTCATTTTGTATTCGACCGGATCAGCAAACAGATTCAGAAAGCTGCTATCTTTCCAGCGAAAGTCTTTCATGTAAAACAAGCCACGCGGAAATCCGGCCTTGTCCATAAAGTCTTTGAGTTCCGGGTACAGTTGCCAGGGGCTGGCCGATACATAATGGAAAACGGTCGCTGGTGTTCGTTGCCATCGCCGATATATCGTCGCCATGCCGGGTGCCGCCTTGAATGGACGTAAAAAGGTATTCCTGATCAACTCTTTTTTATCACTGACATTGCTGATCTTGATGGTATCGTCGATATCGGAAATAATGCTCAGTCCTTTACGTGGGACCAACAGCAGGTCTCCCTGGAAAGATCGTTTGTCCTTTTTGGGTAATTGCGCATGAAATTGAATCGGATATTCGTTGTTTGCTGAGAGCAGGGACATGATCTGTGTTTCGGTGGTTTGCGCCTTAGTAGAAAAATGTCCGTTGGCTGTCGATTTTTTCATGGCATGGGTCTTGTTGCCCAGCTTGATTGTGATGCGTTTGCCGCGTTCATTATCGACCTTGAACCAGTGTGTTCTTTGTTGCAGCAGGTTTTTATGTTCAGTTGCGTTTTCGGTAGGGAGCGCCAATGCTTTGCGTAGCACGCTGTTGATCTCTCCCAGGGTTTCAGGTTCAAAGATCCAGCCATGGAAGTGCAGTGTCCATGTGTCCTTGTCGATAGCTTGGCTGGCTTCGGCTGGAAAAAAGATGACTTGTTCATCGTCTTTAATTACAGACGATGAAAACCAGTCCCATCCCGAGTAGGCCGAGGACGACATTAGCATCGCGACGAACGTTGTCAGTATCTTCATCATGGGTCCTTTTGCTAGATTTATATAATCCTTTAGCGCATTCTTGCATAATTGACATGATATGTCTCCGCTGTGCCATGCAGGCAATCATTGATCCCTTCAGCGCATGGCTTTATCATGCCTGACTCCTATGAGCAAAAAGTACAGCCAACTGCCACCTTGTTCACCGCCTTACTGGCGTTTGTCCGGGTTCTATTTCTTTTATTTCGCCAGCCTCGGCGCGTTATTACCTTACTGGAGCCCCTATCTGAAAACCCTGGGCTTCAGCAGTTTCCAGATCGGTTTACTGATGTCGATTGTGCTGGCAACCAAAATCGTTGCCCCGAATGTGTGGGGCTGGATTGCAGATCATACCGGCCAACGCATGATCATTGTGCGTCTGGCATCATTGCTCAGCGCCGTATGCTTTGCCGGGGTCTTTATCGATTCCGGTTTCTGGTGGCTGGTGATTGTCATGGTCTGTTTCAGTTTTTTCTGGAATGCCTCTCTGCCGCAGTTTGAAGCGACGACCATGAATTTTCTCGGCTGTGAAACCCATCGCTATAACACCATCCGCATGTGGGGTTCGATCGGTTTTATCGTCACCGCCATCGGTGTCGGCTGGTTGGTTGAATGGCGCGACCTGTCGGTAGTACCGGTGGTCATATTGCTGGTGTTCTTTACCATCTGGATCAGTAGCCTGGCCGTGCCTGAATGCGCCGTCGATCATCCGCATATAGAACATGAATCTTTGCGCCAGGTGTTGAAGCGCAAGGAGGTTGTCGCCTTGTTACTCAGTTGTATGTTGATACAGGCCAGCCATGGTGCCTATTATACTTTTTACAGTATTTATCTACAGGATCTGTCTTACTCAAATACAGTTATCGGTCAGCTCTGGGCACTGGGTGTGATTGCCGAGATCGTGTTGTTCGTGTTGATGTTTCGTCTGATGCCGCGCTTTGGTCCACGCCAGTTATTCTTGTTGGCCTTGCTATTGTCGGCACTACGCTGGTTGTTGATCGCGCAGTGGCCGGAGTCAATATTCTGGCTTGTCGTTGCACAACTGCTGCACGCAGCCAGTTTTGGTGTTGTGCATGCCGTGGCCATACATTTGATCCACCAGTTCTTTACTGGCAAACACCAGGGGCGCGGACAGGCTTTATATAGTAGTACCAGTTTTGGTGTCGGCGGGGCATTCGGTAGTTTTCTTAGTGGCGCCTTGTGGCAGGGCCTGGGAGGGCAGAATGTATTTTTATTGTCAGCCCTGTTTGCCGTTCTGGCTTATCTCGTCGCCTTGTGGGGCGTCAGGGAACGTGTTTGAAAGTATTTTTTTATTGAAAATATTAAGCGCGAAGGCACGAAGAAAAAAGAATAGGTCATTGCACGACAGCGAAGCAATCTATCAATGCTTGCATCTAATAGCTGTACAACATAGGTGACAGATCGCCGCAGTCATTCTCGTTCCTTCGCGATGACAAATCTTATAAATACTAAAAGCCCGTCTTTGATTAATTCGGTTTTCTCAGTGCCTTTGTGCTGCTACGGGTGCCAGAATTCGTTGTCTCGTGGCCAAGGGCCGCTCCTGCAGGAGCTTATTGAACGATTGTTATTCTTTGTACTTTCGTGCCTTCGTGGCAAGTTTTTACACATTTCAAATCACTCGCGTTGTTTATGGCTTTTAAGAAACAGAATGCGCTGGATGATTAGATGTCGTCTTGCGCTACCAAAAGTGTACGGATCAACGCATTCGCTGCATTCGACAGCGTGCGTTCGGTATGGGTGACGATGCCGAGCATGCGTTCCATATTGATCTTACTGTTTTTCAGTTCACAAATTCCATCATCCAGCCAGCATCGCCCTCGGTAGAATACTCCAACCCATGCCTACCGATACCAGCATGCGAATGGTTTCCAGGTAGTTACTGGACATGCTGACTTGTAATTCGATACCGAGCGGCTCCAGCGTACGTTCAAGGACCTCGCGCGTGAAGGTACCAGTGGCCGGCAGTATCGCATTATGTTCACCGAGTTGTTGTAGCTGAATACTTTTCTTTTTGCTTAATGGATGCCCTGTGGGTGCGACCAGCACCAGCGGGTCATGCCAGATTGGTAGCAGCGCTAAGGCCGGGTCGGGTGATAATGGCAAGGTCACAATGCCGACCTCCAACTCACCATGCAGTACCGCCTGACAAGCCTCTTCGGAGTCCATGAACTGGATATTCATTTGCACCTCCGGGTATTCACGATTGAATTGGCGCAGCACCGGGGGTAGGCGATGCAGACCGATATGATGACTGGTGCCAATGGCCAGGGGGCCCTTGATGCCCGTGCTCAGGTTGGCCACGGCGCGCTTGCTGTCCTCAAGCTCCAGTAAAATATGTTGCACGCGCGGCAGCAAGGTGCGGCCTGACTCGGTGAGCATGATGTTGTGGCCGATACGATCAAACAGCTTGCTTTGCAGCTCTGCTTCAAGACCAGCCACCCGTTTACTGACCGCGGGCTGGGTGATGAATAGTCTCTCGGCGGCGCGAGAAAAAGAGCCTTGTTCAGCTACACTGATAAAGGCCTTGAGGTTATCGATATCCAATGGTCTGTCCTCAGTTCGTATAACTATCAGGAATAGTTTATATTAAAATAATGAATTTGTGTAATATATACGCGTGCACTATGATTGGCCCATAGCCCACTGGGTGATACGCATGGCAATAGGCCGATAGGAAAGCAGGGGATACAGCAATGGCGAAAACCTTATATGACAAACTCTGGGATGATCATGTCGTCCATCAGGACGAAGACGGTACGACTCTGTTATATATCGATCGACATCTAGTACACGAGGTCACCTCACCGCAGGCCTTTGAAGGTTTGCGCATCGCGAATCGCAAGCCCTGGCGCACCGGTTCTGTGTTGGCCTCTCCCGATCACAATGTGCCGACGACTGATCGGAGCCAGGGCATCAGCGATGAAATTTCACGTATCCAGGTCGATACACTCGATCAGAATTGCGCTGATTTTGGTATTACCGAATTCAAGATGGACGATATTCGTCAGGGGATTGTGCATGTTATTGGCCCTGAAGAGGGCGCAACCCTGCCTGGCATGACCGTGGTCTGTGGTGATTCACATACCTCGACCCACGGCGCCTTTGGTGCACTCGCTTTTGGCATTGGCACCTCCGAGGTCGAGCATGTGTTGGCGACCCAGTGTTTGATCCAGAAGAAATCAAAGAACATGTTGATCAAGGTCAACGGTAGTATTCCGTATGGCATCACCGGTAAGGATATTGTGTTGGCCATCATCGGCGAGATTGGTACTGCAGGTGGCACCGGCTATGCGATCGAGTTTGGTGGTCAGGCTATTCAAGAGTTATCGCTCGAGGGTCGCATGAGTCTGTGTAATATGGCGATCGAGGCCGGAGCACGTGCGGGCATGGTGGCAGTGGATGAAAAAACCATCGACTACGTCAAAGGCCGTCCGTACGCCCCGCAAGGGGATGACTGGGATAAAGCCGTACAGTATTGGCAAACACTGCATACCGATGCAGGCGCGCATTTTGATACCATGGTTGAATTGGATGTAGCCGATATACAACCCCAGGTGACCTGGGGCACATCGCCTGAGATGGTTGTTACGGTCACGGATCGCGTGCCGGATCCGACTAAGGAAGCAGATGCGGTCAAACGCGAAGGTATGCAGCGTGCGCTGGAGTATATGGGGCTTGTTGCCAACACACCGATCAGCGAGATTGCCCCCGACAAGGTGTTTATCGGCTCCTGCACCAATTCCCGTATCGAGGACCTGCGTGCGGCCGCGGCCATCGCCAAAGGTCGCAAGGTTGCGGATACGATTAAACTGGCGATGGTAGTGCCGGGATCCGGTTTGGTTAAAAAGCAGGCTGAAGAAGAAGGGCTAGACAAGATTTTTATCGATGCCGGTTTTGAATGGCGTGAGCCTGGCTGCTCGATGTGCCTGGCCATGAATGCCGATCGTCTTGAGCCCGGTGAACGCTGCGCGTCGACTTCCAACCGAAACTTTGAAGGCCGACAAGGGCAGGGCGGGCGTACACACCTGGTCAGCCCGGCGATGGCAGCGGCGGCCGCAGTTAACGGACGTTTTGTTGATATACGAAATATGTGATTAGTTTTTTCCCTGTCCCTCCGGGAAGGGGATTAATGCAAGAGGAATTGGTATGGAAAAATTTAATAAAATTACCGGTATTGTCGTGCCATTGGATCGTGCTAATGTCGATACCGATGCGATTATCCCAAAGCAATTCCTGAAATCCATCAAGCGATCAGGGTTTGGCCCCAATTTGTTTGACGAATGGCGTTATCTGGATCACGGTGAACCGGGTATGGACAATAGCCAGCGCCCGGTGAATCCGGATTTCGTTCTGAACAAGCCTGTCTACCAGGGTGGATCGATATTGCTGGCGCGCAAAAACTTTGGATGCGGTTCCTCGCGTGAGCATGCGCCGTGGGCATTGGAGGATTATGGTTTTCGTGTAATCATAGCGCCCAGTTACGCCGATATCTTTTTTAATAATTCATTCAAGAATGGCTTATTGCCTATCGTCCTGCCTGAAGCCGTCGTTGATCAATTATTCAATGAGGTGGAAGCACAGCAAGGCTATCAACTGACGATTGATCTGCAACAGCAGAGCATTACAAAACCTGATGGTAGTGCCATTGAGTTTGACGTCGATGCCTTTCGTAAACATTGCCTGCTGAATGGTTTGGATGATATCGGTTTGACCTTACAGAAGACCGATCAGATTCGTGCCTATGAAAGCAAACGTAAAAACGAAGCGCCCTGGCTTTTTGACAGTGGCGAGTAGCTAGTGGCGAGTGGCTAGGTATATCTTCTTGTGCCTCGCTACTAGTAACTAGCCACTAGCTACTTGTGAAAAAGAACAGTAAAAATTAAGAGTTATAAACCAAGTGGAAAAAACATGAGCAATAAAATTTTAGTTCTCCCCGGAGATGGTATCGGTATAATGAGGCCGATGCCATCCTGCTCGGTGCTGTCGGCGGTACCCAGTGGGAATCGCTGGATATCTCCATGCGCCCGGAAAAAGGCTTGTTGGGCATACGCGCCGGACTCGAACTGTTTGCAAATCTGCGCCCAGCCATTCTCTATCCACAGCTCGCCGATGCCTCGACATTGAAGCCCGAGGTGGTATCCGGGCTGGACATTATGATTGTGCGTGAACTGACCGGTGGCATCTACTTTGGTCAGCCACGCGGCGTACGTACACTTGAGAATGGTGAACGCCAGGGATTCAATACACTGGTTTATAGCGAGTCCGAGATTGAGCGTATTGGTCGTGTCGCCTTTGAAACCGCAATGAAACGTGACAAGCGCCTGTGTTCGGTCGACAAGGCTAATGTGCTCGAGTGTACCGAGTTATGGCGTGAAGTCATGATAGGATTGGCGGCTGATTACCCTGAAGTGGAATTGTCGCATATGTATGTGGATAACGCTGCGATGCAATTAGTCAGGGCGCCCAAGCAGTTCGATGTCATGGTCACGACCAATATGTTTGGCGATATCCTGTCCGATGCAGCAGCCATGTTGACCGGCTCAATCGGCATGTTGCCATCGGCATCACTGGATATTAACAGCAAGGGTATGTATGAGCCCATCCATGGGTCGGCACCGGACATTGCCGGCAAGAATGTCGCCAATCCGTTGGCGACCATCTTGTCACTGGCAATGATGCTACGTTACAGCCTGAATCAGGCCGACATGGCTGACAGGATCGAGCAAGCAGTTAATGTGGTACTCGACCAGGGTCTGCGAACCGCTGACATTATGTCCGCCGGTGCAAGCGAAGTTGGCACGGCGGAGATGGGTGATGCTGTCGTTTCGGCTTTACAGAAAAGTAGCTAGTGGCTAGTAGCGCGTGGCGAGGACTAAATTCTTTTACCTAGCTACTAGCAACTCGCCACTCGCTACGTGACCCATGAACGGCACAGAACCTTAAAACATATAGATTGATAGAAGGTGTAAAAATGAAAAAAGTTGGGTTGGTCGGTTGGCGCGGCATGGTCGGCTCGGTATTGATGGAACGTATGCAGGCCGAGAAGGATTTTGATTTGATCGAGCCGGTCCTGTTCACCACATCGCAGCAGGGTCAGCAAGGCCCGGATATCGGCAAGGACATACCGCCGTTGCAGGACGCCATGGATATCGATGCACTCAAGGCCATGGATGTCATCATTTCCTGTCAGGGGGGTGATTATACCAATGAGATATATCCCCGATTGCGTAATAGCGGCTGGCAGGGTTATTGGATCGATGCAGCCTCGACACTGCGTATGACTGCCGACAGTGTCATTATTCTCGATCCGGTCAACTTGAATGTTATTAAGGATGCCTTACACAACGGCGGTAAGACTTTCATTGGTGGTAACTGCACGGTCAGTCTGATGCTGATGGCCCTGGGTGGTTTGTTCCAGCAGGATGAAGTCGAGTGGCTGACGGCGATGACTTATCAGGCCGCCTCCGGTGCAGGTGCCAGAAACATGCGTGAATTGGTGCAGCAAATGGGGAGCATTCGTGATGCGGTTGCCGATGAGCTGGCCAATCCTGCGGCGGCGATCCTCGATCTGGACCGCAAGGTCGCTGAACATATTCGTAGCGATGCCTACCCACATGACAATTTCGGTGCGCCCCTGGCGGGCAGTCTGATCCCGTGGATCGATAAGCAACTGGGCAGTGGACAAAGCAAGGAAGAATGGAAGGCCGAGGCCGAGACCAACAAGATACTGGGCAGAAGTGATCGACCTGTACCGATCGATGGTACCTGCGTGCGCATTGGTGCAATGCGTTGTCACAGTCAGGCCTTGACGATTAAATTGAAACACAACATCCCGCTCGATGAGATCCACGATATGCTTGATCAGGCCAATGAATGGTCGAAGGTCATCGCCAATGATCGGGATATCACCGTACAGGAGCTGACCCCGGCGCGGGTCACCGGTACTTTATCGGTGCCGGTAGGCCGTTTAAGGAAGCTGTCGATGGGTGATGATTACCTGAATGCCTTTACCGTGGGTGATCAGTTGCTCTGGGGCGCCGCGGAACCGTTGCGCAGGATGTTGCGTATCGTCCTTGAAAAATAGTTCGCTCCCGCATTATTTTTAATAAGATACAGAGACTTATCTGCGCAACGCCGGGCAAATTCATGGTCCAGGCTGGCGTTTGCTTTGGCCTGGGTATTGGCGCGTCAGTGAGCTTAAAAATTGTATAGCCCATGCTGACTGTTAAGTAATATTATACAAGTAATATCACAAACCAGAAAAAATGATCGGTAAGGGTATAGAATACATGCAAGTGGTCGATATGCTTTCAAGTAAATGAAATATCAATAAATAGTATTCAAATGGACTAAATTTTGGTAAAAGGGTATTTGTACTTGATAGTTTCGTGACGATTTAGTGCATCTTATTAAAGATTATTCTGTCATACTGATGGCAACATTTTGTTATAACAATTAAATTATATAATTAATATAATTAAGAGTGACCTCAAAGGGAGTAAGCATGGTTCGTAAACTGGCCTCTGTTCTGGTATCGCTGGCCGTCATATCGCCAGCTTGGGTGCACGCCCTGGGTTTAGGAGGAATTGAATTAAATTCTTTTCTGAATCAGCCGCTCGATGCACAAATTGAAATCTTATCCTCGAAGAAAGGCGAAACGGACGGACTGCGTGTTGGCCTTGCCTCTCAGCAGGCCTTTGCAAACGCGGGTCTGGATTACAATGATACGATACGCAAGCTTAAATTTAATATCGTCAAAAAATCCAACGGCAAGCACTATATCAAGGTCAGCACACGTAAGGGCTATCGCGAACCGTTTCTGAATTTCCTGTTGGAAGTGAATTGGGCCAATGGCCGCATACTGCGCGAATACGCAGAGCTGGTTGACCCTCCTGCCTTGGTGCGTTCCAGTCAGTCCAGTAACCAGGCAGCAGCCATTTCCCGGCCAGCAACTTCAACTAGCAGTCAAAGCCGCAGTCAACAGGTACAGGCGCCGACTTATAGACCCGCTGTCAGTGCCAGTGCTGGTGGTTATGTCGGTGACACCTATACGACACGACGTAATGACACCGCCTGGAAAATAGCCAAAACTGTCAGGCCTGATGATCAGGTGACAGTAGAACAATCAATGATGGCCTTATTGCGTGCCAATCCCAATGCCTTTATTAAACAGAATATTAATCGTCTTAAGGCCGGCTATACACTGAATATTCCTGACCGCGAGACCATGTTACAGCAGTCGCATTCCGATGCGCGTGCTGATGTTCGCCGCCAGACACGCGAATGGCGAAATCGTCGTCGTCCTGTCGCTGCAGCGCCAAAAGGCCGATTAGAGATTTTACCTCCCAAGGCTGACGCCGGTACTGATGACAAAGCCGCGACTTCAAGTGAAGGCACTGGAACAGAAACAAGTCGCGAAGCAATGCTGGCACGTGAGTCTGCTGAGGCCCAACGACAGGAAAATGCTGAGCTGAAGTTGCGCGTATCAGAACTGGAAGAGCAGATTGCCAACGCCAAACGACTGACCGAGCTCAAGGCGGACCAGATGGCGGCATTGGAGAAAAAACTGGCTGAAGTCAATGCCGCTGCGGCTGCCGCAGCAGCTTCGACTACAACTGATGCACCTGCAGAGGCCGCTGCCGCTGAACCTGCCGCTACAGAAACCCCTGCTGAGCCTGCGGCTGAAGAGGCCGTGGCCGCTGAACCTGAAACACCTGTTGAAGAGGAAGCTACGCCTGCAGCGCCAAGTGAGGTTGTTGAGGCAGTCACCGCCAAGCCAGGTACGCCGATTAATCAACATGTTGTAACAGGTTTTGAGCCGGTTGATGTTGACAGTTTGCCAAAATCCGAATTACCTGAAGAACCATTCAAGACTACTGAGACTGTAGTCGCCGATGAGCCGGCAGAAGCTTCAGTCGGCATCATTGAGCGCGTCATTGAATACTTCAAGCAAAATCCTCTGGTCAAATGGATAGCTGCTGCAGTAGGCGGATTGCTGGTATTGATTCTGGGTATGATGATGGTCAGACGCGGACGCGGTGACGAACAGTTCGAAGAAAGTATCCTGCATGAACAGCCGGTTGAAGAAACCCGAATAGTAGAAGAAGAGCCGTCTATGCTCAGCGAAGCTGAGCCTGTAGCGGAAGCGCCCGAATCCGTCGACATGGATGATCAGGCAGAGGGAGCGACAAAGGAAATTACCGACACCTCATTCATGAGTGACATGGTTCTCAGCGATATGAGTGACCTTGAAGGTGAAGGTGGTGGCTCGGATCCGCTGACTGAAGCGGATGTGTTCCTGGCCTATGGTCGTTTTGACCCGGCTGAGAATATGATCAAAAGTGCTATTGCCAAGGAGCCCAATCGCAATGACCTGAAATTAAAGCTGCTGGAAATTTATTATTCATCCAAGAACAAGGATGCCTTCGAAAGTGAAGCGGCGGCATTAAAGGCTGAGCTGGATAATAATCCTGACCCAGAAACATGGGAGAAAGTGGTTGAAATGGGTGAGGATCTTTCACCAGGGAATAATCTGTTTGCCGGCGCCGGTGCAATTGCTGCGGCAGCCGCGACCACGGCCCTGGTAACAGGAGATGATGAAGATACGGAAGCCATGGATTTTGACCTTGGCGAATTTGAAGACAAGATTGATGACATGAGCAGTGATGCGAGTGTGGTCGCTGAAAATACGCTGGATGATGATCTTGATCTCGATCTGGATAAGATGCTTCTAGAAGGCAGTGCGGATGATGATATGGCTGATACACTGGAGTTCTCCACTGAACTCGATAGCCTGAAAGGTACTTCTGATGGCAATACAACAGAGATCACCAAAGAAATGGATGGCATCGCCGAAATCGATTCTGCTAATAGGGATCCGGATATAACTCGCCGTATAGTTACCGATCAGGCCCCGATCAACGATGAAATTACGGCAGAGCTGGAAGACATTGCCGGTGTATTAAAATCCGATACCAGTGAGAAGGAAGAGATCACTCGCAAGATTGTCGCGGACTCTGAGACCCTGAGTAACGAGATTACCCAGGAACTGGAAATGCCTGATCTGAGCGGTGATGATACGCCAGATGATAGCTTATCGATGGATGAAGACCTGGACCTGGACGACGATTCATTGGCCGATATCGATGAGGTCGGCACCAAGTTGGATCTGGCCCGTGCCTATATCGACATGGGTGATCCAGAGGGTGCGCGCAGTATCCTTGATGAAGTCGTTGAGGAAGGCAATGAAATCCAGAAGAATGAGGCCGAAGAGTTGCTGACTCAAATCTAGTCGAGTCTCTTGTTCTGATAAAAAACCGCCATTATGGCGGTTTTTTTGTATCCGTATATCTGCACGCTATAGAGAAGCAATCAAAACACGATATAATTCAAATCTGAATTTTATAAGGTCGAGCATATGAGAGTTGCCCTTGGAGTGGAATACGATGGAACTGATTTTTGTGGCTGGCAGTCACAGGACGGCAGTCGTACTGTTCAGGATGAAGTGCAGAAGGCAATTTCCTTTGTGGCGGACGAAGATTTACAGGTCATCTGTGCCGGACGCACCGACTCCGGGGTCCATGCGCTCGGTCAAGTAGTACATTTTGATACCGAGGTACAACGCAGTGAGCGTTCCTGGGTGCTCGGATGTAATTCCAATTTGCCAAGGGATGTCAGTATCAGTTGGGCGCGGGTGGTCGATGATGATTTTCATGCGCGTTTTGCTGCGGTGGCGCGTAGTTATCGTTACGTCATTATGAATCGTATGACACGTTCAGGGATAAACAGGTATCGTGTCTGCTGGCACCATCAGGCCCTGGATGAGAAGCGCATGGCGCAAGCGGCTGAATTTTTTATAGGTGAACATGACTTCACCTCGTTTCGTGCGTTGGCCTGTCAGGCCAAGCATGCAGTACGCAACATGCATAAGCTGGATGTCAGCAGGCAGGGTGATTATATTATTATTGATGTGCAAGCCAATGCCTTTCTGCATCATATGGTCAGAAATATCGCCGGCACCCTGCTGGCCGTTGGTGAAGGTGAGCAAGAACCCGACTGGGTGCAATCCCTGTTGCAGCTCAAGGACCGTTCGGTCGCCGGTATTACCGCACCCGCGCAAGGCCTGTATCTGGTGAGTGTGGACTATGCCGACAAGTTCGCCTTACCCACAGCGCCGACACCGCCGTGTTTTGCATAATAATTTAGCCTGTCTGTTTTAAGCGTCAAGCCGCATTTTAGTGTCGCTAAGGCTTACGCTGCTAGAATCGAGTGTATATATAAAGCCTTATCTATCCTTGGAATAAACCCTTAATAATAATGCTAAAAAGCCAGCTTAATAGATTGCTGGAATAGCCTGTCTTGAAGGCCATAGTGATGACATTGACTTGGATCAATATACCTTCTATATATTATTTGGTATGTTATTAATTATTAATACTTCAGGGGGTTAATGTGGCCAAAGACGCAGATTTCTCAATGCCGAAGGTGGGCGAAGGTAGGCAAGACCAGACCCTGGCGTCAGCTAAAAAGGTGGTCAAACTGGGTAAGAAAAAAATATTTTCTGATGCTAATTACCCCTATAAAGACAAGATGAATCGGGACGAATATGAGGACCTGAAAACGGAATTGCAAATAGAATTACTGAAAATGCAAAACTGGGTCAAGGATACCGGGCAACGAATTCTTATTCTCTTCGAAGGTCGGGATGCAGCCGGTAAAGGCGGCACGATCAAGCGGATGATGGAGCACATGAATCCACGTGGTGCGCGTGTGGTTGCATTAGAAAAACCCAGTGAAGAAGAAATGGGGCAATGGTATTTTCAGCGCTATATTGATCATTTGCCTAGTAAAGGCGAGATCGTCATGTTCGACCGCTCATGGTATAACCGCGCCGGGGTTGAACGGGTCATGAAGTTCTGTCCATCCAGTGATTACCTTGAATTTATGCGCCAGGCCCCTGAGCTTGAACGAATGCTGGTGCGCAGTGGTATTACTTTGTTCAAGTTATGGTTCTCGGTCAGTCGTAATGAGCAGTTTCGTCGATTTCAGCAGCGCAAACATGATCCACTAAAACAGTGGAAGCTCAGTCCGATCGATCTGGCGTCATTGGATAAATGGAATGATTATACCGAGGCCAAGGAGGCCATGTTTTTCTATACCGATACGGCTGATTCACCCTGGACGGTGATCAAATCTGATTGTAAAAAACGTGCGCGTATCAATGCCATGCGTTTTATCCTAAATCAACTGGATTATGATTCGAAGAATACAGATGTTGCTATTCCTCCTGATGAATTGATCGTTGGCTCGGCGAAAAATATATACGAAAAAGGCGAGAACATTCTTGATAAAGCCCCTTATAGAGACAAAAGGAAGAAGTAATGAAGCATACGAATCATGCTGAAGAAGTTGCCAAGCGTTTTCGCGAGTTGGTTGAAGATGCCGGTGATACATTGGCTGATAGTCACTATAATGAGCTGTCCTTGCTGATCGAGGCCAGTATTGATACCGCCTTGGTTGAAAGGTTGGAAAAGATGGCCGACAGAATGGAAAAATTTGCGCGTGAAATACGCCATGATGCTGAATTTTTTGAATAAGATACATTGGTAATTTCTTACCAACTCGACCGGCTATTTCCTATCAAAGGTAAGATTCACTCGCCATAGAGTGCGTACCTGAATTTTATATCCGACTTGTCTGATATATTGTATGATCAGATTATAATTATTGACTGTGCCTGATTTACGCTTGCGAGTGTTCGCTATTGAATGACTGAGGTAATCATGATGCCAGTTCGGATATTTCCCCTGTTTATGCTACTCGCGCTTGTGCCTGTTCAGGTACAAGCCGCTGAAAAACGCATTGTCGAGACGAGTAATTTCACCTATGAAGAAATTGTAGACGGGCTCGGTGTGCCATGGGGCATGACCTTTTTATCTGCTGACGAGCTTTTGGTTACCGAGCGCGCTGGCACGATCAAGCTTATCAATACCACTAGCGGTCAGCGGAAAAAATTGACAGGAGTGCCCTCGGTTTATGCCGATGGCCAGGGCGGGCTGTTAGATGTAGCGGTGCCCTCAGATTATAAGGCCGGCAGCTGGATTTATTTTACTTTTGTACGTGAGCAGGAGGGCGATGGCGTTACAGTGTTGGCGCGTGCCCGTTTGCAAGCCAAGGCCTTGGTTGACTGGCAGGATCTACTGGTGACTCGATCGGCATCCTCTACCGGTCGCCATTTTGGTAGCCGCATTACCTTCGACGATAAAGGCCATGTCTTTTTTACTGTGGGTGATCGGGGTGTGCGCAAGAATGGTCAGATTCTATCCAATCATGCCGCTACAGTCATACGCTTGCAACGTGATGGCACGCTGCCAAAGGATAATCCCTTTGCCGGCAAATCCGGCGTCCTGCCTGAGATATGGAGTTATGGGCACCGCAATCCGCAGGGCATCGTCTTTGACCGACAACGACAAATGCTGTGGCTTATCGAGCATGGACCACGTGGCGGCGACGAGATCAATCGGGTATTGGCCGGGCAGAATTACGGCTGGCCGGTGATCACTTATGGTAAGGAATACTGGGGTCCAGTCGCGATCGGAGAGGGCACGCATAAAAAAGGTATGCAGCAACCCGTCAAGCAGTACACACCGTCTATTGCTCCCGGTAGTTTGCTGCTGTATACCGGCAAGGCTTTTCCAGCATGGCAGGGGAATCTGTTTGCCGGGGCATTGAAGCTGCGTCACCTGAACCGGGTGGTTATTGATGCCAACGGCAATGTAGGCGCTGAACAGCGTCTGCTGCAGGATCTGGATGAGCGTATCAGGGCACTGGCGCAGAGCCCGCAAGGCTGGATCTATTTTTCCACTGATAGCGGTAAAATATTCAGACTTAAGCCTGGCGGAGCTGCAGGTAGCTGATCGACGGCTAATTCTTTCAATGCTGGCTTGTTTTTCGGTCAAAGGTCTATTTCCATTGGTAATTTGTGTGCCTCCCGTCTTTGCCTGTCAAGATAAGCCCTGTAGAATAGGCTGTAGGCAGTTTCGTTTGATTGAGCGTTGCAGCTAACATTTTCGTCAGGGATAAAGGCCCTGCTGAATACATGTTAATGTGATGGCGAGAGCTCAAAAACAGGCCTGGAGGCGGTCAAGCATGGCCGCTAGTGTAGCGAAACAGAAAAGTCAGCAAAAAAGAGGCCAGTCATTGCGTACGCGTGTTAAAATTTGCGGTATCACCTCGGTAGCGGATGCTCGTCTGGTGGTCAACAGCGGTGCAGATGCGCTTGGCCTGGTATTTTATGCAGACAGTCCGCGTTGTGTATCGATTGAACAGGCACGTGCCATCGTTGATGCTGTGCCTGCCTTTGTCAGTACCGTGGCCTTGTTTGTTGATGCAGAACCCGCCTATATCGATACCGTTCTGGAACATGTCAATGTCGACATGATTCAGTTTCATGGTCTTGAATCGGCGCAGGACTGCAGTCGCTATGGTAAACGATTTATCAAGGCCATCAGCATGCGAGATGATGTGGATCTGCAAGCGATGAGCGAGCAGTATGCGCAGGCATCGGCTCTGCTGGTGGACAGTTATCGTCCAGGGGTTCCTGGCGGCACCGGCGAGGTGTTTGACTGGGAGCGCATTCCCGCTGATCTGGGCAAGACAATTATTCTGGCCGGCGGATTGGATGACAGCAATATTGAGCGTGCCATCCATAGCGTGCAGCCCTATGCCGTGGATGTTAGCAGTGGTGTTGAACGCACCAAGGGTGTTAAAGACGAAGGTAGAATCGAGTCCTTCATGCGAGGAGTAGACAGTGTCAAAAGCAAGTGAATTAAATGGCGCAACGGCAAACTTTAATGATATGCCGGATGCGCAAGGGCATTTCGGTGTTTATGGAGGCATGTTTGTCGCCGAAACCCTGATGGCGCCACTACTGGAATTACGCCAGGCATATGAGCAGTACAAGGACGATAGCGAGTTTCTGGCCGAGCTGGATTATGATTTGACCCATTTTGTCGGTCGACCCTCACCGTTATATTTCGCAAAAAGCTGGACAGAGAAACTGGGTGGCGCGCGTGTCTACCTCAAACGTGAAGACCTGAATCATACCGGTGCGCACAAGATTAATAACACCGTCGGCCAGGCCTTGCTGGCCAAGCGCATGGGCAAGAAAAGGGTGATTGCCGAAACTGGTGCCGGACAGCATGGGGTGGCGACAGCCACCATTGCTGCACGCTTGAATATGGACTGTGTTGTGTACATGGGTTCCGAGGACATCAAACGCCAGGCGATCAACGTTTATCGGATGCGCCTGCTCGGTGCCGAGGTCGTGCCGGTAGAGTCGGGTTCGAAGACATTAAAGGATGCATTGAACGAGGCCATGCGAGACTGGGTCACCAATGTCGATGATACCTTCTATATTATCGGCACGGTCGCAGGACCGCATCCGTACCCGGCCATGGTGCGCGACTTTCAGGCCATCATTGGTCGTGAGACGCGCGAGCAAATCATGGACATGGAAGGGCGTTTGCCGGATGCCCTGGTCGCCTGTGTCGGCGGTGGTTCGAATGCGATCGGTTTGTTCCACCCCTTTCTGGAAGATCGCGATGTGGCCATTTATGGGGTTGAGGCGGCCGGCGACGGGCTTGACAGTGGCCGCCATGCTGCGCCCTTATGTGCTGGCGAGCCAGGTGTGTTGCATGGCAACCGTACCTATTTGATGGAAGATCATGATGGTCAAATAACCGAAACCCATTCCATTTCTGCCGGCCTCGATTATCCAGGAGTCGGTCCGGAACATAGTTGGTTGAAGGATATCGGTCGTGCGAACTACGTGGCCGTTACCGATGACGAAGCCTTGCAGGCATTTCATGATGTCACCCGAACCGAGGGTATTATGCCGGCTCTGGAATCAAGCCATGCACTGGCCTATACCGCCAAACTGGCGCCGAGCATGGATCGAGATCAGATTATCGTTGTTAACCTGTCCGGGCGTGGCGACAAGGATATCCATACTGTTGCGACGCTGGAGGGTATAAGCGTATGAGTCGTATCAAGGCCTGTTTTGACAGGTTAAAACAGCATGATCGCACAGCGCTGATACCGTATATCATGGCCGGAGATCCAGGCCCTGCAGTGACAGTGCCGCTCATGCATGCAATGGTTGAGGCCGGGGCGAACCTGATCGAACTGGGCGTGCCATTTTCCGATCCGATGGCGGACGGTCCCGTGATTCAGGCTGCCAGTGAGCGTGCGCTTGAGCATCACATTGGCATTCGTACCGTGATCGACATGGTACGTAGCTTCCGTGAACGGGACAGTGAGACGCCCGTGATTTTGATGGGTTATCTTAATCCGGTCGAGGTGATGGGCTATGCGGACTTCGCCAGCACTGCAGCTGAAGCCGGTGTGGATGGTATTTTGACCGTGGATATCCCGCCAGAAGAATCGCATGACCTGATCCTGGCATTACGCAATCAGCAGCTCGACCCGATTTATCTGATCGCACCGACCAGTACCGAGGACAGGATTCAATCGATATGCGCAAATGCCAGCGGATTTGTCTATTATGTATCCCTGAAGGGCGTCACCGGCGCAGCCAACCTGCAGGTGCAATCCGTTGAAGACAAAATAAACGAGATCCGTGCTTATACCGATTTACCTCTGGGAGTTGGTTTTGGTATCAGTGATGCGGAACGAGCAGCACAGGTCAGTCAATGTGCCGACGCGGTTGTGGTTGGTAGTGCTATTATTAAAAGAATGGCGGCTAATATCGGTGACCAGGCCAGTATGACTAAAGAAGTAACAGCCCTGTTGCGTTCCATGCGCGAGGCCATGGACGCTTAAGCAATCATGGATGATCTATATTGCAAACATCAACGATAAAATGATAAGTGGTTAAGATATGAGTTGGTTTACAAAAATCATGCCTTCCCGAATCAGTAAAGACGGGAATGCTGCGGAAAAGAAGACAGTGCCTGAAGGTCTGTGGACCAAGTGTGAGATGTGTGATGCCATCCTGTATCGTGCTGAACTGGAACGCAATCTGGATGTCTGTCCGAAGTGTGAACATCATATGCGCATTGGTGCGCGCCGACGTTTGGATATTTTTCTGGACACGGAAGGACGTGAAGAAATTGGTGGTGACGTAGAACCTATTGATGTGCTCAAGTTCCGTGACAGCAAAAAATATAAAGATCGCATCACTTTGGCGCAAAAGAAGACCGGTGAAAAAGATGCACTGGTCGTCATTAAGGGCAGCCTCAAATTACGCCCAGTGGTAGCCGCTGCGTTTGAGTTTGGTTATATGGGTGGCTCCATGGGTTCGGTCGTCGGTGAGCGATTTGTACGCGCCGCGAATATTTGTCTGGCAGAAAAGATTCCATTGGTGTGTTTTACTGCCAGTGGTGGCGCGCGCATGCAGGAGGCCTTGATTTCACTGATGCAGATGTCGAAGACCAGTGCGGTGCTCGCGCGTATGGCCGAGCAGGGTATACCGTTTATTTCGGTCATGACCGACCCAACCATGGGCGGCGTGTCGGCCAGTTTGGCCATGCTTGGTGATATTAATGCCGCGGAGCCCAATGCCTTGATCGGTTTTGCCGGTCCACGTGTTATCGAACAAACTGTGCGTGAAACCCTGCCGGAGGGCTTTCAGCGCAGTGAATTTCTGCTTGAGCACGGCGCGATCGATATGATCATAAGTCGTAGTGATTTGCGTGACAGGTTGGCCAACGTGCTGTCGATACTGCAAAAGCAACCTGGCTAACGATTGTTGATCGGATTAATCATAGCTGCTGACCAATGTATTTGATTGTCTGCGGGTGGTTCTGGTATCCAGGGCATAATACTCACTGATGCGATTCAACAAACTTAGCGATTGGCTTAGTTGGCAGGAAAGCTTGCATCCTGCCGAGATAGAAATGGGTCTGGAGCGTATCCTCCAGGTGTGGCAGCGATTGTATTCTGGGCCATTCCGGCCCATTGTTATCAGTGTTGCCGGTACCAATGGCAAGGGCTCCTGTTGTGCCATGCTTGAATCTATTTACCGACATGCGGGTTACCGTGTCGGTAGTTACTCCTCCCCGCATCTACTCCATTACAATGAACGCATCCAAATGGATGGCGAGATGGTTGAAGATCTGGCTTTATGCGAGGCCTTTGAGGCCGTTGATCAGGCGCGCGTCGAGATCTCATTGACCTATTTCGAGTTTGGGACCTTGGCGGCCTTGTATCTGTTTAGTCGTGCTGACCTGGATGTCGTTATCCTCGAAGTGGGTCTGGGCGGGCGACTGGATGCGGTCAATATTATCGATGCCGATGTTGCCCTGCTGACCTCGGTGGGCCTCGATCATCAGGACTGGCTGGGTCATGACCGTGACACGATTGGTCTTGAGAAGGCCGGTATTTTTCGACAGGGCAAGCCGGCGGTATGTGCCGAAGCAGAGCCGCCGACCAGTGTACTTGCTTACGCACAGTCTAACGCGGTGCCGACACTGGTCTACGGTCAGGACTTTCGACTAACGCAGGCGCAGGGCACCTGGTCGTGGTTCGGACCCGATAATCAGTCACGCAACAGTCTGCCCATGCCGGTATTGCGAGGCCCTAAACAGTTGCAGAATGCCGCCGCCGTGATCATGGTCCTGCAGACCTTATCGCGGCAACTGCCGGTGAGTCAGGATCATCTCCGCCAGGGCCTATTGGATGTCCGCTTGCCGGGTCGATTCCAGGTCATTGCCGGCAACGTGCCAATTATTCTCGATGTCGCCCATAATCCGCAGGCAGTCGCGGTGTTGTATGACAATCTGCAGGCCTATGCCTGTCAGGGACGCATTTTCGCCGTACTCGGCATGCTGCAAGACAAAGATGCCGGCGCCGTCGCCGGCCTGCTCGATAGCATCGTCTATCAATGGCAATTGTGTGGAATCAGCGCAGCACGGGGTCAGGATGCCGGTCAATTAGGCCAGCAATTGCAGGCCGCCGGGGTGACAAACTATGAGCTCAATCAGGATGCGGTGGCGGCCTTTGAGCGTGCCTGTGCACAGGCTGCGGAAGGGGATTGCATCCTGGTTTTCGGCTCATTTTATATCGTCGCCGATGTGCTACGGCAATTATCGAAATCCGGGCAATAAATCCTGCACCGATGTGCACGTGTTCTTGGTTGTCGATGGTTTAATCATGTAGAATAAGGCCCTGGCGGAACAAATGAGGCACATGTGGAACAGGCATTAAAACAACGATTGGTCGGTGCAGGGGTCATTATTGCATTGGGGGTTATTGTTATTCCTGTCGTGCTGGATAGTGCCGGCGAACGCCAGTTACGGAAAATCCCGGATGCCCCCAAGCCGAGATTACAATCCAGGCCGGGCTTTGTCATTGAGGAGAAAATAGAGCTCCCATCCGAGGAAGGCAAGGGACAGATCGTTCTGGCAATGCCAAAAGCCAAAAAAGAGACTAGCCCTGCCGCCAAGGTATCCAAGCCGGTCAGCACTACCACCACAAAAAATAAAGTGGTCAAAAAAACACCTGCAGCCAAGCCAGTACAGCGCAAAACAACCCCTGAGAAGAAGCCAGTCGTTAACAGCAGCAAGTCGAAGGCCAGCACAAGTACGGCATCTAAAAGCAAGACCAGCACTGTCAGCAAAGCCGCCCCTGTGACCTCTGTTTGGGTAGTGCAGGTGGGTAGTTTCACTGATGCCCAAAAGGCGATTAAATTTCGTGAGCAGCTGCTGAAGAAAAAGCACAAGGCCTTTGTTGAGAAGGTTAGGGGTCGTAGTGGACAAAACCTGTATCGCGTCAGGGTCGGGCCGGTACCAACCAATGAGCAGGCCAGTGCCTTGTCGGATAAGTTAAAGAAACAGGGCATCAAGGGTTATGTGACTCGGCACCCATAAACTTGTTGCTCGATTATTATCTATATAATTTATATGCTTATTGATTAAGGTGCTTGGCGCTGCTGATCAGAACACTGCAGCCGCCCATGGCTATTGTTTTGATGTTAGTGAGACCTTGGGTCTGATAGAATTAGGGCCTTTCTACCAGTTTTTTTTGAAATAAGGGTTGTACTGAATATGAATTGGGTCGATGTTGCTATACTCGTTATAATCTCCTTATCTGCTGTTATCAGTCTTTTTCGTGGTTTTGTTCGTGAAGCGGTATCGCTGGCAGCATGGATACTAGCTTTTTGGGTGGCCATCGGTTTTTCAGACAAGCTTGAACCCATGCTACGAGGTAGCATCGATTCATCCAACATACGCCTGGTTGTGGCTTTTGTGGTGTTGTTTCTGATCACGCTAATTGTTGGCGCGATGGTTAATTATCTCATAGGGCAGTTGGTGCGTAAGACCGGTATGAGTGGAACAGACAAGATGCTGGGTATTATTTTTGGTATTGGGCGCGGTATAGCACTCGTCGGCGTCCTCGTATTACTTGCCGGTATACCCCAGCTATCGCAGGAGAGCTGGTGGCAGGAGTCCTTATTACTGGGGCATTTTCAGGAAATGGCGATCTGGATGCGTGATTTTCTGCCAGAGGATATGGCCAAGAATTTTGTATTTTAATCAGTATTGTCAGCAAGGATGCGGACAGGCTAAGATTTTCATTCTTTCATTTTAGGTGTAGCTATGTGTGGGATTGTTGGTATTGTCTCTCAGAAGCCAGTAAATCAGGATATCTATGATGCCTTGACTGTTTTACAGCATCGCGGACAGGATGCGGCAGGTATCATGACCTGTGATGAAGATAACCGTCTGCATTTGCGTAAAGACAACGGCCTCGTACGAGATGTTTTTCATACGCGGCATATGCTGAAATTAACCGGTAATGTTGGCATTGGACATGTGCGTTATCCGACTGCGGGTTGCTCCAGTTCTGCCGAAGCGCAACCCTTTTATGTTAACTCGCCCTACGGTATTTCACTGGCCCATAATGGTAACCTGACCAACGCCAAAGCACTTAAAGAGAGCCTGTTTCGCGAAGACCTGCGTCATATTAATACCGAATCAGACTCTGAAATACTGGTGAATATTTTTGCTCACGAGATGCATCAGGGCAAGCACCCGATTAATGAAAATGATATCTTTGATGCGGTGTCTTCTGTTCATCGACGCTGTATTGGTGGCTATGCCGTAGTTGCCATGATCACGGGTCTAGGCATTATCGGTTTTCGTGATCCACATGGCATTCGCCCCGTAGTCTTTGGCAAGCGCGAAAGTGCTAGCGGTACTGAATACATGATTGCCTCTGAGAGCGTGGCCCTGGATACCTTAGGCTTTGAGTTGATCCGAGACATAGAGCCCGGTGAAGCTGTCTTTATCAGTAATAAAGGCGAGCTGTTTACCCGTCAGTGCTCTGACAAACCGATGCATTCACCCTGTCTGTTTGAGTATGTCTACCTGGCCAGGCCGGATTCCATTATCGATAACATATCAGTGTACAAGGCACGTTTACGTATGGGCGAGGTGCTAGCCGACAAGATCATGCGTGAATTTCCTGAGCATGACATTGATGTGGTCATACCGATTCCGGATACCAGCCGTACTTCTGCATTGCAGCTGGCCAACTCGCTCGGGGTCAAGTACCGTGAAGGTTTTATTAAAAACAGATATATCGGCCGTACCTTTATTATGCCGGGCCAGACACAGCGAAAAAAATCAGTCAGGCAAAAGCTGAATGCCATTGAGCTCGAATTCAAAGGCAAGAATGTTTTACTGGTGGATGATTCGATTGTCAGAGGGACGACATCACAACAGATCGTACAGATGGCCCGTGAGGCCGGTGCCAACAAGGTCTATTTCGCCTCGGCATCACCGATGGTGCAATACCCGAATGTCTATGGTATCGATATGCCCTCAGCCCATGAGCTGGTCGCACACGACCGTAGCGTTGAAGAGGTCAGCAAACTGATTGGTTCGGATTGGTTGGTTTTTCAAGACCTGGAAGCGCTGGAAGATTCGGTCCGCCGTGGTAACCCGAAAATCAAACGTTTTGATGCCTCGGTCTTTAATAATGATTATGTTACCGGCGATGTCACCCCGGAATACCTTGATCTACTTGAGCAGAAACGTAATGATTTTGCCAAAAGCGGCGATAGTGGTGAAGCGGACGACTCTCAGGCCAGTGAAGAGCCGGCTCCGATTGATATGCATAACTCCAGGTAATAGGGCGGCGGCCTTTTTTCAGTTGACAAGTCCGCAGACTTTACCTAGTCTTAATACAGCGCCGATTTGAGCTTCAGCTTGCGGGCGCTTAACAAATACAGCTAAAGCGTGTCAGACCTGCTTTAGTATAACTAATGCGGGTTTTTTTGTACCCGCCTGAGAATCAATGAAGTAATACAGATACAGAGGAATGCAGGCATGTCTGATGACCGCAATAGTAACTACTTTGCTGACACCATAGCGGTAAGGGAAGGGCAAACACGCACGCCAGAAGGTGAGCACGCTGAACCGATCTTCCCTACATCCAGCTATGTGTTTGACAGTGCGGCCGCAGCAGCGGCACGTTTTTCGGGTGAAGAGCCAGGCAATATTTATTCGCGCTTTACCAATCCGACCGTGCGTACCTTCGAACAACGGCTGGCTGCCCTGGAAGGTGGAGAGCGTTGTGTCGCCACCGCCTCTGGTATGTCGGCTATTTATGCGACCTGCGCCGGCATTCTGCGTGCGGGTGATCATATCGTTTCATCGCGCAGCATTTTTGGCAGCACCGTCATCCTGTTTAATAATTTCCTGGAAAAATTCGGTGTTGAGATCAGCTATGTTGACCAGACCGATATGCAGGCATGGACTGATGCCCTACAGTCGAATACACGTTTATTATTTCTGGAAACCCCGTCCAATCCGCTGACCGAAATTGCCGATATACGCAAACTGTCAACGCTGGCACATGAGCATGACTGCCTGTTGGTAGTCGATAACTGTTTTTGCACGCCGGCATTACAGCGGCCACTGGAGCTGGGTGCGGATATCGTCATCCAGTCGGCGACAAAATATATCGATGGTCAGGGTCGCTGTGTAGGGGGTGCCGTCATTGGTTCTGAACAATTGGTGGGCACGGATGTCTATGCCTTTTTGCGTACCGCAGGGCCGAGCATGAGTCCATTTAATGCCTGGGTCTTTCTGAAAGGATTGGAGACACTTAGTCTGCGCATGCAGCGACATTGTCAAAGTGCGATGGATGTCGCCGAATGGTTGCAACAACAGGACAATGTAACCCGGGTCTGGTATCCAGGGCTGCAGTCACATCCACAACATCAGCTGGCTAAGGAGCAGATGCAGGACTTCGGTGGCATTGTGTCGTTTGAGCTCAGTGGTGGTCAAGAAGCGGCCTGGCGTTTAATCGATGCAACACAAATGTTGTCGATAACGGCCAACCTCGGCGACACCAAAACAACCATTACCCATCCGGCAACGACAACACATGGCCGTTTATCAGTAGAGGAGCGTCATCAGGCGGGTATCAGTGATGGCCTGATTCGTGTTGCCGTGGGCCTGGAAGATGTCAGGGATATCAAGAATGACCTGGCGCGTGGACTTTGAAGGCGATGACAACAGCGCCCAACAAGTCGCATGGTTTGGATAGATAAATGGAAATGATTACTTCATTGTTTGTTGCAGCAAAGCGTTGTCTGGACTGTACTGAGCCTGGGCAAAAGGTGTCGCTGACGAATTATTATGTACGTCAATGGCGCGATGGCTTGCTTGACTTGCAAGACCAGCAGCCGGTCTTGGCGATAGCTGAAGCCGGGCGCCCGCAAACACCAGCATTGGTCCCGCCCAATCAGCTTAGCAGACGAAAAATTGGTACGGAGCAGGGACGCCAGGCGCTGGTACATGCGATTTGTCATATTGAATTCAATGCAATTAATCTGGCCTGGGATGCAGTCTACCGTTTCCGTGATATGCCGCGAGAATATTATAGTGACTGGTTACAGGTAGCTGAAGAAGAGGCGTATCATTTTTCCCTGTTGCGCGAGCGACTGCAACAACTGGGTTGTGATTATGGCGATTATGATGCCCACAACGGACTGTGGGAAATGGCCTGCAAGACCGATCATGATGTGTTGGTGCGTATGGCCCTGGTACCCAGGGTGTTGGAAGCAAGAGGACTGGATGTGACTCCCGGTATGATACAGCGCCTGCAAGGCGCAGGTGACGCGCGTACCGTGGCTTTGTTGGAGATAATCCTGCGCGATGAGATTGGTCATGTTGCCATTGGTACACGCTGGTTCCAGTTTCTATGTCAGCAACGAGGACTTGATGCCGAGTCCACCTTTGCGGCATTATTACAGGAGTATATGCAGGGCCATGTAAAAGCGCCTATTCATGAGCAGGCGAGGCGCGCAGCAGGATTCTCGGACGACGAATTAACAATGTTAAAGCAACAAGCAGGTATATATGAATAAAATGACTGGACTACCCGTGTTTTTGATTGCATGTATTGCTTTTTTAGCAGCATGTAGTGATGACAAGCAGCAAACGCAGGCTGATTTAATGTTGATGTATCAGGAGTCGGAGCCAGGTCTGGATCCCTATATGACGCGTGTACTGGTTAATAAACAATTCATGCGCCTGGATGAAGGTGGGGACGATAGTAATTTCACCTTGTATGATCGTGATAAGAACCTTGTTTATACCGTGTCGCATGAAAATCGAACGGTGATGCAGGTCAAAGCAGTCAAGAGTCAACATAAAATTGAACGTCCATTGACCCTGGACGCAAAAAAAATGGACGTTAAAGAGCTGCCTGCCATAGAAGGAAAACAACCAACCCATTACCAGTTGCTGGTCAATGATAAGTCTTGCGCAGATGTATATGTGATCAAAGATTTACATGAAGATGCAGTGCAGGCGATGACCGGCTTCAAACGAATTCTGGCCAGTATTCATCTTAGTACCATCAATAATACGCCGGCAGATATGCAGGATGAATGTTTTCTTGCGCATGATATTTTAGCGCCTACGCGCACAATGCAGTTTGGCTTTCCAATTATGGAGCAGGGCGCGAACGGGGTAGGACGGCTACTGACAGATTTTGACCGCAACTACAAGGCTGCGCCTGATATTTATAAGTTGCCTCAGGGCTATCGTGTCATTGATATGGCTGGTAACGCTTTGGATGCAGAGTCGTTGTAAAACCAGGTATATGCGCACGCTACTCATCGCTATCTTTTCAATTATGCTGCTGGCGTGCACTCAGCCGTCAGTGCATGGCTTGAGTACGCATGAGCAGGCCCTGGCAGAGAATATCGGTTTTGATCCGCTTATTCTGAAAAAGGTAAAGGCATCCGGGTTCAAGATTGAGGCACTGACCGGTGTCAGCCGAACCGGTAATAGCTTTATAGCAAACGGCCTGTCATTCAAAACTCCTGAACAGAAATCACATGCAGTGGTAAAACAACTAGATGCCGAAATGACCTCATTGGGATACAGGATTTATATTCAGGAATTGGGTTATGGCTATTTACCGGATCGTGTTGCCATCATTAAAAGCCAGGATCCGTTTGATATACTGCGAACGAGAAAAACGCATGCCTACACTGCGGATCTGGACACTGAGCAAATTATTGCCAGGTTAAGGGAGTGGGACAAGCGTTTTGGATTGAAACTGATGGGTGCGGGTTATAACTGGGTCAAGACCGAATTTGAGCGTGTGCCCGAGGACGTAACTTCCTTTAGCCGCGAGGTGCTGCAATTCTGTCCGGATGTTTTGTTGTTCAGCTCGGGCACGCTGGCACAGTTGTCACGTGATATCACATCGGAGCGCAGCCTGTTTCTGCAATGGAAATAAATAAAGGCATGGGTAAGCTATGGTACCTGATCTATTTCGCGGTACTGGTCTGGTCTGTTATTCATCCCAAAGATTATCCTACCTGGGTACTTGAAGTCTTCCCGGCACTGCTCGGATTTGTACTGCTGGTGTGGACCAGAAAACGATTTCCATTTACCCCGCTTGCCTACATGCTCATTCTTGTGCATTGCATAGTATTAATGGTGGGCGGTCATTACACCTATGCCGAGGTACCGCTATTTGATTATCTCGGAGAGTTATTCGATTGGAAACGTAATCATTATGATAAGCTCGGTCACCTTGTGCAGGGTTTTGTACCCGCCATTATTGCCCGTGAAATCCTGCTACGATTGCAAATTGTAGCTGGTGGCGGCTGGTTGTTTTTTATCATTGTCTGTATTTGTCTGGCGATCAGTGCCTTTTACGAAATGCTGGAGTGGTGGGTCGCCCTGTACTCGGAAGAAGCGGCCGATGCCTTTCTCGGTACCCAGGGTTATATATGGGATACACAGTCGGATATGGCCTGGGCGATGCTCGGCGCCGTGATTGCCTTGCTGCTGTTAAAGCGAATACATGATCGGCAAATATTTAGACTGACCGGAATGTCGTTTGACGGTGCGTGATGGTGTACGACAGCTTAACAGGTTGGGCCTATGAATTATTGTAGTCACTGCGGCAAGGTAGTTAAAGTGATTATACCTGAGGGTGATAATTTGCCGCGTCATGTCTGCAGCGATTGCGGTATGATTCATTATCAGAACCCGAAAATTGTCACCGGCTGTATCCCTGAGTGGCAGGACAAGATCCTGCTATGCAAAAGGGGCATAGAACCACGCCATGGTCTGTGGACATTGCCGGCAGGTTTCATGGAGAATAATGAAACCACGGCCGAAGGCGCTGCGCGGGAAACACGCGAGGAGACACTTGCCGAAGTCGAGATCGTCGAACTCTATTCCTTATTTAATATTCCCCATATCAGCCAGGTGTACCTGTTGTTCCGCGCACGCATGAACGACCTCGATTTTGGCCCTACCCATGAAAGCCTGGAGGTCGCGTTGTTTGCCGAAGATGAAATACCCTGGGAGGAACTAGCCTTTCCGGTGATACGTGAAACCTTGCTTCGTTATTTTAATGATCGCAGCAATGGCGAATATAAATTACAGCTTGGGGATATTACCCCGGCGATGAAAAAGCAGATGGGCAAGCCATGGCCGGGATGAAGTGGAATTCTGTGAATTCTGGCTATGAAGCCACCGAAACCTGACTGTATCATGACTCGCGTAAGCTTATGCTATTAATCGTTAATGGCCAAGTGCCTGCCTACGACCTAAAGCGGACGCTGACCGTCATCCCCGAGCGCCTTTGTCGGGGATCCATTAGTCACACGATTGCAGAAAGGGGCCTGATACCTTTAAGGCCATGGATCCCCGACTAAAACATTCGGGGGCTTGTGGCCGTAAGCGGAAATCTGGCTAATGTTGTCTGAATGTCTGTATCATATTCAGAAAATAAAATCCCTTTAAGAATGCTTAAGGAAGCATCGTGTGACCCTATGTTACTGCAGCACTGCTGCCGGGAAACATAAAACTTATGCGCTAGTCAGGACTGTTCCCTGCTTAATGTTTGCAGTTGATAACCATCCTTGCTCCAGCGTAATACACTGCCTTGTGCATGCCAGTCACCTAGCACGATGCGTTTCCTGTCATCACTGTTATGCTTCCATTTGTGAATATCGGGGCGATGGGTATGGCCGTGTATTAATATATACACATTGTGTTGCTGCATGTATTGATCCACAGTAGATTGGGTGACGTCCATGATCTCTGTCGTTTTAGCCTGGGTTTCCTGCTGGCTTTTTTGTCGCAGACCTTCGGCTATTTGTTTACGTTGAGCCAGTGATTGCTGTAGAAACTGTGCCTGCCATTCCGGTTTGCGTACTTGCTGGCGAAATGCCTGGTAGTCGGCATCATCGCTACATAACAGGTCACCATGCATGATCAGAACTTGTTCGCCATACAAATCGATGACGCTGGGATCGTCAAGTATTGTGCAACCGGCCTGTTGGGCGAAGTGCTGGCCAAGGAGAAAATCCCGATTGCCGTGTTGGATATAGATCGGTGTACCCTGGGAGCTTAGTTCTTTCAGGTTGCTAATGATCTGCTGGTGATCGGGATTGTCATCATCGTCACCAAGCCAGACTTCAAACAGATCACCGAGGATGTAAAGCGCATCACAGCGCTTTGCATCCTGTTGCATGAATTCGAGAAATTGCTGCTGAATTTCAGGGTGATCTGAGTCCAGGTGTAGATCGGATATAAACAGGGTTTCTCCCTGCATTACTCGCTGGCATCCTCGACGAGCTTAACTTCCTCGATCATGACATCATCAACTGGGACATCCTGGTGCATGCCGGCTGAGCCAGTAGCGACTTTTTCAATGGTCTTGACGGTATCCATACCGTCGATGACTTTACCGAACACGCAGTAACCCCAGCCTTGTGGACTTGGTGAGCTGTAATTCAGGAAGTCATTATCCTTGGCGTTGATGAAGAACTGTGCTGTGGCCGAATCCGGGTCAGGCGTGCGCGCCATGGCGATGGTGCCTTCATCGTTGGTAAGACCGTTATCGGCTTCATTCTTGATTGCTGCGTTTACGTCTTTCTGGGTCATGCCGGGAACAAAGCCGCCACCCTGGATCATGAAGCCGGGTATCACGCGGTGGAAAATAGTGCCATTGAAATGGCCGGATTCTACATAATCAATGAAGTTTTTAACTGTATTAGGGGCCTTGTCTGGGTACAGTTCCAGCGTAATCGTGCCGTAATTTGTCTTCATGGATATCTTCATGTTCTTTGTTCCTGTTGGTTGTTGGTTCACTGCGGGTTCGGGTGTAGCGCTTGGTTTTTGCTGTTTTTGCACAGTAATCACGGCAAAAATGACCAGCATGATTACAATCGCCAGACTGATATAGCGAGACATGTCTGTCTACCTCCAATTTTTAAGCCTGTATCATATAGCTTTTTTGGATCCGCTACAAAAGCTGCAGGCAGAGGGTGGGCGCAGGTTTTCGGATGCCAGGCTTGCTGTTAAACTAGGCGGCATCTAAATAAGCCCTGAGAAAAATAATGACCGGTACCCGTAAATGTTAGCGATTTATAACAACCTGACCCGTAAAAAAGCGCCATTTGAGCCAATTAATCCTAAAAATGTAAGGTTATACGTTTGCGGCATGACAGTTTACGACCTATGCCATCTGGGGCATGCCAGGGTATTGGTGGTTTTTGATGTGGTCTACCGTTATTTGTGCCATATCTATGGAAAGGATCATGTGAATTATGTGCGCAATATTACTGATATTGATGACAAGATCATTCAGCGCGCGAATGAAAACGGCGAGGCCTTTACTGAGTTAACTGAACGTTTCATTGAGGCCATGCATGAAGATGCCAAGGGTCTGAATATCCTGCCACCGACCATGGAACCGCGCGCAACCACGCACATGACCGAGATCATAGCCATGATCCAGGCCCTGGTCGACAAGGGTTTTGCCTATGCGGCTGATAATGGTGATGTCTATTATGATGTCAGTCGTTTTCAGCACTATGGCCAACTGTCCGGTAAAAAACTGGAAGACCTGCAGGCGGGCGCACGGGTGGCAGTGGACCAGGCCAAGGATGATCCGCTGGATTTCGTACTATGGAAATCGGCCAAGCCGGATGAGCCACACTGGGACTCTCCCTGGGGTAAGGGTCGGCCGGGTTGGCACATCGAATGTTCGGCGATGTCGACGCACTGTCTCGGTAATCATTTTGATATTCATGGCGGCGGCATGGATTTGCAATTCCCGCATCATGAAAACGAAATTGCACAATCAGAGGGAGCGACGGGCGAAAAATTCGTTAACGTCTGGATGCATAACGGTTTTGTGCGTATTGATGATGAAAAGATGTCAAAATCACTCGGTAATTTTTTTACCATCCGTGAAATACAGGCACGTTATCGCCCCGAGATCATCCGGTATTTTATATTAAACAGTCAGTACCGCAGTCCATTGAATTATTCCGATGCGCAGCTTGACAGTGCCTATGCAGCGCTGGAAGGGTTTTATACCGCATTGCGTGGACTCGAGCCGATGGACGCGGATGACTATGGTGATTATGGCAAAGAGTTTTTTCACGCTATGGATGATGACTTTAATACTGCCGGTGCCATCGCGGTATTGGCGGAATTGCGTAAGGACATCAACCAGGCGAAAACTGCCGACATCGAAAAAGCTAATCATCTGGCGGGTATTCTGAAGTCACTGGCTGATCTGTTGGGTATTCTTCAAGATGATGCAGAGCATTTTCTGAAACAGGGCGCCAAGCCCCAGGCAGAGAGTGCTCTCAGTGATGAAGCCATCGATGCACTGATCGAACAACGCGATGCGGCACGTGCCAGTAAAAACTGGGCCGAATCCGATCGTATCCGAGACCTGTTCAAGCAAGAGGGCATTGTCGTTGAAGACGGCGCCGGCGGCAGCACCTGGCGTCGGCAATAATCGTTGTTACTCAAGTTGCCAAACCATCCTAACCACTTCTTTGTATTCGTCCGCTACTGACAGCCGCCTGCAGGATAGCGCCCAGCCAAATGCTTTTATCAGGGCCCGTTCCAACCTGCAACCGAGGCGGTGTTCGCATCAGGGACAAGATTGTAGTCCCCCCTGCATAGACACTAAGCCTCTGAAAAAAGGGAATAAAACGCATACTAACGATTAACATTGGTTAGTTTATATTACGTCAATGTCGAGTAGGTCACAAAATATTGGGAAAATAATCCTAAATATTTGACAGGCGCTGTATTTGGGTTAATAATCCCAATTGTAAATTATATACAACAGCGTAGGAGCAAGACAATGAATAGATCAGGTTTGGGTCAGATTGGATGGGCTGTGTTGGCAGCCTTGATGGTATCGGCATGTGGCGGAGGCGGTGGCTCCTCTCCATCATCGACGAGCTCCTTTGACGGCACGATTACCGGTTTTGGTAGTGTCTATGTCAATGGTGTGAAATTCGAGACTGATGGCTCAAGCTTCTCGATCGATGGTGAGCATGGTAGTGAGGACGACCTGAAAGTCGGTATGCGAGTCAGGGTCGAAGGTAGTGTCAACGGCGAGCACGGTAGCGCCAGTTCAATCAGTTATACCGATGAGCTTGAGGGGCTGGTGATTAGTAACAGTATCGCTAGCGGTGCAGACGTCGGTAACATGAATATTATGGGACAAACCGTGAGTGTTACTGCGGAGACTGTATTTGAAAGCAAGGTGATGACGGTAACGATGCCCGACCAGATCGCGGCAGGTATGATTGTCGAGGTCAGTGGTTATTCTTCAGGGATGGGTGAGATCCAGGCAACTCGTATCGAGGTTAAGGCCAGTGATTTGACGACTTATCTCGCATTGCATCCAAACGGTATCGAGGTCAAAGGCATCGTTGCCAATCATGATGAGCAAAATATGAAATTCGACCTGGGTAGTATGACCATCGATTACTCGTCTGCAATACTGGATGATATGCCGAATGGCAATTTTGATATGCTGTATGTAGAGGTTAAAAGTACGGCAGGTATCGACAGTAATACTTCGGAGCTGATCGCCAGCAAGGTTGAGCTCGAGAATCATGGTGATATGGGTCATGATGGACATGATGATGACGAGATGGAAATCAAGGGTATGATCACATCGGCCATCGAAGGTGACAGTTTTGCAGTTAATGGACAAATGATTACAGTCAATGACAAGACCGAATTTGATGACATCAGCAAAGCAGAGCTGCTTGTTGGCGTCATGGTTGAAGTCGAAGGCTATTATCGGGATGGTGAATTTATAGCAGAAGAAGTGGAAGCCAAGGAGGAATCCAGTGATGAGATTGAAGGTATCATTGCTGCTATTGAGAGCGGAGAAATTAACACCGGAACAGTGACCTTGAACAACGGTATGGTTTTCTCGATTACCAATGAAACGATCATGGAAGACAGTCGCGACGACGGCTTTATTGCTGATCAAAAATTCAACCTGCAAGCACTAATGGAAGGTGACTATGTCGAGATCCATTACTACGATGACAACGGCACCTTGGTCGCCACCAAGTTGGAGCGTGACGATAACTGATTAACCCACTCCTGGAAAACAAAAAAAGCCGCAATACACTGCGGCTTTTTTTGTGGCCATTCAATATCAGCTTTGCTGAAATGGAATAAAAGATATGCATAAAATGGAATAAAAACCTGTCCTGAAGCGTTTACTATACAAGGGGGCATATTCATGAAGGTATCTTAGTTATCTATCGTTGCTGGATATACGGTATACTCGATCGCAATTAAAAATAAATAATGGGTCATCACATGTCAGAGAACGATAATACTCAGGCCTCTTTCCGCCAGCTACGCAAACACCTTGAAAGTATTATTGTCGGTCAGGCCGTGATGCTGGACCGGTTGATGATTGCCCTGCTGACCGGCGGGCATGTATTGCTTGAAGGTCCACCTGGGCTGGCCAAGACTACCGCGGTCAATGCTCTCGCCAGTGGCGTGCATGCGAGTTCGCAACGGATCCAGTTCACCCCGGACCTGATGCCGGGCGATCTGACCGGGACCGAAATCTACGATGCCAAGTCCGGTGAATTTCGTTTCGTTGCCGGACCGGTATTCCATGAAATTGTACTCGCTGATGAAATCAATCGAGCACCGCCCAAGGTGCAATCGGCCTTGCTCGAAGCCATGGCAGAGCACCAGGTGACCGTCAATGGCATCACACGGCCATTGCCGGACCTGTTTATTGTCATGGCAACCCAAAATCCCCTGGAACAATCCGGTACCTATCCGTTACCCGAGGCCCAGCTGGATCGTTTCCTGTTACATATTGAGCTTGACTACCCTGAGCCGGAAGAAGAACTGGAAATATTGCGTCGCGACCGCCAACGTCACTTTGGCGAAGACGCGGCAACGATTGAATCGCCTATTCAACCAGACACTGTATTGCAGGCAAGGCACCAGGTGGCCGCTATCCACATCGATGCCAAAATCGAGGAATATATTGTCAGGCTGGTCGGTGCGACACGGGAGCTGGGTCGTTATATTCCGACATGGGATGACTATATCGAAGTAGGGGCATCGCCGCGCGCCTCCCTGGCCCTGGCACGTGCTGCCAGTGCCCTGGCTTATTTGCATGAACGTGAATTCGTGACCCCGGAAGATGTGATCGAAGTGCTGGCCGATGTATTTCGTCACCGTATCATTACGTCGTTTGCCGCCCAGGCCCAAGGTGTGGGTAAGAACGAAATCCTGCAGGCCATTATCGAGCAGGTGCCAATGCCCTGATGAAGTCGAGAACGAGCAGATCGTCCCGGCGTAAGCTGGATCCAGTAACACAGCCGCTAATGACGCGCGACCAGGTCCAGCAGTATATGAACAAGGGTCTGTCCCATGTTGTTAAAGTTGAAAATGGGCGCCTGAGCAAGCAGGTGCGTAGTGGCTCTCATCAATCTGCCTATCGTGGCGGTGGTTTCGATTATGATGACAGTCGTGAATACCAGGCAGGTGATGAACTCAGAAATCTAAACTGGCGCCTGCTGGCACGGACGGCGCAATTATATACCAAGGTTTTCCTGGAAGAACGCGAAGCCAGTGTGACCATCGTCGTTGATCGCCGCGCCGGCATGCGTTTTGGTACACGTAAACACCTGAAGGTGACACGCGCTGTACAGCTCGCCTGCTACCTGGCGGGACGCTACCTCAGGCAGTCCTGTTCGGTAGGCATCACGCTGTTGGAAAAAGAGGGTATGCAATTTCAGGCGCAGCGTTCGCAAACGCGGGTGCGTGATGGTCTGCTGGCAGCAGCAGCTGCCTGTCCTCCTGTGACAGAGCCTGAAGAAAGCCTCACACTGTCGTTGTTGTTGTCACAGTTGCAACATAGCTGCAATGCCGGTAACAGGATTGTCCTGATCAGTGACTTTCATGATCTTGATGAGAATGACAGTGTGCTGTTGACGCAATTGTCCAGGCAACACCCAATGCAGGCATTGCAGGTGCTGGATCCGATAGAGCTGGCATTGCCGGCGGCCGGTATATGGCAAATAGAAGATTATGGCCACACGTCTGCCATCAAGATAAATGCCAACGATGGTCAGTTAAAACAGCAGTATGCCGAAGCGATGAAGCTTAATCTGCAGCGGCTTGACGCCATTTTTTCTGACTGTCGTGTGCCCCGTCAGCGTGTGTTTACCGATCAGAATTTCGATGTTGTGCTGAGGCAATGCGGTTATGCCTGAGACACATGGCAAGCTCGAAGGTCTGCGCGATATTATACCGCCGGATATGCCTGTACTGGAGTACCAGCTACCCTGGATGTTGATATTGATGATCCTGGCCGTGTTGATACTGGTTTTTATAGGGCTCAAGCATTATCGTCAAGATCCGTTGCGTAGCGCACGTAGGCAATTTCGGCAGTTACTGAAAAAGAGTGTAGGCCAGGACCCGGTTGCTACCGGTGAGGCTATCACCTCGATACTACGTACGTATTGCAATACGCATAATCTGGCAAACGTTGACCTGCACGGGATTGAACGGCGGGATTGGCTCAAGCTGCTGGATGATTGCAATCACTTGCGGTTCTCGGCACGGGATGACAAGTCCGGGTCTATCCAACGGGCGCTGGAGAAAACACAACAGTTGCTATGGCGGACGGCATGAGCACAATGCTGCAAGACTGGCAGTTTCATTTTGCTCAATGGCCATGGTTGCTGCTGCCGTTGGCGTTGTTAGTAGCTTATCTGCTGCTGGGTTTATTCCTTAAAAACAGATTGCGTTGGCAATTTCCCGGTGCGTTGATCAGTCTTGGCCAATCCTATGTTCATCCGCGTCATGCATTATTAAGAGAGATATCGCTGCAAAAGGTGCGTCGTACAGGTTTATTGACAAACTTACATTCAGTCCTGGTATGGGTATTTATTGCATTATGTTGTGTCGCGCTGGCGCGACCCGAGTGGGTACGCCAGGAAATGCAGGAGCCGCGTGAATACAGGGACATTGTGTTTGTTGTTGATACATCCATCAGTATGATGCAGAGAGACTATCTGTTACAAGGTGAGCGCGTCGATAGAATGACCTTGCTCAAGGGCGTGTTGTCCAGATTTATCGGTCAATTACGCGGTGATAATGTATCTATCGTGGTGTATGCCGACTCCGTGTATACACTGGTGCCATTGACGCCGGACCACGAGCTGGCAAAGACCATGTTGGCGCGTATACATACCGGTCTAGCAGGCCGCACATCGTCGTTGGGTAATGCATTGGCACAGGCCGTTTATGAAGCGGAGCAGTCCAGTAATCGACAGCGTGTACTGGTTCTGTTTACCGATGCCACCCGGCAGACAGGAAAAATCGACACCGATGTCGCGACAGAAATGGCACGTCAGGCAGGGTTGCGTATTTATACGGTGGCGATCGGTGCACGTAGCCATGAGGCAGAGGAGAAACGCCTGTCGGGTTTAATCTACGAACCGGCGGACATCAGTAAAATGAAGGCCATTGCCGAGCATACTGGTGGCAAGTTTTATTGGGCCGGTGATACCGACACGCTGGGTCAAGCTATCAAGGATATTGAACGAGCTGAACAGCGCCAGGAAAAACCGCAAATACTTTATTTACGCCAGCCGCTTTATCAATGGCCGTTGCTGTTGGCTATTATGGTATTCAGCTTTTTGCAGTTCAGCTATTTGCGACAGCAGGCACAGGTCTGATGACGGTTACCTGGGACATGCTGCAATTAAGAGAGCCGCTGTGGTTGTTGTTGGCGTTGCAACCAGTGCTGCTGTCTTTGTATGTTAGTCTGCAGTATCGGCGTCAGAACAACTTGTATGCTGATGCGATGTTGTTGCCCTGGGTGATTACGCGGACACAGCAAGGCTCAAAGGGTATGTTGTGGCTGCGATTTTTATTGTTGCAGTTATGCTGGATTCTGATTGCAGTGGCCATGGCGGGCCCCCGTTATCCGGATCCGCCTCGAGATGCAGATCGCGCGGGGGCTGCCGATGTGATGCTACTGATCGACGTGTCTCGCTCGATGACAGCGACGGATGTCACGCCGGATCGTTTGCAACGGGTAAAAACCGAAGTGTTTCGTTTCCTGTCGGAAAACCGCTCGGACCGTATTGGTATTATACTGTTTGCCGGTCATGCTCACTTACTAAGTCCATTGACCTGGGACCATAAAGCCCTGCGTTTTTATGCCAAAGGTATCGAGGCCGGCCTATTGCCGACCGCAGGCAGTCATCTGGCCGAAGCCATAACATTGGCCAATCAACAGTTGGCTGGCAGCAATGCACCGGCAATATTACTGTTAACAGACGGTGAGACGCATACACCCATCGACACCACTCCTGACATCATACAAACGCCGTTATATATTATGGGCGTTGGTAGTCATGCCGGTGCCACTATCGCGGCGTCGGAAGGGGGGTGGTTGATGCACGAAAACAAACCAGTGCGCACGCGCTTGCAGGATACCCAGTTGCAAGCACTGGCCAGTTCGAGTGGAGGAGCCTACAGTGAATTGAATAATGAACCCGGCGGCTTGAACGCACTCTATCATCGCTCGCTAGTTGCCAATGCTTTCAAGCAGGCGACAGCATCAGCAGACCAGTCCTGGATCGAGCTCTATCACTGGCTGCTGTTACCTGCATTACTGCTTCTGCTGTTGATGTCATTGCCGCTGCCATTGTTATCGGCACGACTTGCAAACTTAGGTGTGGTTTGTCTATTGGTTTCAGCCGGTCTATTGCAGCCTATGGATGCGGGCGCGCAAGGTATGAGTATTGAAAGCGAAAGCGCAGCCTATGCAGCCTACCAGACACAGGATTATCGCAAGGCAATGGATATCTATGCCGTACATAGCGGCTATGTTGCCAGAATGGGCGAAGGTAGCAGCGCCTATCAGCTGAAGGATCACGCACGCGCGATTACCCAGTTTACCCGAGCCTTTCTTGTCGCTGACGATGACCGCTATAGAGCCAAAGCACTTTATAATCTCGCCAATAGTTATTTCCAGGTCGAGAATTATACATCGGCCATCGCTGTTTACACAGACGTGTTGCAATACGACCAGCAACATCAGGAGGCGCAGGCCAACCTGGACTTCGTCAAATCGGTGCTGGCTTCGAAATCACAGGATGCCTTTGCCAGTAGCGCGCGGGCGCAACGCGCCGGTAAAGGTCCGCGCAGTTTGAAGACAGATGATAATACACGCGGGGGTGGCGATTTTAGTCTTGATGACGAAGAAGTGGCGTTGACGCCGTCGGCGCGTGCTGATCGTCAACTACAGGATACTCACCTGCTTGAAAGAATTGCCAGTGGTAAAGAACGCGTGCAGGTAGCGGGCGAGGCAGCTCATGTGCAGGTGCCTGCAGGTGTCGCTGTCGTTAACGCCAGTCAATTGTTGCAGGCGCGCCGGCTGATCACCGAGGGTAAACGCGATCAGTCGCGTTTATGGAAGTCATTATTCGAGGAAGAGGAAGGTTTCCCTGCGCCGTTACAGCAACCCGTCAGTGAAGCCGGTGTGCCGCCATGGTAATTATTATCAGGACCCTTTGCGCTTTGATGATGGCAGTCTTGTTACCCTTTATTGCCTACGCTGCTACTGTCGATCAGCAAGACGTTGTAGACAGTATACGTGTTATAGACGTTGACAAGGCAGGGCAGTTGCAATTCAGTGGCCCGATCGCCATACGCTATGATCTGTCTGCCGATTCTGTGTATACACAGCAACTGATGGCGATTCAGTTCCAGCTCGATAGTAATGATGCCTATATCAGTCTGCGTATCGATATTGAACCTGAGGCCGACGAAAGTTATCGTTTATTGGGCATCCGCAAGACGGTATTGCCGGAAACGTCAAGACACCGTTATCGTTATCTGTTCAAGGTGCTGTATAAAACTGCTCAAAGCGGCGCGCTGGCATTAACCATACCCGACCTGATTTACAGTGAAGGCGGCAGGGACAACTACCGTCTGCGTTTTGCCAGTCAACGATTGCAGGTCAAGCCATTGCCGGAATACTTGCCGCCTTATATTACAATGTCTGCTGTCGATCTGGAGTCGTCGATATCGACACCCGCGACATGGTATCGACCGCTTGACACGGGTAGGGTTTATTACTGGAACATTGTGATCACGGGCATTGGTCTGGATGCGCAGTCGATGCCTGATATCCGACAACAAATTAATAATAAGCCAGGCCTGCGATTTTTACCGCCGATACTGTCGGCAGCAACAGAGGTCAGTCCCGATGACTCGGTGCAAAAAATACGCTACAGCATCCCGTTTATTGCCGACAGCAGCGGTTTGTTGCAGTTGCCCGATATCCGCTTGCACTATTTCGATACCGGCAAGCAACGACTGGTATCAAAACATTATGTGCAGGAGCGCCTGACAGTCCTATCTGCAACTATCTTTTGGTTGCTGATACTTGTTATCGCTGCGATCGTTGTGATGTTGTGGCGGCGTCTGAGGCAGCCTGTGTCCAGGGCTTGCAGGAATATATATGATCTCTATCATGCGCGTCGGCAACTACAGCACGCACAAACCGGGCAGCAAATGCGGGCGGCCATGAACAGGCTGGGCGAGTCATTGGGCTGGCCGGCAAATCCTACCCTGAGTGAATGGTTGCAATACTGGCGTCAGGATATTCACCTCGATGGGTCTATCGCTGATCATGTGCATGCGCTCAGTGCACAACTGTACGGGCCTGCAAGTAAGTCAGATGATGTCGGCGAGTTGCGTGCGTTACTACTATCCACACTTCCTAAGCAGTTCTGGCGCTGCATTAAGGCCTCCTTATAAGTATGCTATCAGTGATATTGGCAGCGAATAGCTGGAACTCGGGGCGATCTTGATGGTCGCATCAACTGAGGCCTGGCGTTTAAAAAAACAAATGTATAAATGTTACCATGGCAATAAAACAGGAGTTGAACCATGTTGCAAAAGTCTACTGCGCTAATCATTCTATCCATGTTGCTGACGATCAACGCACCCGTATGGGCTGCTGATGGTGCTGGACGAATGCAGGTCGATAATGATCACGTGAGTTCATGGAATACCTTCGCCGATCAGATATTGGCGCTGCATAAGAAACAGATTGAAGGCAGAGCGATTAAGGAAACTGCAGTCACTGGTGGCTATCGTGATAATCCGGATTATTATCGTCAAGTCACCTACACTGATCAGAAAACAGGTAAAGTCCTGAGTATTGTTCAATGGCAAACAGATGATCCCGAAGTCGTCCACAGTATTGAGGCCTTTGTTTATGATGCCAAGGGCAGGGTTATCCGGGACTACAGCGCTTCTTATCTGCCTGGTTCACGTAATGCGCCCGTTCAAACTCTTATTAACCTTCATCATTATAACGGCAGTCTGCATGCCTTCCGCCAATTTGATGCCAGTAAGGATATTATCTATGAATACTGCCAGGGCGAGTTCAATGGCCAACAACATGAGTTACGCTTGTTTGAAGATGATCTGGCGGCTGTTGAATACGATTCGCGTCAGGTATTGAAATCTCCATTATATAAGGCGTGCTTCAAGGGCTTGCGAACATATATCGGCAGGGGTATTCTTCCCATTAATAATGGAGGGAATGACCGAACTACCTCCACATTGAGCCGATCCTGAGGAAGTGGTACGTGGTGAACTATTTTTCACCATTGTATAAGTCCACACCATCGGCTGCGAAAAGCGGTCCAAGATTCTATCAATTATTGATAAGCGGACATGCTATTCTATCTGGCTGTGCCAAGAAACGTAAATTTGCTAAAAAGGAATTGAAAAAAGCGACTTGAACAATTTAGCTAGCGACCAGAATTCCAAATTAGGAATATTCGGTTTAGCCGTAGAACAGCCGGGTAAACTGGTGGCTAAAAGCTAGCGTATATTAAAACGATATTTATACGAAATAAATAAGAATTACAGTGGGTGTTGGGTATTATTATTGATACTATATTTACTATGATAAAACACATAAAATTCTACAAGGCGATTATATTTATCAGTATGTTGGTGCTTGGATCTGCTATGAGTGCAGACGAAAGCGTAGACAATCCGGGTGCTGTGAACATAACCGCTGATATCGCCTATGTAGATGTCAAACATAAGGGTAAAATTGTTCGAATTGAGCGCGAACAGGACAATGATGCGCTCATTGATCCAGACTATGCGCAGACCTCACGTCCGTGCCCTCCCTACTGTATACATACAATGCAGTTAGCGACTGGAGTCGAGACCATTGGCGAGCTTGAATTATTGCAATACCTGGTCAGCTACACCAAGGGTGAAGAAGTAATGGTGATTGATTCGCGCGAGCCGGAATGGTTGCTAAAGGGTATGATACCGGGTGCTGTCAATATCCCCTGGAATAAACTCTATAACAAGACCACTAGCAATAGGGAGATTGCAGAATTATTGGAATTCAGGTTTGGTGCTGTAAAAACAGGAGTTCTGTGGAATTTTGAAGATGCAAAAACACTGGTTTTTTATTGCAATGGACCATGGTGCGGGCAATCGCCGACAAATATTCGTGCCTTACTGGCCTTGGGTTACCCTGCCCATTTACTAAAGTGGTATCGTGGCGGCATGCAGAGCTGGAAACAATTTGGCCTGACAACAATAACTCCTCAACAGTAATAAAATAGACAATAATTTCATAGGCACTGATACTGGTAAACGGGCTTCCACTATCAGTTTAGGCTTATTCTAAGCATCATGATGATGTTGTTATCGCTATAAGCGTCTGTTTGTCAGTTAGATTTACCTTCTATGCATTGTTGATTGACTTTACGGAAAATCCCTATTATTCATGAGTCTACGCGTAATATAAATCTAAAAGTACACCCTCGAGTAATCACTGTTCAGTGAACACTCTCGAGGAACTGGAGGATGATCCGTGGTCAGGAATCTGTAAAATTGATATATTAGTGATTGTTCGGTTCATTATTACAGAAAAGATATATATTTCAGTACCTCGGACCTCTGAAAGCGTCGGGGCTGATTGAATATGAGGCAAAATGATTCCGGAAGGGAGTTGCTATGAACATGCGCCGGTCTAATAAACCACAGATAATTATTATGAAAACATCAATACTTTTGCTGAACACTCTATTTCTGTCTGTATTGACTTTTACAGCAATGGCAGTCTTTGCAGAAGATAAGGAGAACAAACTTGAAGTCGATCATGATCAGGTACATGGCTGGAACCAGTTTGCTGATCGCATATATGAATTACACAAATGGCGCATCAATAGGGTCAAGACGATAAAAAAAGTAAGTTCTGGCGGCTACGATCAAATGGAAAATTTCTACCAGCAAGAGAATTTTTATCATGTAGAGAATGGACAATTGCTAAGCCGCATAAAATGGGAGGCGGATAATCTTGATAAGATTCATGAAATTGAACTATTTATCTATGATGCAAATGGAAAGTTGATTGTCGATTATCTTGCAGCATATTTGCCTGTCACACGTAATGCGCCGATTCAGACATTGATAAACTTCCATCATTATGAACAGTACCTGCATGGATTTCGACAATTTGATGCGGATGGGGAGCGTATATATGAGCAATGCAAGGGTGTGTATTTTGGACGAGATTTGTTCCTGTATCTAGATGATGATGCCATACCATATGGCGAACCCGATTTCGAGGATCCGCTGGATAATGAAGCCTATCATTCTTGTTTTGGGTTTCTGGTTACGGAAGTAGGAGAACTGATCAATCCACTAAATGCGAAAAAATATCTGACTGATTCAGCTGAGATAATTGAAACGGCCATCGTCGTGCCCAGTGAGTTGCTTGTCCTTAACAAGGCGGTAAACGAAAATCTCGATAGTGAAGATGCCTTTACCAAGCGCGGCATCTATTATTTCAATAAGCAGGAATTTCCCAAGGCGATAGATGATTTAACTAGGGCGCTAAAATTGAAGCCTGGTTATGACGATGCACTGTATTGGCGTGGTTTGGCCTATGGTAGAAATAAACAGATCGCTTTGGGGATTGCGGATTTAAGCAGTTATCTTGTGAAAAACCCGAGTGATTCTCTCGCCTGGACTAAACGTGGCGTCAGATACATTTGGCAGGGTGATCTGATTAAAGCAAAAAAAGATTTATTAAAGGCAGTAGAAATTGATGCAACCAATTCAGAGGCGCATGATGATCTTGGCGTTATATACGCACAAGAAAAGCAGTATCAAAATGCGCTCAAACATTTTGCGCTTTCCTTGAAACATGATCCAAGTTATCAAAAAGCGTGGCATAATACGGCGATGGTCCACTTTTTACATGGGGATCATGATCGAGCCATGAAATTTGTCAATAAATCATTAAATCTTCAGCATACAAAGGATTCCATGTTGTTGAAGAGTCTGATACTGGAAGCAACGGGATTTCGTGATGAAGCGAACAACACCAGGGCGGCCGCACAGGCACTGCCTGACAGCAATTGGAATGAGTCATTCAGTATTCAGTAATGCATATTCATGATTGGCTATGATCCAGGTAGATCAGGTCGGTCCGGACATCTATGCTAGTTGGCTTCGGGTCTAGTTAATAGCTGCCATATTTTTCAGGTTATAAAGAAAAATATGTTTAAGGCTTGTGTAAGCAGTATTCATCTTTCAAGCACGGTATTATAACTATTATCAATAAAAGGCAGTATTTCTGGATTATCCGATGTTTAAGAAAAAAACATATAATGCATTAAAATATGCGGCAGGTATTACAGCTTTGACCTGTTCACTAAATCCACATTCCATTCATGCCGATGATGAATTATTTATGATGAATGAAGTAGCCCGGGAATACTGGCTGCATGGTAAGGTAGGAGAGGGTTTGTGTGGTGCGCGCATGAAGCCCGATATTGAGGAACTGATTGCAGCAGCTGAAGAAGGTAACGCGCGCGCAGCATATCATCTTGGACAACTTTTCGAGGATGGAACATGGGGTATTGAAAAAAATAGTGAAAAGGCGGTCAAGTGGTATGAGGTTGCTGCACGTGGGAAAATATATAATGCTATAATTAACCTGGCTACCATATATGAATTGGGTAGGGGGGCACCACAGGATTCTTCAAAAGCGAACTATTGGTTTATGGAAGCGCAAAAAATCATGCATGATGAATACATTGCAGAAAAAATAAAGCGATTTCAAGATGAGTTAAAATAATAACCTAACTATTTTATAGCATATCCTTCGTAGTGTAAGCTTTGCTCATCCATTTGACCGTGCCGACTCCTTAATGAGTTAACGTATATTGCATCTCTGCTTCCTGCTATCTCCTCGGCTTGGGCTCGGTCTCTGTTCCTGATTCGACTGTACCCTTACGTCCATGGAATCACTCTGTATTGCCTTACTGCAAGCATCCATGAGCACTTACCGATTCCATCCAAGGAGTGGAGCAGGAAGGAGAGGGAGTTTTTGGGGCAGGAATGAGGAACTAACCAGCGTTTACTTGAGTATCACAATCCGGTTTTCTGTGGCTAAATGAATAGTATCCAGTACAGGTTGCGAGTGAAAGCTCAGGATGATGGTCAAAATTAACAGGAACAGTTGCCGCTGCCTAAGATCGGTGGCAGCGGCAACGATCGGGCAATTGACAGGCTCCAGAAGTGCATGGGTGGTAGTTAACGAGGAAAGAATCAATGGGGTTACCCATAAGTCGTCGCTTCCCCTGCGGAGGCATCCAGAGATAAATTCGAATGGGCTTAGCTTTTACAAAGGAGGACGACTTGTGATTCTCAGCGTTGGATTATGCGGCGTGCGCAGGCGGCCTCAAGTGTGTTTTGCATTAAGGTTGCAACGGTCATTGGTCCAACACCGCCGGGTACCGGGGTAATCCAGGCCGCCCGTTCAAAGGCGCTATCAAATTCCACGTCTCCAACCAGTTTACCTTCCGCGGTACGATTGATGCCGATATCGATAACGGTCGCCCCTGGTTTTATCCATTCGCCCTTGACCAGCCCGGGTTTACCGACGGCAACGATGAGGATATCCGCTCGTCCGACCCAGCCGGCAAGGTCACGTGTGAATCGATGACAAGTGGTTACGGTGCAGCCGGCCAATAATAATTCCAGGCCCATGGGTCGGCCTACATGGTTGGATGCGCCGACAATAACGGCCTCTCGACCGTAGAATTCCTCACCGATACTTTGTAATAACTTTATCACCCCGAACGGCGTGCATGAGCGTAGCGTTGGCAGGCGTACCGCGAGACGGCCGATGTTATATGGGTGAAAACCGTCGACGTCCTTATCGGGTCGGATGCGTTCAATAACTGTTTCGCTATTGATTTGATCTGGTAAGGGGAATTGGACCAATATGCCGTCGATATCTTCATCTTCATTGAGCTGGTCAATCAGTGCCAGTAGATCCTGTTCAGTTGTCTCCGCCGGTAAATCATAGGCCCTGGAATGTATGCCAACTTCCTCACAGGCATTACGTTTGTTCCTGACGTAGACCTCCGAGGCCGGGTCTGCGCCGACCAGGACAACTGCCAGGCCTGGTGTGAAGCCATGCTGCTGATCCATTGTTGCGATAACAGATGCGATTTCTGCTCGCTGTTCGGCGGCAATTTTTTTGCCATCTATAATGTTTGCACTCATGAAGGGTCAAATCCTGTAAAATCAACATGTATTTTCTCACGCTTGACGCCTTCGAGAAAGTGAATTTTGCAAGCAGGAGCTGAGTCGACTGGATAAAATCAGATCTACGTTGATAACTTTTAGGAAAACGCTGATTTTAGCCAAAAAATCGGGCTGAATATTTGACCTGAACGAAGCCAAGTCGTATTATCCCTGTCCTTGCCAGCGATGGCATATATCGGGGTATAGCGCAGTCTGGTAGCGCGCCTGCTTTGGGAGCAGGATGTCGGGAGTTCGAATCTCTCTACCCCGACCAAATTGAGTAATCTGGGTAAAATGGTTCCCAGGGTAGAGAGGTTCGAACTCCCGACGTATAAAACAGGCAGTTCGACGAGCAGCGATAGCTGCGAAGAGCGTTGGCGCGCAGCGACAACGACCCCGAAGGGGTGAGGGTGAAACCCGAATAATCTCTCTACCCCGACCAAATTTGAGTAATCTGGGTAAAATGGTTCCCAGGGTAGAGAGCAGTCTTCTCTATACTATATATGTTGTTAGAACAGAATACTGTGACCAATGAGATGGCTGTTATATTCATCCATCAGACACCCAAATAGTACAAATAGAGTTACTATTGCTCTGAAACGGTCATAATATTGTTCAGGCAGACGAGATATGCGCCCGTAGCTCATCTGGATAGAGCATCGGCCTTCTAAGCCGAGGGTAGCAGGTTCGAGTCCTGCCGGGCGTACCAT
>CAMYJO010000012.1:63993-138001 GCA_947258755.1 uncultured Gammaproteobacteria bacterium
ATCGTCCACCCCATATTCGGGTCATTAGCTCAGTTGGTAGAGCAGGAGACTCTTAATCTCTTGGTCGAAGGTTCGAATCCTTCATGACCCACCAATTTTCGTGAGCACTTCAGCTGCTCTTGGGCCAAGGCTCCAAGCTTGTGGTCAATCTAGCTCCCCCCTGTTAAGCATCCAGATAGAAACAAGGCCAATCCGGCTCAGTTGTAAATCATCTAAGGCTTTAGACTGTTTCTTAATCCATAAAAATAATCCGGTAAAAGACCTAAAGATTCGTCCCTGATAGCCGTTAATTTCTGCATAACTCATCTTTAGACTGAATTGTCTAAACGATGCCATTTCAGGTATGCGAGTAATTAATGTATCAGCTTGTTATCAATGAAAAAATAGGTAGGATCAGGGCGCTTCCAGACCTGCCGCCGATACCAGTTGTGGCGCAGCAGATCCTCGCTCAGGTGACCAGTGAGCAAGTGGATATCCCGCGTTTGGCGCAAACTATTGAGCAGGATCCTGCGGTCTGTAGCAGGATTATTGGTGTCGCGAATTCAGCCTATTTTGGTTGTCCTGACCGGATCCACAGTATCAGTCAGGCGATCGTACGTGTGCTGGGACTGAATGTGGTCAAAAGTCTGGCCCTGGGAATAGTGCTGAACGAACCGTTTAAGCAATCCCGTTGCAGTGGATTCGATCTGCAGCGCTACTGGTATGAATCCATGTTCACGGCCTTGCTGTCCCGATGGCTGGCGCGTTACGTCAGCAAAACCCCGGCAGGTTTTGCAGATCAGGTTTACCTGGCGGGCTTACTTAGCAAGTTGGGTGAATTGGTGCTGGCACACCTTTTTCCTTCCGAGATGACCGATGTTTTTTCTCGCCAGCAGGTAGAGACCGATATCGACGTACTCGATTTGCAAACAGAGATTGTCGGTATCAACAGCCTTGAGGCCGGCGCCGTACTGGCAAAAAAATGGCATCTTCCTGACAGTCTGCAAACACTGTATAAGCATTTTCGATCTGGGGATTATCAGGACCAACATTGGCAGTTGATTGAGCTTGTGCGTCTATGCAGCTTACTGGCTCAGCAAGAAGAGAGCGTTGAGCTCGAACAGCAGCAGGCGATCATAGCGATCACAAATAAGCTCGATCTGGAGCCGATACATTTGCGCAGACTGGAGAAAAAGATACCGGCAATAAAACAGGATGTTGAAACCCTGGCAGCGGAATTGGTGTAGGGATGGGTTTCAGTAACGAATCACTGCTTAGCCTGTTTCAGAGTGTCAATCGTGACACCGTCAGCCTCATTGATTCATTGTCGGTGTTGACTTCCTTATCGCAATTGACGAATGCGCAAACTGAAGCAGGCCTGTATGCCGATGTATTACGGGTGTTGCTGGAAAATCAAGAGATCGAATATGCCGCATTATATCTGCGCGGAAATGACAAGCTTGAACTGACCAGCACAGCGTTATGGGAAGGCACGCGTGTCGTTACCCGGCAAAGAAAGGATGATTGGACAAAGTATGATACCAATACTGATCTGGGTGTCATCGACGCGGCGATCAGTAGTGGAAAAGTGCAGTATGGACAGGGCAAAAAACTACCGGAATTTTTCGCCGCGGATGCTGATGAGCACAATCAAGGGCAGGTGGTCGTCGGTATCAGGCAACTGTCATGTTCACAAATGTGCCTGCCATTGATGAATAATAACAAGTTGTACGGCGTGCTTTGTCTTTATCATGCCCAGAGCGCATTTTTTACTGCGGCGCACGAACAATTTTTCACCCTGTTCAGTAACCTGTTTATCCAAATGCTACTGAATTTCCGCTATACCCAAGATTTACAGCGTCAGGTTTATGAAAGGACCGGACAATTGGAAGAGGCCCTGCATTCTGCGCGTCGCTTGCAGCAAGATTTTCGCGACCTGTCGCTAATCGACGAGCCTACCGGCCTCCCTAACCGACGTTTTTTCTGCTCAGAGTCACAAAGTGCGCTGGCCATAGCATTACGCCACGAGCGCAACTTCAGTTGTTGTATTATCGAAATGAGCAATTTCAAGGAACTGGCGGGTAACAGAAGTTTTTTTGCTTGTGACCATTTACTTGAAGCACTCGCAGATGCATTAAAGTTACAAGTACGTGAAGGCGACATTCTGGCCTATTTACGTGGTGAACAATTCATTTTGTCGTTACCGGAACTCTCGATTGAAGATTCCAGGCAATTTGCGCAACGTATATTGAGCGTGTTGCAGGAGGCCCGTCATAATGATGTGTTTGAACAGATGCAGTTAAGGGTTGGCTTATCGACCCTTAGTGATTTCAGTAATCGTTGTACGGAAACGGTGCTGGAGTTATTGGTCACACGGGCCGACCTGGCCATGAAAGAGGGTAAGGCCGCCGGCAAGACCATCTGTCATTATGATGATCTGAGTGAATCGGATATCAAAGACGTCATCCATTCTGGCTGAAGCAGTGCTGCTGTTGCCCTGGCCTGCTTGCACTCGATAAAAATACCCATATAAAACAATAATATATAAATATATTTCACCTCCAATTTTCGATCTGTTCAGGTGTCTGCATAAAATATCATGACTATTTCACATCATCGTGCAAAAAATCAGAGAGATACGGTATAATGATCCGCTAATTACTGACAAATAAGTTGTCATTGCTGTCCGAGTCGTCATTTCGTTTCCAATAAGGGTATTGTTTTGATGCTGGCGGAGTTCCAGTCAGGTACGCAGTAATGTCAGTCAGTAACACAATCAGGCGAGAGTGGCGGAATTGGTAGACGCGCTGGATTTAGGTTCCTGTGGGGTAACCCGTGAGAGTTCGAGTCTCTCCTTTCGCACCATATTTCTGACAGGCAATTACGATTGCCTGTTTTAGTGTTAATTATTCAAGATTTGAGGTAAGACCATGCAAGTTTCTGTTGAATCTACCGGGACCCTGGGGCGTAAAATCACCGTACAAGTTCCTGCTGATCAGATTGATGATGCGGTAGAAAAAAAGCTCAAGGATTTAACGCGTTCGGTGAAACTGGACGGGTTCAGGCCCGGCAAGGTGCCATTGAAAGTGGTCAAACAGAAGTTCAGTGGACAGGTTCGTCAAGAGGTCATTGGCGAGGTCCTGCAATCGACCCTGTACGAGGCTATTGATCAGGAAAAACTGAAACCTGCGGAAGGTCCGAAGGTCGAAAACGTCAATATGGAGCCCGGCCAGGCGATGGAATACAGCGCCACTTTTGACGTCTATCCAGAGGTCAAACTGGCCTCCCTGGAAGGTAAGAAGGTCGAAAAAACAGTCTCCAGCGTTGATGAGTCAGATGTCGACAAGATGTTTGAAAAACTGCAGACCCAGCGTGTGATCTGGGAGAACGTCGACCGTGCAGCGCAAGAAAGTGACCAGGTCATCATTAATTTCCTTGGCCGCATCGATGGCGAGGCCTTCGAAGGTGGTAAGGCCGACAATGTACCCTTGGTGCTGGGTTCGAACAGCATGATTCCCGGTTTCGAGGAGCAATTAATCGGCGTCAAGGAAGGTGACAACAAGACCATCGAAGTGACCTTTCCCGATGACTACCAGAGCAAGGAAGTCGCCGGTAAATTGGCAGAATTCGATATCACGGTACTGAAGGTCAACAAGCCGGTGTTGCCGGAACTGGATGATGAATTTGCCAAGGGCTTTGGTATCAGTGATGGTATCGACACCTTCCGCAAGGAAGTACGCGCCAATATGGAGCGCGAGCTGGCGACGCGCATGCAAAGCCAGATGAAAACTGCGGTTATGGACGCATTACTCGATGCCAATGAGCTGGAGCTGCCACAGGCGCTGGTCGATGACGAATGCAACAATCTGGCCCAACAGGCCAAGGGAAATCAGCCTGAGGCCTTGAAAGATGTCAATTTGCCCAAAGAACTGTTTGTAGAACAGGCACGTAAGCGTGTCGCTCTGGGGCTGTTGGTGGCCGAGGTTATTCAAGCAAACCAGTTGCAGGTCGATAAAGGTCAGGTAACGAATAAGCTCAAAGAGATTGCCAGCACCTACGAACAACCGGATGAAGTCATCAAGGCCTATAGCCAAAACCCTAAATTGCTGCAAAGCCTGGAAGGGCTTGTATTAGAGGACCAGGTTGTGGAATTATTGTGTAAGCAGTTGGAAATTGACGAAAAAACAGTGCCTTTCGATGACATGATGAACGAATCAGCGTCATAATTGGCTACAGGTTCACTAAAGGATACTAACAAATGACCGATATTTTGGATAAGAGCGGGCTTGATCCACGGGCCGTGGGACTGGTGCCCATTGTTGTAGAACAGACCCCCCGGGGTGAGCGTTCCTACGACATCTATTCACGTCTGCTCAAGGAGCGCGTTATTTTTGTTGTTGGGCAGGTAGAAGACTACATGGCCAACCTGATCGTCGCGCAACTACTGTTTCTGGAGTCTGAGAACCCGGATAAGGATATTCACATGTATATCAATTCACCGGGTGGTTCGGTGACAGCAGGCTTGTCGATCTATGACACGATGCAGTTTATCAAGCCACATGTCAGCACCATGTGTATAGGCCAGGCAGCCAGCATGGGGGCCGTATTGCTGGCAGGTGGAGAGAAGGGCAAGCGTTATAGCTTACCGCACTCAAGATGTATGATTCACCAGCCAATGGGCGGTTTTCAGGGCCAGGCGGTGGATTTCGAGATCCATGCAAAGGAAATACTGCATATACGTGAACGCCTGAACAAGATTTTGGCGGATCACACCGGCCAGCCGATGGAAACCATCAAGCTGGATACGGACCGCGACAACTTTATGAGTGGAACAGAAGCGGTGGAATACGGTCTGATAGATGAAGTGCTTTCAAATCGCCAGGAAGCAGCAACAGAATAAAAGTGGTATTGTGGCCAGTTTTTAATTGAAAGCTAAGTTTTACAGCAACTTATGGCACAAGCATTGCAGTTTACTTGAATTGTGACGTGTTTTGATGCAATGTGCTAAACAGATAAAGCCATCTTAGTATGGTCTGGGGTTGAATATGAGTGATGATATACACAACAAGGGCGATGACGGTGGCAAGCTGCTGTATTGTTCATTTTGCGGCAAAAGCCAGCATGAAGTTCGTAAACTGATTGCCGGACCTTCGGTCTTTGTCTGTGATGAATGTGTCGAATTATGTAACGATATCATTCGTGAGGAAATGCAGGAAAAATCGACGACTGAAGATAGTCAGTTGCCGAAACCGAATGAAATTAATGATGTATTGAACGAGTATGTCATTGGTCAGGCCAGAGCGAAAAAAATCCTCTCGGTCGCTGTCTACAATCACTACAAGCGCATGGAGATTTCGCAGTCGCAGGCCGACGTCGAGATTTCAAAAAGTAATATCTTGCTGATTGGTCCAACCGGTTGCGGTAAAACACTGCTGGCCGAGACTTTGGCGCGCTTGCTGAATGTACCTTTCACTATTGCCGATGCAACCACGCTGACTGAAGCCGGTTATGTGGGTGAAGACGTCGAAAACATTATTCAGAAATTACTGCAGAAATGCGACTATGACGTTGAAAAGGCGCAGACCGGTATCGTTTATATCGATGAAATCGACAAGATTTCACGTAAGTCTGAAAATCCGTCAATCACCCGTGATGTATCGGGTGAGGGCGTACAGCAGGCCTTGCTGAAACTGATTGAAGGTACCGTTGCCTCGGTACCGCCACAGGGTGGTCGTAAACATCCGCAGCAGGAATTCCTGCAAGTGGATACCTCGAATATCCTGTTTATCGTCGGTGGCGCATTTGCCGGCCTGGAAAAAATCATTCGTGGACGTTCTGAAAAGGGCGGCATCGGATTTTCTGCCGAGGTCAAGAGCAAGGATGAGGAAATCAGCGTCGGTGAGACCTTGTATGATGTTGAACCCGAAGATCTGGTCAAGTATGGACTGATTCCCGAATTCGTAGGCCGCCTGCCGGTAGTCGCAACGCTTGAAGAGCTGGACGAAGAAGCCCTGGTCAGAATCCTGACCGAGCCAAAGAACGCCCTGGTCAAACAATATGGCAAGATGTTTGAGATGGAAGGTTCAGAGCTGGAATTCCGTGAAGACGGTCTCAGTGCAATCGCCTTCAAGGCGATGGAAAGAAAGACCGGTGCACGTGGCCTCAGGACCATTCTCGAGCAAGTCCTGCTGGATACCATGTATGACCTACCTTCAATGGATAATGTCAGTAAAGTGGTTATTGACGAAGCCGTGATCAAGGGTGAAGCCAAGCCTTACATGATCTTTGATGGCAAAGATCAACAACGCGTCGCTTCTGATTGATTAATTTGTACAAAAATTAATCACCTTGATTCTATGCCAGTGGTCACGGAAGATCACTGCGACAAAATAAATTACCTGCCGTATTGAAATGGCCAGAACTGGCCATATATATTCTCTTAACTATTATATAAAGTACACATTACGTCCGTTTCGAGACCTTATTCCATGAGAGGGAATATTAATGGAGCATGAAGATAAGACATCCGAAGTGATTGATGGTCAGACATTAGTCATACCCGTACTGCCACTACGCGATGTGGTGGTCTACCCGCATATGGTTATTCCGCTATTTGTGGGACGGGAAAAATCCATCAAGGCACTTGAGGGTGCGATGGAAAAAGACAAGAAAATCCTGCTGGTCTCTCAGAAGAGCGCTGACGTCGATGATCCGTCTGCAGAAGACATACATCGAGTCGGTACACTCTCTACTATCCTACAATTACTGAAGTTGCCGGACGGCACCGTCAAGGTGCTGGTCGAGGGCGCGGAACGTGCACAGGTCATTAGCTATGTGGCCAATGACGAGCATTTCTCAGCGCAAATAAAACTGCTTGATCAGGATGAGTCCGCGGAGCGTGAAGTCGAAGTGCTGACCCGTTCGCTGATGACGCAATTTGATCAGTATGTAAAACTGAATAAGAAGGTTCCGCCGGAAATCCTGACGTCCTTGTCGGGCATCGATGAAGCCGGTCGTCTGGTGGATACCATCGCCGCACATATGTCGCTGAAGCTCGAGGAGAAGCAGAAGATCCTTGAGATGATTGATCTGCAGGAACGCCTGGAGCACTTGTTGGTATTGATCGAGGAAGAGATCGACATACTGCAGGTTGAAAAACGTATTCGCTCACGTATCAAACACCAGATGGAAAAAAGTCAGCGTGAGTATTATCTGAATGAGCAGATGAAAGCGATCCAGAAAGAATTGGGTGATATGGAAGATGTGCCCAATGAAATGGAAGAGCTGAGCAAGAAGGTTGAAAAGGCCCGCATGCCCAAGGAAGCCAAGGAAAAGGCCACCGCTGAACTGAATAAACTGAAGCAGATGTCACCGATGTCGGCAGAAGCCACCGTGGTCAGGAATTACATCGACTGGCTGGTCAACCTGCCGTGGAAAAAGAAAACCAAGGTGCATCATGACCTCGCCGAAGCGCAGGATGTGTTGGATACAGATCATTATGGTCTGGAGAAGGTCAAGGAACGTATTCTTGAATACCTGGCCGTGCAACAGCGTGTGAAAAAATTGAAAGGCCCGATCCTTTGTCTGGTCGGTCCTCCAGGTGTGGGTAAAACGTCACTTGGGCGCTCGATTGCGCGTGCGACCAATCGCAAGTTCTCACGTATGTCACTCGGTGGCGTGCGCGATGAAGCCGAGATCCGCGGGCATCGTCGTACCTATATCGGTTCCATGCCGGGCAAGATCATCCAGAACCTGTCCAAGGTAGGTGTGCGTAATCCACTGTTCCTGCTGGACGAGATAGACAAGATGTCGACCGATTTCCGCGGCGATCCATCGTCGGCGTTATTGGAAGTGCTCGACCCGGAGCAAAATCATACCTTTGGTGATCACTATCTTGAAGTGGATTATGATTTGTCCGATGTGATGTTCGTTGCGACCGCGAACTCATTGAACATTCCTGCACCACTGCTGGACCGAATGGAAGTGATTCGCATCCCGGGTTATACCGAAGACGAAAAAGTCAATATTGCCGTCAAGTACCTGTTGCCCAAGCAGCTCGAGAACAATGGCCTGAAGAAAGATGAGTTGCTGATTTCTGAAGAGGCTATCCATGACATGGTGCGCTACTACACCCGCGAATCCGGTGTGCGTAATCTTGAACGTGAAATATCCAAGGCATGTCGTAAGGTGGTCAAAGAGGTATTACTGGATCCGAAGATTGGTAAAATCGAGATCACCCCGGACAATCTGGACAAATACCTGGGCGTTAAGCGCTTCCGTTTCGGCCTGGCCGAGGAGCAGGACCAGGTCGGACAGGTGACCGGACTGGCCTGGACCGAGGTCGGTGGTGAACTGCTGACAATCGAAACGGCCTTAGTGCCCGGTAAAGGCAAGCTGATCCATACTGGCCAATTGGGTGACGTCATGCAGGAGTCCATACAGGCCGCTATGACGATTGTGCGTAGTCGTGCCGCCAGCCTCGGCATCGAGGAAGAGTTTTATCAGAATAATGATATTCACATCCATGTACCCGAAGGTGCAACCCCTAAAGATGGGCCCAGTGCCGGTATCGGTATGTGTACAGCACTGGTCTCGGCGCTGACACAGATACCCGTCAAGGCCACCGTGGCCATGACAGGTGAGATAACGCTGCGTGGCGAGGTGTTACCCATTGGTGGACTGAAGGAAAAATTACTGGCGGCCCATCGTGGTGGTATTAAGACAGTCATTATACCGGAAGAGAATCGCCGCGACCTGACCGATATTCCCAGCAATATCCAGGAGCAGCTCGATATCATACCCGTGCAATGGATAGATGATGTGCTTGATATAGCGCTTCAGCACATGCCGGTTGCGTTGCCGGATAAGGGTGGGAAAAAAGTGGCGGCCGTTGATAAGGATAAGGCCGGTAAGAGCAGCAAGAAAGGAAATGTAAGAGCCCACTAATAGCAGGCGGAAAAGGCGGGGCGTTGTCAGCGTACAAAAAGCGCGTGACGATGCCCTGCTTTTTTTTCGAAAAAAAACCTTCTTGGCAGGCATGAATCGCTCAACATGGCCGCGCCAAACGGCGCTGACTAGCCTGCTGGAAAGTGGTGTGAATGTTAGGCATAGTAAAATTGATGACCACAAAATAGCCTAATTTATTTTTCCAGTTTGTCACGTATTTCCTTGAATAGAGTCGTTTTTTATTATCATGTCAGTGGTTTTTCAGTAGCTATTGTGGCCGCTTCCAAGTTGACACCCTGTCCGTGCAATTGGTATAAAGCCGTTTCAATACTTTGATGTCAGATGAATGGACTGGGTTGCCCGAGAAGCGTTTGCCGCCGAGTGAGTAATGTGAACCTCAAGTACTATAATTAATTTACCAGGAGTGTCTCAATGAATAAAGCAGAACTAATCGAAGCCGTCTCGGACGCCGCCGACCTACCTAAATCCGATGCCACCAAAGCCGTAGATGGTGTTATTGATGCGATCACCAGTTCACTGAAAAATGGCGACCAGGTCACACTGGTTGGCTTCGGAACCTTCCTGGTTCGTGATCGTGCCGCACGTACGGGCAGAAACCCACGTACCGGTGAGGCTATTCAAATTGCTGCTGCTAAAGTTCCCGGATTTAAGGCTGGTAAAGCGCTCAAAGATGCCGTAAACTAGCGCGCTCCTGATCGGGTGCTTAGCTCAGCTGGGAGAGCATCGCCCTTACAAGGCGAGGGTCGGGGGTTCGATCCCCTCAGCACCCACCAACTATTGGAGCGGTAGTTCAGTTGGTTAGAATACCGGCCTGTCACGCCGGGGGTCGCGGGTTCGAGTCCCGTCCGCTCCGCCAATATTAAAGGGCGCTTCTTGTAAAGGAAGCGCCTTTTTTTTATTTCGGGTATGATATTGTCGTTGCCTCCCGGATTAGGGAGTGCAGATATTGATTATTAAATAAAATGATAATTTAGCAGGAAGTCTCGTATGTTACAGTCAATCCGCGATAAAGCCACTGGTGTATTTGCATGGGTCATTGTTGTCTTGTTGATCATACCCTTCGCACTCTGGGGAATTCAGGAATATCTTGGCGGGGGCTCCGCTATTGTCGTGGCCAAGATCAGCGATGTTGAAATTACTCGCAATGAACTGAATGTCAGGGTTGATCGTTCGCTGCGGGGTAGAAAAGACAGGCCCGAAGGAGCGGCCTTATTAACTCACCGACGCAATGTGCTTGAGCAGATGATACAGGAAGAGGTCCTGAACCAGGCCGCCGCAGACAGAGGCCTGCGCATTCATGAGTCAATGGTTGCCCAGCAGATCCAGGCAAACCAGAATTTTCAAAAAGACGGCAAGTTTGATCAACAAGTTTATCAAGACGTGCTTGAGTATAATAATATGGATCCGGCGGCATACCAGGCGACGTTGGCGCGTGAAATGGTTGTGCAACAACTCATTAATGGTATACAACAGAGTAGTTTTGTCACGCCTGTAGAGATCGATCACCTACAAGAGCAACAGGGTCGCAAGCTCAATATAGCCACGCTGCAAATACCGTTCAGTCAGTATAAGGAAGCGGTGGTACTTAAGGACGAAGAGAAAGAAACCTATTACCAGGAGCATAAGCAGAATTTTTTCACACCTGAGAAAGTCAGCCTGGATTACCTATTGCTGGATAGCCGCGTTATAGAGAAGGGGCTGAAGTTTAGCGATGAGAAGCTCCAACAACATTATGATGATAACAAGGATAGCTTTGTTACCATGGAACAAAGACAGGTTGCGCATATTTTAGTAGAAGTCCCTGCGGGTAATAAAAAAGAAGATGAAGCTGCCGCTGAAAAGCGTATCAACGAAGTCTACGAGAAATTACAAAAGGGTGAGGATTTTGCAGCACTCGCTGCTAGTCATTCAGACGATGCCGGATCATCCGCGCAGGGTGGCGATATTGGCATCCTCGAAATCGGCACGCTTGATGCGGCTTTTGAGCAAGCGGCGCAACAGCTGGCCAAGGGCGAATACAGCAAACCGGTAAGAACAGCCTTCGGCTTTCATATTATCAAGATGGTTGATATCAAACCGGGTAGCAGCAAGCCTTTCGCTGAGGTCAAAGAAGACGTACAGAAAATGCTGGCCAGGGAAGAGGCGGAAAAACTATACCTGGATCAAAAAGAAACATTATATAACCTGACCTATGAAAATCCGGAAAGCCTGGATGTGGCTGCACGTGAGTTGCAATTGCAGATAAAGAAAACCGCCTTGTTCGGTCGTGCAGGTAATCAGGATGATGCCATCGCCAAAGACCCTAAAGTAATCAATGCCGCCTTTTCCGATGATGTGTTTGCCGAAGGAAATCCTGCCCGTTCTCTGAACAGCAAGATTATAGAACTGAAGGCTGAAAAAGAGGTCTCTGAACGCGTTGTTGTCGTCAGGCTGTCGTCATACGAGCCAAGCAAGGCGCAGACCCTGGAACAGGTCAAAGACGAAATTACCAAGACACTGACCAATAAAAAAGCCAGTGAAGCCATGGACGCAGACATCGAGGCTTATTTGAAACAGCTCAGGGAAGGTGGCGATATGGAGCAGCTTGGCAAGGATAAATCCTTGACCTACAAGGCGGCACAGTGGGTCGGTCGCACCGAAAAGGACTATGATCAGGCAGTGCTGAATATCGCATTCAGGGCGCCAAAACCGGCTGCCGACAAGGTCAGCTATAGCTCTGCGAACACACTCAAAGGCGATGGTGTTATTGCTGCAATCCTTGGTATAAAGATGGGTGAGGTCAAGAAAGATGATCCATCACGAAATTTCCTTGGTCAATTTATGCAGCGCATGCGCAGTGATACGGAAGTGAAAGCAGTTCTCGCAGACCTCAAGGAACAGGCTGACATCACTATCTTTGAAAGTCGATTGGCGAACGATGATTCCTGATTAGTCAGTTTGTTTTCAGGTTGTATTGATCTTTTGCCGGTAGCAACATCGGTGCGTGTAGCGCACAGTTATACTGACCTGGAGCGGATATGAAACTGAAATTGCATTGGCAAATAATGATAGCGCTGCTGCTGGCCGTTGTCGCCGGCGTTGCCAGCGGCAAGGATGCCGCCATCTTTGGCATATCATTCTACTCGATGTTTGCATTTGTCGGCTCTCTGTTTCTGAATGCCTTGAAAATGATCATTGTACCGTTGGTGGTCTCATCGATCATTGTCGGTATTGCCGGCATCGGTTCCTCGGGCGCACTAGGCCGTTTAGGTGGCAAGACCCTGTTGTACTATCTGAGTACCAGCCTGTTGGCCATCCTTGTCGGCCTGTTCATGGTCAACCTGTTTACTCCGGGAATCCTCAATGGCCAACCCGCCCGTGAAGTCATGGGACAGCTCGATGCCGGTACAGTCAACGAAGTCATGGCGCGTGTCGAAGGCAAAGGGGCTAGCGATCTTGCTGGTATATTCCTGCAATTGTTTCCGCCTAATATTATCGAGGCTGCCAGTAGTAATGGTCAGTTGCTGGGCCTGATTGTATTTTCGCTACTGATGGGTTTCTTCATGACCCGCATCGATGAGCCCTATGCTCAGGCCCTGTACGGTTTCTGGTCGGGTCTGAATCAGGTCATGATGATGATTACCGACCTGATCATCAAATTTGCACCGATAGGGGTGTTCGGGCTGGTTGCCAAAGTGGTTGCCGATACCGGCACCGAGCAATTGGATGAACTGGCGCGAACCGTCGGAGTATTCTTCCTGACCGTTGTTGCTGCATTGGCCTTCCACTTTTTTGTTACCTTGCCATTAATATTGCGTTTTATTGCTGGCGTTAATCCACTGCGTCACTACAAGGCCATGGCCCCGGCCTTGTTAACCGCGTTCTCGACTTCGTCATCGGCATCGACCTTGCCGTTAACCATGGAATGCGTCGAGAAGAACGCCGGCGTTTCCAATCGGACCACCAGCTTTGTGTTGCCGTTGGGTGCTACCGTTAACATGGATGGTACGGCATTGTATGAATGCGTCGCCGCCATGTTTATTGCCCAGGCCTATGGTCTGGAGCTGCCGTTTGCGCTGCAATTCACTGTCGTCCTTATTGCCTTGATGACATCGATAGGAGTCGCCGCCATTCCATCCGCGAGCCTGGTCGCGATTACGGTCATCTTGGCCGCGATCGGCCTGCCTGCCGAGGGCATCGCCATGATCATGGCTGTTGACCGCATCCTCGATATGTTCCGCACCGCGACCAACGTCTTCAGTGATTCCTGTGGCGCGGTTGTGATTGGTAAGTTGCAGGGCGAAGAGGGTATTCTGGAGGACAGTAGCGATAGAAAAGTAGCTAGTATCTAGAGAATGGATAAACAAGCTAGTTATATTTGTTTGCAGGGTATATAAAAAACACTTGTTGCCCCTCCCTTTGGGAGAGGGGTAAAAAATATAGAAAAGGCTTCTATTCCTTGCTGGCTTCCGGCACCGTCATGCCAATCGTACTGTAACCGGCATCCACATGGGTGATTTCGCCGGTGACACCAGAGGCCAGGTCCGAACACATAAACGCGGCGACGTTGCCCACTTCATCTATCGTAACATTCCTGCGCAAGGGGGCGACACTCTCAGTGTGGTCAAGCATCCTGCGGAAGTTGCTGATACCGGCAGCGGCCAGTGTGCGGATCGGGCCGGCTGAAACGGCATTCACGCGAATGCCTTCCGGGCCCAGTGCCTGGGCCATATAACGGACATTGGCTTCCAGGCTGGCCTTGGCCAGACCCATGACGTTGTAATTCGGGATGGCCTTTTCAGCACCCAGATAGCTCAGGGTCAGCAGTGCGCCATTACGTCCCTGCATCATGTTGCGCCCAGCCTTGGCCAGCGCGGCAAAACTGTAGGAACTGATATCATGGGCGATGCCGAAGCCTTCGCGGGTGACGCTGTCGAGGTAGTCGCCTTCAAGGGTCTCACGCGGGGCATAAGCAACTGAATGGATGATGATGTCGAGATGGTCCCAGTAATCGTCCAGGTGCTCGAAAACCGCGTCAATTTGCTTATCGTCGCTGACATCGCAGGGCAGGGTGACCTCGGAATCACATTGTGAGGCCAGTTTCTCCACCCGGTCACGCAATTTTTCATTTTGATAGGTAAATGCCAGTTCTGCGCCTTCACGATGAAGTGCCTGAGCGATGCCCCAGGCGATTGAGCGGTTACTGGCGAGACCTACAATCAGTGCATTTTTGCCGGTTAATATTCCCATAGTCGATGTCTCGTTATATGCTTGTTATCATGTTAAGGATAAAGATTGTAACAAACCAGAAAACATTCGTCAGTAATGGATTTTGGCTTATTTTCCGGTAAAGTAACACACTCTATGGCCGCTTTACAGGGTATAATGAAAAACAATAAAACAGTCGGGAAACAATAAAAACTAATGTCAGGGACACTCACCAATCGCGTATTTGGCTGGACGTCGTTTACTGCTTTCGGTCTGCTGTTATTGACTGCCTGTGATGGCCGCCCCTGGAATAATCCTTACCCGCTCAAGGACGATGGCAGCAACATCCTGTATTCCGAATTCAGTGAACGGCCCAAACACCTTGATCCGGTACGTTCTTATGTCTCTAATGAATATGAAATACTGGCACAGATCTATGAGCCGGTGGTGCAGTACCATTATCTGAAGCGCCCCTACCAACTGGCGACATTGACGGCTACCGACATACCCCAGCCACGCTATCTCGATAGCAACCAACAGCCATTGCCGCCAGATGTGGATGTGTCGCAGATTGCTTACAGTGTTTATGATATCGAGATCAAGCCCGGCATACGCTACCAGCCGCATCCAGCCTTTGCCCGTGATGAGCAAGGTCGGTTTCGTTATCACCAACTCAGTGATGAGCAATTGAGTAACATCTATACCCTGGCCGACTTCGCCCACACAGGCTCACGCGAGCTGGTGGCAGCCGACTATGTTTACCAGATCAAACGCCTGGCCCACCCACGCCTGCACTCGCCCATTTTTGGCGTGATGACGGATTACATCGTCGGCCTGCAGGACTATGCCGATACCTTGCAGAAGACCCATGCTCAGCGGAAGGTCGATACCCCGGATCGTACGCCCTATATCGACTTGCATAAACTGGACCTGGCCGGTGTCAAGGAGGTCGACAAGTATCGCTACCAGATTACCATCAAGGGCAAATACCCGCAGTTTGTCTATTGGCTGGCGATGCCGTTTTTCGCACCGATGCCGGCCGAGGCGGAACGCTTCTACCTGCAGCCCGGGCTGGTGGAAAAGAACATCACCCTGGACTGGTTCCCGGTTGGCACCGGCCCCTATATGCTGACAGAAAACAATCCCAATCTGAAAATGGTGCTGCAGCGCAATCCGAATTTCCATGGCGAGCTGTACCCTCAGGAAGGTGATCCGGGTGATCGAGAGGCTGGTTTGCTACGCGATGCGGGCAAGCCTTTACCGTTTATCGACAAGGTGGTGTATAACCTGGAAAAGGAATTGATCCCGTACTGGAACAAGTTCCTGCAAGGCTATTATGATATTTCGTCCATCAGCTCGGACAGTTTCGATCAGGCCATCCAGTTTACCGGTGAAGGTGAAGCCACGCTGACAGACAGCATGCGCGAGAAGGGTATTAATTTATTAACGGCCGTACAGACATCGGTCTGGTTTTATGGGTTTAATATGCAGGATAAGCTGGTCGGTGGAGACAGTGAGCGCGCGCGTAAGCTGCGTCAGGCCATCGCCATCGCCATAGACATAGAAGAGTTTATTTCGATCTTTGCCAATGGTCGTGGTATTCCAGCGCAAGGCCCGATCCCACCCGGTATCTTTGGTCACACAGAAGGTGAGCAAGGTATCAACCCTTATGTCTATAACTGGGTCGATGGCAGGCCTCAACGTAAATCGATTGCAGATGCCAAACGCCTGCTGGCTGAAGCCGGTTATGCCAATGGCCGTGATGAAAAGACCGGCAAGCCACTGTTATTGTATTTCGATACCGCCATGCCTGGACCGGATGCCAAGGCCTTCCTCAACTGGTTGCGTAAACAGTTTCAGAAGATCAATGTGCAGCTGGTCATTCGTAATACCGATTTTAATCGTTTCCAGGAGAAAGTAAGAAAGGGCACGGCACAAATTTTCCGCTGGGGCTGGAATGCTGATTACCCGGACCCGGAAAACTTTCTGTTCCTGCTATACGGCCCGAACAAAAAGGTCCTCAATAATGGCGAGAACGGCGCCAACTATGACAGCCCGGTTTTCAATCGCCTGTTCGAACAAATGAAGACCATGGAAAATGGGCCACAGCGCAAGGTGATTATCGACCAGATGCTGGAAGTACTGCGGCGGGATTCGCCGTGGGTATTCAGTCATTTCCCGAAAGGTTTCAGCCTGTATCATTCCTGGTATGCCAATGTAAAACCTAATCTAATGGCCAATAATACCCTCAAGTACAAACGTATCGAGCCCGGGCTGCGTGAACAGAAAAGACATGAATGGAATCAGCCTGTGTTACTACCGTTATTGGTTATTGTTGTCGTTCTGCTATTGATGATTCTGCCGGGCGTGTTGACCTATATTCGTAAGGAACATCATAGTAACAATCGGAGTGCAGTCTGATGATGGCCTATATTATCCGGCGTGTACTTTATGCCATCCCGATATTGATCGGCGTTAACCTGATCACCTTTGTGTTGTTCTTTTTTGTCAATACACCGGATGATATGGCGCGCATGCACCTGGGTGAAAAACGGGTGACCCAGGAAGCTGTGGAGAAATGGAAGGAAGAGCGCGGTTACGACAGGCCAATGATCTATAACAATGAGGCCGACGGTATCAAGACGCTGACCGATACGATTTTCTTTGATAAATCGGTGAAGTTGTTTGCGTTTGATTTTGGTCAGTCCGATGACGGCCGTAATATTGCCCATGATATCAGTCAACGCATGTGGCCAAGCCTGGCCATTGCCTTGCCGACCTTGCTGGTCGGATTGCTGGTCAATATAACCTTGGCGATGCTATTGGCTTTTTTTCGGGCCACCTATATCGATATCACCGGTGTCGTCCTGGGCGTGGTGTTAATGTCGATATCGTCTCTGTTTTATATTATCGGTGGGCAGTTTTTGATGAGCAAGCTCTGGCATCTGATGCCGATATCCGGCTACGATACCGGCATCGATGCCTTCAAGTTTCTGATCCTGCCGGTGATTATCGGTGTTATTGGCGGTATCGGTAGTGGCACGCGTTGGTATCGCACTATTTTCCTGGAGGAAATCAATAAAGACTATGTGCGCACGTCCAGGGCCAAGGGCCTGTCCGAGCTCAAGGTGCTGTTCAAGCATGTACTCAAGAATGCGATGATCCCGATCCTGACCGGTGTGGTGGTCGTTATCCCGTTGTTGTTTATCGGCAGCCTGGTCACCGAGGCCTTTTTTGCCATCCCGGGCCTGGGTAGCTACACCATTGATGCCATCAATCATCAGGACTTTTCCATCGTCAGGGCGATGGTATTCCTCGGTTCCGTGTTGTACATCATAGGGCTTATTATGACCGATATTTCCTATACCCTTGTCGACCCGAGGATCAGGCTGGAATGACCATGGGCACTATCCAGTTCGCATTTTTATGGACCGACATCCTGATTTTCATTCTGGTGGCCGCCATTGCTGTGTTTGTTATTTATACAATCAAACACAAACATCTGCGCGATCCATGGAAGCGGGTATTCCAGCGACGCCTGGGCATGGCGGCCTTCCTGGTGCTGATGGCCTATGTGTGTGTGGGTTTGCTGGATTCGGTGCATTATAAAAAAGGGGATAACCCAGAAATCATCAGTCTGTTCGACGATCTTGTCGGTGGCCTGCGCACCCGGGAGGAGAAGAGTTATTCAGCACCCTTTGCCACCCATCTGTTTGCCAAGGAGATGATGGAACGGGCCGATGGCAGCCGAGTCAGGGGTTACCCACGTTTGCAATACGGTGGTGCGCACTTGCAGGATCCGCATAAAGATAAATGGGCAGACATTACGCAACGGGTACTACAAGCAGTCTTGTTGGCGTTGATTGCATGGTTGTTGTTTAGCGCCCTGATGATCCTGTGGCTGGCGCGCAGGAAGCAACAGACCTGGCGTAGTATGCTTAGCAGTGTCTGGCATGGCAAAGAAAGTCTACCGTGGAAGGTTGTTCTGGTGACCCTGGGCCTGCTGATATTGTTCATGGCTTTACTGCTACAGCTATCAACCCATTATCATGTGCTCGGTACTGACAAGGTCGGGCAGGACGTACTGTATCAGTCACTGAAGAGTATCCGTACCGGCCTGGTCATTGGCACCCTGACGACCCTGTTCATGCTGCCGTTTGCTATCGCCCTGGGTATTATGGCCGGTTACTTCAGGGGTTGGGTCGATGACGTGATCCAGTACCTGTATACCACGCTTAATTCCATACCTGGCGTATTGTTAATCGCCGCGGCTGTGTTAATGTTGCAGGTGTATATGAGTAATCACCCGGATCAGTTTGGTGATGTCATCAGTCGTGCAGATGCACGGCTGTTGTTCCTGTGTCTGATCCTGGGCGTGACCAGCTGGACCGGCTTGTGCCGCCTGTTGCGTGGCGAAGCGATGAAAATCAGCCAGGTGGAATATATTCAGGCGGCCAACGCTTTCGGCGTTGGTCACCTGCGCGTGATCAGTCGGCATATCCTGCCGAATGTCATGCATATCGTGTTGATTGCGGTGGTGCTGGACTTTAGCGGTCTGGTACTCGCCGAAGCCGTGTTGTCCTATGTCGGCGTTGGTGTTGATCCAACGACCAACAGCTGGGGCAACATGATCAACAGTGCTCGACTGGAAATGGCCAGAGAGCCAATGGTGTGGTGGTCGCTGATTGCAGCATTCAGTTTTATGTTTATGCTGGTGCTGGCAGCAAACCTTTTTTCTGATGCAGTAAGGGATGCATTTGATCCACGCTTACAACGACAACAATAATAATACTATTAAATATACCAGGAACCAGGAGATAAATGGATATGCCAAACGAAAAAGCGAAATTTTCACAACGGTTGAATGAAGCATTGAATGATATGAACTATCCCCCCATTGGGCATGGTCGCCAGTCGGCCTTGTCCAAAGAGCTGAGATTGCCCTCAGCCGTCATTGGCCGTTGGCTCAAGGGTGAGGATTTTCCCAAGACCTCGGAACTGGTCAAGATTTCACAATTTCTTGATGTCCGTTCCAACTGGCTGTTATCGGGAGTGGGTACCAAGTATCCGCGAAAATCGGATCGTGCTGATATCGCCGTTCGTAAGAAACAGGAGGAAGTCACTAGCTCGGGTCACCGCCTCGATAAGGAAGCATTTGAAATGGCATTAGCCTGGATGAAGCTGCCAAAGCAGCAACGCCTGGTGTTACGCAAAGTCATCGAAGAACTTATAGATGAACAAGCGCCAGGGCACAAGCTTGAGGAGGTTGCGGAAACCGACGATAGTGACGCACAGGAAAAGGCGCAGTCTGAATAATGCAGGCGCCGCTGTTACAACTGGATAACCTCAAGGCCTGGATCGAAGGCGGCCAATACCCAGTGCGCGCTGTGGATGGCGTGACCCTGACCATCAACAAGGGCGAGACTTTCGCCCTGTTGGGTGAGTCGGGCTGTGGTAAATCGATGACGGCTTTGGCCATCATGGGTTTGCTACCAGCACCAGGCGGCCGTGTGGTTGATGGCAGCATTCAGTTGGATGGCGATGAGATAAGCACTTATCCGGAAGTGGCCATGCGTGAGATACGCGGTAATCGCATTGCCATGATTTTTCAGGAACCGATGACATCACTAAACCCGGTGCTGACCATCGGCGAACAAATTGGTGAAGTTTTACGTCGACATAAAGGTCTGAAGGGTGAGGCCGAGCGTCAGCGCATCCTTGAACTGCTGGATGAGGTTGGTATTCCAGACCCACCACATCGTATTCGTGAATACCCGCATCAGCTATCTGGCGGCATGAAACAGCGTGTCATGATTGCGATCGCCTTGGCCGGCGATCCGGAACTGTTGATAGCCGATGAGCCGACGACGGCCCTGGATGTTACCATACAGTTACAGGTTCTGAGCCTGTTGAAAAAGCTGCAACAGGAAACCGGCATGGCGATATTACTGATCACCCATGACCTCGGTGTGGCCGCTCAGATGGCCGATCGTATCGGCGTGATGTATGCCGGGCAAATGGTCGAGGTGGCCGATCGCCAGAGTTTTTATCAGACCCCGGCGCACCCCTATAGTCGTAAGCTATTCCGCGCTTTGCCGGATATGGACAAACGCAGTGCCACGCTCGACATGATCGACGGTACTGTGCCGTCATTATCGCAACAGTTTATCGGTTGCCGTTTTGCACCACGCTGTGATTTTCGTATCGATAGTTGTGAAAGTAGTGAACCCCCGTGGCAGGAACTCTCTGCAGAACATGGAGCGCGCTGTCATTTGTTGGCGCAGCTGGATGATGAACAAACAGAGTTACCGGCAGAAACGCAAACGCTTGCCAATAAAGAGCACCCTGAGCAGGTATTGTTGTCGGTAAAAAACCTCAAGGTTTATTTCCCGGTTCAACGCGGTTTATTTAAAAAGACGGTGGGTCATGTGCATGCTGTCGATGATATCAGTCTGGCGCTTGGCAAGGGTCGAACCCTGGCCTTGGTCGGTGAATCCGGTTGCGGCAAGACCACGGTCGGCAAGGGCATTTTACAGTTGCTGCGTCAATACACGTCCGGCGAGGTCTTGTTTGAAGGTCAGTCGTTGACCACCTTATCCGGAGAGTTACTGCGCAAGCGCCGCTCCGATGTGCAAATAATTTTCCAGGACCCGTATTCATCGATGAACCCACGCATGCGTGTACGCGACATCATCGAAGAGGGCATGCTCGCTCAGAAAATCCTGCCGAATGTCGTGCAACGTCAGCAGCGTGTCGAGGAGCTGATGTTACAGGTTGGTCTGCTGCCGGACATGAAAGACCGCTACCCACATGAGTTCTCCGGCGGACAGCGTCAACGTATCTGTATTGCGCGTGCGCTGGCGGTCGATCCGAAGTTGATCGTCTGTGATGAGCCGACCAGCGCACTGGATGTATCGGTACAGGCACAGATCCTGAATCTGTTACAGGAGTTGCAGCAGCGTCTGCATTTATCCTATCTGTTCATTACTCATGATCTATCCGTGGTCGCCTACCTCGCCCATGATGTTGCGGTAATGTACCTGGGGCGTATCGTTGAAAAGGGCCCGGTCGAGGACGTTCTCAAGCAGCCACGCCACCCGTACACTCGGGCATTACTATCGGCGGTGCCGCGTCTGGATCCAGAGACGCAGACCGACGTGATCCGCCTGGAAGGGGACATCCCGTCACCCATTAACCCACCCAGCGGTTGTCATTTTCACCCGCGCTGTCCCGAGGCGATGCCGGTTTGCCGTGAACGTTATCCGGATGTCAGTGGTGATGGACATACGACACGCTGTTTCCTGTATGAAAAATAAGTAATTAGATCCATAAACACCGTACACATCAACAAACTGGGTCATTGCGAGCGAACAACGTGAGCGCGGCAATCTCCCAAACCCATATCCAGCCCCGAAAAACATTCCCAATAACCCAGAGATTTGCTAGGATATGACGCTGTTTTTGACCCGGGAGAAGTCGTCATTGCGAGCGCAGCGCGGCAATCTGTAGAACATCTTATCCCTGTCGATTATTTAAACGTGTTCCAATACATGCAATTGTTCTGAGTCACAACAAACACAATACAAGAGGTTTTTTTCATGAGCATTTCATCCTTCCATCCGCCCAAACGCACCCTGATGGGTCCCGGTCCATCCGACGTCAACCCTCGTATACTGGAGGCCATGTCACGTCCTACCATCGGCCATCTGGATCCGGCATTTGTGGGCATGATGGAAGAAGTCAAAGGCCTGTTGCAATACGCCTTTCAAACCAAGAATGCGTTGACCATGCCGGTATCGGCCCCTGGATCAGCCGGCATGGAGAGCTGCTTCGTTAATTTGGTCGAGCCTGGTGATAAGGTCATCGTTTGTCAGAACGGCGTCTTCGGCGGCCGCATGAAAGAGAATGTCGAGCGCTGTGGTGGCACCGCGATCATGGTCCAGGACGCCTGGGGCAGTGCCGTCGATGCCAACAAACTGGAAGACGCCTTAAAGGCCAACCCGGATGCCGGCATCGTCGCCTTTGTGCACGCCGAGACATCCACTGGCGCACAATCCGATGCCAAGACCCTGGTCGAACTGGCGCACAAACATGACTGCCTGGCCATCGTCGATGCGGTGACCTCGCTGGGTGGCACGCCGTTAAAGGTAGACGAGTGGGGTATCGATGCGATCTATTCCGGTACGCAGAAGTGCCTGTCCTGCACGCCGGGTATCTCGCCGGTCAGCTTCAGTGAGGCCGCGCAGAAAAAAATAAGCAACCGCAAACACCGGGTGCAAAGCTGGTTCCTCGATATGAACCTGGTCATGGGCTATTGGGGTGCCGGTGCCAAGCGCGCTTATCATCACACCGCACCGATCAATGCCTTGTACGCCTTGCATGAAGCCTTAGTAATCCTGCAGGATGAAGGTCTTGAGAATGCATGGCAACGCCATCAGAATAATCACCTGGCCCTTCGCGCCGGTTTCGAGGCCATGGGCCTGAATTTTGTCGTTAATGAACAGGATCGTCTGCCGCAACTGAACGCGGTGACTATCCCCGATGGCGTTGATGACGCCGCCGTGCGTGGTCAGTTACTGAACGACTACAACCTTGAAATCGGCGCCGGCCTCGGCGACCTCGCCGGCAAGGTCTGGCGCATCGGTCTGATGGGTTATGCCAGTAACCAGACTAATGTATTGTTTTGTCTCGGTGCACTGGATGCGGTGATGACTGAGATGGGTGCCAATATCAATAGTGGTGAGGCTGTGAAGGCGGCTAGTGCGCATTACAAGTAACCGGTTCGTTATGTGAATGGAAAAGGCCGACTATTTAGTCGGCCTTTTTTTATCGTGTCTTTGCTTGCTTGCAGGTCATACAAAAAATTTACTGTGTCATTGCGAGCGCAGAGAAGCAATCTCATACTACGAAGTAGGCACTCGCAACATACTGAATTACGTGGTTTTGGCCAGGATGGCCTTATGCCGTGGAGCACAAGGAAGTGCGGGAATGCCCCAATTAAATTAAAGGGGTCAGAGTAGGGGAAGAGCAAACGATATACAGGGCAGAATATTTAGTATATTAGAAACAATTGTTCTCTGACCCGGGTTTCTGACCCGGGTTTCTGCGGGTTTCTGGGTTTCTGGGTTCCTCGGGTTTCTCAGGTCCGACCCTCTACTTCTCGCAGGATGTTGACATGATCTGTTGAGCATTGCTTAAAATGCGGTAATAAAAGTAGTGCTGGAATAATAGTGATAACGATATCCAACCAACTGACCCGGGGAGAATCACTGAGGAGGGTAACAGTAAAGAGGATAAGCCACAGCGCAACTACAAGCCTGTACCACCATGTATTGAATACCTGAAGAAAACTAAGAGCAACAGGAATAATCATTAGTAGGAGGATGCCTTGGACCAACAGGCGAGTGCTTTCTAGTCCAAAGTGCCAGCCGCGAATATTAATAGCGTAGTAAATCGAAAAAATGACAGCGAAGACGGCAACTCCGTAATAGTTATACCGGGATCGCTCAGTATTCGCAGCTATTTGCATGCATACAAGACAAGTTATCATGCAAAGAATCGATGGGAACCAGTTCTCAGCAGAACCCGAATCTCCGCGCTCAATGGAGCCAAGAAGCACATTAGTAACGTACAAGCCCAGCATAAACAATAGGCCGATCAAAACAGTGAGAAAAACACCCGATATCATACGAAACTCATAGTGTATTTGTTTCGACTGGCTGGCATAGAGTGCTGCAGCGGTTAGAAAAGCGAGTGTGCCGAATAACTCGGTCCCCTCTTCGATCCAGATCAATAGATCATGCATTTGCATCGATCCAGGAACATTTTGTTCCCCGAGAAGACGCATTTCTATTAACTCGAAAAAGGGATTGATGATGTATAGCGCCAAGCCGAGCCCCATTAACCAGAGCGACCAGGGGTTTTGGCGCAGATGTAACCAGGCAAACGTAGCAATAAATATGGCAACAATAGCAATGGGTATTGCCAGTACACGTACCCATCCGATTGCATCGCCACCGGAGATGGGAAGCATACCAATGGTTTCATGCCAGGAACCGATCTCATCAGCGGACAAAGCCACGAAGACAAGCCCAAGAATAAGCCAGCCATAGCTGAGAATGCGATTCCGACCATCCGGAAAACGTTGCTGATCGGCAATGAAGCTCAACAGGCAGGTTATTGCTACCAGTAACATCAGCATTGAAATGTACCAACTGGCAAAAACATTTTCAGTGGCCAGGTTAAGCTGTACCAATCCGAAGCGGACCCAGCCGGGCGATTCTTCAAACGGAATGTCGTTGTTTTGAAAAAAGCGTATAAATTTCCACATGCCGGCCAGTACTAGGAGATTCACAACAATCAGAACGCCAGTTAGGGTTGCGACACCTGATCTGGTAATGTGCATGTTTACCGCCACTACCTGCCTCAGGTTTACTCTCTCCTGCCGTGAATTTCTGATAAACACTATAGCAGTGGCAAGCCCAATGCCAATACCAAGTATCAGCCAGTAGATTGATTTGAGATTTATTCGATCAAATCGATTGCTCTGCCCATCGATTTCTATTGGAATATCCTGTGTAACTGCCCGATGATAGTCATCCCCCTTGTCCGCGATCCAGGTCGTAACTACCTTGCTATCGTTCATTTTGGTCACTAAGAATCCAAAATCCACAATACTGCCTGCATCCAACTTGATCTGTGTGACATAATAATCATTATGTCGTTTCATGGGAGTATGCATGACACCTTTGACAGTTTTAGTGCCGGGTGGACGCTCTCCCTCAGGCATCAGATTCCAGCCATCAACACCCCAAACAAGCTCTACCTTGGTTGCCTGCTTAGATACAAATCGAATTTCCTGGATAATGGGTTCGGGAACTTGAATAGCATATAGCTGCTCATTAGTCAGCAATGCGAACAGAAATAGGCAGGAGATTAGCAGCCTGTACTTTTGAAGTAGGACTTTCATTATTATAATTCTAACTATAGGCGAAATTTAAAAAACTGTCACTTCAATTTATAAGTTAACAAAACCCGGGTCAGAGAACAATTGTTTCTAATATAGATTAGCGCTAATATTATCAGGTCGATTTCATATGGAGGTGAATGATGCCACGCAAGCCCAGATTCAATCTGATAGGTGTACCACAGCATGTCATACAGCGCGGCAACAACCGTGAGCCCTGCTTTTTTTCTGAAGCCGATTATTATCGTTACTTGGACGAAAACCCGGGTCAGAGAACAATTGTTTCAGAAAACCCGGGTCAGAGAACAATTGTTTCTAATATAGATTAGCGCTAATATTATCAGGTCCAAAAAACCCGGGTCAGAGAACAATTGTTTCTAATATAGTTTAGCGCTAATATTATCAGGTCGATTTCATATGGAGGTGAATGATGCCACGCAAGCCCAGATTCAATCTGATAAGTGTACCACAGCATGTCATACAGCGCGGCAACAACCGTGAGCCCTGCTTTTTTTCTGAAGCCGATTATTATCGTTACTTGGACGATTTAAAAACCGCATCCGCTAAATTTGACTGCCGTATTCATGCCTATGTGCTTATGACGAATCATGTTCATATGCTTGTCACACCTATGGCAGAACACGCCGTTTCTGAAATGATGCAGTCCCTGGGCGGACGCTATGTCCGCTATATCAATAAGGAATATAAGCGTACCGGGACATTGTGGGAGGGAAGGTATAAGTCGAGTCTAATAGACAGTGAAAGGTATTTATTGACTTGTATGCAATATATTGAGATGAACCCTGTAAGGGCGGCAATGGTAGAGCATCCAGCAGAGTATCAATGGAGTAGTTATCAATTCAATGCACAAAATAAAGCAAGCAAGCTGCTTGAGTCCCACCCTGTTTATGACGGATTAGGGGCTACGGTAGAGGAAAGAAAGCAGGCGTATCGAGAATTATTTAGCCAACTGATAGACAAGAGCATCGTACAGGATATAAGAGAAGCGCTGAATCATGAGCTTGTTTTGGGCCGTTCATACTTTAAGGAAAAAATTGAGCAGATAACGAAACGTCAAACAGAAATGGGCAAGCCAGGTAGGCCCAGAGTAGGGGAAGAGCAAGCGATATACAGGGCAGAATATTTAGTATATTAGAAACAATTGTTCTCTGACCCGGGTTTTTTGGGAAACAATTGTTCTCTGACCCGGGTTTTTCGAATATTTAGTATATTAGAAACAATTGTTCTCTGACCCGGGTTTCGTATTAGAAACAATTGTTCTCTGACCCGGGTTTCGGGTTTTTCTATAGGCCGCCATTATGTTCCATGCATTAATTTTACGTACGGAACCAGTGGGACAATATGGGAAGGTCGTTACAAGGCCAGTTTGGTCAATGACCAACAGTATTTACTGACCTGTATGCGCTATATAGAGTTAAATCCTGTTCGTGCCAATATGGCCCGCTCGCCGGGAACATACAGATGGTCCAGTTACCAAGTAAATGGGCGGGGGAAACGCAACAGCCTTATAACACCGCATCCTCTATATTTACAACTGGGGAAGTCACTTGAAGTTCGCTTACCCGCCTACCGCGAATTATTTAAAGCACATATTGATGATATCGATTTGAACTCGATTCGAGAGACATTACAGAGTGGTACACCTTTAGGAAATGATTATTTCAGAAGTAAGATTGAGGCTAAATTAAAACAGAAGGTTGGTCAGGCGAAGCGTGGACGCCCAAGGAAACAGCAAAAAGGGCTCTGACCCCTTTTTACCTCGGTTTGGGGAGCGATATTTTTACATTGTTTGTCGTTTATAGATTATTATCGTATTTATTAAGATTTCATAAGCATATGATATAAATAATATAAATCGAAAATACTCGTTATTAGCACCTGACAATCCTTAACATTTTTTTCGGGAGAAAGTTATTGTACTTTTACCTCGGACATGAATGAGTCGGGGTTATGGTTATGAACACACTACAGATGGTCGAAACTCTGTATGACCTTAATATCATGCAGGGAGTCACAACAATAGGTCGTTCTGAAGGTAATGACATGGTGCTATCTCTGGAGACGGTTAGTTTTCATCATGCAAAAATTACAGCATTGAAGAATGTTGCTTATATCCAGGATCTTGGGAGCACTAACGGGACTTACGTCAACGGAAAGTTAGCCGACTATCAACTGTTATATCCAGGTGATCATGTGAAAATTGGTAGCTGTAAATTCGTCATTAGTGGGATCATTAGAAAATAGAAAGAGCTCAGAGATTTCAGTTATCAATGGGGTCTATCAATGGGGTCAGACTCGATTGATTGCCGTCGATTGATGACATTGCAGGGTGCTCGAACATTAATAGTGGTGCGGATATCAATTCTGCAATCGCACAATAGAAAATGACAGATTATCATAATAGAATTAATTGGATTCAGGTCAGATCACAATTGTTGTTCATTTAGCCATAGAGTAGCCCCCTGTTTCTCTATGACTGAAGTTTTACTCAGGACTAAAAGCACCACCAATATCAAATGGAATAGCAAAGACCTGGTTCTGGACGCTAAGTTTTCCGCTTAGGCGGTAGGCAAGGGTTGCCCCTTTCTTGTTTTGCAAATCTTGAATCTGCCGGGCGATACCAAACAGGGTTGTGGTGCCTGTTGCCTCGATCACGGCGTCACTGTATGCAGGGATGCTCGTTTCATGATTGCTCAGGCCGGTCATGAATTTCTTGCCATTAATTTCCAACGCAAAATGCATTCCGGTAATGGGCATGCTTTCAGGGTTAGGATTTTGTACGCGAAATTTTAACTGATAGCGTTGCTCAAACAAGGTCGACTCAAGCAGGTTCAGGTTGACGAGATTGATGCTGGGGCTCTCCTTGAATTTGGTCAGGCTCGCGCAGCCAAGGAGTAGGCTTGAAATAATGATTAGTAGCGTTAGTTTTCTCATGTACCTGATTTGATCTCAATTTCCGAATAATTGCAATCCTGATCTTGGCGTTTGTACTCTGTGTAGGGTATTCAATGGCGTCAGATACCTTGTTTTTATCCATTTACATGCATTAAATCTGGTAATAAATGTTGTGAATATTTCACTGTATTTATTACTAATATCTCACAGAATGACTATGTTTTGTTTGTCATTAATACACAGTGAGCCTCGCTTAGACTTGAAATGTAGGGGTCGGGTGAAAAGTCTGGAGTGTTGAAATAATCATGGCAGCGAATGCGCGAGGGAATGTGATTAAGCTGTATCCTGATTACCTTAGCTATAGCTAGAATGCAGTTGAACCGCTTAGCTTTTTCCTGAGCGCCGCCTGAAAATACTGAATGATAATAGACAGGTGATGGTTTGATCGAATTTGGCAGCATCAGTGGTGTAGTATCAGATATTACTGGCAGGGCTGTCGTCGACGCAGCAGTATTTATTGTTGGTGATTGCCCCGAGCACCCTGACATTCTCGTATTAACGGATATGAATGGCCATTATCTTCTCGACCATCTAGCAGGTGGATTATATATAGTGATGGTTTATGCAGAAGGGAAAAAACCGCTTAACGCCGAAATTGTTGTAGAGCCTGGTCATAATTCAAGACTTGATTTTGTAATCAGTTACTAGTCGAACCTCCCAGGGCCATTTTCATGGCCATGTTTCCAGAATTATACATCGTCCTTGCCCTTTGGCTGGCGCTGATAATGTTAAAAATATCACATAAGCATAAGATATTATTGAGAAAAATGAATTAACTTCTATGTGGTCAAAAATAATGGGAATAAATGAGACGTATATGCATCTATAGTACTGTTAATCTTTGTATCCTGGTTGCTGGCATAGTACTTATTTGCGGTTCGGTCACGAGCAGGCACGATCTTAAATGGAATAGTAAGACAGCAAAAAATCAGCAGGAGCGATAATAATAAATGAAAGCCATACGGGCAGTCATCAATAGACGCCAGATAGCGAAGCAGTTTGAGCACTCATTAAAAAGAATGCACTGCATTGCTATGTCCTGGGGATGTGAACCTGACCTCGCGCGTGATCTGGTCCAGGAAACCTTTCTGATCGCACTGGATAAACATAGTCAGCTGCGTGAGAGTAGTGCATTGGAGAGCTGGTTGATTAGTATCCTGGCCAATTGTCACAAGAGTTATATTCGCAAACATCGCAATACATGCTCTTTAGATGATCATGATGAGCTGCAGAGTATTGACCTCCCGGATAAGTTACTTGAACAGCAGAATACTGTTGCTCGTATTAATTATGCTATCAATCGTCTAAATGATGAGCATCGTAAGGTGTTGACGCTGGTTGATATGGAAGGCATGAGTTACACAGAAGTTTCCCGAATACTTGATATACGTGTTGGCACAGTCATGAGTCGCCTGTCACGTGCGCGCAAAAGGATGAAATCCTATCTTCGTGATGGTTTATTGCTGGCCGAGGGCAGTGATTCCTCAGCGGGGCCGGTAAGGAGGATTAAATGAAAGGCGGGAAGAGTTTATCTGAAGAAATTCTGAATGCATTTGTTGATAATGAGCTGGACGCAGCTGAGCGTCGGCGAATTTTTGAATTATTGCACCAGGATCCTTTATTAGCACAGCGGGTATGTGAATTGACACACATGAAGGAACTGGTTAAGGCGGCACGCCCGGATATGGCAGCATCATCGGCACCTTACAAGCAACGTCATTGCAACAGGTACGTTTTTACTTCTGCGGCGATGTTCCTTATCGTCCTGGGTGTCGCTTCCATGACATTCTTATTCGATCGCACACCCGTCCATTCGAACATGGACAGTACCCTGCAAGCTATCATCGAAAGTCCTGCGGATGAAATCAAGGTGGTCATGCAGATCACACAAAACGACCAGGTAGCCATCGATCGATTATTAAAACGTGCCGAGTATCTGGTCAGTATGGGTTCGCAACTAGAAAGGCCCGTGCGTATCGAGGTCGTGGCCTATGGCCCGGGCTTGTCGATGTTGCGCTCCGATCAATCACCTTATGCCGAGCGCATTATGCATCTGCATAAGCGCTATGACAATTTGCTATTTGTTGCCTGTCAGGAAACGCTGCAAAAGCAACAGCAGGGTAAGTCGCCCGTTCGTTTATTGCAGGGTGTCATGGTTGCTCCTACGGGGAAAGGCGAAGTCAGATTGCGACGCTCACAGGGCTGGTCAATAATCAATACCTAATGACTTTAGCGTGTCTGTTGTAGATCGGAGTGGCGACTGGATGCAAAAACATTTCATCGTAAATAGATCATTATCATAAACAGGGTAGAGGAGGAAGCTAGCGCGGTATTCGACAGGTAGTATCAAATAACCAAAAAATCTACAAGGAGTCATCGATATGAAATTACACAGTCCAAAAACCAAGCGGTCATGTTTCAGCTTACTGCTACTGGCGAGTGTCGTCTTTGTCAGTAGCCATGCCATGGCCGGTGTTAAAAGAATTCATATGCAAATTATCAGTGCGCCGGTCGTACCTAATGGTATCACAGCCTATGAGCCTGCCGAGTTTAATGTATTGCTGCGTCGTAGCGGTGTACCTGCACATAAAGCCATGGACCCGAAAGTATTTGGTTTACAAATTCCGGCGGGCGGGCGTATGGAAGTGGAACTGGATGGTTCGTTTATCGCCAATCCCGATTTCTCGGAGCCGGAACCGGCTGTACCATTGTTCAAGCCCGCTCGTAATATCATCCTGACTACCGGGCCACAGAACCCGGTCAAGCCTAATACGGAAATGGTCTCCGGAGGTTTCTGGGGGGTGTCATTCGATCAGGCGGCTAACCCGTATCTGGTGACGGTATTCCCGCGCTGCGGTGATGCTGTGACATGTAATAACCTCGATGCCAAACACCCGGGTGGTCTGAATGGGGAACGTGCGCGTGCACTGGGATTCAAGGTGATTCATGTGCGCCCCAACGATAAAGGCCAGAAGCATGAGACGACTCCGTTCTATAATGGACCGGCCGGTAGCGTCGGTATCATTTATGTTCGTATCTATGATGCGGACTCTGCGTTGGTGGCAAGAGGCTCAGCGAGTGTTGTTTTTCGCGCCCAGGTGGGTGCACAGGTGCATTTGACCAACGCCGCTGCCCGTGATGATGATTCGGTCGTCTCGCTGACCAATTTCCAGCGTGTGGCACCAGGTACCGTCCTTGATGGTACCGCTATCCCGAGTGGTGGCTCCTTCGATGGCGGCGCGCCCTATGCACCACAATTCCTGTTGTTCGAAAATTTCGGTAAACACGATGCCGATCAATACCCGACAGGAGATGTTAAGCCAGGCCCTGGGGATGATTCCTATATCAAGTTTCCCGGTATCGGCGGTGTTACCGTAGTGCCATCACCGCACAACCCTCGCTTTGCTCGATTGGTGCAGGATGGACACAAAACCATCGGCTGGGTAACTATGATGGGAACGGGAAAAGGGACGGGCGCGGCCATACTAGGCAACAGTGAACCGACCGAGGCCTCGGATGATGCCAATGGCAGTCTGCTGTTCATACCTGTTAAGGTCGGTCGTGTCCCAGGCAAGTACAGGGTCATTGTCAATCTGAAAGGTGGTGGTAAGGCGGTTAACACGATTGTCGTGGACAGACGCAGGTACTGGTAGTCATATACCTACATGATCTTTAAAAAGTTTCATCCCCTGTCGTGTCTAGCATGGCAGGGGATTTTTTTTACTTGATCAGAATTTATTGTTGTTCAGAAACGGATAATGTTTCAAGATTGTCGGGTTACATCGACCAGTAGTTTCAGTCGTTGCCCCGGCTGCAGGTATTTACCAGCAGGCAGGCGATTCCATCGACGCAATTGCTTTACGGTCACACTGAATTTATTCGAGATCAATGCGAGTGAGTCACCACGTCGAACGGTATAGTGTATCGTGCGCACCGTGGCTGCGGGTAGCTTGCGCTGGTAGGGTGAAGTATTTGTATGCTTTTTGCCTGAGCGCGTCCACAGGACCAGTTTTTTCCCAGGCTTCAATGTATCGCCCGGTGCCATGCCATTCCATCTTGCCAATGTTTTTATGCTGACCTTATATTTTTTTGACAGGTCCCAGAAGGTGTCTCCATTGCTGACGGTAATGATCTTTTTATGCCCTTTACCCTGACGGGCCAGGCGTGATGCCGTGCGTTGTTTGTCGGTTAAGGTGTAGTCGCTCAGTGTCTTCTGTGCTACCGGGATCAACAGGTGTTTGCCCTGACGTATGCGGTTATTGTTGAGTTGATTAACGCTGCTCAGCAACTTCACAGTCGTTTGATAACGCTTTGCTATATGACTCAGGGTTTCGCCTGATTTGATTTTGTGTCGCTTCCATTGTACGAATTTTTCCTTCGGAGTATTCGCGAGGCCTTCGCGAAACAGGTTTTCCTTTTCGACCGGAATGAGTAGTTTGTGTTTTTTGTCCGGTGCGGTCGCCCAGCGATTGAAGGCCGGGTTCAGACGATAAACATCTTCGATGGACATGTCGGCGAGTTTGGCCACCAGGGCCAGGTCTATTTGCGAAGCCGTTTCGACTTCGACGACGCGGGGTTCATTCAAGATGGGTTTCAAGCTGATGTTATAGTGTTCCGGTTTGGCGATGATCTTACTAATGGCCAGCAACTTGGGTACGTAGGCCTCGGTTTCATCGGGCAGGTCCAGATGCCAGAAGTCGATCGGCAGGCCTTTTTTCTTGTTCTTGCGAATCGCGCGCCAGACATTGCCGGAACCGGAGTTGTAGGCTGCCAGGGCCAGTAACCAGTCGCCATTGAGGCGTTTGTGTAATGACTCAAGGTAATTCAGTGCCGCGTTTGTTGAAGCAACGATGTCGCGACGGCCGTCATACCACCAGTCCTGTTCGAGTCCGTACATGCGTCCGGTGCCAGGGATAAACTGCCAGATGCCGGCTGCACGACCATGTGAATAGGCGAAAGGTTGAAAGGCGCTTTCGACGATTGGCAGTAAGGCGATTTCAGCGGGCATGTTTCTTTCATCGATCTGTTCCATGATCAGGTGCAGGAAGGGCTCGGCACGATCAACTACCCGATCAATATAGTGTTGGTGACGGCTGTAGTTCTTGATATGTATGGCCACCCGTTGATGCTCGCTGAGTTCCTCAAGTTGCATACCTTGTCTCAGGCGTTTCCATAGGTCGGTTTCATCGGCCTTTTCAAAATGGGGAATATTCTCGACCGGAGCATTGCCGCTAGAATGCGTAGAGGTTGTGATGATCTCTGTGGCCGGCGTTGCAGTATCCGATGCTGGAGTTAAATGGGTGTTGGCCGTGTTGAGCTCAGGCACGTTAACCGCACTGGTTAGCGGTGTGCTGTTATCTGATTTGAAAATATGCGTATTACAGGCACTGGTCGTGACCAATAGTGCCAATAAGATTATCCAGACTGTATGCATGCCTTTTTTATGAATCATGATTTTTATTCTTGATCGTTATTAATCGAGCGTGTCTTTCCAATGCCGTACTATAGCAAATGTGTCGGCACCTGATTGTAAACGCTTTAGAGAGAAATTTTCTGCTGCCTTGATCACATTGGGTAGATGGCAGCGTAAAAACGGGTTTGTGGACTTTTCCAGCGATAATGGCGCCGGAACGGTGGCCAGGCCCTGATTTCGTGCCTTCAGGGTCTGCTGCAGGCGTTGTTCCAGCGCAGGGCTATCCGGCTCCACAACCTTAGCAAATTTAAGGTTATCTAGGGTGTACTCATGCGCGCAATAGACCTGGGTGTCATCAGGCAAGGCGGCGATTTTCTGTAAGGATTGATACATCTGTTCGGCCGTGCCTTCGAACAGGCGACCACAGCCTGCAGTAAACAGGGTATCGCCACAGAACAGTGATTTCTGGCTGTAATAGGCGATGTGTCCACGCGTATGCCCGGGTACCTCGATGACATCGAACACACAGTCCAGCGCATCTATCGCGACTTGCTCACCTTCACCGACAGGGTGGCTGATGGCACTGATGTTTTCGTTGGCGGGGCCGTACACCGGTACCGGGTAGTCCTGAAGCAGTCTGTGTATGCCGCCAATATGGTCGCCATGGTGATGGGTCACAAGGATGGCAACAGGGATATAGCCCTCACTGGCAATAGCCGCCAGCACCGGTCGTGCATCACCGGGATCGACGATGACGATATGCGGATCATTTTCCTTATGAATCAACCAGATATAGTTATCATCAAAGGCGGGTACATAACTGACCTTAATCATCCCTGTATCGTGTCAGTTCTTGTCTTTGTGGTCAATATCCCTGGCCGCGAACTGTGTGTGAGTGATCGCAACAGGGAGTGGATATGATATCCTTAATGGATGAGTGAAGGTGTGGGTACAGACGATATATTTCAGCGTGATCAGCAGTTATCAGACTGGTACCGTACCGACCTCGGGCAATTGCTGGCTGCGGACGAGCAACAGGAACTGGATGCAGTGCTACCGGATCTGTTCGGTTATCACCTGTTGCAATTGGGCTCGGCCGGCCCGTCATTATTATCTGCCAGTCGCATCCTGCATAAGGTGGTTCTCGATGGGCAGGAAAAATCCACTGATTACCCGTCGCAGATCATGGGTCTGTCCGAACATTTACCGATCCAGGCAGATTGCGTGGATGCGGTGTTATTACACCATTCGCTCGATTTGGCTACGGATCCGCGCCAGGTGTTGCGTGAAGTGGAACGTATTCTGGTGCCGGAGGGTCATCTGATAATCCTCGGCTTTAATCCGCATAGCCTGTGGGGCATGCGTCGCTTGCTCAGCTTTCGTCGTCAGGACGTGCCCTGGGGCAGGGGGTTTTTACCGGTAAAAAGAATCAAGGACTGGCTGACCCTGCTCGACTTCGATATATCCATGATACGATACCGTTTTTTTCGACCGCCGATGGGGCGTAAGGCCATGGCCGATAAATTACGTTTTATGGAGACCTGGGGCCAGAAATGGTGGCCGGTACTCGGCGGCGTGTATCTGATCGTTGCCAAGAAAAAGGTGGCGACGCTGACGCCGATTAAACCACGTTGGCGACCACAGCGCAGTATAGTAGCCGGCCTCAGTGATGCCGCATCAAGGAGCCGTAACGCCGATGTCCAGGGTTGAAATATTTACTGATGGTGCCTGCCGCGGCAACCCAGGTCCCGGAGGTTGGGGGGCCATGCTTCGTTTCAATGGTACAGAGAAGCATTTGTATGGTTCGGATGCCGAGACCACCAATAACCGCATGGAATTGATGGCCGCTATCGTTGCCCTCGAGTCGCTCAAACGTCAATGCGATGTGGATTTGACGACGGATTCACAATACGTCATGAAGGGCATCAGTGAATGGATTGAAGGCTGGAAAAAGCGCAACTGGAAGACGGCCGCGCGCAAACCGGTCAAGAATGTCGATCTGTGGCAGCGCCTTGATAAGGCCGTTGCACAACATAATGTTGAATGGCATTGGGTCAGGGGACACACCGGCCACCCCGAGAATGAATTGGCCGATCAGTTGGCCAACCAGGCGATTGATGAAATGCTGGCTAGCTAAATCAGGTCAATAAAGAGGAACCGAGATGCGACAGATAGTACTGGATACTGAAACCACCGGCCTGGAACCCCGTCAGGGTCATCGGATAATCGAGATCGGTTGTGTCGAGGTGCTTGATCGTAAGTTGACCGGTAATCACTACCATCAGTATATCCAACCCGATCGTGATATTGATGCAGGTGCCATCGAAGTACACGGTATTACCAATGAATTCCTTGCAGATAAACCTCGATTTGAAGATATCGTTGACGATTTCCTGACCTTTATCAAAGGCGCAGAGCTGGTCATCCATAACGCCCCATTTGACGTGGGCTTCATTGATCATGAGCTAGGCATGCTGAAGCCGGTCCCTGGGACAGTAAGCGGTTTATGTAGCGTGCTGGACACCTTGCAACTGGCCAGGCAAATGCATCCCGGGCAACGCAATAGCCTGGATGCGTTGTGCAAGCGTTATGATATAGATAATTCACAGCGCGAAAAACATGGCGCCTTACTCGACTCCGAGATACTTGCTGATGTCTACCTGGCGATGACCGGTGGCCAGGTCAGTCTTGGCCTCGGTATGTCACAGGAACAGGAGCATGAGCATAGCGAAGAGATAGTGCGCCTGGATGAGCAGCGCAAACCCCTGCGGGTCATACGCGCCAGCGCGGATGAAGTCGCGGAGCATGAACAATACCTGCAGCATCTCGACAAGAGTAGTGATGGCCAGTGTGTCTGGAGCGCTGAATAGTACACAAGCACTTCATTTTTTAATTGTGACGTTTACAAATCTATCTCTGTTGGCCACGCCTGAATCCTGATTTTCCAAGCCTGCAAGCAGTGTCACAGACGCTGAATTTTGTTAGAATGTGCCATTATTAATTCGAATTTCAGGTTCACATGGCTATAAAAACACGTTTTGCGCCCAGCCCTACCGGTTATCTGCATATTGGCGGGGCCCGTACTGCACTTTTCTCCTGGTTGTATGCACGTCGACATGGCGGCACATTTGTGTTGCGTATTGAGGACACAGACCTGGAACGATCGACGGCCGAATCAGTCAATGCGATCCTGGAAGGGATGACCTGGCTTGGACTTGAATACGATGAAGGCCCGTTTTATCAGACGCATCGTTTCGAGCGTTACCGGGAAGTCATCGATCAGTTGTTGAGCGAAGGCCATGCCTATCGTTGCTATTGTTCCCGCGAACGTCTGGACGATTTGCGCAACTCGCAAATGGCCAACAAGGAAAAGCCTAAATATGATGGCCATTGTCTGCAGCATGAACAGGAAGACGCTGGTGACCGGCCCTATGTGATTCGCTTTAAGAACCCGCAACAGGGGCAGATCGTCGTCGATGATCTGGTCAAGGGCCAGGTCATATTTGATAACAGCGAACTGGATGACCTGATTATCGCGCGTACTGACGGAACGCCGACCTATAACCTGACGGTAGTTGTCGATGATCTCGATATGGGTATCAATCATGTTATCCGCGGTGACGATCACCTCAATAACACCCCCAGACAGATCAATATCCTCAAAGCCATGGGTGTCGAGCCACCCTTGTATGCGCATGTGCCGATGATCCTGGGTGATGATGGCAAGCGCATGTCGAAACGTCATGGCGCGACCAGTGTGATGCAGTATCGTGCCGAAGGTTATCTGCCCGAGGCCGTGCTTAATTACCTGGTGCGCCTTGGTTGGTCGCATGGCGACCAGGAAGTGTTTACGGTCGATGAGATGATAGGCTTGTTTGATGCCAAAGACATTAACAAGGCGGCCTCGACATTCAATACCGATAAACTGTTATGGCTCAATCAGGAATACATAAAAAACAGCAGCCCGGAACATATTGCCCATCAGCTCAGCTGGCATCTGGGACAGCTTGATATCGATCCTAGCAAGGGCCCGGATCTGATCGATGTGGTCGGGCCACAGCAGGATCGCGCCCGTACCCTGGTCGAGATGGCCGAGAATATAGCCTTTTTCTACAAGGATTTTGATGCCTACAACCCGGCGGCGGCAAAAAAACACCTCAAAGTTGGTATCCTGGATGCCATGCAAGCCATACACGATGGATTTGTCGACATAGAGTGGCAGCCATCGTCAATTCAGGCCGCCATCGATCAGGTTCTGACGCAATACGAACTGAAGTTGCCGAAGCTGGCGTTGCCTATCCGTGTCGCGATTGCCGGCAAGGCAGCCACACCGGCCATCGATATCACCTTGCATTCGCTTGGTCGCGACAAGACCCTGGAGCGACTGCAATGCGCCATCCGCTTTATACAGGAACGTGCAGCACAACAGGTGCAGAAATCATAGATTTGTATCATTCTTGACAGGAATGCCGGAGTCGCGTAAATTTGCGCACTTGTCGGGGCTATAGCTCAGCTGGGAGAGCACTTGCATGGCATGCAAGGGGTCGGCGGTTCGATCCCGCCTAGCTCCACCAAAACCCGAAAGGGGCTACAGGTTCACTGTAGCCCCTTTGTTTTTTGGCTTGCTAAACTATCCAGAGATATCAGCGGATACGTTTTACGCAGAAACGTGCATGCACCCCTGTCTAAATACGGCCATCGACGTCCTCTTTGTCGAATAGATATTTTACATCGTAGATGATGTGATTGGGTTTGCAAAGTGCGCGGATTTTTTCGATGCCCATGTCCCTGAATTCATTATGGGCCACAGTAACAATAACGGCATCATATTTACCTTGTTCGAGTTGTGTGCACAGCTCAATGCCGTATTCCTTGGTGGCCTCATCCGGGTCGACCCATGGATCATAGATATCGACATTGGCATGATAGCCTTTTAGCTCATTGACCATGTCGATGACGCGCGTGTTGCGTAGATCGGGGCAATTTTCCTTGAATGAAAAACCCAGCAACAGGATATTGGAATCAACAACATGAATTTTTTTCAAGGTCATTAATTTTGTGACCTGGATAGTAATATATTCCCCCATCTTGTCGTTGATGCGTCTGCCAGCGAGAATCAGTTCCGGGTGGTGTCCGGTTTCCTCGGCCTTGTGGGTCAGGTAATAGGGGTCAACGCCTATACAATGGCCGCCGACTAGGCCCGGACGAAAAGGCAGGAAATTCCACTTGGTACCGGCGGCCTCGAGTACTTCAAGTGTATCGATGTCGAGTTTCTGGAAGATAACCGCCAGTTCATTGACCAAGGCAATATTGAGGTCACGTTGGGTGTTCTCGATGACCTTGGATGCCTCGGCCACCCGTATGCTGCTGGCCTTGTGCGTGCCGGCCGTAATGACACTGTTATATAATGCATCAACCAGACCAGCTGTTTTTGGCGTCGATCCGGATGTCACTTTCATGATATTGGAGACACGGTGTTGTTTGTCGCCCGGGTTGATCCGCTCCGGGCTGTAGCCGACATAAAAATCCTTATTCATTTCTAGACCGGAACCTGACTCGATATAGGGGGCGCAAATTTCCTCAGTCGTGCCCGGGTATACCGTTGATTCGTAGATAACGATGTCGCCTTTCGATATGACTTCGGCCAAACTCTTACTGGCCTGTATCAGTGGCGTCAGGATAGGTTGCTTGTGTCTATCAATCGGGGTTGGCACGGTGACGATATAGACATTACATTGTTTCAGTGCTTGCAGGGTATTGGTGTAGGTCAGTTGCGTGGCACTGGCCAGTAACTCGGTTTCTACTTCATGGGTATTATCATTACCTGCCTGCAGTTCCTGTATGCGTTGGCTGTTAATATCTAAGCCAGTGGTAGGGTATTTTTTTCCGAACTCAACGGCCAGTGGCAGTCCGACGTAACCGAGTCCAATGATGCCGATATTGACCTGTTGCAGAGTGATCATGTTATTTCCATCAATAAATTATAGGGGCGATGATTGTCATCGTGGTCAATATAGTATTCCATCATATGGATACAGTCCAAATAAACAAGTGTCGTGCTTATTTGAATGATCACAGATAGCGTTGTCCGGGTCATGGCAGCTATATTGCTTATTCATCTGGCATATAAAGATCCTGGCTTACACCGAAGCGCCTGCCAGTTTCCTTTCCCAATCCAGTGCGGTCCTGACTATAAGCTCAAGATTGTCGTATTCTGGCGCCCAACCCAAGGTCTCGCGGACCCTGTCTGCCTTGGCGATCAGTGCAGGGGGGTCGCCTGCGCGGCGAGGCTCTTCAACGATATTCAGCGGCGCGCCATTGACCTTCTCAACAGTATCCAGTACTTCACGAACGCTATAGCCATGGCCATAGCCACAGTTCAAGGTGGTCGATTCTCCACCTTTGCGTAAATACTCGAGGGCCTTCAGGTGTGCACTGGCAAGGTCTTCGACATGAATGTAATCTCTGACACCGGTACCGTCATGGGTCGGGTAATCTGTGCCGAAGATAGTCACTTTATCGCGTTTACCTACTGCGGCTTCGCAAGCCACCTTGATCAACAGGGTGGCCTTTTTAGTAGACTGTCCAATACGACCTTTCGGATCGCATCCGGCAACATTAAAGTAACGTAATGCAACATGGCTTAAATCGGTGGATGCGGATAGATCGCGCAGCATCCATTCTGTCATCAGCTTGGAGGTGCCGTAGGCATTGATCGGGCTGATTGGACTGTCTTCGTCAGCAAACTCCGTTTCCGGGATACCGTAAACGGCCGCCGTGGAAGAAAAAATAAAATGCTTAACCCCTGAGTGTTTGCAGCATTCCATCAGGTTGCGGCTATTGCAGGTATTGTTGCCGTAATACTTCAGCGGGTTTTCTACCGACTCAGGGACAATGGTATGGGCGGCAAAATGAATGACAGACTCAACATTATATTTTTCGATAACGCCGCTGACCAGATCCAGGTCACCCATATTGCCTTCGACCAAATCACCATGCAATACCGCATCAGCGAAGCCGGTACTGAGGTTGTCGATGACCACCACGCGTTCACCGGCCTCACCTAATTGACGCACTACATGGCTGCCGATATAGCCAGCACCCCCTGTAACCAGTATTGAATTTGCTGCCATAATGAGTCCTGTGTTTTTGATAGCCTGAGGGATTATAGATAAATTGTATGAAAAAAAATATAATTTAAGTTAATGTGACAAAACACAGGTAAAAATACCTTGAAATTGGGTAAAAAGGCATTAATGACCCTAAAATAGTGTATTATTAATCATCAAAATTTAGGTAATATTTTCCTTAAGCCTATGGAATTAACTGCAGAAAAATTAGCCACATTGGAATTTCTACCCGCTGAACTGCGTACGCAGGTGATACAGAAGTCGCCCGTGGTCATTATGTTCGTGCTGGTAGCGGTACTGGCATACCAACTGGCAGGGATTACCTGGAGCGTGGTCGAACGGTATTTTGTCAGTCCGCAGCCGGAAATTGTAGAAACCCAGCCTCAAGCGCAGGCAAAAACAACACTCGCAACCGTATCCAATTATTCTCATCTAGCCAAGTTGCATCTCTTTGGTAAGCAGGATGAGAGCAAGCCTATTGAAAAAACTCCACAGACTGCACCCGAAACGAGTCTATCGCTGGTGCTTTACGGCGTATTCACCGAGAGTGACAACAAGAGAGGTGCAGCGATTATTGGTGAAAAAACGGGTGATCAGGAGTTTTATAATGTGGGTGATAAGGTCAGCACAGGGGTTTGGCTGTCCGAGGTGCGCAAGGACCAGGTTTTGCTTAAACGAGGGGCTAGTTATGAGGCCCTGAAGTTCCCCAAAGAACCCAGTATCGGGGTCAATATTCAAGACAGCGATAGTGGCTCTGATCCTGGTGCAGGTCATGGTATGGGCAATGTGCCTCAGCTGAGCAGAACCAAACAATCATTCATGGACAGTGTCAGAATCGTTCCGGTATTCTCTGGCAAGGAGCGAAAGCTAAAAGGTTACAGAATACTGCCGAAAAAGGATCGTGCATCTTATAATCGTCTCGGTTTGAGGCCGAGTGATATTATTACTTCCATCAATGGCATTGCACTAAATGATCAGCGTCAAGCCATGAACGTGATAAAAGAATTGGTCGAATCAGAGCAGGTTGAGGTCAAGCTTGATAGAAATGGCCGAGAAGAGAACATGGTGTTAAAGCTGAAATAATGACGGTGTGCCTGTCATTGGCGCAAACTATTTTTTATCCCTTTAAAATCCTTTATCCATGCATCCTTATAGCCGCGTCTGACCAGTAAATTAAGTTTGCGGCGAGCCTTGCTGAATGAATTGAAACTGCCATGGATGACTTGATATCTGGTGATATTGTTTAAGGTATCGGCATAGTAATAAACACCATCAAGCGCAACATTACGCATGTAATCAAGAATGCGTTTTTTGACCGGGCTGCTGGCTAGTTGTATCGTGTAGTGACCGGAGGGTTGACGTAAAATCCATTTCCTGTGATTGATCTCTGTTGCGGATAGCGCCCGTACCGGCGCAGCGTCTGCTTCGATCGGCACTATTTTTTCTGGCACCGGTTTGCTGACTACAGGATCGTCTGATTTTGCTGGTTGGTTTTCGGTTATTTGGATATTAGGCTGCTGTTTTTTGATCTCGGCGTTTAGTGGAATTGCCTGTATTACTGGTGCGGGCTTGCTGCTTTTGTTTTGGCCCACTTGCGTGAGATCAATAATATTGCGTTCATCATCGGCTTGGGCCGGTAGTGGTTGTTGTTCACTATTGACGCCAGGCGTTTCGTTCATCGTGGTTTTTTTTAACATGTCTTCAATAGTATTCAGCGCTACTATCGCTTTATGGTTGCCTTGCTTGGCAGCGAGTGTAAACCAGCGGACTGCCTGATTGATGTCCTTTTTCGTTCCTTTGCCATGATAGTACAGATAGCCCAGTGAGTATTGGGCATCGGCATTGCCGTTATTGGCTAGTGGTTCAAACAAGGAAGCAGCCGTTTTATAGTTGCCGGCATTAAAGGCAGTTTTGGCCTTGTTATAGATTCCGATTTCGACATTGTTAGGTTTTTTTTCTGTTGCTTTGTCCTCAGTGCTGGCACAGCCAGATAGGCTGAGCAGCATGATTAGTCCGGGTAGCAGGGCGGCTCGTTGGATAAAATACTGCATTTTTTCAGCTCTTTTCATAATAGGGTTCTACAGTTAACCGACCAGTTGATTTAAATCGAAAACTGGCAGCAGGGTAGCGAGGACAATAAATAATACGATAGCACCCATGAGCAAGATCATAATCGGGCCCAGAAGCCCAAGGGTCGTTGACATAATAGATTCTATTTCCCGTTCCTGGATAACTGCCGCACGGGCCAGCATGTCTTCCAGTTTGCCACTGGATTCTCCACTGGCTATCAGGCTGACTGTCATCGGCGGAAAGTAGCCAGATTGTTCCATAGAATGATGGATGCTGTCACCTTCTTTGACCTTGACGGTGATTTCTTCAATCGCTTTGCGCATCGGTAAGTTGCTGACAACCTGGCCAGATATTCGTAGTGCTTCGAGAATTTGGACATTGCTGGAGCTGAGTATGCTGAGCGTGCGCGCAAAACGGGCGGAATTATTACCGCGTATCAGACGTCCGGCAAAGGGCAGTTTAAGCAGGAACTTGTGCCAGGCATATTGGGCCGCAGGTTTTTTCAGGATAGTCTTAGTCAGAATTATCGCCATGACCAATATCAATAGTAGCCACAAGCCATTGGCCTTCAGAAATTCACTCATGGCAATGAGAATTTGTGTTGCCGTCGGCAGTTCCTGAGCTACGTTCTCGAAAACACGGACAATCTGTGGAACGACAAAGGTCAGCAGGCCTATAACAATGAGTAAGGATATTATGATCAACATGACCGGGTAAAACAGAGCCATCATTGTTTTTTGCTGCATCTGTTGTTTGGATTCAGTGTAGTCCGCCAGCCGGTTAAGGACATTGTCCAAATGCCCGGACTCTTCTCCTGCTTCAACAGTTTTGCGATACAGCTCAGGAAACACGGATGGGAATTCTGACAGTCCCGTGCTGAGGCTATGACCTTCCCTGACGGTTGAGCGCACCGATAGCAAGATGCGTTTGACTTTGTTTTTTTCGCTTTGAGCGGCCACGGACCTTAGTGATTCTTCCAGCGGCATACCAGCACTTAATAAGGTCGATATCTGGCGTGTGAGCAAGGCCAGGTCCATGGCGCTGATATGTTGGCGAAACGGGCTTTTGCCACTGCTCTGTTTTTGCTGCTGCTTAACTTCATCAACCGATAGCGGCGTCAGGCCCTGTTCACGTAGCTGCTGTCGGATCTGTCTGGCAGTGTCGCCTTCGATGACGCCTTTAAGGTTCTTGCCAGTACTATCCAGGGCCTTGTATTCAAATGCACCCATGGCTTAGTTGACGCCTGATAAAATGACAAAAAGGTATCCCGGTAAGCTATGGCTCAGTTGCATGCCGGGCAGGCCTGAGTGCAGTGCCTTACTGAATAGCTTCAAGTCTGTTGCTGTTTTTTCGTTGATCATCTTCAGATGTGCCGTTTGCGGAACCCCGCGGGTTAATCTTCCTGGGTAACGCGCAAGACTTCCTCGATGCTGGTGTCGCCATTAAGGATACGCCGCACGCCATCCTGGCGGATGCCGGTAGAGCGTGATCTGGCTTCAGCGAGCATGGCCTGCTCATCGGCGCCGTCATGGATCAGTGTGCGCAAGTCATCATCGATTTCAATCAGCTCATAGATACCGGTGCGGCCATGGTATCCCAGATTGAGGCATTGATCGCAGCCATTCGCGCTGGCACGATAAATAGTGTGTTGTTCGTGTCTGTCAACACCCAGAATTTCACAGTCCCTGTCATTGGCGACGGTCTCTTCACGGCAACGAACGCATAGCTTACGTACCAGGCGTTGGGCCAGAATGCCGACCATGCTGGATGCCAGCAGAAAAGGTTCCACGCCCATATCGCGTAATCGAGTGATGGCACCAATGGCCGTGTTGGTGTGTAGTGTTGACAGGACCATGTGCCCGGTCAGACTGGCTTGTACGGCAATCTGAGCCGTTTCCAGGTCACGGATCTCACCGATCATGACCACATCAGGGTCCTGTCGGAGAATGGCGCGCAGCCCACGGGCAAAGGTCATATCCACTTTCGGGTTTACCTGGGTTTGACCGACACCTTCAAGGTTATATTCTATCGGATCTTCAACCGTAACGATGTTGCGGGTCTTGTTGTTGAGTTTGCTTAAGGCCGCATACAGGGTGGTGGTCTTACCGGAGCCGGTTGGGCCGGTGACCAGGATAATGCCGTGCGGTTTATGGATCAGTTTGTCGAGGTCGAATGTCGACTGGCTGGACATGCCGAGGTTTTCCAGATTGATCATACCGGCCTGTTTGTCCAGCAGACGCAGTACAACGCGCTCACCATGGTTGGAGGGCAGCGTCGAAACGCGCACGTCGACCGAACGATTATTGATCCTGAGTGATATGCGGCCATCCTGTGGCAGGCGTTTCTCGGCGATGTCGAGGTGCGCCATGACTTTTATGCGCGATACCAGTAGTGGTGCGGCTGCGCGTGGCGGCTGCAGGACTTCACGCAGGATGCCGTCGACTCGAAAACGTACGACGCTGTTATGTTCATAGGGTTCGATATGGATGTCGGAAGCCCCTTCTTTCAAGGCCTCGGTCAACAGGGCATTGATCAGGCGGATAATGGGGGCATCATCCTGTGTTTGCAGCAGGTCTTCCGGTTCTGCCAGACCCATGGCCACATGGCTTAGGTCCATATCGTCACTGATGTCGTCCATGACCTGCGTGGAGCGACTGGACCCCGATTCATAGAGCTCGGAAATCCTCTTTTCGAACTCCTCATCACTGACTTTATTCAGATTAATCGAGCAATTCAGGTGACGCTTCAATTCTGAAAAGGCGCTGACTTTGCAGCCGTTTTTATACAAGACCTCGGCAACACTATCATCGATTGCGGTGACCAGGACGCCATGTTTACGGATAAAGTTGTAGGGCAGGAAATGTGCTTCTGCTTCTTGAGCGTCCTCAGGATTCAAGGATGGATCTTGATTTTCCGGCATGTCCATTACTCGTCGACTGGCGGATCGGCCTCAACAGCTCGATTGTCCTTGAATGGCGCGGGTATGGGGGGTAGCACCTTCGGTAACAGTGGTATCACGGACTCGTCCATGAGGTAGATGCCACGCTGTCTTTGTTCGAGCTGTTCGGTCCTGATCATGGAGTATTTGCCTTCGGTGACGCGCATACTCGTGGCCGCGTCACGCAGGATGACCGGGCGTAGAAAAATCATCAGATTGCGTTTGGTCTTGCTGGTTTTATCGTAACTGAACAGACGCCCCAGTACTGGGATATCGCCCAGCAGTGGAACACTTTGATGTGTTTGAGATACGGTGTCATCGATCAGGCCGCCGAGGACGATTGTGCGACCATCCTCAATCATGACGGCCGTTTTTATCGAGCGTTTACTGGTGGTCAGGTCGCTGGCACCGGTGCTACTGGGTATGACGCTGGTAATTTCCTGTTCAATATCGAGCTTGATCGCATCGCCTTCGTTAATTTGTGGAGTGACCCGCAGGGTCAGGCCGACATCCTGGCGTTCGATGGTGCGGAATGGATTAACGGTGCTGGATGTGCCGCCGGTATTACTGAATTCACCGGTGACGAAAGGAACGTTCTGACCGACCACGATTTCGGCCTCCTGGTTGTCCAGGGTCATCAGGCTCGGTGTAGATAGAATATTTGAATCGGCATCGCTGGAGAGGGCGTTGACAATGGCGGCAAAATTCAGGGTTGAACTGTCAAAACGACCGAAGCCGATCGCGGCGCCATCACCCAGGGAGGGGATACCGCCGGCGGCGACAGTCGCCCCGACACCGGCAATACCTCCGCCACCCGCGGCGCCGAAGTTGATCACGCCAATGGCACCTTTGCCGCTGGGGCTGCCATCAATGGCCCACTGCACACCCAGCTCCCTGGATTTGTCCAGTGTGACCTCGGCAATAATGGCCTCGACCAGCACCTGTGCACGACGGATATCGAGTTGGCTAATAACGCGTTGTAGCGAGCGAAAGATGTCAGGTGGCGCGGTAATGACCAGCGCATTGGCGCTTTCATCGGCCTGAATGTTGATATTAGAACCGGCCGCGGCCCGTGCACCGGTCTTGGGCTTTTTGTCATCCAGTGATTTGCTGACCCCGGTCAGCACACTGACCAGATCTTTGGCCTTGGCGTAATGCAGATAAATAACGCGGGTGCCGCCATCGGATTCGAGCGGTGTATCCAGATGGCTGATCAGGACGCGATAGCGCAGACGTGCACTGGATTCACCGCTGAGCAGGACGCTGTTGGTGCGTTCATCGGCAGCGAAGGTGACCTGGGTCGCTACATTGGCCTTGCCCTTACCGGTCGACAGGCCATTCAGAATACGTACAATTTCACTGGCCGAGGCATGATTGAGAGTGACGATTTCGATCTTGCTGTCACTGACGCGGTCAATTTTGCTGACAATCTTGGCCAGCCTGTCTACATTCTGTGCCCGGTCAGTGATAATCAATACATTCTTGGATGGATAGGCGGCCAGGTGACCCTGCTGTGGGATCAATGGTCTAAGAATAGGGACCAGTTGTGCCGCAGTAACATTCTTGACACGTAGGATACGGGTGATGACCTGATCACCGGTGACATTCTCGGAGGCCTGGGTGGTCGGTATGCTGCCTTGCTTGGCTTTGCTGTTAGGTATGACCTTGATTATGTCGCCGACCGGTACAGTGGCAAATCCATGCACTTCGAGAATGGATAGAAAGATCGGGTAGATCTCATCGCTCGACAATGGGCTGGCAGAGACAACCGTAACCTTGCCCTTGACGCGTGGATCGATGACGAAATTTTTACCGGTCAGCTTGGAGACAGTACTGATCAGGGTCGAGATATCGGCATCCTTGAGGTTCAGGGTGACATCGTTTTGCGCCATTGCCCAGCTCGGCAGGCACAACAACGCGAACAGAATGACCCCAGCCCTTAGCTTCCCCGGCCAATTGTATATTGTTTTAAATTCCATAAGATACAGCTATTTATACTTTGTAATTAATGTAAATTATCTGTCAGGTCAGGGTAAGTGCTATTTACTACAATGTAGTACTATTAACGGGCTTATAACTGGAAACTTGATACCCGTAAAAATTTATTTACTTCATGTCCTTAGCAAAAAAACCTGATTCAGTACATCAGCAAATTAAAGTACCATTCGGCGGCGCTCAAGGCAATGAGCTTTTGACGAAATTTTCGCTGTTGAGTTCCCTGTCCTAGTAGATTCCCTGATATTGAATTTTCATGCTGCCATCGGCTTCCATTCGCGCAAAATTCCTGAGCATACCGACCAGCATATTATTGGCCTTTGAGCCGGGCTTGAGCTTAGCTGAAAAATTGAATTTACGGCCGGCCTGCAAATTCAGTGTGCCATCGATGCTAATCGGCGCCTGTTGATCCTTGATTTTAACCAGGATTTGTTCTTCCTGTTGTGATGCAGTCAATAAAATATTGCCCAGCAGGGTTTTGACCGGCTGCTGTAGGTGACCCTCTGACAGCAATATCTCTCCAGCGGCTGCCCGCGGTTCGTTGTCGACCAGCAACAAATGCCTTATGTTGATGTGTAACACACCTGAGAGTCTCAGCAGGGCCAGCGCTGGAATTTGCTGTAGGATTGCTGCCGGCAAGGCTCCTTTTATCTGTTTGGCCTCCAACTCATCACCACCCAGGCCAGTACTGACAGCCGCCTGTAGCGGGTATTGTGGGTCGCGGATGTCGATATCAATGCCGACGTTGCCAGTTAACAAAGCCAGTGGATGAAATTCCCAGTAGATATTTTGAAAACGCTGGTTCATCAGCTCAATACTGGTGGCTTGACCTGACCATATCGTACCCTTGAGGCCGGCCAAGTCAGGTCCTTTGATGCTGTCCTTTATCAGTGGATAGACAACACTGGCGGGTAATTTAACGACTAGAAACAATATAAAAATAAGCAAACCTGTTAAGGTCAGCGCACGTCGTGTTTTCATTATAGGCCTTTTATCAGGATTAGCCTGGCATTGACCAGGCCGGGCTGCTGTTGTTTTTCTATATTAATCGAGTTGACCTGGATGCGATGGTCGCTGTCCAGCTTGGCCAGTGATGATATAAGTTGGTTAAAATCGGTGCTTTCAAACCAGATTTGTACCTTGTGATTGCCCTGGGGTTCGAGCCTTTTCATGCTCTGACCGAGACCAGATGCTTTAATCGTGTTGTCGACGGTCGACAGCAATGGGGCGCCGGAAGTTTGTCCACGTTGTCCAGTGTTTTGCAGCTGGTTTATCTTCTGGCCTGTATCCTGCATCCAGGCCAGCAAAGTACGTTGCGCCTCTACCCGTTTCATTTTCTGACTGTAAGCTTCTGAGGCCGGAGACCAGATTATTAGATAGATCAGGGCCAGTGCGACAATGATGCCAAGGACCATAATGATCCGTTGCTCATGGGGCTGCTTTGCGTTGTACCAGTCCTTCATTTACTCGCCTCCTGAATGCGCAGTCGTGCAAAGACGGCCTTGCCCTGGACGGTGGCCGAGCGGATGTCGACCGTCATAGCGGCTTGCGTCAAACTTTGTTTGAGTTTTTCCAGTGCCTGCAGGTTATTGATGGTCAGTTCCAGGTCGAGTCGACCATTGCGGTAGTTCAGGCCTTTGAGGGTGATTTCCTGGTTGTCTTGTAGTGACTGCGAATACTTGTTTAATATTTGCAGAAAGCCCGCACCAAAGGCCAGACTACTGCTTTGTAGTGCGTTGAGCTTTTGTTCCATCTGGCCCTTGGGGTTCACCATACGCTTCGTTTCGGGCATGGCCTGTTGAAACACCTGCTTGATCTCTTTATCAAGCATGTTTGATTCCTTGCTGATATCAACATAATTGATAACGGCGCTGACCGCCTGAATGAAGAGGACGATTCCCAGCAGTGCAAACACGGGCTTCCATTTCTTCAACGACGGATTGGCTATTCTCTTGGGCGCATATTCCCCCTGCAGCAGGTTAATGCCTGCATCTTCCTTATAATGTGAAGCCAGTAGTGGTAGCAGGCCATTCTCCAAAGGTCGGTGGGTGATATCGATTGTGTCGAATTCAGACCCGTCAATTAAAGGCGATTCAGTTAAGCGGGTATCGGTGATATGGATCTGCGTGGGGGCCTGATCTGCGGCTTCCTGTATGGCCATGTCCAGGTAGGCCTGCAGGTTGTCCGTGTCGATAGACAAACCCGAGTATTGTGCAGTCTGGATAGTGGACTCATGTTCGCTGATGATAATGTTCCACTCATCTGTAGGGCAGGGTAATAACAGTATCTCCGGAATAATAACCTGAGGATGCAGTCGATGTTCGTTCAGTTGTGCCAGGATGCTATCAAGGCGTGCGCGCGCGATGGCGCAGATAGGGACGTCGTTAGTCGATAGACGGGCAGGGATGGCAAAATGGAAATCCTTGATATCACCAATCAGGTCATCTTCCATGGCGTAGGGGACAGCTTGCAGGATTTTTTGTCGGTTTCGAACCGGGATTGCATGGGTTGAGAGATATACATCGCTGGTGGCAATGAAGACAACCAGCTTATTGCCACGACAGGACTCGACAATTTGATCGATATCCGACGACACAACAGGCTCCTCCCCGGGGAGGTACAAATCCATTAAGTTATCGTTGTGAATTCTGATGAAAACGGTGTTGGCCATCATTCTGTCCCGGGACTGCGTGATATTACTTCAAGTTTACTGTCTGCTCGTCTTTTTAAGGTGCTAGTCAGGTATTTGGTCACATCGCCCATCTGCACCTGCGCCTGCACCTGGAAATACTGTGAACTTACACCAATCAGGGGAACAATTTCCAGTTGATATTTGTTTTTATCGACCGCATAGGTATTGGTTGCGTCATAAAACTCATCATTAGTGTCAAAGACTTCGGCACGATCTTCTACAATTTCAGTGGCTTTTTGCAGGTCAATCTGGGTGGATAATGCAGCAATGACCTCGGTCGGGGCAGTGTTGATATTGATCGTGGTGTCTGCAGGCAAGGTGCAGACAAAAGGCTTCAGCTTGGCATATATTTCTGGGCTAATGCCCTCTATCAGCATTAACTCCGTTGGGCTGCTCATGCGCCGGTTAGCGGTCCGATAAGGCGGCGTTTTTGATGAATAATTGTCATCCTCGGCGCCATCGGGGAAGTTGATGTCACTGTCTTTATCCATCCAGTCGACTATCGCCTGAGCAATGTTTTCCTTGATATCGAGGGCCTTCAGGAGCCTGTCGAAATACTCAAACTGCTCCTTGTGCCGTTTGACTTGCTGTGCATCCGTGTTGTCATCCTTATAGAGATTATTCAGATTGAAACGACCCTGTAAATCGATAATCTGTCCAGCGATCGATCCCCCTTCGATGGCAGTGGTGGGTAGCGGTTGGGCCCAGTCTTCAAACAGATTGTCGGTGTTTTTAGTGCTCTTACTTTTATGGTCCCGATACAATAAGCCGCGGGCCCAGGATTCGCCGCCGAGGGCATAGTAATAGGCCTGTTCGCTATACAGGTGGTTGCCGACCCTGCGGATATCGTATTGTTGGCGCTCGGTAATATTGACGGCGATGATAGTCGCCAGTGACACGATCAACAGCGCAGTCAACAGGGCCACACCGGATTGTCTGTGTTTGCCGGAGGGATGCAGTTGCCTGGGCCTTGTTGTGAATCGACACTTCATGTTCAGTAACCGGCTAACGGAATAATGCGGCGGATGGTTCCCATCTCCTGATGGGTCAGGTTAACCTCAACTGCCTTGGGCAAGGTTGCCGAGGTGGCCCCCGGAATGATCTTTGGCCAGGAAGCCTGCCATTCATTGCCTTCATCGAGAAAGCGAAATTCGAGTTCGTCGATGTTGTCGATCAGTAGGCGGTCCAGGGTTTCTGCCTCACCGGCCCGGTCCAGGGTTTTGTATCGACTGCGAATTAACTTATCTTCACTGAGCCAGTAGCGCACCCTGATCATACTGCTGCGTTTGCTGCCCTTGGGGTTGCCGATACCGATGCGGGTCAGTGCGAGTCCCTGTGGTCCGGCATTACCGGCCTGCATGGCAGCCTGGCTATCCCCGAATTCATCGCGAATATCGCGGGCAATGGCATAGCGCAGGTCCTGATTAAAATAAAAGAAGGTGTTTTGTAGTGATTTTATCCGGGCGGCAACCTTGTTCGTGGTTTCTTGAGAGTCGATGATGGTTTTGATGCCGGTCAGCGCAACGATGGACATGATAGAAAAAATAGAGACGGCAACCAGCACTTCCAGCAAAGTGAAACCTGAGGTGAATTTTTTTGTCGTGAAATTGCTGGGCATTAGTATTGGCCAATAAAACTGGTCAGGGTGTAGACGGTTTTTTCCTTGTCTTGTTCAGGTGATATCGTTAATTCCACCTTGCGTAAACTTTCGTCTTCGGTTTTTTCGATTTTCATTTTCCAGTGCCACTTTTGCCTGGCCAGTTCGACATTGCCGTTTGAATTGCCGATGGCTGGCCAGGTCTTGCTGGCCTGCATTTCATCTATCTTGTTCATCGCCACCAGCCCGGCCATGTATTTATCGCGTAAATAGGCTGTATTAACCGTATTTTCACTGGCTGTCTTGATCATGGCAGACAGGGCCACGGCCAGTAACACCAGGGCCACAAGCACCTCAACCAGTGTGAAGCCCTTGCTAATACTCGTTGGCTTCACGCGTGATTTCCAGTTGTCCGGTTTCGATATTACTGAGAATATAGGTGATATCGTTTTTGTCTTTCTGCTTGAACAGCACTTCGAAGGAGGTCCATTCGCCAGCGGATGAGAATATGATTTGCGGCACGGGTTTAGTCGGTGCCGAGGTTTCTAGTTGGACTTCGTCGCCTTCAATAACGGCAGTGATTTCTATATCCTTGTCAAAGCTGCGCTGCTTTAGCAAGTTATCATCAACAGGCATCCACTTGTCCTTTTGCAGCAAATAGAAGGCATAGTTGTCTTCCAGTATCAGCATGCCCAGGTCCTGTGACTGGAAAATAGCTTGCTGGTCGGCCAATTCCATTTTACGCGCCATGCGGCCTGTTTCCTGCTTTAGCCGTGAATCGATATTATCAACATTGATCTTCAGCATAGCGAGACCGAGCACAATGCTGATGATGACGAGCGTAACCAGAATTTCTATTAACGTGAACCCGCGTAGTGTTGCAGGTAAGTTCAGCTCAACAACAGATGGTGAATGTGTTGATGTTGTTTTCCTTCCCTGCATGCGATGTTACTTATTCCAGGTTCCAGTTACCGATATCATCCTCACTGGGTGAGCCATCCGGACCCAGTGAAAAAATATCGATCTTCCCCTGTCCATGCGTACCCGGGTTGAGATACTGGTATTCATTACCCCAGGCGTCCTTGGGTAAACGTTCGATGTAACCATCCCTGTTCCAGTTACGGGGTTCGGGGGAGCCGGATGGTTTTGTGACCAATGCTTCCAGGCCCTGGTCGGTGCTCGGGTACTGAAAATTATCCAGCTTATAAAGATTCAGAGAGGTTTCCAGTATCCTGATATTCTGTCTTGTTTGGGTGATGCGCGCCTGTTCCGGCTTGCTCATAATTTTCGGTACGATAAATACGGCGAGTATGCTCAGTATCACCACGACGACCATTACTTCGATCAGCGTAAATCCTTTGGAAACGTTCTTCATCATGTTATTTGCCCAGTTAATTTAATTATGTATATGTTTTTATTGTAATTATAATGTAATATCAAGGTTGTTGATTATAAACAGCCTATCGCTATTCGTCCATCTTACCGATATTTGATCACAAATGAGTCATAAAGTGTCTTTAGTCATTAAAAATAGTCTGTTAGTGCTTATTTTGCTGGTGTTGATGCAGCCAGGCCTGCAGGCAGCCGTTGTTGTCACCGACGCCGATGGGACCTCATTTAGTTTGCCACAACCGGCACGGCGGATAATCAGTCTTGCGCCACATATTACCGAATTAATGTTTGCCGTGGGTGCTGGCGAGCGCTTGGTCGGCACCGTCGAATACAGTGATTACCCGAAGCGGGCGCGGTCATTACCGCGTGTTGGCAATCATCAGGCCCTGGATCTTGAAGCGATACTGGCATTGAAGCCGGACCTGGTACTGGCCTGGTCCGCTGGCGGTGCTGTCGCGATGCAGGAAAAGTTGCAGGCACTGGGCGTGGCGGTTTACGCCAGTAATACTGCTGGATTGCAGGATATTGCCGGTTTAATGCGTACCTATGCCCAGCTTGCCGGTGTACCCGGTCGAGGCGAGGAAGTGGCCAGGGATTTTGAACGTCAACTCGACGAATTACGCCAGCGCTATGCACATCAATCCAAGCTGCGGGTATTCATGCAAATCTGGGACAGGCCATTGATGACCATCAATGGCAATCATTACATCAATGATGTCATTACGCTCTGCGGCGGGGAGAATATATTTGCAGACCTGGGCGCTGTGGCGCCGACGGTGGGTGTAGAAGCAGTGATCAAACGCAATCCAGATATTATTTTCGTGAATGGCATGGGTAAGCAGTATCGGCGCTGGCTGGCTAGCTGGCGGCATTGGCCGCAATTGCCGGCGGTTCGTCATGATGATTTGTATGAAATCAAGGAGCATACAATTTCGCAACAGACGCCGCGCATCCTGCTCGGGGCAAAACGGATTTGCAGTATACTGCATGACGTCAGGCGAACTAGGGCCGTGAGTAAACGCTAATTATCTTCCTTGATATGTGTATGCAAATAAAGACCAGCAACAAAATCGCTTTTTGCCCATGCAATGATCAGAGATTCTTAGTGGTTAGTGGTTTTATATCAGGGTAGGAGCGGCCCTTGGTCGCGATTATTAATATATCGCGGCCAAGGCATAGTGCCAATCCCTGGAAATATTTATAAACGGTAGCAGCTCCTACCTGTCATTGTTTTGGCTGATATCTCAGGGTCAGCCAAAAGTCACCCTTGGGCTGATTGTAGAAAGAGATGGTTTCATAGTCCTTGTCAAAAAGATTATCGATGCGTGCCTGTAGTAACCAGTCCTTGGCAAAATGATAGGCGAGGCGCACATCCACCGTGGTGTAGCCTTTTATTTTTCGGTTATTAGCGAGGTCATCGTAGCTGCTACTGCGACTATGTAGAGATATACCGGTGTGGAATTTGCCGTACTGGCGATCCAGATTGATGTTGAAAGCCAGTTTATTGCGGCGAGGCAATTCATTGCCTAAATTGGGATCGGTAGATTTGTTTTTAGCATCAAGCAGGGTCAGATTGGCATCGACATCCCAGCTGGACCATTTGGATTGTACGCGGGCCTCAATGCCATTGATGGCCGCCGAATTGATATTGACCGGAGTGAAAGTGGTGCTGTCGAAGGCGATCAACTCATCGACCTCGGTACGGAAGGCGGTGACATCCCAGCGTCCCCAGCGAGCCTTGCCTTTGATGCCGGCTTCAAGCGTTTTTGAGGATTCCGGTGCCAGGTTGGGGTTGCTTGAACCCGGAAAATACAGCTCGTTAAATGACGGTGCCTTGTAGGCGCTGCCATAGGCCGCGGTCAAGCGGATGCCTGACTTGAAGTTGTAACCCCATGACAGGCTGCCGGTGGAATGGCTGCCAAATTGTTGGTTGTCATCACGCCTTGCCGCGACGATGATGTTGTTGGCCGCATAAGTGCCCTGGTATTGAGTAAAGATCCCTTTATTATCACGTGACGTCACATTGTAGAGAACGGAGCTATCAACTTGATCGTCTAGATAGTCCAGGCCAACTGTCAGTAAATGGTTGTTGTTGAACGTGATGTCATTTTGCCACGACAGTGAGTCGCGTTCCGTATCGAAGGTCGAGGCGTAAGCTCCATCCTTGAAATTATCTGATTGATCAAGACTGCGTCCAACTGTCACAGTTGCAAGCCAGTCGTCAGTGGGGGTGAATTTTACCGAGCCACCTACGACTTGTTGAACTGTATCCCCCTCATTTTGAAAATCGCCGTCAAATTCTGCATCGCCTTGGCTGTGACTGAAGGTCAAATCGGTTTCGATGCCATTCTTGAAGCGATAGCCAGCCCGGAGTGATGCCGAGCGTTGGCGATAAGCATCATTATCAGGCTCGACAGTGAAGCATCCAGCACCATTGGGAAAGGGTTTGCCCGTACAAGAATTGAAGCCTTCGGTATTAAAGCCACTGAGGCCGATGTTATACCATGCCTGCTTGCCACCGCCCGAGACGCCTACGTGGACCTTTTTTGTATTGTATTTGCCAACACTGGTGCTGAAATCCGGTGTTGTTTGTTTGCTTCCTTTGCGGGTGAATATCTGGATGACGCCGCCTATCGCTTCTGAGCCATACAGGCTGGAACGTGGTCCACGGACTATTTCAATGCGTTCGATATTGTTGATCGACAGGTTTTGAAATGCAGTGGCGCCGGAAGTGGCGGAGCCTATTTTAATACCATCCACCAGTACCAGCACATGGTCGAATTCTGTGCCGCGGATAAAGGTGCTGCTGAGTTTACCTGAGCCACCGGAGTTGGCTACACTGAAACCCACTTCATTACGCAATAAATCCTGTATGGACTGGACTTGTAAGCGTTCGATATCTTTTCTGCTGATCACGCTGACTGAGGCCATGGTGTCGTCAATGGTTCTGGCGGTTCGTGTGGCGGTGATGATAACGGCTTCGGGTTCTGCGCTAGCTAGTACAGTCTCTGTTGATGTGATGAGTATTGTCACTTGAAGAGTAAATAGTAATGTTTTTATTGATTTGGGTGTGTTTTTCACGGCAGTTTCCTCAAACATGTCTGAAGTAATACTGGCGCGAGGGAGGAATAAGCGTGTGTAAGAGAACAGGACCCCGTGTTCACTCATCGCCCGCCGCGACAGATACGATTGATCCAGGCCGGTCTCCGGACTCACGAGTGGTTTATCCCGGTACGACACCTTCCCATGCTGTGCACAGTGGTGATGAAAGCCGTACCTTATCTCGTTTACCGTTGCGGGGGCAGTGCCGGAATTGACCTATGAGAAAAGTCGCACCGGCTTCCCGTTTCACCCGGCCTGGCAGTACGCCGTGCAGGGCACCTGGAAACGCGCACAATCTAGAGTTTTTAACTGGGGATGTCAAGCGACAAAAGTACTGTTGAAACAAAAATTTATGTATAATCAGTCATGTATGCTAACATGCTAAGGTCAATATAGACCTCTACGCGGATTTCGCTTACAAGCACGTGCTAATAAAAATAATCGAGCGCAATCATATACGTAAACGAATGAAAACTAGCCTGAAGTATGCCATTCATGTGATGGCTAAGAGGTTCTATATAATGAAATATATGGAGTTATAATGGCTGACACACAGAATTACATTTATAGCCGGAGTATATTTTGCAGCATGCTGTGTGGGCCTGTATGGAATATTAGTTGAATGTTTCGTATTTTTCGCCACTATATCCCGAATTCATTTTTACTGCTGTTTTTCATTGAGACATGCATCCTGCTGTCTGCGATTGCTGCGGGCGTCGTCATGAGCGAAGCGTTGGGTCTCGGCAGAAAAAATATTTTTGATGTCGACTGGCTGGTGCCGCGCGCGATTCTGTTTGCGTTTATTAGCATATCTTGTATGACCTTTATGGGTATGTACTGGCGACACAGAAAAGAGAGTGAAGGATTTTATGTGTTAATTAAGATCTTCTTCAGTCTGATCTTAAGCATGACTATTTTATCGATTATCTTTTATTCTTATCCCGCTATATCTGTTAATCGATCCACGATGTTGCTAGCGCTGTTATATTCGTTGGTAATGATCGTGCTAATAAGGACATTGCATTTTAATATATCTGACCATGATGCAACACGTAGTAGAGCGCTTATTATAGGGACTGGCAAGAAGGCATTGATGGTTGAGGAGTTACGCAGAAAATCTGATCTTTATGGCATAAAAATCATGAGTTTTCTTTATGTGGTTGGTGAAAACACCAAGGTTTCCGAAGAAAATATTATTCGTATCGATGAGTCTTTGTTGTCCTATGTTACAAAAAACCAGATAGAAGAATTGGTGGTGGCTGTAGATGACAGAAGAAGAAGTTTTCCTGTGGATGAGATCCTGGAATGTAAAATGGAAGGTATTCTGGTTACAGAAGTCAGTGATTTTATAGAACGACAGCTTAAAAAAATCAGGTTGAGTGCATTGCAACCGAGTTCCATGATTTTTTCCGAAGGCTATACCAGGGCCGTAGCGAATTCTTTCGGCAAAAGGTTTTTTGATATTATTGCCAGCAGTCTTTTACTATTGCTGACCTCACCAATCATGCTGCTAACGGCGCTATCAATCTGGATTGAGTCGGGTTTTAAGGGCTCGATCTTATACAGGCAGGAACGGGTCGGTATGGATGGTAAGAGTTTTAATGTCATTAAGTTCAGAAGTATGATGGAGGGTGCCGAAGATGATGGTGGTGCGCAATGGGCGCAAAAAGGCGATGGCAGGGTCACCAAGAACGGCAATGTGATCCGATTGCTACGCATTGATGAGCTGCCGCAGTTGTATAATGTTCTAAAAGGCGAAATGAGTTTTGTTGGTCCGCGTCCTGAACGCCCGGAATTTGTACACAAGCTTGCACAGGTAATCCCATTCTACAACCTCAGACACAAAGTCAAGCCAGGGATAACTGGTTGGGCTCAAATTTCCTATCCGTATGGTGCTTCTGAGCAGGATGCCATCGAAAAATTACAATATGATTTATATTATATCAAGCGCTATAGTCTGATGTTTGACGCCTTTATTTTATTTCAAACAGTACAGGCGATCCTGTGGCAGCGGGGTGGTCGATGAGTTTTGTTGGGCTGACTTGTATCGTAAACCCAGGGTTTTTAATATGAGCCTTGTTACTGCTGGATACTTTGTCAGCGCTGCGCTATTTGTCATGCTGGAATTATTATTAATCTCCCATTGGAAGGGTAGATTGCAGGGCGGTATATTACTACTCGTCGTGGCTTCTGTAATTGCCTGGGCCTTCGCTGCTGGCATGGGTGGGTATAATGAACGGTTTTTCTTCCGTTCTGTATTATTCTTTGAGGTTCTGCGAAATATACTTCTGTATGCCTTTATGTTCGGCTTGCTAAAGTCGGTTTATAAGGCTAGTCAGCATGAATTCTTTTATCATCTACTGCATAACCTTGTTTATATTTTCTCGTTGGTGATCCTGGTTGGGACCTTGTATGTCAATTATAACTTGAAGATAGAAGAGTATGCATTCCATATTGACTATATGTTTGTAATTGGCAGTCTTTTGTTGATGTCTGTTATTGGCATTTTTTTGCTGACTGAATTATTCAGAAATGCCCATCCTGATACTCGCGAGGTATTGAAGTATCTCTATATCGCCATAGGGCTTGTTTTTATCGCTGATTTTTTGTTGTACTCGAATGCCTTGATATTTGATCATGTTGATAAGGAGCTGTGGTCTGGTCGTGGTTTTCTGATGGTAGTTGTTGTGCCAATGTTAACACTATCTGCTCAGCGTAACCCGAACTGGTCGATCGATGTATTTGTTTCCAAGCAATTTGTCTTTCATATGACGAGCTTGCTGGGTATTGGTATTTATATCTTTCTTGTCGCCTTGGTGAGTTATTACATTAATCAGTATGGTGGAAAATGGACTGCTACAATCCAGGTAGTGTATTTGTCGTCGGCCGGTTTGTTGTTATTTATGGCCCTGTTGTCACGCAATTTAAGAGACAGGATTAAGGTCTTTATCAATAAAAACTTCTTTAATTATAAGTATGATTATCGTGAGGAATGGACGAAAATAACTGAAGAGTTATCGAAGGCAATCGAGGAGAATGGGCTCTATATTACCGTTATTAATTCTATTGCCGGACTGGTTAAGAGTAAAGGTGGTATGCTATGGCTGCTGAACGATAACAAGATGAGTTATTATGATGTTGCTCATGTCGGCATCAAGGAGGTAGCCGAGCTGGAACCGGCGGATGGAGTGTTTGCCCGGTTTCTAAAGGAAAGGGATTGGATAATCGATCTCAATGAGGTGCAGAGAAGTCCTGAGCGATACATGGGTTTGGTGATTCCGCAATGGTTACAGGATTTACAGGGCGCATGGTTGGTTATCCCGTTACGGCACCGCGATAAGCTGTATGGCTTCATCGTGTTAGCGAGGTCGAGTATGGTGCGAACGCTCAACTGGGAGGATCGTGATCTGTTAAAGACGGCCTGTATGCAGGCGGTCAGTTACCTGATTTTTCAGAAGGCTTCTGACTCTCTCGCCAGGTCGGAAAAATTCGCAGTTTTCCATCGCTTATCGGCGTTTGTTGTTCATGATTTGAAAAACCTTATTGCTCAGCTTGACCTGATTACCCGCAATGCTGAAAAATTTAAAGACAATCCCAAATTTGTAGATGATGCTTTCGAGACGGTTCAGTATGCATCGAAAAAAATGGAGCGTTTGTTAACTCAGCTGAAGCAGGGCCGTTTCAGTGCCCAGATTGCAGGAAACATTAATATCCAGGATGCTATGGAAGAGGTGGTGCGCGCCCATAATACCTACCTGCCTTATCCCGATTTACTTTGTTCCTATAATAATGTCACAATATCGGCCAACCCTGATCGTTTCCAGTCTGTTGTCGGTCATATTATAAAAAATGCCCAAGAAGCAACGGAAGATGACGGCTACGTCAAGGTTGGTGTTGAATATAATAATAATATAGTCACTATCAATGTTGCGGACAGTGGTTGTGGTATGAATGAGTCTTTTATTAAGGAAAAATTGTTTGCCCCGTTTTTTACCACTAAAGGTAATGCCGGGATGGGGGTGGGTGTATATGAATGTCGTGAATTTATTGAATCTCTAGGTGGTGAAGTTGTGGTGAATAGTGATCCTGGAAAAGGTACAGAATTCAAATTAAGCATACCTGCAGTAGTCGAGTCAGAAGAACAGGTAGAGGCAGAATTGTGAAAGGATCAGGCAAAACTGACAGGCCGTTATTGATAGTAGAGGACGATCCGGGCCTGCAAAAACAATTGAAATGGTCATTTGAGGGTTATGATGTAGAAATTGCGGATAATCGTGAAGAAGCGATTGTCGCACTCAGACGTTTTTCACCTCCGGTGATCACGCTTGATCTTGGGCTGCCGCCGGATCCTGCGAATGTCAGTGAAGGTTTGGCTGCGCTCGAGGAGATTCTTGAGCTTGCACCGAATACGAAGGTAATAGTCGTGACCGGGAATGATGATCGGGAACATGCACTGAAAGCGATTAGCCTGGGGGCCTATGATTTTTATCAAAAACCGGTAGATCCGGACGTGCTCAAGATTATCATCGACCGTGCATACCAGATGTATGCCCTGGAAAAAGAGAATAGAGACCTGATTAAAAGACAGGCTACGTCGCCGCTAGATGGCGTTATCACCAGTAGTCCGGAGATGTTGAAAGTCAGCAGGATGATCGAGAAGCTGGCGCCGACCAACGCTACCATTTTGTTATTGGGCGAAAGTGGCACGGGGAAGGAAGTCCTGGCGCGCGCTCTGCATGAGCTAAACCCGCGTAGTAGCGAGCGCTTTGTCGCCATTAATTGCGCGGCCATCCCTGAAAATTTACTGGAAAGTGAATTATTCGGATATGAAAAAGGTGCCTTTACCGGTGCCTCCAAGCAAACCATCGGTAAAGTTGAAACCGCCAATGGCGGCACATTGTTTCTGGATGAGATTGGCGATTTGCCCATGTCATTACAGGCTAAATTACTCAGATTTCTTCAGGAGAGGGTCATAGAGCGGATCGGTGGTCGAAATGAGATACCAGTTGATTTGCGCGTAGTTTGTGCGACACATAGAAATCTGGTTGACATGATATCGGAAGGAACTTTTCGTGAAGATTTGTATTATCGCGTCAGTGAAATCACTGTTGAAATCCCGCGTCTGAAAGATCGTACAGGTGATGCCGTGTTATTGGCCAATACTTTTTTAAAGAAATATGCCGATGAGAATGGTGGTAAGGTCAAGGGTTTTACCAAGGACGCTTTGTCTGCCATTGAACAGTATGACTGGCCTGGCAATGTACGGGAAATGGAAAACAGGGTCAAACGCGCGGTGATCATGGCGGATGCCGCTTATGTGACTGCCGAGGAATTGCAATTGCAGGATCCAGGCCAGGAAGAAATGAGTTTAAATCTACGCGAGGTCAGGGATAAGGCGGAAGAGCAAGCCACGATCAGGGCGCTTATGCATGTCGATGGAAATGTCTCCAAGGCGGCAGGCTTGCTTGGTGTTAGCAGGCCGACTCTTTATGACCTGATTAACAAGTATGGTATTAAGCAATAGAATGGTCTCCAGTCACCATTTGATACTTTATTTTCGTATGTCTACAGCCACTCTCCGTCATGTATGAGCCTGATAATTTCGAGAAGTTTTAATTATTCAATGATATAGTGACATAGGTAGGCAGTTGCATGCTATTCCTGTAGTCAGGATACTGAATGCGGATTAATCCAGAATAAATTTATCAAGGGTATTTGGAATGAAAATCTTGATCTGTGGTGGAGCAGGCTACATTGGGTCTCATATGGTAAAAATGCTTAGTGAGGCCGGCTATGATGTTGTTGTATTTGATAACCTGTCGACTGGCCATAGAGAAGCTGTGAAGTGGGGCACGCTGGTTGTAGGGGATTTGTTAAACAAGTCGGACCTAAAAGCCCTGTTTGAACAGCATGATTTTGCCGGTGTGATGCATTTTTCTGCAAGATCACTCGTCGGTGAATCAATTGTGGAGCCTGCTATATACTATGAAAATAATGTCGTCGGTACATACAATCTTCTTGAGCAAATGCGACACTCAGGCGTGGACAGGTTTATATTCTCGTCTACGGCTGCGATTTACGGCAACCCGGAAAACACGCCTATAGATGAGGCGCACCCTAAACAACCAATCAATCCATATGGTCATTCTAAACTCATGGTCGAAACCATGCTTAATGATTATGCCCGTGCCTATGGCATCAATTCGGTCAGTCTCAGGTATTTTAATGCGGCAGGCGCCGATCCATCTGCGCAGATCGGCGAATCGCATGACCCGGAGACTCATCTCATTCCGAATATTCTAAGGTCCTTGCTGCTGGAAGGTATACAATTAAAGGTCTTTGGCGATGATTATGACACCCCGGATGGTACTTGTGTGCGGGACTATATCCATATCAATGATTTATGTCAGGCACACCTGAAAGCCTTCGACTATCTCGGCAGTCACAAGGGAGCAATGGCATTCAACCTGGGTAATGGTACCGGTTTCAGTGTGATGGAAATCATTAATGCTGTGACTGAGGTGACCAGTAAGGTTGTTGATTACAGTGTCGAAGCGCGCAGACCAGGGGATCCCGCGGTGTTAATTGCTGATAGTCAGCGCGCGGTTAAAGATTTGAACTGGATTGCGGAATATACCGATATTGAAAAAGTCATCGAAACGGCCTGGCGCTGGCATTGTCAGCAAAGTTATTGATAATAAATTTATTTTTTATCTGGTCCTGGCCAGCGCTTAATTGTCGTCTGACCGAATAATAGAGCTCATGATCGCCAAAACCCTGAGACAGTGTCGGTTTTTTTTACAGTATCATATACACACAAATACAATAATCCCCATAACTACCTGTTTTCATGATAAATAAAAAACTTTGCACGATTTTTGCAATACAGATACATATTAGGTAATTATTGCATTGTTAAATATAATTAAACTCTTGTACAATAAAGCATAACAATGCTGGTGGTATGTTTGGTAATTTTGGCTTGTAAACAGAGATTTAAATATTAACAACGCGTGAACAACATATAATTGGGATCTATTATGAAAAAGAACACTGGACGTACTGACCGTTTCATTGACAGGACACTATTAATTCTCTTCTTGTTGTTTGCGTTCCCAGTAGCATCTCTTGCAGCGATTTCTTTCCAGGATGTAACAATTGGTTCCGGTATTGAGAAAATTGCAGAGTCCTATGGCGCATCATGGGGCGATGTGAATGGAGATGGCTGGCCAGATCTGTTCGTCAATCACCATCGGGATGATCCTAGCCTCTATGTCAATCTGGGTACCGGCAATTTCTCTGACAGATGGCGCGAAACCAGTATATGGGCAACCTATCCTTATCGAGACCAGCATGGTGGTACCTGGGCTGATTTTGATAATGATGGTGACCAGGACCTGTATATTATGCTCGGCGCAGCTGTTGATGACCAGTTTCTGGTTAACGAAGGTGGTATTCTGGTTGACCGTAGTGTCGAATTTGGACTGACTAATAAAACCTTGGCAGGAAGAATGCCAATCTGGTTCGACTATAACGCTGACGGTTTGCTTGATTTCGCATCAATCATTCGTGGTACGAACCGATTTTATGAACAGGATGTAACGGGCGCATTTGTTAATAAAACATCTGAAACTGGTTTTATCTGCAATGCCAGTCACCAGTATGGGCAGCTGATCGACCTGACTAATGACAATATTTTTGAACTTTTATGCTTAACTCCCGTTTCTTGGCCGAACAAAGTCTATGATACCAGTACAGTGCCATTTACAGATGCTACTTCTACAGTTCCTGTCGTAGACATTATGAATGATTCAGTAGCAGATGATTTCGATGGTGACTTACGCACTGATGTTTTTATCGTACGCGGTGCATTACGTCTGTCGGAAGCCCTATCAAAGGATGCCAATACTGTTGAAGCGCAGCTAATTGCCAATAATAGTCACGAAACAGGCTTTACGTTTGAAAGCACGGGCCCGATCACTATCGAGATGCATTGGATCCGTCGAAACAGAACTGAAATATTCATTGGTTCAACCGGCTGGAATCCTTCTGGGTTTAGTGGTGATGAGACGATTCTCTTTACCCTGGATCCTGCAGACCCGACGACATGGGGTAGAATGCCTAATGATCCGGCCATCGATCATGGTGTGTATATTGGTTATGATAACACTACAGGTACCTGGGAAATGTCGTTATCTCCTGGCGGTGAGTTTGATTCCAGTTACTGGATAGTGACCGGTGTAGACCCTCTTCTAAATGTTATTACAACGAATCAACAGGTTGGTGACTTACCTATCAAGCCGGCACTGCAGATGAATACTCTGAACGGTTTTGTGGACGAGGCACCCATACGTGGTCTGAACGATCTGATGTCCTGTGTCAGTGCAACATCCGGTGATTTCGATAATGATATGGATATTGATATCTATCTGAGTTGTCGTGGTGGTGTGCAAAACTTTGAAAACAGACTATATGAAAATCAGGGTAACGGAATCTTTACCCTGGTCCCGGGTGCCGGCGGAGCGGCTGGTTTCTCAGGACTCGGAGTCGGCGTCGGAGGTGATGTAGCCTCTGCGGATTTTGATGTAGATGGGTTTCTCGATTTGTATGTAGGTAACGGTCTGAATTTGTTACCGGAAGCTCCTGATTCGCGCTCAGGACTCGAACAGCTCTTCCGTAATGCCGGGAATTCAAATCACTGGATACAAATCGATCTGGTCGGTACCACCAGTAACAGAGACGGAATAGGTGCAAAAGTTCTGGCCACTGCTGCGGGTACGACCCAGTTGAGGATGCAGGATGGTGGCTATCATCGATGGTCTCAGGATCACCAGCGAATTCACTTCGGTCTTGCCGGTAATACCCTGGTCGATATTCAGATTGAATGGCCAAGTGGTATTGTTGATCAGTTTTCGAATGTACCGGCAGATAAATTATATCGCTTTACTGAAGGTGGCACGTATGAAGAAGTAGTACTTGGCGCTGTTCCAATCTCACCTTGCGCAGAACCCGAATATGATAAAGCCACAGAGCAGGCTTTGTTTATCTGGAAAGACTGTGTAAATGATAGCTGGCATACCAGGATGACGGCTGGTGGACTTTCGGTGACTTATACCGGCACAGTACTAGCAGACCAGGCGTTTACCAGTGTCACCGGCTTTAATCTGGAAACAGGTGACGTATTAGATTCTACCACTAATCCATTAGAAATTGCATATTCCCTCACCATAATCGGTACTGGCCAGGATGGTTTTGACTTTAGCTATCCAGCAGGTGCGCCGGCTTGTTTTGGCGTGGATCTTCCGGTAGGCGTGACTGTGCTGCTGGGTTCTACACGTGAACCGATAACAGTTCCTTTTGATTTAAATACTCTGGGCCCCTGTGAGAACTTGCCGCCGGCAATCTCAGTGAATGACGTGTCAATAGCCGAGGATGACGCTGGTGGTGTGGCGACCTTTACGGTCAGCCTGTCGCAGTCAAGTACGAAGACAATCACTGTTGATGTCGCTAGTGCTGATGGTACAGCGACTGCTCCGGGAGACTACACTGCGTTGCTAAGCACCACGCTTACATTTAACCCAGGTGAGACAAGCCAGGCTGTTAACGTAGCGATTGCAGACGATGTGCTCGCAGAAGGTGACGAGACCTTCACCGTGACCTTGAGCAATGTGGTCAATGGCACGCTGGGTACCGCGGTCGGCACCGGTACCATTGTCGATAACGAGGCATCACCTTGTAGCGAACCGACTTATGACACTGCTACCGAGCAGGCCGTGTTTGTGTGGAAGGACTGTACTAATGATAGCTGGCACGCACGCATGACAGCGGGTGGGGTATTTGTGGCTTATGATGGTAGCGTGATCGCCGATCAAGCCTTTACCAGTGTCACCGGCTTCAGCCTGGAAACCGGTGCGCTTGTACCAACTTGCCGTCAACAGTATCGATCAACGATGTCAGCGTGGCCGAGGACGATGCCGGTGGCGTGGCGACTTTCACGGTCAGCCTGTCACAAGCGAGCACACAGACAGTCAGTGTCGATGTGATCAGTGCCGATGGTACGGCGACCGCGGCTGCGGATTATGTTGCAATACCACTGACAACCCTGACCTTCAACCCGAGTGAGATCAGCAAGACAGTCGACGTGAACCTGATTGATGATGCGTTGCCCGAAGGTGACGAGACCTTTACACTGACATTGAGTAACGTGGTCAATGGTGTGCTGGGTACCGCGGTCGGCACCGGCACCATTGCCGATAACGAGGCATCGCCCTGTGGCGAACCGACTTATGATACTGCTACCGAGCAGGCCGTGTTTGTGTGGAAAGACTGCACTAATGGTAGCTGGCAGGCACGCATGACAGCGGGTGGGGTATTTGTGGCTTATGATGGTAGCGTGATCGCCGATCAAGCCTTTACCAGTGTCACCGGCTTCAGCCTGGAAACCGGTGACCCGACACAGATAGCGTATGCACTGACTATGGCTGCTTCAGGACAGGATGGTTTTGATTTCAGCTTCCCGAGCAATGCGAACGTCTGCTTTGGCGTGGATACTCCGGATGGGATACCGGTCTATGTCGGGGCTGCTCGCACGCCAGTAACGGCACCATTCGATCTGGCGACCTTGGGGGCCTGTAGCAACCTGCCGACCACGATCGACATCAATGACATCAGCGTGGCCGAGGACGATGCCGGTGGCGTGGCGGCCTTTACCGTGAGCCTGTCGCAGGTGAGCTCACAGACCATCAGCGTCGATGTGGCCAGTAGCGATGGCAGCGCGACTGCACCGGCTGATTATACTGCGGTGCCACTGACGACACTGACCTTCAACCCGGGTGAGACCAGCAAGACGGTCAATGTGTCCCTGGTCGATGACGCGCTGGCGGAAGGCGATGAGACCTTTACACTGACATTAAGCAATGCGGTCAATGGTGTATTGGGGACGGCGACCGGCACCGCTACCATAACCGACGACGAGGCCTCGCCCTGTGGTGCGCCGACCTATGACAGCAGCACTGAACAGGCGGTGTTTGTCTGGAAAGACTGTGGCACGGACAATTGGTATGCACGTATTTCTGCCGGTGGCGCTCCCTGGGGTCCATATACAGGAACGGTGGTAGCGGATCAGGCGTTTACCAGTGTTACCGGTTTCAGTATTGAAGCTAGTGATATCCTGGATTACACAACCGATCCTACCCAGGTTAGCTACACACTCAATGTTGGCGGCGCTGGTCAAGATGGTTTTGATTTCAGTTTCCCGGCCAATGCGAATGTATGCTTTTCACTGGACAGCCCGTCCGGAGTGCCAGTTTATGTAGGGGCGTCACGCACACCGGTCACATCATCGTTTGATCTGGCGACACTGGGTGTCTGTTCGAATTAATATCAGCAGATGTGCGGTAACATATCAGTGTAGCCGAAGGCAAATGTCCGGGTTGAATCATAATTCAACCCGGACAGCGCTTGCCTGGTGCTTCCTTATCGAGGCGACATCCTTATTAAAGTAATTCCTGCAGTATCCGAAAACATTCTGGTTATACACAATAATAGGTCTATATCGATTGCTATGGCCTGTAATGATAGTGGGGATTACTTGTGTGGATGCTGAGATTGCAAGCTAGAACAATAATTTGTTGTACAATAAATATTCGTAAGTTCTTGAAAAATTAGCAAGTAAGCGTTACATTCGTGCGCTAAAGCATTGTTTTGTCATATTGAAAAGTAATAATTTCACGAAGGAGACTTAATGAAGGTCTTGTATATATTATCTTCACCACATGGCGGATCAACGTTATTGAGTCTTGTTTTGGGGAATCATCCAGTCATCGCGAACCTCGGTGAAGTCTCGTTTATACCCAAGCTCCTGGCAATACAAGGAAAATGCACGTGCGGGGACATGCTGGCTGAATGCTCGGAATGGGCAGATGTTTTTGCTGAGCTACAATCCATGACCGGGGTTGATATGCGTCTGTCTCCATATGAACTGTATTTAGGGGATGCAATACAGGCTAAGGGAGGTTCTCAGCTGGATAAGGCTCATCAGACCAATTGGCGGCGGCAGTTAGCCAAGTTTCGAAGTTTGATTGACAGAGCAGCTTTGAGAGCTCCTTCCTGGGGTGGTATCGGTTGGCGTACATTGCCATCAATCAAAAAGAGCATAGAAAATACCATGCAGTTATATCGAGCGGCCTCAACTGCATGGGACAAGGAAATTATAGTGGATGCATCCAAGTTTCCACGTAAGGCTATCCATCTGTATCAACAGTATCCGGATGATGTTCGCATCTTGCATCTGGCACGCGATGGTCGTGGCGTTACAACCTCTCGTATGAGATATATGGATGCACTAAAGGCTGCTGAACGTTGGCGGCATTATCATCAATTAACCAGGGACTTGCTGAAACAATGGGTGCCGGAAGAGCATCGCATGATGATGCATTATGAGGACTTTGTTAAATCGCCGGGCCCGGCGATGGAAAGCTTATGTGAGTGGATGGGTGTACCCTATCAGAAAGATATGCTTGAGTTTGGCAATGAAATAATTGTGCATTCAGCCGGGGGTAATCCAGCGCGCTTTAATATATCCGGTGGCATCAAACCAGCAGACGAGAAATGGCGTACGCAGTTGAATGACGACATGCTGCAGAAATTTGATGCAATTGCAGGTAAATTGAACAGGGATCTGGGGTATGAGTGATAATCAAATATAATTCCGGGTGCGCATGCTCAATTTTGTCGGTGGTGAAGGTAATGCTGAGCGGGTCGACAATTCCGACTTATTATCGAACCAACTTCGCAACTAAACTTATTGAATACATGGCGCTGGGACGCCCCGTCATCGCTTACAATCATCTAGAACAAAGTGAAATTATTGAAGAAAGCGGGGATGAGATTTACGTTGAGTGGATACCTGAGGCATATAAAAATGCTTTTCAGCTTACTGGCTACGCCCTATGAGTCAGAACGTATGGGGCAGAAGGGTAGAGAACATGTACGTAATAAGCGTATTTAACCAATTATTGCACAGGATTTGGCAGCCAGATACAAGGAGATGATGGCTGACAAGAACTAGGAATCAGCCGGTAAAGAAGCCTATGAATAAGCACAACACCCCTACTCCAGCAAATAAAGGGCGTATAATATTTATTACGGGTGCGTCGCGTTCTGGCACAACCATGCTCAGCCTTATTCTAGGGAAACACAAACAGATACTTGGCTTGCAGGAATTGCATTATTTTGGTGATTTATGGGACCCACAGAAAAAACCGGAAGCATTGTCTGAAACTAAAATGCAGGAGTTGGCCGCAACGCTGTTTGCACGGCAGGAACATGGTATATGGAGGGCAAGTGGAACGGCTGCTGATAACAAACGCGCGCAAAAATTGATTGATAGTCTCGCACTGGAAGAGCGGAATGCGGCAGGAATTTTCGCTGCTGTATTGTCAGAGCTTGCGTTGGGCGAAGGTAAGGAAATTGCATGTGAGCAAACCCCAAGAAATATTTATTATGCCGAGAGATTGCTTGAGCTCTATCCGGAATCACATGTGATTCACATTGTCAGAGACCCGCGTGCGGTTTTGGCATCGCAGAAAAATCGTTGGCAAATGAGACGTCTGGGTGGAAAAAATGTGCCGCTATCAGAATTGGTGCGCACCTGGTTTAATTATCATCCTTTTACGATGAACAAGCTGTGGTCAAAGGCAAATAATTTAGCTATCGCACTGACTGGTCATCCACGTTTCATTACGCTGCGTTTTGAAGACCTGGTCGACGATCCATCAGTTGAAATTCAGAAGTTATGTGATTTTCTGGATTTGGAGTTTGATCAGACTATGTTGGATATTCCTCAATACGGCTCATCTACAGTCAAGCATGGTAATGCGAAAACTGGTATCGTCAAAGATGTGGTTAATCAATGGGAAAAGATTTTAAGTAAAGGCGAAATTCGTTATTGTGAGCATGCTGCTGCCCCACTGATGAAATATTTTTCATATGACCCAAAAATGACAGGTAGTTTGTTTTCTTTTTCACTATTGCCTTCATTACTTCGCTATCCTGTGCATCTATTCGGGGTGGTCATCAGTAATCCACGTCGCGCATGGATACAATTAAAGGCATTACTACCTTTGGGTCGATAATTTTGTCAAATCTATGTCGTTATCTTTTTCTAAGTATTAATATATTAGCTATAGATCTTTCATATGCAGTGGAGTCTATAGATAATGAAGTTAATTCATATATAAATGAAAGTATCGCCATAAAAGGGCAAAGCATAGTTCGATCAGACAATAATATGCCAACATTTGTTGGTCGGAAGATATGTGCAAATTGTCATCAAAAGCAATCTGCTGACTGGAAAGATTCTCATCATGATCTCGCCATGCAAGAAGCAAATGAAGTAACAGTTCTTGGCAATTTTCACAATAAGAAATATAAATACAATGATATCACTACTCGCTTCTATAAAAAGAATAATAAATTCTACGTCAATACAGAAGGTCTTGATGGAAAACTGAAGGATTATGAAATTAAATACACCTTTGGTGTAGCACCTTTACAGCAATATCTTATAGAGTTTCCTGATGGACGTCTGCAAGCACTAAGCATAGTCTGGGATGCCCGAGCAGAAGAGAAGGGTGGGCAGCGCTGGATGCACCTGTATCCGGACGAAAAAATTGATCACAAAGACCCTCTGCATTGGACCGGTGTTTACCAGAACTGGAATGTAATGTGCTCGGAATGCCACTCTACGAATGTCGTAAAAAATTATTCACAAGAAAGTAATACCTACAATACATTATGGTCTGAAATCGATGTTTCATGTGAAGCATGTCATGGTGCGGGTTCTAAGCACATAGTATGGGCAAGACAAGATAGTAATGAAAAGAAACGTGACCCTGGGAAAGGGCTGTTAATTTCACTAGATGAGCGCAAAAATGTTACATGGACAATAAATAAAGACACGGGAAATGCGAGACGTAGCATAGCAAAAAAGTCAAATGTCGAAGTGGAAATGTGTGCACGTTGTCATTCACGTCGTAGCGTTATTTCAGAAAACTATGTGCATGGAAAACCATTACTGGATACACATATTCCGTCTGTCCTTAGTCAGGGCTTATATCATGTAGATGGGCAGATATTGGATGAGGTCTATGTCTATGGGTCATTTCTACAAAGTAAAATGCATGCGGAAGGTGTTACATGCAGCGATTGTCATGATCCCCATGCGTTGAAAACAAAGACTGATGGTGAAGGCGTGTGCTACAAATGCCATTTGGCCAGTAAATATACTTCAACTGATCACCATCGACACAAGGTTAGCTCAACAGGATCCAACTGCCTGGAGTGCCATATGCCAAGTAAAACATTTATGGTTATTGACGAACGTCGAGATCACAGTATACGTATCCCGCGACCAGATTTAACAATGAAACTTGGCGTACCCAATGCGTGTAACAATTGTCATATAGATAGGTCAGCACATTGGGCGTCAGAGGCTATTCAGAAATGGTATGGCGCAATCAAGGAAGGATACCAGAAATTTGCACACGCTTTATATGAAGCACGTCAAGGAGGGGAGGGGGTCGACAGGCAATTAATTGAAATCTTAAAAGACCGGTCCGTGCCCGACATCGTTCGTGCTACAGCTATAGATGAACTCCAAGCCTATCTTAGTCCTGCATTATTGGATGTAGTTCGTTCAGCACTGCAAGATGAGGATCCATTAGTACGCGTTGAAGCATTGAATATATTAGACGCTGTTCCTCACCAGCTCCGTTTAACCCTGGCATTTGATCTCTTAAGCGACCCGGTACGTGCAGTAAGGATCACAGCTGCGCGTATCCTGGCGCCTGTACCAGAAGATCAATTAGAGGAAAACCAGATACATGTCATTAAGAAGGTAATAAATGAATATATATCATCTCAGATGCTGAATTCCGACAGACCTGAAAATAATGTTAACCTTGGATTGCTCTATACACAGTTGGGCCAGCTTGATGAGGCAGAGAGATATTATCGCCACGCAATTAAATTGCAATCAGGTTATACTCCTGCCTATATAAACCTGGCCGACCTCTATCGCAGACAAAAGAAGGATAATCAGATAGAGCCTATCTTGCGTGAAGGTATCAAGCATGCAAGTGATAAGGCAGCTTTAAATCATTCGCTAGGTTTGCTTTATGTCAGGCAGAAGCAATTAGGGAAATCACTTGGATATTTTAAGAGGGCTGTAGAGTTGAATGCTAACAATCCTCGATTTGTTTATGTGTATGCAGTGGCCCTGAATTCAGCGGGTAAAAATACGGAGGCAATTAGTTTACTTGAAGGTGCTCATGCACGTCATCGGAATGACACTGATATTCTTTTCAGTTTAATATTGTTCAATCGTGACAAAGGTAATCAGCAAGACGCACTTAGATACGCAAAGATATATCTTGAGTTATTACCTCATGATGGAAAGATTAAAAGCATTGTCAGGGAGTTGAGTCGCAGTCATTAAAGGTAATGCCACTAATGAAGCGAACGTATTTCATATCAACTTACTCCGTATTAAGATCAGCACTTTTATTACTGTTTGATAGATCTCAGTTGCTCCAGGGTCCAAGGTTTCCAGATTAAACGATGCAGTGACCGGATTACGATCGGTACAGACATATACCGGGATAGGGGCCGGGGCATCGACCGTGAAACAGACCGTGGGGCAGGCCGGGTAGGTGAAATCAAAACCATCCTGGCCTGTACCGCCAATACTCAATGTATAACTGATTTGTGTTGGTTCCGTGGTGTAGTCACTGCCCGCAGTCGCGGTACCGTCGGCGGTATCGACGAGGACGGTCACGGTACTGGCGCTGGCGCTACTCAGGCTGACGGTGAAGGTCGCACGAGGACGGTCACGGTACTGGCGCTGGCGCTACTCAGGCTGACGGTGAAGGTCGCGCTACCGCTGTTTTCAACGGCTGTGATGCTGTCGATACTGACAGTTGGTGTGCCTTCGTTATCAGTAATAGTCGCGGTACCGACCGCGGTACCCAGGGTCGCAGTACCCGTCACATTAGAAAGCGTGGCGGTGAAGGTTTCATCCCCTTCAGCGATGACATCATCGGCCAGCGTCACGATCACGGACTTCGTGGTCTCACCGGCGGCGAACATCAACGTGGTCAGTGGCACGGCGGTATAGTCTACACCGGCGGTAGCACTAACGTCTGCTGTGACCACATCCACGCTGATCGCGGTAGCACTGGCGTTGGACAGGCTGACAGTGAAGGTCGCCTGGCCACCGACTACGTCCTCGGCCACGCTGATGCTGTCAATGCTGACACTTGGTGTGCCTTCGTTATCAGTAATAGTCGCCGTTCCGATCGCGGTACCCAGCGTCGCATTGCTGGGCGCACTCAGGGTCGCGGTGAAGGTTTCATCACCCTCGGCAATCGCGTCATCGGTCAGTGCAACGACGAAGGTCTGGCTGGTTACACCCGGGTTGAAGGTCACGAGTGTGCCGGTCTGACCGGTGTAGTCACTGCCCGCAGTCGCGGTACCGTCGGCGGTATCGACGAGGACGGTCACGGTACTGGCGCTGGCGCTACTCAGGCTGACGGTGAAGGTCGC
>CAMYJO010000013.1 GCA_947258755.1 uncultured Gammaproteobacteria bacterium
ATACCATTTACTCAAAAAACCGGCAGCCGGTGGCACACCAATCATTGAAATGGCGCCGATAGCAAAGGCCCCCATGGTCCATGGCATCTGTCGGCCGATACCTTTTAACTGGCTGATTTCCGTTTTCTTTGTGGCGGTATAAATCGAACCGGCAGCAAAGAATAATGTGATCTTGCCAAAGGCATGTGCCGCGATATGCATGGCGGCCGCCATGATAGAAAACGGTGCCACCAGTATCGCTGCTATCGTGACATAAGAGAGCTGGCTGACCGTTGAGTAGGCAAGACGTTTTTTCAGGTTGTCCTGGTACAGGGCAATAGTTGAAGCCAGTACGATCGAGATACCCGCGATATACATGATCCAGTTGGCGGCAAAATTGTCAGCTAAGGTAGCAGGCCCAAAGATATAAAGAATGACTTTAACCACGCTAAACACGCCTGCCTTAACCACGGCAACCGCGTGCAGTAAGGCACTGACCGGTGTCGGTGCCACCATGGCCGCGGGTAACCAGCGGTGCAGGGGCATTAATGCTGCCTTGCCAATACCATACATGAATAGTAGTAACAGAATCCCAGTCGTGGTTGCACTGACACCTTCAGGCAGGATGCCGCCCGCTTTGAACTCAACGGTGCCTGCCAGCACCCATGTCCAGATCAGCGCAAACAGGAAGAAAGCAATCGATGATCCCATCAGGATGGCAAGATAGGTACGTGCGCCCTGCTTCGCGGCTTCATTACCCTTGTGCGCAACCAATGGATAGGTGGACAGACTCAACACTTCGTAAAAAACAAACAGGCTGAACAGGTTGGCCGAAAACGCCAGCCCCATGGTACTGCCGATCGCAATGGCAAAACAGATATAAAAGCGTGTCTGGTTTTTTTCATTATTGCCACGCATATAACCAAACGAGTAAATCGTGTTGATGACCCATAACAGGCTGGCGATGACGGCAAACATCATACCCAGTGGTTCAATCGACAGTTTTAAAGCAACGCCGGGAACAGGTTCGATCAGGGTCTGTGTGATTGCTGTTTTCGATTCCAGGAACGCCTGTAACAGCGGAATAACATGCAGTAGTAATGTGACTGATGTTATCAGCGCAAGCCATTCCCTGGCATGCCCACCGGGCAGACGTTTACTACCAAATAATGCCATCAGGATGGCGCCGACAAAGGGAATAAAAACACTGGCAATCATCAGCTCAACGGCACTCATGGTGTCGCTCCTGGCATCACGGGCGCAGGCAGTTCAAGTAACCAGTGTGCCGTGTGCTCGGCAACGCCAACGGTGAGGCTGGTATCTATGCCGAACCAGATATTGGCCAGTACCAGTAACCATGTCGGTAGCAGCAGGCTCAGTGGCGCTTCTTTCACGTCAGTATGATCATCACTCGCACTGAAGAAACCCTGTTCGACGATACGCCATACATAGACCAATGCCAGCAAGGAGCCGAACAGAATGATGGCGACCAGCACAAAATGCCCCTGCTCGATGGCTGCCAGTATCAGGTACCACTTACTGATGAAACCCACGGTCAGGGGCACGCCGACCAGGCTCAGACCACCGATGACGATGGCCATGAACGTCCACGGCATTTGCCGTCCCAGGCCTTTGACATGACTGAACTTCACGCCACCCTGGCGGTATAACAAGCAAGCCAGTGCCATGAACAATGCCGCTTTCATCAATGCGTGATTGAACAGGTGCAATAATGTCGCGCTAAGGCCACTGACAGACAGAAAACTGATGCCGAGGGTGATATAACCCAGCTGCGCGACACTGGAATAGGCAAACAGGCGCTTGATATTGTCCTGATAGATCGCGCTCAGGGACGCAAACAGAATCGCGGCAACACCGAGCAGCATCAGGATCTCGGCCAGTGGCAGCACCGAAAACGCATAGTCTGCACCAAACACAGTAAATATAAAACGCAGCAACACATACACGGCCACCTTGGTCGCGGTGCCGGCCAGGAAGGCACTGACAATGGACGGCGCATAGGTATAGGCATTCGGCAGCCACAGGTGTAGTGGAAACAAAGCCAGCTTCAGACTGATACCGACAAACAGAAAGGCGAAGGCACTGAGCATGGTTTTGGTTTGCGCGACCGCGGGCAGGCGTTGCGCCAGGTCATTCATGTTCAGGGTGCCGGTCAGCATGTACAGCAGTCCTATACCGATGAGGATAAAGGTCGCACCGATCGTGCCCATGACCAGGTACTGGTAAGAAGCGGTTAGTGCACGGCGATCACGACCGAGACTGATCAGTGCATAACTGGACAGTGAACTGATTTCGAGAAACACAAATACATTGAATGCATCCGCGGTGGCGGTAATGCCCAACAATCCGGTCAGACACAGCAGGTAACTGGCATAGAACATCGGCCAGTGCTGTTGTGGGACCTCCTGTTCGATACTCTTTTTCGCTGCCAGCAATACCACGCTGCTGATCGCAGTGACAATCAGCAGCACATAGGCATTCAGGGTATCGATGCGGTACTCGATACCCCAGGGTGCGGCCCAGCCGCCGAGGATATAACTGATCACACCGCTGCTGCCGGCCTGTTGCAGTAACAGCCACGCAATCACCATCGCCCCCAGACTGGCGGAGAAACTCAATAACCATAACAGTGACGATCTGCGTAACAGCACACACAGCGGTGCAGCAATCAATGGCAGGATAACCTGCAGGACTGGCAGATGACTACTGATCACAGTGATGCATCCTGCTCGTGAATATCCTGTTCCTCGATGGTGCCATAGGCCTTGCGGATGCGAATGATCAAGGCCATGGCCAATGCCGTGGTGGCGACACCGACGACTATCGCTGTCAGGATCAGCACGTGCGGCAGTGGATTAGAGTAACTCGCGTCACCGGCCACGATGATCGGCGCGGTCCCACCCTTGACCTTGCCCATACTGATGTACAACAGGAATACCGCGGTCTGGAAAATATTCAGGCCGATGATTTTCTTGACCAGGTTGCCCTGCGCGATGACGATATAAAATCCGATCATCATCAGGAAAATAAAGATCCAGTAATTATACAGGTCGATGAAGGTACTCATTCCGGCCTCCTGACTTCGGAAAAGGCCAGGAACATGGCGATCATGGTGGCGGTCACGGTAATACCGACACCGAGCTCAACCAGGAATATCCCCCAGTGTTGACCCTTGACCTGATCGGCCGCGAGCACATTGTAGTTGAGGAATTCGCCACCCAGTAACAGCGTCACAACACCGACACCGATGTACAGCAACAGGCCGCTGGCCATCAACCAGCGCAGTACCGAATCACTGAACATGCTTCGGGTTTTGTCGATACCAACAACCAGGCCATAAAGAATAAAACCGGCAGCGAATATGACCCCGGCCTGAAAGCCGCCACCCGGCCCGTAGTCACCATGGAACTGGACGTATAACGCAAATAGCAGAATAAAAGGGATCATCAGCCGCGCGACGTACTTGAGTACCGGATGGTGACTGAGGTCATTCAGATTACCAGCCTCGTCCTCACGGTGTCGAAACGCGGACAGCAATAACATCACGGCGATGCCGGCGGTGAAAATGACGGTCACTTCGCCCATGGTATCGTAACTGCGGTAACTGGCGAGCACGGCGGTAACAATGTTGGGCACACCGGTTTCCTGTTGGGCCTGGTCCAGGTAGCGCGGTGCCACATGCTGATGCACCGGCGCCTGTGGATCGGAAAACGCCGGCATGTCGAGCGTGCCATAAACAAGCGTGGCACCGGTGACCAGCACCACCAGTAAGGGCAGGAATCGGCTATGGGTTGATTTCTTCTCCTCCCGTGACGTCAGTGCCAGCGTACTGAGAATCAGGATCGTGGATATACCGGCACCGACAGCCGCCTCGGTAAAGGCCACATCGACCGCATCCAGCGAGACAAAGATTCCGGCCGTCAACAGGCTGTAGATACCGAACAGCATGACTATCGCAAACAGGTCACGCATCACGGCAACGGCGATGGCGACCACGGCCAGGAAACCGAGCAGGATGATGTTGATCAGGAGTTCGATGACGACGCCTCCTGCTGCTCATTGACCCCGTAACCAGCGCGATGGGCCGCCCTGGCCAGCGCAAAACTGGCGGTCGGGCTGGTAAACCATAGGAATAACAGGATGAATAACAATTTCAATGTCACCAGGCTGATGCCGGCCTGCAATACCAGGCCCAGTACTATTAGTCCCGCGCACAAGGTGTCAGACACACCGGCGGCATGCATGCGCGTATAGAAATCAGGAAAGCGCAACAAACCGATGGCAAAAGTCAGCGACAGAAAACTGCCTGTTAGCAGTAATGCGTAACTGCAGTAACTGATCAGTGTATCCCACATAGGCCCTACTCCTTGTCCTTTGGCATCACCAGCTGGCCGGACTCAAAAAAACGTAACACCGCCAGGGTACTGATAAAGTTGATCAGCGCGTACACCAGTGCAATATCGAGAAAGTCAGGGCGCTGAGTCAGAAAACCATACACGCCGAGAAACAGCACAATCTTGGTGCCAAAGGTATTAACGGCCAGAATACGGTCAAAAATACTCGGACCCAGCAACGCACGCGCCAGGGTCAGGGCCATCGCGACCAGCAAGGCGATTGCCGTCACCGCCAGGATCATTGAAATCGCTCCAGTTTTTCAAGCTGTTCTTTCATCTCGGGGCTTTCCAGGGCCTGCATGGTTTCATCGGTGAGGCTGTGGACCAGAAATGAGTCTTTATCGACGGTGACCGTGACGGTACCGGGTGTCAGTGTAATCGAGTTCGCATGCACCACACGGGTTACATCACGCTTCCACGGGCTGGGTATTTTTTTAAACTGGGGTTGGATATCCAGGCGTGGTTGCCAGATCTTGATAGCCACATGAATATTGGATTTGATTATTTCTAGCAGCAGCCACATCCAGTAGCGCGGCAATCTCAATAGTAATAGAGGCGGCAGCACCCTTTCATCGCTAATGTGCATTTTCCAGTTGAGCCACATCACCAGCGCAATAGACAGGGCACCCAGGATCAGGGTAAAGGCAACATAATGGCCTGACAATGCCAGCCAGAATATTGCCAGTAATGCTGTTAGTAGCAGACTATGCTTCACTTTTATCAAAGAACATTATCTTATAAATCGTTGATATGCAGCATACTATTTGTCCATTGTTCATACAATATGGTTTACCGCATTAGTAGACGATATTCATCATGACCATCATCACGACCAGGAACAGTACGGTCATGATGCCACCCGCCCTCATATAATCTGGTACGCGATAGCCACCTGGCCCCATAATCAGCGCGTTGACCTGATGGGTCGGGATCAGGAAAGAGTTTGAGGTTGCCAGGGCCACGGTCAATGCAAATACCGCCGGGTTGCCACCCGCACCGATAGCGATATTGACCGCCAGCGGTACCAGTAGTACGGTCGCACCGACGTTGGACATGACCAGGGTAAAGAAGGTCGCCAATACGGCAACGGCCAACTGTACCAGCCAGATCTGCGGGTCTTCACCAAACAGACTCAATGTTGCCTCGGCAATCCAGCGTGCTGTGCCCGAGGTCTCCACCGCCAGACCGAGTGGGATCAGGCTGGCCAGCAGAAATACGGTTTTCCAGCTGACCGCCTGGTAGGCCTCTTCGATCTTGATCACGCCGGTCAGGATCATGCCCAGGGCACCGACCAGCAGGCTGACGGACAGGCGCAGATCACTGAAAATCACCAGACCCAGGGCGATCGTAAAAAACAGGCCAGCCCAAGCGACCTTGTGCGGGCGTAATTCTTCATGCGGGTATTCGGTTGTCACAACGACAAAATCACGATTCTTTTCCAGTCGTGCCAGCGCCTCCCAGGAGATGTGTCCGACCAGTGTATCACCGGCCTGGAACGGGGTATCACGCGCACCCTCGCCTTGCCGTATGGTGTCGCCACCACGGTGCAGCGCCATCAGTGCGAAACCGTAGCTTTTACGTAACCATACGTCGGCGGCTGATTTACCGATTAGTGATGAACCCGGCGCGATCACGATCTCGGCAATTCCGGCCTGGTTACTCGATAGCAGATCCGAGAAGACATCGAGGCTCTTTTTCGGCTCTGCTTTAATTTCTTCGCCAAAGGATGCCAGCCCATCGACACCCGCCAACACACACAGAGTCTGGTCTTTTTCCAGCAGGGTTTCCCTGTTTGGCCAAACGGGAGATTGACCCTTGCCGCGGCAGATTGCGATCACACGTACCTTGTGGCGCTTCTCAATACCGAGTACATCTTCACCGATCAGCTTGCTGTCGAATGGCACGACAAATTCTGTCATACGGTAATCGATACCGTAGACATCCTTGAAATATTTCATTGGATTGACCGCTTCTGCCAGGGCCTTGGCATCGGTACCGCTGGGCAGTACGAAGCGCCCTGCCAGGATAAAGTACAGAATACCGGCCGTTACCAGCGCCAGGCCGATCGGCGTTACCGAGAACAATGACCAGGTCTCCATTTGCTGGGGCGCGGGCAAGGCCTTGTTGGAGGTCAGGATCAGGTCATTTAACAAGATCAGCGGACTAGAGCCGACCATGGTGATGGTACCACCGAGAATGGCACAGAAGCCCATCGGCATCAGTAGACGCGACATCGGCAGCCCGGAACGTGACGAAATACGACTGACGACAGGCAGGAACAGCGCCGCAGCACCCACGTTCTGCATAAAAGAGGAGATAAAAGCGACGGTACTGGAAATGATCGGGATGATACGTGATTCGGTCTTGCCGCCGACTTTCAGGATAAAGGTCGCCACCGTGCCCATCAGCCCGGTTTTATCCAGGCCGGCACCGATAATCATGACCGCAACAATCGACATGACCGCATTACTGGAGAAACCATCGAACAGATGCTTGTTGGGCACCAGTCCCTGCTCCAGGCCGACAAAAGGGGCAATCAACGTGGTCAACCCGAGCAGCACCATAATCGAGATCGCGGCGACATCGACACCGACGATTTCAAATATGAACAGGTACATGGTCAACAATAAAATGGCGATGACCCAGGCAATTTCAACGCTAGGCGCGACACCGGACAGGTAGTAGCCCATCATTATAAATACAATGGCCATGATCAAACGTGTAATGTTGGGACCGGAAAATAACGTGCTCACTGTGCGCTCCTGGCAAATTAGAAAATAATCATATAATGATTATTAATCTAAGAACTTCATGCATGTAATAAGTAAATAGTAAAAATAACAATAAGTTAAAGATGCTTTCTGAGTACTACAAGCATCGACAGTAATCCAATGCTGATAGCGAGTGCTAACTGACAAAAAACGGGGGAAAAGCCCCCTGAAAAGCATGATTCACAACAAAAAGGACGCACATTATACCCTTGAATTGAGTAGAAAAAAAGGCTGGGTTGCCAAAAAAATGACATTTAACTAATAACTAGCCCTTTTCTGCATCAATTTGCGTCATCCCACTCTCGGCCGATACCGCTAATTCAAACCATAGGCATCTGCTGCAAACGCGCATTCGTGCATGTTGGTCGGCAGATGAATCCATATTATCGATATATTATTTGTTAATATGCTAATATAGGTTATTTTGATCATTCCTGTTACCAACGCAAACGAGGTAAGCATCATGAGTATAGATAAAATTGTAATGGCTTTCGCCGGAGTTGTGATCCTGTCCAGTCTGACTCTGTCGCAGTTCCATCATCTGAACTGGTTATGGTTAACGGCATTCGTTGGCGTCAATGTGTTGCAGTCCGCGTTCACCGGATTTTGTCCTCTGGCTACGGTATTGAAAAAGGTCGGTGCCAAGCCAGGGGCTGCATTCGACTAAACAGTGACTCGAATGGCAAGCGTCTGTTCAACATTGATCAGACGCCGCAGCTCACACATGCAATGAACATGGTACGAGCGGCACCCCCGCCACGATCAACATTGCCGGGATGCCGCAGGTGCTAATCTATTTAGCGACTCATCACTCAGGGACAGCGATGGGGGCGCCAATGAAGAAAGGTACTTTTTATCGCGGCCAATGGCCGCTCCTACAGAGGCTGAAGGGTTAGTCGGTTGCCTGTATCATGCTCAGCGCAACATCAGCCACATGCAGACAACACTGACGATAGACAGCCCTGCCCCCCAGAATGCCAACCAGAACTTCTTAAAACGAAACCCGGCATAGACAAAACCGATACCTAGCACCAATCCATAAATGGTACTGCCAACAATCATGTCGTCACTGGCGTGATGTGCCAGTGGCTGTAAAGATTCACCTTCACGATAACGCATCAGTATTAACGGTCAGTCGCTGACCAGCCGTTCCTTTTGTTGTTTGCTCAATTTTTTTATCTGGCTCTCGAACTTGCAGGCCTCGGAACGTGTGTCAAAGTGTCGTTCAAAAATCAACGCCACCGGTCTGCGCGCCCGCGTGTACTTTGCACCTAACCGATCGTTATGATTATGTTCATCGAGCCGGCGACTGACATCGATAGTAACCCCGGCATACAGGCTATTGTCACGACAACGAAGAATATACACAGTCCATTTTTTCATGTTGTCATGATAGTAGAAGCTATTGAAGAATAGTAGCTAGTACCAAGATTAAAAGAAAGACTAAGCTGTTTTTTTCTAACCACATGCTGCTATTTTTTTCCTGGCTGGTGGTTACTCCTAAAAGCGTCGAACAATGAAAAATCTGGCGAATTATTGATGGCCTCGTATTACTTTTATCTTTAATCTTGTACCTTTCCCCTGACGTTAAAAAAAACCCCGCTACATGGGTGGGTCCTGAAATAGTGTAATACTTATACTGCTTTTTTTCTTGTTTTAAACCCCAATCCAGCCAGACCCAGGCCCATCACCGCCAGCGTGGCAGGCTCAGGGACCGGTGTCATATTCGTAGAAAAACCGTTATTACTGTTAAAGGTAATATCATCGATGACAAAGCAACAATTACCCGGGCTTCGATATTCAATGCGGGAAATATCACTACCGGTAAATGTTACCAATTCCATATCATCCTGAAAGGGCTGATGAAATCGACCAACAACATTATTACTATTATCAAAAGCAATCGCAGTGAATTTAGGTCCGGATTGAGGTGAAGGCGCACGATGCTCTCTTGCCCCTACCAGGAACGAAACCGATGTTTGCGATCTTGCAAAAAAGATGGAATCGAAATTCTGCACTGGCGAATTGTCATCAAAGCTAGCGTTGCTGTTATAGGCCAGAAAATTATTGCCACTAAATCCAGTGGCGCCAAAATTACTTCGACTATTCAGTATCGCACCACCGCCACCGAATTTAATACCCAGACTAGAATACAGCGATGTTAGTGGATCGCTATTAATAAAAAGAGAGGGCGCATTGAGTGGGTCCCCTACTGCGTCCATCTCAAAGTTGATGGTGATTGCCTGGACAGAGGTGCTTGCAAGGCCGAGTACGATCATGGCCTAATAAGATAATTGCGTATATTCATTTCTTCTCCCAACACGATTTCGATAACTTCTGTGTTAAGGGCAAGTATGGTGCCAACGTGAATATATACAATTAATACAATATGTTATGTGTTTTTGATAAATTATATTTAACGTAATGTAAGAAATGCCGATATCTATCAACCGATTATATTGTCGTTAATCGCAGTTCCCTCGCAGTGAAATCAATCAAGCCTTTTCCAGTTTTCCTCGTCCCGGCTGACTTCATGTTTCGCCCACTGTTGAAACGCCGTACGTGTCGCATAACCGGAGGTTCGTCTGCCTTTTCCGGCGACGACCTTGTAGATGATCATGTCCTTGTCCGCCTGCTCACTGGATGATTGGTCGACAATCAACCTGACGGACCAGTCCTTACCGTATTGGCCATTACTATAATAATGACCGAGTAGCAGTTGATCAGCTTTAAAGACAGACTGCTGCGATTTGTTGATGGCCAGTCCATAAATGCGCAGCAGCTCATGTTCATTGACGTCCACAAACGAATCTATCTGACTTAAGGCGTAAACAAAGTCTGCGTGGGAAATGGCCGCAGGTATTAGTTCATCCGTGTCTTTATCATGCGTTTTTTGTAGTCTATGCAAAGCTACCGGGTAACGGCGCCATGCAAACAGGGCATTAAACAAAAGGCCTATTAATAGAATGATAGCAACATTCAACAGTACTGGCGTGAGTACAAACTGGTAGGCCAGCTCATGCGTCGCTTCGCCACCGACAACTGCAGACAATGCCGTTGCACCTCCCGGCGGGTGTACACATTTCAGATAATACATAGCACCGGTGGCCAGACCCACTGCCAGACTGGCAGCAAGAATTTCATTAATCAGCAATTGCGCACAGCTAACACCGATCAGGGCTGAGACGACATGGCCTGCGGCAACCGGCCAGGGTTGTGACAATGGCCCATGTGGGACTGCAAACAACAATACGGCGGATGCGCCCATAGAGGCCACCAAGATAGCTGCGGCAACAGGCCCAAGTAGCCAGTGGCTGCTTACAAAGATCGCAGCGATAGCGAGGCCGGCGCCCAGCGCCGAAACGAGCTTCTCGGTATGGCTAGCCAGGGTCTGTTCAACACCGATCGCGACCAATAGCTTGTGTTTGATGCTGCTAAATCTCGATTCCGGCGCAGTCGCCATTAGCGCATCACCGTCTGCCGGCCTGTCCGGCACTCGATATTGGGCCACCGGGCCTGTGGATAACTCTGTGGAATAAATGTTCGGGAGCAGGGCTTTTTAGGCATTGCTTTATTGGGGAAACCGATTCGCTGGACCAAAAAATATTATTATATTCATAATAATCAATATTTTATATTGTTTTTATAGCTTGGCGTCAAAAAATGGTGACAATTTTTTCGCTGTAACAATAACTTAACATGGATTGTGAATAAAGCCCTCAGTCCGTACCAGGCATTGGCAGCGGACAGCGTAACAGGGCAGGGCTATTTAATGTGGTCAAGGATGCCATCGAGCTCGTCATTGCTGTTAAAACTGATCACCATTTTTCCCTTGCCATTGGGCTTGCATTGCAACTGCACCGCCGCGCCCAGTTTTTCCGACAGGTCTTGTTGCAAGCGCCTGATATTCGGGTCCATGGTTTGCGTGCTAGCGGTCTTGGCCTTGGCCGGTTCGTTAAGCTTGCGTACCAGTTGCTCGGTCTCACGTACCGACAGGCCTGCTTTGGCTACCTTGTTGGCGGTGTCGGTCTGCTGCCTGCCTTTCAGCGCCAGTAAGGCACGTGCATGGCCCATTTCCAGGCGGCCTTTCTCGAGCAGCATTTTCACTTCTTCATTCAGTTCCAACAGACGCAGCAGGTTAGCCACACCACTGCGTGAACGGCCAACGGCTTCAGCGGCCTGTTGCTGGGTGAGCTCGAATTCTTCCATCAGGCGATGCAGGGAACGTGCCTCTTCCATCGGGTTGAGGTTTTCACGCTGGATGTTTTCGATCAGTGCCATCGCGATCGCGGCACGGTCATTGACATCACGCACGACTACCGGCACGGCCTGCAGACCGGCGATCTGCGCGGCACGCCAGCGGCGCTCACCGGCGATGATCTCGTATTTCTCCTTGCCGACAGGACGTACGACTATCGGCTGTACCAGGCCTTGCTCACGAATGGAGTCGGCCAGCTCCTCCAGGCTTTCCTGGTGCATATTGGTACGCGGCTGGTATTGACCGCGTTGTAACAGATCAACCGCAAGCTCACGTAACTCACCGTCTACGGCTTGTTTGCTCTCGGTCGATGGAGTGGTGGTGGCGGTGCTGGAGCCACTGAGCAGGGCATCGAGCCCGCGCCCTAATCCGCGTTTTTTAGTTGCCATGAGATTTTTAAAATTTTATCCAGTGATTTAATCAAGCCGTAGCGGATTGTGAATCCATATCGCTACGTTGTTCTTCCCTGCGTATCATTTCACCTGCCAATGCCAGGTAGGAGAGGGCTCCCCTCGATGTTTTATCATAATTCAGTATCGGTAGGCCATGGCTGGGTGCCTCGGCCAGGCGTACATTGCGCGGTATCATGGTGCGATAGACCTTCTCGCCAAAATGCAGGATCAGTTGCGAAGACACCTGGTTGGCGAGGTTATTGCGCGGGTCAAACATGGTCCTTAACAAACCCTCGATTTCGAGGCCGCTATTGATCGAACCCTTGATTTGCTCAATCGTATCCATCAGTGCGGTCAGGCCTTCCAGCGCATAGTACTCACATTGCATCGGGATCATCACACCCTGTGCTGCGGCCAACGCATTGATCGTCAGCATGTTCAGCGAAGGCGGACAATCGATGATAATATAATCATATAAATCATTGACTTGCAGAAGTGCCTGGCGCAGACGTTGCTCGCGGCCATCGGCATTCATCAGGCCCACTTCGGCGGCCGTCAGGTCGGCATTGCCCGGTAATATATCAAAGCCGACGTCGGTGTTGCGCTGGATCACATCCTGGATGCCGGCATCACCGAGCAGGACATCACAGCTGGACAATTCGATCTCATTTTTATCGATGCCGGAACCCATGGTCGCATTACCCTGCGGATCCAGATCAATCAGCAAGACACGACGTTTCGTCGCCGCCAGTGAGGCGGCCAAATTGACGGAGGTGGTCGTTTTACCTACTCCACCTTTCTGATTGGTAACGGCTATTATCCTGCTCATGCTTATTATTTGTATAAGAAAGTGAAACTTATTGTAGCCCTATTTAGTATGAAACTGTAGCCTGACATTATCTATCGAAAAATCATGATCTTAAGCGCAAAGCATACGGTTCCGGGGCGACCATGCGCCTGGGCGAACTGAGACGGTTAACGGCCATGCATGACGGCAAGGAAAATGCTGCCTATTTCGCGCCCAGGTGCTTGCGGATAAAGCGGGCGGCACGGACCACAGCATCCTTGGTAGCGAGGTCGTCTGCAAACTGACGCACGCGCTCCGGCCTGAAATCAAAACCACGCTGTACACCCGGATACATGACCAACTGCACCGGCCGTTTTTTCTTCAACATGTTATCGGCGGCCGTCTCAATTACACGGCGTCGCTGGTATTGTTCCTCGTCTCCATAAAAAATCAAAGACGGGATTTTCAGCTCGTCGGCCTCATTGGCATAGCTGTATACCTGTAAGGGCTCGGCCGCGTTCGGGTCCTGCCAATGTGGATAGAAGGAAACATAACAGGCCAGGCGATCCTGTTGGCGTTTCTTGGTCACCGCCAGTTTCAATGAGTAGTAACCGCCACGGGTATGCGAGTAACTGCAGACCTTGTCACCGGCAATATCCTTTTGCGTCATCATGTGATCAAGGCCCTTGCTCAGGTCTTCTTCGAGCACATAATCATGTTCGATCGGTCGTGGGTCGATATCACGGCCGAAATACAGGTCCGGGGCATAGACAACAAATCCGCGCGCCGCAATCCAATGGGCCAGACGTTTGATCTCGTCGACCAGTCCCGGTCGTCCGTGCACAAACAAGACGCCGGGAAATTTGCCTTTTTGTTTCGGCCTGAATATCAGCGCCGGGATCTCAACGTCACCATTTGTATAGCTGGTTTCGCGGGTGATGACATCATAGTTACGCGGCGGCTGGATTTTACCTTCATTCCACCAGGCATCATCCCACCACCAGGAATTATCCGGCTGCGCTTCGGGCGAGTGTGACCAGGCTGTATTCAGGGTCAATAAAGAAACGCAGATTAACAATATTTTAAGGCTTGGATTATTCATCGGTAATGGTTCCGGTATTGTGGCTGGTGCTGTTCATCGGGCCAGGTCGTTCTGTATGCGATGATTATATCGTATATAGTGCGGGCAGGCGAACCGTCCCTCAGGCAGTGGCCGTAATAATAACCAGGTGGCGCTCGGCATCCATACCCGGTACCTGCAATGGCTCGACCCTGTCTATGCGAAACCCTTGCGGTATCGATTCTAGTTCTGCGAGCGGGTAGGTCCCTTTCATCGCCAGTATCACCGCGTCCTCGGACAATAAGTGCTGGACACCTGCGATCAGGTTTTCTATGGCGCTATAGGCCCTTGCGGTCACGGTATCGAAACGTTGCTCGGACTGGAATGCCTCCACTCTATCGGTAACAACGCTGACATTTTCCAGCCCCATTTCCGTAACCGCCTGCTGGATGAAACGTGTTTTCTTATTGTTACTGTCCAACAGTGTGAAATGCAGTTGTGGGTTCAAAATGGCCAGTGGTATTCCCGGCAGGCCGGCACCACTGCCGACGTCCAGTATCTGCTGACCCTGCAGGAAAGGATGGATAACAATAGAATCCAGTATGTGCCGAGTCAGCATCAGCTTGACGTCACGCACCGAGGTCAGGTTGTAGACCCCGTTCCATTTGTGTAGCAACAGAACGAACTGCACAAAGCGTACGGCCGCAGCCTCGGGCACGCTGAAGGGCAGGGCAGTCAGTTGTTCGCCCAACAACCGTTGCAATGTATCCGCATCGACACCGGCATCCGCAGCGTGCTTGCGCTGGTGACGCTTATGATTTCTGGACAGGTTCATTCGTACATCAGGGTTTGGTGGCAACATCCGAGAATTTATTCAGCGCGCCTGTCATTTTAGCGACAATCTTTTCGCGATCATCAATGTCATGGCGTTTGGCAAGAAACGCGGGGTTATTATAACTCAACCAGACCTTACCCTTTTCATCTTCCCAGGCCAGTGCCTTCATCGGAAAGTCGATGCCAGCGGTCTGTTGGCTGGTAAACATGTGACTGCCTAATTTGGGATTACCGAATACCAATAATTCAGTCGGCCTCAATTTGATGCCGGCACCCTTGGCCTTTTCATGATGTGCCCAACGAAGAGCGATGCCAATACCTTTTTTCTTCAATACATTTTCAAGGCGGTCGATGGTTTCCTTGACACTGAAAGCACTTGGCTTGGTGATTAACCCATGGTCCGCCAGCGCCAGATTACTCATCAACAGGGTAAATACAATGGCCAATATTTTTATTTTCATGACTCTCTCCTTAATATTATTGTGTCCCTTCACTAAGATAGCACAGTTATATTGATACACTGTGTTTTTCAAAGCCGAAAAGAATAATTACGGCTAAAAATCACCATTTGACGGTATTTCTGCAAGGTCTATCGGCGCTTACAGCAGCCCCTGTTGATTCAGCCAGACAGCACCACCGACAACCAGCACGGCCACACCGGTGAGCGCCAGCGCGATCTTGATGACACTATAGGGGCGCTCGCCCTGAATATTGCCGTTCCTGCCATTAACAACAAATCGATAAGTCTTTTTTCGAAACTGGAAACTGGCTGACCATAAGGGTAACAACACATGTTTGAACGTAGTCTCACTGTGCTGTGTTTGCAAACGGTGAATTTGCTGCTGGTCACCGCCAATACCCCGCCTGACATCGTTACGAATCACATTATCCATCACGGTTTGCGCCAGGTTAAAACCTTCGTCGAGTTCGACCTGATAGACCTCACTACTGAAGCCACTTAAATAGGCCTCTGAGTACGGCACCAGGTTTTCCAGGTCCCAGGGTTCAAGCCAATCGGTTATTTTTCTCGGCAAACTGCGTGTTGCACCGATCAGGACGTCATTAAAATGCCTTTGTGTGTGGCCGCTGACCGGTGTCCAGCGAATGCGCGGTTCCATACGTGTGCGATTAACACTGCGACCGTTTTCATAACTGGTATAGCTAACCTGTACATAATAAACATCACCGCGCAGACCCGAATAGGACGTATCGGTGTAGCTATCGTAGGTCCAGTAGGGAATATAAACACCATTTAGCTGTGAATCCTCACGCGCAAATTCTTTTAACGCACTGGGAGCAAACCACAGGCCCGATAACCATTGCCTGTAGTACTCCCTAGCTTGATCGGCGCTGATCGAGAACGGTAATAAAGCCTTGGCCTTGATCGGTTTGATATGGCTGGTGCTGGTAATGACCGCAGTACCACAAAACGGGCATTCCCCCGCATGGATATGCGCATCGAGTTCAAACTGGGCCGCGCATTGAACACATTTTATGACGTTCTCTTGCGGCGTAATCAGTTCAGCCCGCTGTAGTTCGCGCAAGGCTGCATGGAAATCCACTTCACGTATCGGCTCGTCGGAACGAACAATGGCATTGCTGTGGCCGCAATAATTGCACTCCAGCTGACCGCTGCCAACCGCATAGGTCAGCATAGCGCCACATTGCTCACAGGGGTAACGTGTCTCGGTCAGCTCCCGCGTGGAAAGCTCACCTACTGCGTGATCCATATCAGCTGGACGGTAGTGGTGGCGGCAGGTCCGGTTTAAATTGGTCGCTGAGTGTTGCCACCTCACCGGCAGGTTTCCATTCGGCCATGCCATTCGCCCACACCAGGGTATCCGTGTTGACCTCACCGTTAAGAATACGTGCGCGCACTTCGTTCAAACTGAATGGGCCGTTGGCCTCACCGTCAAGGGCGACATGGTATTGCATTAGATGCGGTAAGGGTGGCGGTGTACTCGCGGCCGCCTGACCTGAATCCGATTCCTTGGCCAGTTTATTGGCCATGGCAAAACCTACACCCAGGCCAATACCATCGGCTGCACCACCGCCCGGATTGCTGGCGGCGGCCTCCATGGCTGCACCCGTTTGATATTTAAGGTATTTATCCAGATTACCAACCACGCCCATACTGGTGCGTTTATCCAGTGCCTGTTCGACGACGGGTGGCAGCGAGATGTTTTCGACCAGCATCCGGGTCAACTCCAGGCCATACTCCTCGAACTCCGGGGCAATGCGATCGGTGAGAAAATCACCTAGCTGGTCATAATTCGCGGCCATGTCCAGCACCGGGATGTCTGCTGAGGCAATCACAGTGGCAAAGCGTGACGTGATCAGGTTGCGTAACTGATCACTGATTTCCTCGATGGTGAACTGACCATCGGTGCCGACAATCTCACGAATGAATTTCAAGGCATCATCGATACGGACCGCGTAGGTGCCAAAGGCACGCAGACGCACCGCACCGAACTCACTGTCGCGCAACATCAATGGGTTTTTCGTGCCCCACTTCAGGTCAACAAAGCGTTTAGTGTTGCAGAAATAGACCTCGGCTTTGAACGGGCTGTTAAAGCCATGGTCCCAGTGCTGCAAGGTCGTCAATATCGGCAGGTTCTTGGTTTCCAGTTCATAGATACCCGGCGACAACACATCGGCGACCTCGCCCTCGTTAACAAATACGGCCACCTGGGTTTCACGTACGGTCAGTTTGGCGCCATACTTGATTTCATTGCCATAGCGCTCAAAACGATACACCATCGTGTTGCTGCTATCATCGGTCCATTCAATGACATCAACAAATTCACCAAACAGTTTATCAAACAATCCCATAATCTAGCTCCCCTGTGTGCTGCCTGTACCCGCTTCGGGCTTGGCGCGAGCGTGGGCCGAAGTCAGTGATTGCTTCAATTCTGATTCCAGTTTCAGCAATTGCGATTCGGCTTCGACGCGACGTCGTTTGCCTTCATCGGCGATTTGCAGGCTTTCTTCGATAGTCGCAATCAGGTTGGCATTGGCACGTTTGATGGACTCAATATCATAAATTCCACGTTCCATTTGTTCACGCACTTCACGGTTGGCTTCACGCAGATTTTCAGCATTTTTTTCCAGTAATTCATTGGTCAGGTCGGATGCCGCCTTGACGTCCTTGGCCGCCGCGGCCGAACGATAAATGGTGACCGCTTGTGCCAGTTGCTGGCGCCATAAGGGTACGGTATTGACCAAGGTCGAGTTTATTTTATTGACCAGTCCCTTATCGTTTTCCTGAACCAGACGGATACTGGGCAGGCCCTGCATAGCCACCTGGCGCGTCAGCTTGAGGTCGTGGACACGGCGTTCCAGGTCATCGCGGTCGGTACGTATATCACGCAGCTCCTGCGCCTTGAGCACGTCCTCGCTGTTCTTTGCCATCTGTTCGAAATCAGGAATGATTTCGGATTCGATTACGCGCAGTTGTTCTTCGCCAGCGGAAATATACAGCTCCAGCTTATGGAAATAGTCCAGGTTGGCGGTATACAGTTTATCGAGTGAGGTAATGTCACGCAGCAATGTCGTTTTGTGCCCTTCGAGGTTGTCCGTGATGACGTCGATCTGTTTGCGCACACCTTCGTATTGCTGGATAAATTTGGCTACCGGTGTCATGCCACCAAACAATTTAACAAACATGTGTTTGAAAAAACCGTGCTTCTTGTTCGGGTCCAGCTCATCAACATCAAATCCACGCAACACCGTCACCATGTCGTTGAGTGAACTCCCCGCTGTACCCAGGTCCTTGTTGCGTACGCCTTCAAGCATGCTATCGGATATGGTCGTTAACTGTTCCTGCGCTTTGCTGCCGAAAAAGATAATTGAATTTGTATCTTTCAGGTCAATTTCTTTCATCAGGCTTTCGATGATTTGTTTTTTCGAGCCGTCCGCCTGTGAATAGGCTACCAGGTCGCTACTCACTTCCGGTAATAGTTCTGTGCCTGGCAGGGCGGATATCTCCTGATTAGGATGTTCTGTGTGCGTGCTTGTCATGACTTGTGACTCCTCTTGCTTGGCATTTTTTTAACAGCTACGGGCTCGTTTTTACTGCTCAGGAAACCCCTTCCTTTTCCAACTGCATTTGTAATACTTCTATCTGAACTTCCAGTTCGGTTGCATTGTTCTCCAATAATTTTTCCTGTTGCTCAGCGATGACTGTTTCTATGGTGTCGAGAACGCGACGAAAATTAGCATCCAGTTCGACAGAATCCAGCTGCTTGTGTGCATGCGCATACCCGGCGGTGACTTGCTGGGCGCCATCGAGATAAACCTTTAGAAATTTGCGCGCGCGGCGTGCATCGCGCGGGTCTTCTTCAATGGTGCTGAGTATATTTCTGGCCTCACTAATGATACGTCGCAGGCGGTCCTTGAGTTCCTGGTTGTGTATTTTTGCGCGCGCATCCTCGATGCCGGCAATCCTGGTTTCCGCTTCCTCCAGTAGTTCTAGCACTTCTTCGGAGGTGATGCCGATAGCGGCAACATTCGGATTGCGACGTGCCGGATCAAAACCATAATAAAGATAAAAACCGATATAGGCAGCAAGACCTAACAGCAGACTGACCAGCGTGCCATTACCAATGGCAATCTTGGAGGTGAAAGCAATGCCGATGCCTAGCACGATAGCGCCCAACATTTTGTAGGGCAGGGTGCTGCTACGGCGCACGATCTTACGTTTTTTCGCTTGCGCCTCGATGGCGATGCCCTTGCGCGCCAGGGTCGCCGCGGTCATGGCCAGCACAAAACCGATGCCACTGCCTACCGCCAGTTGCAGGTTGTCATTCAGCAAGGCGATCAACGTCGCAGGCAATAACGGCAACGGCAACAGATATAACAGGATGCCACGCAGCTGGTACCTGGAGGGCTTGGTGTTATCTGGGGAATATCGCTTGACCATATGTCGTCTTCCGTTACCTTATTATATGGAGAACAGCGCCTGCCATGAGATCATGCCGGTGCTGGCAATCAACAGAATCAAGCCAATGGTTTTTTTTAGCGTTACAGGCATGCCAAACTCCCCTTCAATATGTATAGTCAATGATACTTAAAACAGTACTGGATGAGTGCGCTAAAGCGTTAACTTTTGTAAGAATATAACGCTATTGGCCTAGCTGACATTTAATCATAGCATTATCCAGTTTATTGTTCTTTCAGGTGCGCCACTACAATTTCACAATATATTCAATTAGATAGTTCACGCCCGTCAAAAACCCGTCTATTAATGAAACCACTTGTTCCAACCCTTCTCGTAATAACGCAGTAGTTTATGCGTTTGCAGCACATTGAGATCGGTGTCTACGCTGCTCATGTCTGGGGCAAATACCGGCATCGTTGCCAGGGTCTGTGCATTCAGATAACGTGTTTTCTGATTCAACTTGATCGACGACCAGTCAATGCGTTGTGCCGAGGCCAGGATAAAGCCCCATTCACCAAAGGTCGGCACATAACTATGATAGGGCAGTAGCTGCCAGTTGGCGTTGCGACTAAAGCGGGATTGAGTTGCCTGCATGGTGTTGTGGATACACCAGAATGCCTCACGTGCATACAGCGGCGAGGTCGCCTGCGTGACCAGCATGCCATCAATTGCCAGGCGGGCCGACAGCATGCTGTAGAAACTACGTGTGTAGAGCTTGCTGATGCCGATATCATTTGGGTCCGGCAGGTCGATAATGATCACATCATAGAACTGTTTATCCTGCTCGATAAATTTCCACGCGTCCTGGTTAACAATGCGCAGGCGTTCATCGACCAGGGCATGTTTATTGAGTTCGGCCAGCATCGGATTGTCGCGGAACAGGCGTGTCATCTCACTGTCGAGGTCGACGAGCACAACCTGGCCAACATCGTTGTATTTGAGCACTTCCCTGGCAGCCATGCCGTCTCCACCACCGAGGATCAAGATACTGTTATGTCGTCGGCTTAAGGCCATGGCCGGGTGGACCAGCGATTCATGATAACGGTATTCGTCCAGGCTATTGAATTGTAATTGGCCGTTTAAATGGAGGCTGATGCTTTCACCATCACGCGTCAGTACAATATTCTGATAGGGCGTTGTCTTCGAAAAAATTATTTCACCAGTATAGAGTCGATTCTGGAAAAAACCGGTCAAGCTGTTCACTAATATGAAGCCTGCGATTAATAACAATCCAGTACAGCCAATCATAACGATCAGTAATTTTCGTATCTGGATATGGCGATAAAAAACATACAGGCCGAGCATGGCGACAAAACAGTTTAAGGAGCCAAATAATAATGCGCTGCGAAACAGCCCCAGCTGCGGTACTAACACCAGTGGAAACAGTAGTGAGGCGGCCAATGCGCCGATATAGTCGGCGGTCAGTACATTGGAAACATTGAGTCGCAGTATCCTGTATTCCTTCAATAGACGAATGACGATCGGTATTTCCAGGCCCACCATGGCACCGATCATTACCGTGATAATGAATAAAAAAATCTGGTAGTTGTCGAGGTGACTAAAGGCAAAGAACAGCAAATAGGCACTAAAGCCGCCGAGCAGTGCTATGGCGCATTGAACCAGTATAAAGGTTTCGGCCAGCCGTTCGCTGACATAACGTGATAAAAATGAACCAACGCCCATGGCCGCCATGAACAATCCGATCACCAGGGAAAACTGCAGTACGGAATTGCCAAGCAGGTAGCTGGAAATCGTGCCCGCCAGTAATTCGTATATCAATCCGCATATAGCAATGATCAATGTCGAAAACAGCAGTACCGCATTGGCGCGATTGGGTGATAGCTCCTGTGCCATTCTATAATCTATCCGATCTTTGTCATTGCTTAACTGATCGCAGCAGATATAATCAAGCCGATGGCGATGACGACAGAACCGATAATAACGCCCAAGGCGACATTATGATCTTCACTGATCTCCTTATGAATTTGATAAGGCGTCAGGATGTCGATAATTTTATAGGCCAGTATAAATATGACAATGCCGATCACACTATAAACAATTGACGATAAGATCGGCCCAATATGCAGTTCATTAATAATTTGTTCCATCGTTAGCTCCTATGTTGCTGTAACTTTATTTTCCGGTATGGGTACGGCCAACACCACGCAGACCACCATGCGCGCTGCCTTCGCGACTGCTTTTTTTAATGCTCGGTTCCATCACCCCCATATCATTGACGGTAACGTAAATTGCGCCGATGGTGAGCACAGTAAAGAGGATAAACACCAGCCTAGTCATCATCATCCTCGCTATAGGCACTCCAACGTCGGCTCTCAAACGAAAACCTTCTTATCGCAAGACTACTCAATGCCAACAGACTGACAATGACCATCGCGATGAAATAACGGGAGACAATCACACCCTCTTTGATACTGATATAGAGCGTCTTTTGTTGTGCCTTGTTACCGCGTTCGCCGGTGCCGCCTTCTGCAAACACACGCATACTGTATTCGCCGGCCTCCGGCACTTTAAAATAAGTACTGACGCTACGCGAACCTTCACTCCAGCTCTCACCACCTTCATAACCGTGATAATAGGAAATCTGTTTGGCTAAGGAGAACACCGGAGACTGGTCTTTTTCGACGACAATGTCCAGCCAGGTCCAGGCATTGCTCAGGTTTAGAGATAAGTTCAACTTGACCAGCCGCTCAGGTTTTGTGATCTGAAACTGTTGTGTCAACACCCCATCTTCCTGCAGATAGTCCTGCGCGGATAACGCGGTCCGCAGCACCCTGTTACCCGAACCCATGATCAACGCCAGTAGTAATAATACAATCGATACCGGCACAAAAAACTTGCCGGCCACGACCAGGCCTTTGATAAAGCCACTAGGAATATAGGGCTGCGCTGCATGGATTCCGCGAGGCTTGCGATAGCTTTCAGGCATGTCGAAGGCCTGCTTCATTACCTCGAAGGGCAGGTATTCGCTTACGGAGTATTCCTGTTCGGTGGCGGTTTTTTCCAGGCTATACGCATAGGGCGGGGCTATGCCTTCGATCAAATTAACAACATCATTCTTCTCAGCACGCCATGTCAATTCGCCTTCCACATACGACACCCTGGCCGAATAATAGTCGATGACCTTATAGGTACGCTCGCGCACCTTAAATTGTGAACGTGCCAGCTTGATGACCGGGCCCTCCGGCATATCGCGTACTTTATGGCTAAAAATAAAATGACCTTGATCGTACTCGAGCCAGGCATAGCCATGAGTCGGTGAATAGATTTGATATTCGAGCCAGGATGAGGGGTCATCAATGGTCGTGTATTCAACCACCCCTATAATAGTAAAATCGACACCTTTGATTGTACCTGTTTGTCCAATCTTCAGCGGCATATAGGGCCGCTGCACATCAATGTACCTTTTTAAGACGGCGTATTCTTTTTTTGCATCCAGGGTTGTGCCGCAATAGCCACAGGTGATGGTTTGTATTCTGCGGCCGCCGCCATAGATTGAGACCGGTGCACCGCATTGCGTACAATTGATACTCTTGATCTGTTTATAGTCCGTAGCCAAATCAGAGCGGCTCTATGTCAAAGGCATCGATCCACACACCTTTATATAGTTTTTTCTGCCCTTCAAAACACTCAAGTGTGTATAAAATGTTGTGCTTGCCGGAAAGATGTACATAATCATGCTTCTCGCCCGGCATAATACGTTCAGGCAATTGACCTGACACGGCAATGCATTCAGCGCTATCTACTTCAGTGACCAACAGGTTTTGCTTGAGTAAATTAATTTTTTCGCCAGGTTTGAGATATTTACACCCAGGCAGGTCCTTGATATTTTCCAGCGCTGACTCGATCGCTATATCGCCTTCATCCACACTAATCCATTTGCCGTCACCAGCATCGGTCATGACCCACCATTCTTCCCAAAGCCCATCACCGTAATCAAATTGCAAGCGGCCGATGGTTTCGAAATTCATATTGCGGTAACGGTAATGTCTGCCTAAGGTAAAGATCGAGGGCGCATCGACCTGCGCCGAGCGCAGGCCAGCATTCTTAACGGCCTCATCCTCAATAAACAGGATGTTACTGCAATGTTCACACACCATCAGTTTGGTAAAATCAAGATTGTCAGGCGTTTGTGCGCCGCAGGCAGGGCAATTAAACATAGTGATTATCTGTTTGAATTCCGTGTCGTTATTATTATATAAGTAAACCTCTGATTAATTGGTCATTAATTTATCAGAAATTTCTTAAGTTAAAGTTAAATTGATAACATCCTAGCTTGTATTTCACTGCCCATGTGTTCAGTAACAAATGTTATTGAAACACGCCCGGCTTCGCAAATCATTATCAGGCCGAGCGCCTCAGTTTCTTCAAATGCACCAACAGCAAGGATACCGCCGCCGGTGTCATACCTGGAATACGACTAGCCTGGCCAATAGTAACGGGCCTGGTCTTTATTAATTTTTCTGTTACCTCAAACGACAGACCTTTTACATCGCTGAAATCCAGGTTTGCAGGAATATTGGTTTGCTCATGTTTCAGATGCCGGGCGATCTCTTCCTGCTGACGGTTGATATAACCGGAGTACTTGATCTGGATCTCAACTTGTTCGGCGACTTTCGGGTCATGCACAGCCGGGCCTGCACCAGGTAGGGTCATCAGCTGGGCATAGCTGACCTCGGGACGGCTTAACAATTCATCCAGCTTCGCTGCCCTGCTCAGATTTTGCCCCAACACGGCGGTGATGGCATCGGCCGGGACTTTTTCCGGCGCGATACTGGTCTGGCGCAGACGCTGTCGCTCACTGTCAACGGCCTGTTTTTTTTGTTCAAAGGCCTGCCAACGTCGGTCATCGACCAGGCCAAGCTCACGTCCGGTTGGGGTTAGTCGCAGGTCGGCATTGTCTTCGCGCAGTAATAAACGGTATTCGGCGCGGCTGGTGAACATACGGTAGGGCTCGGCGGTACCGCGGGTAATCAGGTCATCGATCAGGACACCGATATAGGCCTGATCACGGCGCGGGCACCAGGGCGCTTGTTCACGGGTAAACTGGCAGGCATTGATACCGGCCACCAGACCCTGTGCAGCGGCCTCTTCATAACCGGTCGTACCGTTTATCTGTCCGGCAAAAAACAGGCCTTCAATGAACTTGGTTTGCAGTGATGGCAACAGATCACGCGGGTCAAAATAATCGTATTCAATGGCATAACCAGGACGGGTAATATGCGCGTTTTCAAAGCCCTTCATCGAACGCACCAATTCATACTGCACATCAAAGGGCAGGCTGGTGGAAATGCCATTCGGGTAGACCTCGTGTGTTTTCAGGCCTTCCGGTTCGACAAAGATCTGGTGTGAGTCCTTGTCGGCAAAACGCACGACTTTGTCTTCGATTGACGGGCAGTAGCGTGGTCCGACACCGTCTATGACACCGGTATACATCGGTGAACGATCCATACCGGAACGGATGATCTCATGCGTCTTTGCATTGGTATGGGTGATATAACAGGGTATCTGTTGCGGGTGTTCGTCGACATGCCCCATATAAGAGAATACCGGCAACGGCGTATCGCCCGGTTGTTCCTCCAGCACGCTGTAGTCAATACTGCGGCCGTCGATACGTGGCGGCGTACCGGTCTTCAGGCGATCGACACGAAACGGTAATTCACGCAGCCTTTGTGATAGTGCGTTGGCCGGCGGATCACCAGCGCGGCCACCTTGATAATGCGACAGGCCGATATGAATCAGACCACCGAGGAAGGTACCGACCGTCAACACCACGGAGCGCGCGGAAAATTTCAGGCCCATCTGCGTGACCACGCCAACGACACGGTCCTGTTCGACGATCAGGTCATCGACCGCCTGTTGGAACAGGCTTAGGTTGGGCTGGTTTTCGAGGGTCTCGCGCACAGCCTGTTTGTATAACACACGGTCGGCCTGCGCCCGCGTCGCACGCACGGCCGGGCCCTTACTTGCATTCAGGGTACGAAACTGGATACCGCCGAGGTCGGCAGCATGGGCCATGACCCCACCCAATGCATCCACTTCCTTGACCAGATGGCCCTTTCCGATGCCGCCGATGGCGGGATTACAGCTCATTTGTCCAAGGGTCTCGATATTATGGGTCAGTAACAGGGTATTGGCGCCCATACGCGCAGCCGCGAGCGCTGCCTCGGTTCCAGCATGCCCGCCCCCTATTACAATAACATCGAAGTTTTGTTGATATTTCATAATCTTACTATCTTTTGTCGGCCTCAATCAGTACCCGGGGAGATTTCACTTGGCAGTCCACTATATAGGCAATATCTATCAATTAATTTTAATTAATTGGTTTTATCTTCTATTTGAGGCCCCTATTGTCCGCTTACAACATCAAAATTGAACACTTTTTAAGCAAAACGTATTCTATGCCTTTTTATCGCTATAGCCAATAACAACGACCTGCCATTATTGTAGTACGCTGACTAGCCGCCGCCCCCCGCGATCATACTGGACGAATGACCTTGGCCAGCCATCTATATAGTATTTATTTTCTGATGTTATCCATAGTTTACCACTGAGCCTGATTAATTCCCTTGATATCGATGCATATCGATATCGTGATTTTAATGATATAAATCATCATCCCCCTTCTCTGTTATAGACAAGGTTATTACCTGCTCTTATATTGAACAGTACTGCTGGCATTTATACGCAAATCACGCACTGACGATATTCGAGGTACCATGCGATGCCTGATCCACGGACTGATTTGGACGCGGCTTCAAAAAACAGTCAACCTGTATTTCATGCTTCTGACCTGACCAAAACCTATCAAATGGGTGAGGTGCAGGTGCATGCCTTACGCGGTGTTGATCTAGATTTATATGCGGGAGAATTTGTTGTCCTGCTTGGCGCATCCGGAAGCGGCAAATCAACCTTACTGAATATCCTCGGTGGCCTTGATGCGCCGAGCTCAGGCAGTGTCTATTATCGCGACCATGATCTCGGTGTGTATGATGATAGCAATATGACCCGTTACCGGCGCGAACATGTCGGCTTTGTGTTCCAGTTTTATAACCTGATCCCCAGTCTCACCGCGTATGAAAATGTCGCCCTGGTAACCGAGATCGCTGAAAAGCCATTATCACCGGATAAAGCACTGGAACTGGTAGGCCTCGGTGATCGCATGGATCATTTTCCTGCACAATTGTCCGGTGGTGAGCAGCAACGTGTTGCCATTGCCCGGGCAATCGCCAAACAGCCCGAAGTATTACTGTGTGACGAACCCACCGGCGCGCTTGATGTCAGCACCGGTGTACTGGTACTTGAGGTTATCGAACAGGTCAACCGCGAACTGGGGACAACGACCATTGTCATCACCCATAATGCCGCCATTGCCGAAATGGCCGACCGCGTGATTCATTTGAGTAATGGCCAGATCACGACCATACAGAAAAATAAAACCAAGAAATCCCCAAAAGACATAGTCTGGTAACGGCGCAGCGAGCATGCGGGCCATCGACAAAAAACTCTGGCGTGATCTATGGCACATGCGCGCACAGGCCATGGCCATCATTTTAGTCATTATGTCGGGAGTCGCTGTCTTTATCATGTTTATCAGCACGCTGGATTCGCTATACCTTACCCGTGCCAACTATTACCAGGAATATCGCTTTGCACATGTTTTTTCAACACTTAAACGTGCACCCGATAGTCTGCTTGAGCGTATCGAGGATATTCCGGGCACTGCCAGGGTGGAAACGCGGGTTGTCGTTACCGTCAACCTGGATATCCCCGGTTACGACGAACCGGTAACGGGTCGCCTGGTCTCTATCCCAGATAGTGGCCAGCCGCTATTGAATCTGTTGCATTTACGCCAAGGCCGATTAGTGGAGCAGGGACGGGATAATGAGGCTGTCATTAGCGAGGCCTTTGCCACTGAACACGGCTTTGTCCCTGGTGACAAAGTACATGCCATCATCAACGGTCGGCGCAAGGCATTGCACATTGTTGGCATCGCGATGTCGCCTGAATATGTCTATCAATTGCGTCCCGGCGGCGTGTTTCCTGACTATGAACGCTACTCCATTATCTGGATGGGGCGTACCGCCCTCGGTAATGCCTATGACCTCGATGGAGCGTTTAATGATGTCGTCCTGAGCCTGGCCGCGAACGTCAATGAGAAGGATGTTATCGAACGTCTTGATAATTTGCTCGAACCCTATGGTGGTCGTGGTGCCTATGCGCGCGAGCACCAACTGTCCAATAATTTCCTCACCGAAGAACTAAAGACACTGAACAACAATGCATCGATTTTTCCGGTGATCTTCCTTGCGGTAGCGGTGTTTCTACTGAACGTGGTCGTTGGCCGCCTGATTGCGATGCAACGCGAACAAATTGCGGCACTGAAGGCATTTGGTTACAGCAATCTTGATGTGGCAATGCATTATTCCAAATTGGTCGTGGTGATTGTCATCTCCGGCGTACTGATGGGTGTCCTGACCGGCGTCTGGCTGGGACAGGGTATGAGCGAACTCTATATGGATTTTTTCAGCTTTCCGTATTTGCATTACCAATTGACACCGGCAACGATTGTTAAGGCCGCGTTGATTAATACCCTTGCCGCCATGGCAGGTACGTTATTTGCCGTTCGTGCTGCGGTGCGATTACGACCGGCAGAAGCCATGCGTCCTGAGCCGCCAAGCTCGTATAGTGTTTCTGTGGTCGAACGCATGGGCATCAAACGCTTATTGTCACAGCCCAACCGCATGATCATACGCCACATACAACGCAGGCCGGTAAAATCACTGTTGTCCGTCATTGGCATCGCTATGGCCTGCGGCATCATGATGACCGGGCGCTTCCAACAAGACACCATTAGTTACATGATGTACATTCAATATGGTCTGATGCAACGTGAAGATATATCCCTGACCTTTGTTGAACCGACATCGCGTAAAGCTATTTTTGAATTAAAAAATATGCACGGCGTCAAACATGTGGAGGCATTTCGTACTGTACCGGTGCGCCTGCGATTTCAACATCGCAATCACCGTACCGCGATCCACGGCGTTAGCCCTGATGGAGATATCAAACGTTTGTTTGATGCCAAGCTGAAGCTGATAAAGCTTCCGGATGAGGGCATTGTGCTGACCGATTTTCTCGGGAAGTTACTTGGCGTTAAGGCCGGCGACCGTCTGACTGTGGAAGTCCTGGAGGGTAATCGTCCGGTTCGAGAACTCACTGTCGTCGGCCTTGTCAATGAGTACATGGGCGCCAGGGCCTATATGAACCTGGCATCCTTAAATCGCTTTATGCGCGAAGGACAGGCCATCTCCGGTGTCTATCTCGCTGTCGATGATAGTGAAAAGAATCGCTTGTTCAGGAAGTTCAAGGATATGCCACGAATCGCCGGCACCCTGGAACGCGAGCAGGAAATCAAAAACTTTTACAAAACCATGAATGAAACGATGATCTTTATCACCTCGGTTGCCACCGTATTTGCGATGGTCATTGCCTTTGGTGTCGTCTATAACAGCGCGCGTATTTCGTTAACTGAGCGTAGCCGCGAACTGGCCAGCTTGCGTGTACTCGGCTTTACCCGTGCAGAGATTTCCTACATTCTACTCGGTGAACTTACTATACTAACCTTACTGGCGATCATTCCGGGTTTTTTGATCGGCGAGGCCCTATGCGGCCTGATCGCAAGCGCATTGCAGTCCGAGCTTTATCGCGTACCGGTCGTACTAGAGACACAGACCTACGCTTTTGCGGCCACCGTCGTTATCCTGTCTGCCGTTATCTCGGGACTGGTGGTGAGACGAAGACTGGACAAGCTTGACTTGATTGCTGTTCTTAAAACCAAGGAGTAATACCATGCATTGGCAGACTCGTGTTAAAATCGGCATCCTCATAGTCCTGGTAGTGGCGGCTATTGCTTATGGTTTCAAGCCTACGCCGGTCTACGTCGATGCCGCGCAGGCCAAACACGCAAAGATGAGTGTCATCGTTGAAGAAGAGGGCAAGACCCGGGTTATTGATCGATTTGTTATTTCTGCCCCGGTGTCCGGTTATGCACGGCGTGTTCTGCTGGATGTCGGTGATAACGTCAGCCGCGGTCAGTCCTTACTACAACTTGAACCCTTACGTTCAGCGGTACTTGATCCTCGCAGCCGTGCCGAAGCACAGGCGCGCGTCGCCGCAACCAAGGATGCACTCAGCGCTGCCAGAGAGAAAGTCAAGGCGGCCTCTGCCAACGCCGATCTCGCCAAGACCAATCTTGAACGTATAGCGAGACTGCGTAAAAATAATCATGTCACTCAGGACCAACTCGACCATGCGCAGGCAGAACAACGCAGCAGCGAAGCAGAATTACGCTCTTCAAAGTTTGCCGTTGAAGTAGCACGGCACGAATGGGAGGCAGCAAAAACTACATTACAATATTCTGCCGCACAAAACACGCAAGCGGCTAGCGAACAAGTCGTGATCAATTCGCCTATTGATGGCAGTGTGCTTAAGGTCCACCGTGAAAGTGAGGGCGTTGTCAGTGCAGGCCAAGCACTGCTCGAAGTGGGCAACCCTGATACGCTGGAAGTCGAGATTGATGTGCTGTCGATAGATGCTGTACGTATAAAACCAGGGACTACCGTTATCCTCAATCGCTGGGGTGGCGAAAAGACTCTAGAGGGTGTTGTACGCATGGTTGAACCGGTCGGTTTTACCAAAATATCGGCCTTAGGTGTTGAAGAACAGCGGGTACCCGTTATTGTCGATATTGTTTCTCCTATTGAACAATGGAAGCGACTCGGTGATGGCTACCGGGTTGAGGCCGGTTTCGTTTTGTGGGAACAGGAGAATGTGCTACAAATACCATCAAGCGCTTTATTTCATTATAAGGATGACTGGGCAGTATTTGTTATTGAGGATGATCGTGCGCAGCGCCGAATTGTCAGCATCGGCCAACGCAATGGCCTGGTCGCTCAAATAGTCGATGGTCTTGCTAGTGAGGAAATAATTGTGACCCATCCTGATAATGATATCAGCGATGGTACTCGCCTGCGCATTCGCTGATTCCTGTATCGATAGACAATACTGAGTTTGTCGGCAGGCGCTCTTTACGCTATTCATCTCTTTTCGTGGTCGTTAAGTATAACCACAGAAAGCCCGAGATGCCTGCCAGGGCCGAGGCCAGCAGAATGCCGCTCTTGGCCATTAACAAGTCTTCAGGGTGATGAGCAAAACCTAACTCTGCAATAAATATAGACATCGTAAAACCGATGCCGCCCATCAGAGCAACACCGATTTCGATAACAGGCCGCAATAAAACATTGTGAATAATTCAGTTATGTTTTCTACTACAGGCTGATCTTATTTCCATCGTAGCCTGGATGCTCTCGATCCCCGACAGATGCTCCAGCAGGCATCCATTGTATGCACGTCTCTTGGCTGACGTGAAGCTAGGGTTTCTGTAATTCTCTTCACAGGCCTGTTTTATCAGGCTGGCGGTAACATCCAGTTTTGCACCTTTCAGGTGTTTCAATATACAATCATCGTATTCAGATTGTCCGGCATGAACCGAGGTTGCAAGCGCTAAAAGCAGGACACTGATAGTTTTCAATGATTTCTTCATATTAAGTCCAGCCTCTGTCAATATTTGGCATAATAATTCGCATGGTATGGCAGTGACAAGAAACCTTGGATAAAGTCGTTGCCTACTCCATACTGATTCAAAATTATCTAGATCTGACTGAGGTCAACAATATCACCAGCCTTTGGCACCGATGCTACTAATTGTAGTTTTTCATGCAGCAGTTGGCTGAATTCCTGTTTGACTTCAGGATCACCATGCACGACAAACACCTTTGGTTTATTAATGAAACCGCCCGCCCATTGTAACAGTTCGTTCTGATCGGCATGCGCAGAAAGGCCGCCGACCGTATGGATCTGGGCATTGACGTCGTAAAACTCTCCATGAATCTTGACCTCCTTTTCTCGATTGACCAGCCTGCGGCCCAATGTTCCATTGGCCTGATAGCCAACGATCATGACATGGCATTCTCTGCGAGTAATATTGTGCTTCAAGTGATGTATTATTCGACCACCGTTACACATGCCACTCCCTGCAATGATAATGGCACCACTCCTGATTTCGTTTATTTGCATGGACTCTTCTACGGCATGGGTCAACTTCAGATTGCGCAGGTGAGGCATTTCATTGATTTGACTACGTAACTTGGTTGCCTCTTCGTCATACAAGTGTGGATAATCCCAGTAGATGTGGCTTGCCTCGATGGCCATTGGACTGTCGAGAAATATTTGCCAACGATCCAGCCCCCATTCATCGTAATTCGTTCCCATCAGGTACAGTAATTCCTGGCTTCGGCCAATGGAAAATGCTGGGATCAGGATATTGCCATGCTCAGCCCCGGCTCTACTGATAACTTCGCCTATTTCCTCAATCGTCTGTTGCCTGTCTCTGTGCAGGCGGTTGCCATAGGTACTTTCCATCAGTACCAAGTCTGCCTCTTCAATGGTCGTCGGATCATTCAGTATGGGTGTGTCGTACTGGCCAATATCGCCGCTGAAGACAATTTTACGGGTTACACTGCCTTCAGTGAGCCATATTTCCACCATGCAGGCACCCAATATATGTCCGGCATCCTGATAACGGATGGAGATGCCTGGTAAAATCTGCCGTTTTTCACGATAGGGCATACCTTCCATATGCTCCCATGCTTTAATCGCATCGGCTTCCGTGTACAAAGATTCTATGGGTTCCAAGCCTTTTTTCGCGCGTTTTTTATTTTGATATTTGGCATCGCGCTCTGCCAGGCTGGCGGAATCACGCAACAATACGGCACACAGATCCCTCGTTGCATTTTGAGTGTATATGGGGCCACGGAAACCACGCTTGACCAATAGCGGCGTGCGTCCCGAGTGATCAATATGGGCATGGCTCAATACCACTGCATCAATCTTGTCGAGGTCAAACGGAAAGGGCTCACGGTTGGCTTCCTCTTCCTTGCGCCTGCCCTGTATCAGCCCACAATCTATCAGGATCTGATATTCACCGTTTCTGATGATATGGCATGATCCGGTCACACCACCAGTGGCGCCATAAAATTCCAACTCCATTATTACGCTCCTTTTCGCCTTTTAAGACAGGGGGAAAGACATTATCTATGTTATTACATAAGCATTCTAATATCATCGTTAAATAACAATATGTTATTCAGCCCGCTCTTAATTCCCTGTTATTAATACAGTTTTGATCCACGCACGATTAAAGATCGCTACCTGAAATGCCGACATGTTTACTGGGACATAGCACCTGGCCCCTGGCAGTCATACTGCATTCTCCATTGCTATGACGAGCACTATAACGACAACGAACAGCAATGAAGGATTAGTCTTGCAACATAGAGTGGTATATCAACGTTTTTTCGCGCTTATTCTGGTTTGCAGCGAGCTATTGTTTTGTCGGCTTGCCTTTAGCGCTGAAGACCCTCTGGTCATGGGTATTTTTCCCAGGCGTAATGCTGCTACCACGATCACCCTGTTTAAACCGATGGCGGCCTACCTGAGTAAACAACTGGGTAGAGAAGTAACGTTGGTGACAGCGAGAAATTTTGCTTCATTCTGGAAGGGTATCGTCGATAAAAAATACGATATTGCTCACTACAACCAGTATCACTATATAAAATCGCATGATGAATTCGGTTACGAAGTAATTTTAAAAAATGAGGAATTCGGCGAATCTTTGATTGCGAGCGCGTTGGTCGTTAGAAATGATAGTGGCATCAATACACTGCAAGATCTAAAAGGTAAAAAAATACTGTTTGGCGGCGGCCCCAAGGCGATGCAGTCATACATTATCACGACCCTGATGCTCAGGCGGGCAGGTCTTATGAAGGGCGATTACCAGGAACTGTTTGCAAAAAATCCACCCAATGCCTGCATAGGCGTTTACCATCAACACGCAGATGCGGCGGGTGCCGGTAATTTGGTGGTAAATTTTCCAGCAGTGAAAAACAAGATCAATGTAGATGAGATCAGTTTTCTTGAATTGAGTAAAAAAATGGAACAATTACCCTGGGCAGTCAAGGGTAACATGGATCCCGCTTTGAAAATAAAAATCCAGTCAGTTCTCAGCACCTTAACAAGCTCTGAAGAAGGTCGCTCAGTATTGAAACAAGCAAAATTAACCAACTTACTAAAGGTTGAAGACGCCCAATATAATACTCATCGTGAAATTATCAAGGAACTGGAAGCATACCCCTAAGCACTATATGAAAAATAAACAACAAACAGAGAAGCGCTTTGTCAGCCTTGGTACCAAATTTATTTTGCTAGTTGTCATCATTCTACTGAGTACGATGGGCGTGGCTGCTTATGTGAATGTAAATTTGCAAAAAAGCAGTATCATCGAGCAGTTAAAGGCCAAGGGTCAGACCATGGGTAGTTTTATTTCCCTGATTAGTACTGATGCGATTCTAGGCTATGATTTCATCCTGCTGGATCGTTATATGGAAGAAATTTCACATCAGCCTGATGTCGTCTATGGGGCAATATTCTCTCCCAAAAACACCAACCTTAGTTCCTATCTTAACAAGCAACATCCCTACATTGCCCCTGCACTGGTAGATAACACACCAACTATTCTAAATGTGATAGAGCAAGTCAATACGCATGAAGATATACTGCCGATGGAATTTGCGATTCAGAATGGTGATGAGACGATAGGTATATTGCATATCGGGCTAAGCACCAAAAAGGCCAGTGAGCTTTCAAAGCGGGTTTTCAAAGAACAACTTGCGGAAATAGTCGTTATCATTCTTTTTCTAAGCCTGTGTATCTATTATGTCTTCCGCACTAATGTACTGCGGCCGGTACGTAATCTAATTACCAGCTCCGAACGCCTGGCTATAGGTGATATCGACCATAAAGCCAGTATCATTTCTAACGATGAACTCGGTACACTTGCACGCTCATTCAATCAGATGACCGATTCTCTTAATAACAGTCATATAGAAAAAGACAACGTGGTAGGCCAACTGCTAAATGCAAATAAAAAACTGGAAACAGCCACCAAGGCCAAAAGTGCTTTTATGGCCAATATGAGTCATGAAATTCGCACACCATTAACAGCGATTATAGGTTTTGGCGAACACCTGCAATCGCCAGATATCCCAATGTCGGACCGTGGTAAAGCGATCGACTCTATTGTACAGAATGGCGCACATCTGCAACAAATCATCAACGATATACTCGATCTTTCAAAAGTTGAGGCCGAAAAGCTGGAAGTTGAACGTATTGAGGTATCCTTGTTTGAATTGATCAAACACATAGAAACACTGGTCAGTATTCAAACACAGGAACGTGGTTTAACTTACACCATTGATTACGATTTCCCATTGCCGGAAAAAATTATTACTGACCCGCTGCGCTACAAACAGATATTGATTAACATCTGTAATAACGCCATCAAGTTTACAGAAAAAGGTGGCATACATATCAATATTGCACTACAACAAAATCGCAAACTAAGGGTCGATATTAAGGATTCTGGTATCGGGCTCGAAGCAGATCAAATAGACAGGATCTTTGAGGCCTTTACCCAGGCCGACTCAAGCACGTCAAGAAAATATGGTGGCACTGGATTAGGGTTACCGTTATCTCGCAAACTGGCTGAAATGCTCGGTGGAAACATTACCGTGACCAGCACACCTGGATTAGGTAGTTGCTTCAGTATCGTCACTGACCCCGGCTATATTGATACAGCAAAATTGATCGATAAAGTTCCAAGTAATGTGCACACCACATCGAAAACTGAATCTGACACAGCACCTGTTCAACTTTCAGGAACTATCCTGCTTGCAGAGGATACTATTGACAACCAGCGTCTGATTTCCATGTATATTCATAAAGTGGGCGCTCACATTGACATCGCCAATAATGGTCAGGAGGCGGTAGATGCGGCGCTGTCAAAGGAATATGACCTCATTCTTATGGATATGCAGATGCCGATTATGGACGGCATGCAGGCCGTGAAGATTTTACGCGAAAGGTCTTATAGCAAACCGATAGCGGCGCTTACGGCTAACGCGATGAAAAAAGACATGGAATACTGTATCAATGCTGGCTGTGATGATTTTCTGGCGAAACCAATTGATCGTAAAAATTTACTGCGCTTCTAGAGAAGTATCTCACTGCCAAGGAAGTCGATATAACAGCGCCGATAACTTCGACGATGAATGATGCTCATGAATTTCAAGATATTATCGACATGTTTGTCGAACGTCTTCCATCACTGCTTGAAAATATTCAGAATGCCTTTGATGTTCAAGACTGGCAACGATTGCAAGCTTTGACTCATGAGTTAAAAGGTGTCAGCGGTTCTCTTGGCTTCCCCTCGTTGACGGATGTGTCGGTAGCTATTGAAGATAAACTAAGTCAAGACCTTCATGATGGCATCAAGGCACATATAACTGAACTTAATACACTAATCGAACGAGTTCTTGCCGCAAAGGCAGGGAAAGAAACTCACCAAGCACTGCAGATCCAAAGCTGAGAGTAAAACCATACTCTAAAATTAGCTCACTCTCGTACTACTGTTATACCTGCTGCAAATCTATGAATTCGTTTGTCAGACAAACATGCCTGGAACTATTAGCTATTTCATAGTGTTATAACAAGTCCATTTTTTCAGCTTCAATTCAGCTTGCCCTGATAGCATTGTTTCATAATTTCAACAGAGGCAAGACCATGAACAATCAACAATACACAAAGGTATGGGATCCGTTTATACGTTTCTTTCATTGGACCCTGGTGATCGCTTTTGTGCTGGCCTATTTCACTGAAGACGATTTTATGACACTACATACCTGGGCCGGTTATACCGTGCTCGGTCTGTTAGTGGCCAGAATCGTCTGGGGTCTGATTGGCAGCCGGCATGCACGGTTTAGTGATTTTGTTTTTTCACCAAGTACTATTATCGCCTACCTGAAGGATACCTTATACCTACGGGCCAAACGTTATCTTGGGCATAACCCGGCCGGGGGCGCGATGGTGCTCCTGATGATTCTCAGTCTACTGATCACCTCATTGAGCGGACTCGTGGTCTATGCAGTCGAAGATGGTGCCGGGCCACTAGCGAACTGGGTTACTCAGGTGGGTCATGATGAAGCCGAGATCTTTGAAGAAGTGCACGAATTTTTTGCCAACCTATCGGTTCTGCTGGTGTTGTTGCATATCGCAGGTGTCCTCGTAGAAAGCATGGTACACCGTGAAAACCTTGTACGCACGATGATCAATGGCAAGAAACGATTAAGTAACGACAAGATCACGAAAGAATAGATTCAAACAGATCCAGACACTGGATATTTATAAATCAAGCAGTACTATTGTACTAAGGAGTAAACGATGAAAAAACGCACTATCTTTACACTGATCGCGGCTGGCCTTATCGGCAGCTTGTCATTGACCCAGGCCGATACACATGATGAAGCGCGCAAGCTTCGTGACCAGGGTGATATTCTGCCACTGGAAACGATATTGGAAAATGCTGCCAAGGACTATCCCGGCAAGGTCATCGAAGTAGAGCTGGAATCAGAGTATGGTGGCCACCAGTACGAGCTTGAGGTATTGGATAAGGATGGCAAGGTCTGGGAACTGAAGTATGATGCCCGTAGTGGTGAATTACTGAAAAAAGAGTTAGAGGACTAAACCAGGTGGACCATGCGACTGTTATTGATTGAGGATGACCGGGCACTGGTCCTACAGTTGAAACCGGAACTGGAACGTTCCGGTTTTGCTGTTGATGTCAGTCACAATGGTGTCGAAGGGGAATATCTAGGTAATGAGGATATTTATGATCTGGCCATCCTCGACCTTGGACTTCCCGAGCGCAGCGGTATCGATGTATTAAAAAACTGGCGCCAGGCAAACAATCGCTTGCCGGTCATAGTACTCACCGCGCGCGATGCCTGGCATGAACGTGTACAAGGTTTTCAGGCCGGCGCCGATGATTATCTTGGCAAACCCTTTCATAGTGAAGAACTGATCGCCCGTATCCAGGCGCTATTGCATCGCGTGCATCAGCATCCAGCCGGTCAGCTCAAAGCAGACGGTCTGGTCCTGGACGAGCAAACCCAGAGCGTCATGCTTGATGATGGAATACAATATACACTGACTAACACTGAATTTCGTTTACTACGCTACTTCCTGTTACATTTGGATAAAGTCCTGTCGAAATCAGAGCTCAGTGAACATGTCTATGAGCAGGATGCCGACAAGGATAGTAATGTCATCGAAGTCTATGTGCGTCGTTTACGCGAAAAGCTGGGCAAGGGGCGCATCGAAACGCGGCGTGGACAGGGCTATGTTTTCCATGGCAAACCAACATGAATTCACTCAAACTGAGACTGGGCACCGGTATCCTGCTGAGTATTTCAGTTATTTTTATCCTGCTGTGGCTGGCCGGAAGTTATAGTATTCGCGTACTGATTGAAGAGCAGATGTCAACCAGACTGACGCATGACAGTGAGAGCCTGTTGTCACGTTTACAATTCATCGATGCTGCACAAATACGCATTGACTCTGCTGATATCGATTCCATTTATCACCAGGCATTTTCCGGTCACTATTTTGTTATTCGCTCCGGCACAAGTATCATCCGTTCGCGATCCCTGTGGGACCAGGATCTTCAATTACCCTCTCCTCTAGCTGCAGGTTCGAGGCAGCTGCGACTCATTGGTCCGCAGCAACAGACCTTACTCGTTGTTCAGCACGTCTATCAGAAACAAGGAAAGCCAATAGATATTCTGGTTGCTGAAGACCTGAGTAGCATTGAAAAACAAATAAAGCACTTCCGCAACTGGTTTGGCCTCGTCGCCCTGGTGGTCTTGTTATTGCTGGTATTGGTGCAAGTATTTATTGTTCGCATCAGTCTAATACCCTTACAGCGTACACGACAACAGATCGCAGAACTCGAGGCGGGTCAACGCACGCAGTTGGATAGTCATGTGCCAACTGAATTACAACCACTGGTGGGCGAGGTCAATCATTTGCTATCGCGCATTGGACAACGCTTGCAACGTTCGCGCAACGCCGTCGGTGACCTTGCGCATGCGCTTAAAAAACCACTAACGGTGCTGACGCAACTCAGTCAGGATGATCGTCTGCGCCAAAATGGGGATATCAAGGAACAACTCGATTATCATACAAGCGAGATTAAACGTAGCATCGACCACGTATTAAAAAGGGCGCGTCTTGCCGGTGAAGGACCGGCTATCGCACAGTTTTCATTGCAACGTGACCTTCCACCGTTGCTGGATACACTACGTAGCATGTACCCCGACAAGGTCATTGTGCCAACGCTGACGCTGCATGATCATGACCTGGTGCCCTTTGACCGTGAAGATATGATGGAGTTGTTGGGTAATATTCTCGACAATGCCTGCAAGTGGGCGCAGCATCAGGTCAACCTGTCGCTTGATATTAACACTGCACTACAGATCGTCGTTGAGGATGACGGCCCCGGAATCGGCAGCGAGGATTTGAATCGATTGACCGCACGCGGTACACGCCTGGATGAGAACATCCAGGGCCATGGCCTGGGACTATCGATAGTACGCGATATTATCCAACAGTATGCGGGCAATATCTCGTTTACAAATGTCCATGAATACAACAACGGTTTGTGTGTAGAGATCAGCTTACCTCTTAAACAAGCTGACGGCCCCAGTGCTTAATATACAGTAGCACTGGATAACTGCATTACTGATCGGAAGTAATAAAGTCAGTCGGCCAGTTTTAAAGATTATCGAGAACCAGGATTCATCCAATAGCGGACATTGGTCGACACCTGGTGAAGGGGCAGGAAACGACCCAAAGTGGACGCTGACCGTCATCCCCGAATGTTTTAGTCGGGGATCCATGGCCTTAAAGGTATCAGGCCCATTTCTGCAATCGTGTGACTAATGGATCCCCGATCCCCGACTAAGTCTCTCGGGGACAGGCTGCGCTGGGATGACGGACTGAAGGAATAGCGGATTGTGGCCAAAAGCAGAAATTCACCGAAACACTGGCTAAGCTCCCTTTTCGTTTTCTATCACCTCGACAAAGCCGAGATCTTCCATAATGGTATAGCTCGCGGGTAGGACCAGCAAGGTTAGAAAGGTAGAGGCGATCATGCCAAATACGACACTGGCGACCAGCGGTACCAGCACCTGTGCCTGCAGACTGGTTTCCAATAATAACGGGAACATGCCGGCGACCGTCGTAATAGAGGTCAGGAATATAGCGCGGAAACGGTCCCTTACTGCCTGGCCCGCGGCATCATGTAAGGTCAAGCCTTCACGACTGCGAATTTTCACGTATTCCACTAAAAGGATGGAATCATTGACGACGATACCGGCCAGAGACACAAAACCGATCATGCTGGGCAGGGTCAGGTCCAGGCCCATCAGCAGGTGACCCCAGATGACGCCGATCAGGGCCAGAGGAATATTGATCAGTACCACCAGCGGTTCCCGATAATTGCGGAAGGTCAGACTCAACAGCAGGAACACACCGGCGATACCGGCGATAAATCCACTCAATACCGAAATATTGGTTTCCCCTGAACTTTTGACTTCACCTTCGAGGCCGAATGTGAGGCCGGGATAATCATGTTGTAATTGGCTCAGAAAACGTTTTTTAGTGTCGTTAATAACCTCGTTGGTATTGGCAATTTCACTATCGATGTCGCCAGAGATGGTGATTGTGCGCTGGTGATTAATACGTACGATACGCGAAAATTCCCGCACTTCATTAATTTGGGCAATCGCCGCCAGCGGAATGGCTTCTCCCTGTTTGGAAAACACCGTAAGGCTTTCAAAATCCGTCAGCGCATTTTGCGGATCACTGTCCAGTTTGACATTGATCTCATAGGCTTCGCGACCCTGGTAGACATCGCTGACCTTGGTGCCCTGATAGGCGGCGCGCAGTTGCAGTGATAATTGTTGTGCATCGAGCCCTGAGCTCAGCGCGCCCGGGTACAGGTTGACACTGAACTGGGGTTTACCGGGACGCAGGTCATCCATGATATTGGACACGCCCGGATATCCCTTCAACCAGTTCTGCAATTCCCATGAGGCCCTGGATAATTGCTGCAGGTCCTGGCCCTGCAGACGTATCGAAATCGCCTGGCCAGCCGGGCCGAAAGCGGGCTCCTTGTATTGAATGGATATGGCATCGGCAATCGTGGGCGTGGTCTCTAACCATAAACGGCGCAGTTCATTCAACGAGTTGTTACGTGTTTCCGCATCCAGCAGATCCAGACTAATGGTGGCCAGATGCGCGCCTTCTTCGCCGGCATCGACATTAGTGCTATACGAAACCTGAATGTTTTTGACCAGTTCACCTTCATCTTCCGGCGGCAGTTGTGCCACGGATTTCTGCAGGCTATCCAGCAGCGTTGCTACGACTTCTTCCGTGCGTGAGAACGGTGTCCCCTGTGGCATGATAATGCGGGCATCGAGAATATTACCTTCCAGGTCCGGGAACGATTTAAATTTAATGAAGCCTGCCGGGATCAGGCTAAAGGAGATTATAAACAGGGCGATGGCCCCACCCAGCACCGCATAGCGGTAACGAATGGCCAGATCACCCATGCTGCCGACGCGATCGCGTAAACGTTCGAAGTGCACATCAAAGCGTTCACGCCAACCGCTACGTTTCTGGTCATAGTGGCGTTCTAACGAGTGCGTCAGATGATGCGGAAGAATCAGGAAGGCCTCTATCAGGCTGATAATGAGCACGCTCAGTAACACCACAGGTAATACCCCCATGATCTGACCCATATCACCTTTGAGGAACAACAGGCTGCCAAACAATATGGCTGATGTGGTGAACGATGAGAACACACCACGTGCAACCTTACTGATTCCGTCTACTGATGCCTGCAGTGGACTTTTACCATTGCGATATTCGGTTTCAATGCTTTCGGATATAACAATGGCATCGTCCATCAGGATACCAATGGCCATCAACAGCGCGACCATGGATATCATGTTAATGCTGATACCAAAGGTACTCATCATGACCAGACCGCCAATGAAAGAGATCGGTAATCCCAACGCAACCCAGAATGTATAACGCCAGGTAAAAAACACGAACAGGGCCAGCGTCGCAAGAAATAATCCTTGCCAGCCATTTTTTACCAACAAGCTCAGGCGGTCCTGAACAATGGAAGCGGTATCCTGGGTGATCACCAGGCGCGTACTGTCAGGCAGGCGTGCATTTTCCGCATCGACAAATTGCTTGACCGCATTGAACACGGTCAGGGTGTCATCACTGAGGTTTTTACTGACCTTCAGCGTCGCTGCGGGTTTGCCATTCAGGTCGGTACGCATTTCCTCGTCGGTAAAATCATCAACAATGCGTGCTATTTCACCCAGACGTAATTGTGCACCATCGACATTATCAAGCACAATAAGGTCAGCCAGTTCATCCACGGTACGACGTTCGTTACGGAAACGTATCTGGTAGGAGCGTTCATCACTATCCATCGTACCGGCCGGCATATCCAGAGACTGGCTTTTTATGCGCTGGGCAATATCTTCAATACTTAATTGGTACTGGCGCAGGCTTTCCGGTTTGATCAATACACTGAGTTGATGGGTAGAGAAACCGGAAACAGTGACAATGGGGATGTTCGGCAGGGCCAGCAGGCGATCGCGATAATACTCGGCCAGGGCTTTCAATTCCGGCTGGGCCAGGTCCGCATTAATGGCCACACTGACCACCGGTTTCGTGCGACCCAGTTCTTCAATCACCGGCTCCTCGGCATTGTCCGGAAAATCGGTAATACCATCCACGGCGGCATTGACGTCATCCAGAAACTGCTGGATGTTGCCTTCTTCCTGCATGTCCAGGGTCAAACTGCCGATGTTGTCGCGGGCCTCGCAGCGTTGCTCTTCCAGAAAACTGATGCCATCGGTCGCATCTTCCAGTCGGTTGCATATGCCTTCTTCCACTTCACCGGTACTGGCACCCGGGTAAAGCACGCTGACCTTGACCTTGTTGGTGTCGATTTCAGGGAAGGTTTCCTTGGTCAGTGTCGGTAGAACCAGCAGCCCGGCCATCAAGATGATAAACATCAGGATGTTGGCCGCGGTCTGGTGACTGGCAAAATAACGAATCATGACTATTCTGCTCTGCTGGCGCGCTTTGCCAGGGCTTTTTCATATTCGCTGGCATGTATGGGTGTCAGTGGCATGCCCTCAATAACCGGGACCAGATCATTAATGATGATTTGCTCGTCTTCCAGCAAGCCGCTGCGTATCACGGCCAGATCACCCTGTTGCTGCTGTATCTCAATGGCCTTTATCTGCAGGCGCTTGTCTTTATCGACCACATACACACGGCCGTGGTGTATGGCCTTGCGTGGTATGACAATGGCCTGTCGTTGTGGTGCATAGAGTTCCACGGCTGTAAACATACCCTTTAGCAATGGCGGCCTGCGTCCGGGGATCACTTTCTCATAGGGCCGGTCAACGCCGACAACGATACCGAGGGTGCGACGGATAGGATCAATGGATTCGCTGAAGCGTAAAACCTTGGCATCCCACCAGGCATCCGGCATATCGCCGACCAGTTTTACCTGTGCCGATAGATTCAGTCTGCTAAGGATATCCCGGGTAACACCCATAGTAGGTTGATCAAAGATTTTGCCGTCGAGGTGGCTGACCAATGCACGCATATGCAGTATCGGCAATTGTGCATTGATTTCCACTCCATTAATATCCAGGGCCTCGAATAGCTGTGTACCGACGTTTACAAACTGGCCCTTCTCGATGGCTACGGAACCAATACGTGCACTGAATGGCAGGGTAATTTCAGTACGGCCGAGCGTTGTTTGTTGTCCTTTTACTTGCTCTTCGGCACGAGTAATCTGCGATTGGACACTGGCCTTGCGGCTGGCGTAGCTGTTCATCTGACCCTGAAATTCCGATACAGACTGGCGCAGCTGGATCACTTTCTGTTCTTCAGCATCCAGTGTCGAGCGCGCGATCAGTTTACGATCCCAGACACTGCGAATGCGCTCCAGTTCTTTCTCGCCCACTTCAAGATTTTTTTTGGCCAGGTTCAGAGAGCGACGTGTGGTTTGTTCTTCAACCTGCAATTGTTTCAGTGACGATTTACTCGCTGCCAGATCGGCCTGGGTTTGTTTTAAACTAACTTCATAATCTTCCTGAGCAATTCTGACCACGACTGTACCGGCCTTGATGCTGTTACCTTGTTTAAGATCAGGATGCAGGTAGGTGATCTTACCGCTGACCTCGGCCAAGGTTTGTAAGGTGACCGTTGGTTCTACGTTACCGTAGGCGGTGACCTTCGCACTAAAAGGTATGCGTTTGACTGTGATGGTATCGACGGTTTTACTGGGCATCTCTGTGCCGGCATGTTGCAGCGGCGCACGACCCTTAACCAGTAGAATGGCAACAAGTATGCCAATGCCAAGAACAATAAATAGAATGTATGGTTTTTGCAGGAATTTTTTCATAGACGATTCACGCTATAGAATATTGTCAGATCATGCCTTAATGTAGCACATGCTGATTATTAATCTAATAAAAGTTAGTGCGCTAGCCGATGATAGAGCTGTTGTTATTCACTATCTCTGTTACAACATATATACCTAGTAAAGTTGGTCTGGCTTGCTACTTAACGGTTGCTCTCACAAGATTTTTTTCGAGACGCAGCGTAGCAATAATTCCAGTGGAGCGACTTGTTATGTGGTTGTTCTTATGAAGAGCCATACATTTCAAAAATTTCTGCTTCAGTCAAATCCTTTGTTTTGTTTGAAAAGCTGTAAAATGAAGGTTTTCTATCAATAAATACCTGGTTTTCGAAAACAAAATTCTCTTGGTCGTCAAAAAGCCCAACAGCTACCATGTGCTGCTTGCTTTCTTTTAAGCGATAAAATAAATGGCTCCCACATTTTTTACAAAAGCCGCGTTCCGCCCAACTCGAAGAATTATATACCGTAATATTTTCTTCTCCATCGAATGAAACTTCGGTTCCGCAATCGATTTCCATATAGGGTCCACCGCCCCATTTTCGACACATTCCACAATGACATGCGCCTACTTTGTTACTGGGATTAGTTGCAGTAATACGTACAGAGCCACAAAGGCAACTTCCAGTTTGCTTGTTTGTTTTAGTCATATTGCGCTCCTAATGCTTGTATTTGATATACCCGCATATCACCAGGCTAAGTAGCACGCGTATAACGCGTCTTTGCTTGAGACCTTTGTAGGGTGATTCACTGGTATCTTTTGTGAATGAAAGCGGTTAAACCACACCCGATAGTTAGTAATAGATCTAAACGTTTGTTCTTTTAAATGTAGTGACATATGTGCCTAGCTCTCCAATATTCGAAGAATCTTGCTCTACATATTTCCCTACAACTTTAAGCCCACATGATACAAAAGAGTCTATATGCTGGGAAGTTAATAGCCATGGAGGGCCGTTCTCGAAAGACCTTTCTTCCTTACTTACTTCTGCAATAACAAGAAGTTGGCCATCACTTGCGACAAAATCAGCTATATTTTGGATCAATTCCATTTCATACTTTGGCGGAAGTGCTTGAACCGTGTAGATTTCAAGAACGAAATCGAATTTTCGTTTCCAGTGAGGCTGTGTAACTAAGAGATCTGCCTGCACAAATTCTACTTTTGACTGAGGGAAGCGCTCTTTACAGAACTTTATTGCTGTCTCGGAAACATCGAAGGCTGTTACCTGAAAGCCAAGCGCTTCTAATTCGATAGCATCATCGCCCATACCACAACCTACAACTAACGCTGATTTTTCGTCTCCTTCTAATGGGTTTTTCTTTAACCAATTACCGAAAGAAGGATGGGTATCCATGTTTGCCCAGGGCACACCCTCACCATTTTTATTGGAACCAGCATAGAGTGGCTCAAACCAGTTTGACGGTTGATTTTCCTGAACGGGGAATCTGTCTTGGTTTTTATTTTTCACTTTACCACTCCAGTTAAAATATTAGACCAGTCATATGCTATTGGCCCGCCTAATGATCAGCATAACTTGCGCCATGTTTTGTTGCAGCGTCAGCGTTTAACCGCTTGTTAGCCGCTTTTCCATTCTAAAATTATTAAGTATTTCCCCTCTAATTTCTAATGCTTGTTTTTTTGTGACAATAAATCCATGAGAAGCATAAAAGGGCTTGGCCGTTACACTTACCTCTGAGAAAAGTGAATCTAGACCTTCCTGAGTCGCTTCTTCTTGTATTTTTTTCATAAGTAGTGAACCGACTCCTTTTCGTTGCCATCTATGATCACAAAAAAAATGATCTATAAGCCCGTTTTCTTGTAGGTCGGCGTAGCCGACGATACGCTCGTCATTTACCACTACAAACGGGTTAATGCTCTCTATTTTATTTCTCCATATTTCTTTGTCTAAGTCAGGCGGTGCCCAGGCTAAGATTTGAGATTTATTATAGTCTCGAATATTAATTCTGTGTATCGTGTTGAAAAATATCTCCCAGAGGGAGCTCTCTTCACCACTTTTATATCTTCTTATGTACATACCTATGTGCTGCTAACGTCTAAAATCACTGGCGCCAAAAGCATAGTGAAGCGACACTTTTTTGAGTCGGCTGGAGGTGTTTGTTATACGTTGCATTCATCAATAATTTCAATAAAATATTTGGGGTCAGAGTAAAAACTCAAATCTAAGTCCCGTTATGACCCCAAACTTATGATCCCATAACTTTTGCAATTACTATCTTAAACACATGCCGCAGAACAAAGCGACGCCGTGCTTACTTACCGATGCAAAAACTGGAAAATATTTTTCCGAGCAAATCATCACTGCCAAATTCGCCGGTTATTTCAGCGAGGTCCTGTTGCGCCTCGCGTAACTCTTCGGCGGCCAGTTCGCCTGCTTTCGCCTGTTCCAGTTGTTCTCTGCACTTATACAAGTGCGTACCTACTCTTTCCAAGGCATCGACATGGCGACGTCGGGCAATGAATTCACCTTCGCCACCGGCCTGGTAGCCGACGCACTGCTCGAGGTGTTTTCTCAATAAATCTACACCTTGCTGTTGTTTGGCAGACAGTGTAATGACTGCGGGCTCACCCTGCTCGATGGCCGGTTCGTTCGCACTCAAATCACATTTGTTACGGACGATGGTCAGACCGGGGCCGGTCGGTAGCTGTTGCAATATGGCTTTGTCTTCGTCTGTGACGCCATCGCGGTCATCGACCAATAATAGTACACGGTCGGCCTTTTCTATCTCCGACCAGGCGCGTTCGATACCTATTTTCTCTACCTGGTCATCGGTATCGCGCAGACCGGCGGTGTCGATAACATGCATTGGCAGGCCATCGATCTGGATATGCTCACGCAATACATCGCGTGTGGTTCCTGCAATTTCTGTGACGATCGCCGATTCCTTTCCGGCCAGAGCATTCAGTAGACTGGATTTGCCGGCATTCGGTCTACCGGCGATAACGACGGTAATGCCCTCATGTAGCAAACTGCCTTGTCTGCTGGATTGCATCAGGGCAGCAAAATTATCATCCAGCTGATCCAGGCGTTGATAGATAGTGTTATCGGACAGAAAGTCGATCTCCTCTTCCGGGAAATCAATCGCGGCTTCGATGTACATACGTAATTCAGTCAGGCCCGTTAGCAGTTCATTAACACGTTCGGAAAATACACCCTGCAATGAACGCACTGCTGCACGCGCTGCCTGTTCACTACTGGCATCGATGATATCGGCGATCGCTTCTGCCTGCGCCAGATCCAGCTTGTCATTGAGGAAGGCCCGTTCGGAAAATTCACCCGGCCTGGCAATGCGTGCGCCAGCCTGGATACAGCTTTGCAGGATCAGGTCGAGAATGATTGGGCCGCCATGCGCCTGCAGTTCGAGTACATCTTCACCGGTAAAGGAGTTGGGTCCCTGGAAATACAGGGCAATGCCCTGGTCCAAAACCTGACCATCTGTGGCGTAAAAAGGACAATACTCAGCCAGGCGTGCTTGCGGAACCCGGGTCAGTAGTTGTTGGGCGATATCCTGACAGGCCGGGCCGGATATGCGAATGATACCGACACCTCCACGTCCGGGCGCTGTGGCAATGGCGGCGATGGTGTCATTATCTGTCAACGTTTCAAATGTCTTCGCTATGGATGTCAAACACGTTTAAAAAACAAAGGGGACCTAAGTCCCCTTTGTCTGCTTTATTATTGCGCCTCAACCCTTTTCGTTATCACCCATTGTTGCGCTATTGACAGGCCGTTATTGACGACCCAATACAACACCAGCCCTGCCGGGAAGAACAGGAAGAACACGGTAAACACAAACGGCAAGGCCATCATGATCTTGGCCTGCATAGGGTCCATCGGTGCCGGATTCAGTTTTTGCTGGATGAACATGGTCGCACCCATCAATATCGGCAACACAAAGTACGGGTCTTTAGCTGACAAATCCTGGATCCATAACATAAAGGGCGCCTGGCGTAATTCCACGGCTTCCAACAATACCCAGTACAGTGCGATGAACACCGGGATCTGTACCAGGATGGGCAAACAACCACCGAGTGGATTGATTTTTTCCTTTTTGTACATCTCCATCATAGCCTTATTCATGCCCTGACGATCATCGCCATAGCGCTCTTTCAGGCTCTGCAAGCGCGGTTGCAATTTACGCATATTGGCCATGGATTTATAACTGGTTTCGGATAGTTTATAGAAGGCCAGTTTGATGATCACGGTCAGGAATATAATCGCCCAGCCCCAGTTACCGATCAGGCTGTGGATCGCGCTCAATAACCAGAACAAGGGTTTTGCAATCACGGTCAGGAAACCGTAATCAGCGGTCAGTTCCAGACCCGGGCTGATATCTTCGAGTACGTTCTGGTCTTTCGGGCCAACGTAGAGCTTACTAAAGTATTGTTTGCTTTGGCCCGGTGTGAGTGTTTCCGATGGCGAAATCATGCCCAGGTAATAGCGATAATCTTTGTAATTACTGAAGAAGGTATTGTTCTCTGCAGCTGCTGGAATCCAGGCGCCGAGGAAATAATGTTGCATCATACCGATCCAGCCACCCTGGATATTAGTACGATTCAGTTTAGTTTCCTGCATATCGCTGAATTGAATCTTTTCATACAACTCTTCTGGCGTGTATATGACACCACCCATGTAGGTCTGCATCATGAACATGGACTGACTTTCCTGGCCAAAATGCGTGCGCTGTTGTTGGCGATAGAAACTACCCTGCCAATCCGATGATGAATTATTTTCAACTTTGACGGCCATGTCGATTAAATGACTGCCGCGATGAAAGGTGTAGGTCCTGGTCACGTTAATGCCGGAGGGATCAGACCAGGTCATATTCACCTGTAGTTGGTCCTGACCTTCTACCAACTTGTATTCTGTCTTGTCGGTTTGAAACTGTTGCTCATGCGATGGCCCTTGCCCCTTCAACATCGAGAACCCTGATTGTGCGACAAACAATTTCGCACCTGAGTCGGTCATTAACAGGAAAGGTACTTCCGGCTTATCTTGTTCGACCGGATATTTTTTCAATTTCACTTCACGGATATCACCGCCAAGGGTATCGAGTATGACATCAAGGTAATCGGTGCTGACGTGTATGCGCTGAGCCGAATCTAACTTATTACCCTCACCGCTGATCGTCGGGCTGCTAGGTTTAATTGGAGCCGTAGCCGCAGGGACATCACTCGAAGTCGCAGGTGCGCTGGGTGCTGGTACCGCGCCGGGTACGGCTGCTGTTGGCGCTGCGGTTTGCGCCACGCTTTCAGTGCCGGGTGTTTGTTCACTGACACCATAGTCACGCTGCCATTCCTGGTAAAGCAGCATGCCGAGAAACACGAGCCCGATGAATATAAAAAGCCTTTGATTTTCCATTTTTATTTTACTTCTGTTGTTTGTTAACTTCCGGGACGGGATCAACGCCTCCGGGTGACCAGGGATGGCAGCGCGATAATCTGCGTATAGCCAACCAGCTTCCATAGAGCGCCCCGTGCTTTTCAATAGCGGTATGCGCATAACACGAACACGAGGGATAAAATCGACAATGATTACCCAGAAGCGGGCTTATTATATATTGGTATGAACGAATAATAAAAATCAGGATTGTACGCATTTTTTTACCAACCTGTCCCAGTGTTTTGACAGAGAGCGTTGTATCTCATTATTGCTCCTGTCCTGCAAGCCTTTTTTAGCCAGGACCACGATATCGAGTCCTTGCAGTTGTTGCTGCCGGGCCCGAAAGCTTTCGCGGATGAGGCGTTTGATGCGGTTGCGTTGCACGGCCTTGGCAATGGTTTTCTTGGCAATAGCCAGTCCGAGCCTGGCGCTGGCCTGTTGGTTGCTGCACACCAGTACTGTAAACAGTTGATCACTGGAGCGAATCGGGTCGGCAAATACCTGTTGGTATGCAGGCCCACTTAAGAGCCTGGCCGATCGGGGAAAACAGCAGCTGGGGTTATGCTCATTCAAAAATACACCTTAAAATTCAGAGATTTAAGGTCTGAACTATTCTGTAATAAACAGATGGCAGGTTTAGCTTTGTTGACTCGTAGAAAGACGCTTCACTATAAGGGGTCCGAACTGCCCGTTATAGTGGCTAACTATATATTAAGGTGTAAGTTGCTTACGGCCCTTGGCGCGCCTGGCATTAATCACTGCTCGGCCGCCGGTGGTGCTCATACGTGCACGAAAACCGTGGGTACGTGCCCTTTTTAATACACTGGGTTGGAATGTTCTTTTCATAGCGCCCTACCTGATTAAACAACCGGAACAAGCCGGATTAAATGAACCGGCAATCCTACTGTGTAGCGGGTAATGTGTCAACAGAAAAAATAATTAGTTTTATCCACTCTTAATTGTGGATAACTTTGGTAATTAGCGATAGAATCGAGCAATAATAAAGTTATTAACAATCTCTTCATAATAAAAGGGAGTTTTCTTGTCCAGTCTTTGGAATCTGTGTCTTCAATATCTTGAAGATGAGTTGCCGCAAAACCAGTTTAATACCTGGATCAGGCCCCTGCATGCAGTTCAGAATGGCCAGTCTTTACAACTGCTGGCGCCTAATCAATTTGTTCTTGACCAGGTTAAGGACAATTTTCTCGAGTCGATCCAGGAATCCCTGCAGAGTCTGAGTGAGGCGGAGCCACCGAACCTGAAATTACAGGTCGGTAGTGTACATCAGGCCCAGCCCACCACCAATACGGTCGCCGCGGTCGCTGACAAAGAAACGATCTCGCATAAAAGCAATATCAATCCGGATTTCACCTTTACCTCTTTTGTCGAGGGTAAGTCCAACCAATTGGCGCGCGCTGCCTCGGTACAGGTTGCCGAAAATCCCGGTAAAGCCTATAACCCATTGTTTATATACGGAGGAGTTGGTCTCGGCAAGACTCATCTGATGCACGCTGTTGGCAATATGATGATGGTCAATAATCCCAATGCCAAGGTCGTTTACCTGCATTCGGAGCGCTTTGTCGCCGATATGGTCAAGGCCCTGCAACATAACTCCATCAATGAGTTCAAGCGCTATTACCGTTCCGTGGATGCCTTGTTGATCGATGATATCCAGTTTTTTGCCAAGAAAGAGCGTTCCCAGGAAGAGTTTTTCCATACCTTCAATTCCTTGCTGGAAGGCCATCAGCAGGTCATCCTGACCTGTGATCGTTATCCGAAAGAGGTCAACGGCCTGGAAGAACGCCTTAAATCCCGTTTTGGCTGGGGTTTAACGGTCTCGGTAGAACCCCCGGAACTGGAAACCCGCGTTGCCATCCTGCTCGGTAAGGCCAAGCAGATGCAGGCCGATTTACCCGACGAGGTGGCCTTCTTTATTGCCAAACGCCTGCGTTCCAATATCCGCGAACTCGAGGGCGCCTTGAAGCGTGTTATCGCCAATGCCCACTTTACCAACCAACCGATCACGCTGGAATTTGCTAAAGAGGCATTGCGCGACCTGCTTTCCCTGCAGGATCGATTGGTCAGCATTGAGAACATTCAGAAAACCGTGGCTGAGTATTACAAAATTCGTGTGCATGATTTATTATCAGCACGAAGAACCCGTTCGATTACCCGGCCACGGCAGATTGCCATGAGCCTAGCAAAGGAACTGACCAATCACAGTCTGCCAGAGATTGGTGATGCCTTTGGTGGCCGCGATCACACGACTGTGCTGCATGCCTGCCGTAAGGTTAAGGAACTTCGGGAGACCGAAATCAGGATCAGGGAAGACTATTTGAGCCTGTTGAGAATGTTAAGCGCATAATGTGGATAACTTGTTGATATAAACGGCTTCAATAGTTATTCAATTGTTATCCACAGTTTGATAACAAAATACGAAGCCTTGATACAATGGTTATACAGTCGAAATAATGTTATAAGTAGTTGATTTAATTATTAAAATTAATGTTATTAACAGAGCCACCCTTTGTTAATAATAACAATAACAAAGATATATTTATTTTATTAATATTAATAAATAGGGAATTCGAATGAAGTTCAAGATCAAACGTGAAACCTTACTTAAGCCACTTCAGTTTGTCATCGGGGTTGTAGAACGCAGGCAAACATTACCCGTACTATCGAATTTATTGCTTCAGGCCGATACTGGCAAAATATCTCTGACATCCACCGATCTGGAGGTGGAGCTGGTCGCTAATTTTGATCTTGATGTGCAGGATGGTGGTGAGATCACGATACCGGCACGTAAATTTCTGGATATCTGTAAGGCCTTACCGGACGATTCAGAACTCAATATCGGTTTCAAAAATGAGCGGGTACAGGTTCGATCAGGAAAAAGTCGTTTCACACTGGCGACCTTACCAGCTGCCGAATTTCCACTGATCGAAGACATCAAGGTGCAAATGGAATTCAGCGTGCCACAACGTCAGCTGAAAAAATTGATAGAACGCACTCACTTTGCCATGGCTCAACAGGATGTCCGTTATTACCTGAATGGTCTGTTATTCGAGATCAAGGCCGGGCAGTTAAGGACTGTCGCCACTGATGGCCATCGACTGGCAATCTGTGAAGTAGATGCTGACATTACCAGTGATGATCATCACCAGGTTATTGTCCCGCGTAAAGGTATTCAGGAATTGGCGCGCTTGCTTGAGGATTCTGACGAGAAGGCATTAATACAGCTGGGTTCCAATCATATCCGTATTCAACTGCCGGACCTGCGTTTCACATCGAAATTAATTGATGGCAAATTCCCTGACTATAACAAGGTCCTGCCCAAGGCCAGTGATAAATTCATCCATGCAGGACGAGATACCCTGAAACAGGCCCTTGTGCGTACATCTATCCTGTCGAATGAAAAATACCGCGGGGTCAGATTAACACTGGATAAACAAAGCCTGTCGATCCAGGCACACAACCCGGAGCAGGAAGAGGCCGAGGAAGAGCTGGAAATCGATTATCAGGGTGAGCCAATCGAGATTGGTTTTAATGTTAATTACCTGCTGGACGCATTGAATGCGATTCCGGAAGAAAAGGTCACGATCTCACTGAGCGATTCCAATAGTAGTTGTCTGATTGAGCCAGCGGAGTCTAAAGACAGCCGTTATGTCGTCATGCCAATGCGGCTCTAATCCAATCAGCAGAAACCGGACCGCGGAAGGGCTATAGCCTACCTATGGCACTGACAAAACTGGGTATACGAAATTTCAGAAATCTACATCATGTCGATCTGGAACCATCCGAAGACCTGAATCTGATCATTGGCCAAAATGCCTCAGGCAAAACCAGCCTGCTTGAGGCCATTTATTTTCTTGGCAGGGCCCGTTCATTCCGTACCCACCGCTCCGACAGACTAGTTGAAAAAGGCCAGAAATCGCTATCTGTCTTTGCACAGCAACAGTTAGAAAACGGCAAAAAAGTGCCATTTGGTGTGCAAAAAGACCCAAAAATGGTGCAAATCCGCATCAATGAACAAAAAATAAACAAAGTGGCCGATCTGGTCAAAAACCTGCCTTTACAGCTTATTCACCCCAATAGTCACCAATTATTAGAGGAAGGGCCACGCTATCGAAGGCAATTCCTGGACTGGGGCGTGTTCCACGTGGAACATCGTTTTTATCCGGTTTGGCATCGATACCAGGCGGCGCTGAAACAACGCAATATGGCGCTTAGGCAATCCAGTGCAAAAGAACTGATCCAGGTATGGGACAAAGAGTTGATCGAATCGGGCAATTTGTTGCACCAGATGCGCACCGAGTACGTCAATGAGCTGCAGCTCTTATTGAAATCGTATATAGAGCCGGTCCTTGGACCACTGGATCTCGGAATTCATTATCAGGCGGGCTGGGCAAAGGAGTTGACCCTTGAAGAGGCCATCGTGCGCTCACTTGAAAATGATATGGATCGTGGTTTTACCGGCGTCGGCCCTCAGCGCGCCGATATCAGTATTAAGATAGATGGCGTTCTCGCCAGTGAGCGTATATCGCGTGGCCAACAAAAGATTCTGGTGACTTGTCTGTTGCTGGCGCAGGCCGGCCTGTTTAATGAAAAAACAGGTAGAAAATGCGTGTTGCTGATCGATGATGTGGCGGCCGAGCTCGATCCTGACAACCGCAACAGGTTGTTACAGGTCTTGCATGGTATGAAGGTGCAGATGTTTCTGACCTCGATTGAAAAGAAAACACTGCTACCGATGAGAGCGTATTCCTCGACATCCAAGATGTTCCACGTGGAACACGGTAAGCTGACAGACGTGGTATAATGTTTCGGTTACTGTTAGTAGTCTGATATCCTTTATATATAAGGTATTACAGGGAATAAAGCATGAGTGATTCAACATACGATTCGTCCAATATCAAGGTTTTGAAAGGGCTGGATGCTGTACGCAAGCGCCCGGGCATGTATATTGGTGATACCGATGACGGAACCGGCCTGCACCACATGGTATTCGAAGTCGTCGATAATGCGATCGATGAGGCCCTAGCGGGTCATTGCAGTGAAATAAATGTAATCATTCATAGCGATGATTCGGTCACCGTATCCGATAATGGCCGTGGTATACCGACCGATATCCATGAAGACGAGGGCGTATCCGCCACCGAAGTCATCATGACGGTGCTGCATGCCGGTGGTAAGTTTGATGATAATTCCTACAAGGTATCCGGCGGCCTGCATGGTGTCGGGGTATCAGTCGTTAATGCGCTGTCCGAGTCACTGGAGATCACCGTACGCCGCGATAACAAGGTCCATATGCAGGAATATAAGGACAGCGTACCGGTTTATCCGTTGAAGGTCATCGGTGAAACCGAACATACCGGTACCGAAATCCGATTTAAGCCCAGCTCCGAGATATTTGCTACAACAGAATATCATTACGATATCCTGGCCAAGCGCCTGCGCGAACTTTCCTTTTTAAATTCAGGCGTTTGTATTAAAATTAGTGATGAAAAAAGCGGCAAATCCGATACCTTTAAGTATGAAGGCGGTATCCAGGCCTTTGTTGAGCATCTGAATCGTAACAAGACACCGTTACATGAGAAGGTTTGCTATTTTACCACTGAAAAAGACGGTGTCGGCGTCGAGGTCGCATTGCAGTGGAACGATTCCTATCAGGAAAGCATTTTCTGTTTTACCAATAATATCCCGCAGCGCGATGGCGGCACGCACCTGGCTGGTTTCCGTGGTGCATTAACACGAACATTAAACCAGTATGTAGAATCTGAAGGCAGCGCTAAAAAAGTGAAGGTGAATGTGGCCGGCGATGATGCCCGTGAAGGTCTGACCGCAGTGTTGTCGGTCAAGGTGCCAGATCCAAAGTTTTCATCGCAGACCAAGGATAAACTGGTTTCGTCGGAAGTGAAGGGTATTGTTGAATCATCAATGGCTGAAAAACTACAGGAATTCCTGATGGAATTCCCGGCCGATGCGAAAAACATTGTCGCCAAGATCATCGATGCCGCGCGCGCCCGTGAGGCTGCACGCAAGGCCCGTGAACTGACCCGACGCAAAGGAGCGTTGGACCTAGCGGGTTTACCCGGCAAACTGGCGGATTGCCAGGAGAAGGATCCGGCATTATCGGAACTGTTTCTGGTGGAGGGTGATTCTGCCGGCGGTTCGGCCAAACAGGGCAGGGACCGTAAATACCAGGCAATCCTGCCGTTGAAGGGTAAGATCCTCAACGTTGAAAAGGCCCGTTTTGACAAGATGCTGTCTTCCGCTGAAGTCGGTACCTTAATTACGGCCCTGGGCTGTGGTATCGGCCGCGAAGAATTCAATCCGGAAAAACTACGCTATCACCGCATTATTATTATGACGGATGCGGATGTCGACGGTTCGCACATACGCACGCTGCTGCTGACCTTTTTCTATCGGCAGATGCATGAATTGATCGAAAGGGGCCACGTCTATATTGCCCAACCACCGCTGTATAAGGTCAAAAAGGGTAAACAGGAATACTACGTCAAAGACGATGCCGAGCTTAATGCCTATTTACTTACTTTATCTATGGAAAATGCGTCGTTGTTTGTTAATGAAAATGCACCAGCGGTCTCCGGCGTGCAGCTCGAAAGCCTGGCCAATGATTATGTCACGGTCATGAGTACGATCCAGCGCCTGTCTCGACGAATCGATTCGACGATCCAGGAAAAGCTTATTTATATCGATGAAGTCAGCAAAGAAGACCTGTTGAATACCGAGGTCATGAATACCTGGTGTCAGGAACTGCAGGGTCGTCTGAACGATGATCAGTCGGGTGCCGTGCGCTACGAAGTGAGCATAGACCAAATCGAAGACAGTGATGCATTTAATCTGGTTGTCAGTCGACATGTTCATGGCATCAGTACCGAGCAGAGCATACATAGTGAATTTTTTGAATCGGCAGAATATCGTTCGATGGTGAGCCTGGGCAAAAAACTGAGTGGACTGATCGATAAAGGTGCTTATATCCAGCGTGGCGAACGCACCAAACCGATCAGTAGTTTCAAGGAAGCGATGAACTGGTTGATGGAAGAGTCCAAGCGCGGTATGAATATACAACGTTATAAAGGGCTCGGTGAGATGAACCCCGATCAACTCTACGAGACCACCTTGAATATGGACACACGTCGACTGTTGCAGGTCAAGATCGACGATGTCGTTGCCGCCGATGAAGTCTTTACCACATTGATGGGTGACCATGTCGAACCACGTCGTGACTTTATCGAGAAGAATGCGCTGGCCGTTGCCAACCTGGATGTGTAGGCGGCGAATGCAGCGTACGTATCTTTATTTCAGGTAAGGACAATGGACATGTCTAGTTTAAGTAATGTCCATATAGCCGGCGCAGCTGCAATCGGATTTTTTGTGCTGGCAGTATTGATGACCCTATTGATGTCCAGACATATCATTAAGGGTGAGTCCAATACACCTGGCATCCTGAAAACATTGTTCAGGGGTGAGCCTTTGAGCGAGACGGGCATGCGTTATCGTATCGGTGCCTTCATCGCAATAATGTTCGCGATCATGAATACGCTGGCCACGGCATTTATTTACATTGCTGAACAAACAATTCCCTAAATCATCATTAGCGAACCTTTGATTAATTAGTCATTGCGAGGAGAGAAACGACGAAGCAATCTGTTACTACTTGATTCTGTTTAACAGATTGCCACGCTGTGCTCGCAATGACTTGAAATTTTAAATTAATTAAAGGCTCCCAAGACAATAATACACCCTGAACCATGTCACGCTTACTTGTCATAGGCTATGTCTGGCCGGAACCCGGTTCATCCGCTGCCGGGACGCGCATGCTGCAACTGCTGGAATTGTTCCGGCACCATCAATGGCAAATCACGTTCAGCAGCCCGGCTGCAGATAGTGAATACTGTGCCGACTTGGAATCCCTGGGCATACAGCGCCAGCGCATCGAATTAAACAACAGCAGCTTTGACGATTTTGTCAGTCAATTTCAGCCGGACATTGTCCTGTTTGATCGCTTCATGATGGAGGAGCAGTTTGCATGGCGCGTCGAGAAAAACTGTCCGCAGGCCATGCGACTATTGGAATCGGTCGACTTGCATTGTCTGCGTACAGCGCGGCAAGATGCGAGTAAACAGCAACGTGACGTTAGTCAACGCGACTATCACAGTGATATTGCCAAACGAGAAATTGCCAGCATACTACGTTGTGACCTGAGCCTGATTATCTCGGCGACAGAAATGGAACATCTCGTCAGCGTTTACCGTATCGACAGACAGTTACTGCATTATGTACCGTTTATGTTGGAGCACATTGACCCCGGTAAGGCGAGTGAACAATTACCTGATTTTTCTGAGCGCCAGGATTTCATCTTCATCGGTAACTTTCAACATGCGCCGAATTGGGATGCGGTCCGCTATCTTAAACAGGATATCTGGCCGCGCATAAGGGCATTACTGCCACAGACACAGTTACATATCTATGGTGCCTACACACCGGATAAGGCAAAGCAACTGCATAATGCGGCCGAAGGCTTTTTGATTGAAGGGCGTGCAGAGGATGTAGGCCAGGTCATGCAACAGGCACGTGTATGTTTGGCGCCGCTGCGTTTCGGTGCCGGACTGAAAGGCAAGCTAATTGATGCCATGCAATATGGCACACCCAGCGTGACCAGCAAAATCGGTGCTGAGGGCATGCACGCAGAGCTACCGTGGAATGGTGCGATAGAAGATCAAGCCGAGGCATTTGCGACAGCAGCACAACAGCTATACCAACAAGCGCCATTGTGGCAGCAGGCACAGATGGATGGTTTTCACATAATCAACACGGTCTATAATAAAGCGACCTTGGGCCAGGCGCTGATGCAAACAATCAAACAGGTCATGGATAACCTGGAACAGCATCGACTGGATAATTTTACCGGCGCCATGCTGGGTCATCATTCCATGAAAAGTACGCAGTATATGTCGCGCTGGATTGAAGAAAAAAACAAGCATAAGTAAGCGGCCTTCTGTATTGATGTCGATAAATACCGATGGCGGATAACGGCATATCAATATAAAATAATCATACCCTTGTCATGACAATGGCTTACCCAGTGTTGAACGAAAACAGAGATTAGTGAATACCATGCTCATTGTAATATCACCCGCAAAAAAACTGGACTATGAAAGTGATCTGAAAACCAAGACCTTTACGATCCCTGATTACCTGGATGACTCCGCCCTGCTGATCAAGCGCATGCGCGACTTTTCCAGCCTGGATATTTCAGAATTGATGCATGTCAGCAGCAAAATAGCCGAGCTCAATTTTGACCGCTATGAGGCCTGGACCCCCAAGTTCACAGCCAACAATGCCCGACAGGCGGTTTTCGCATTCAGGGGCGATGTCTACACCGGCCTCGATGCTGATACCTTAAAGAAGGCCGACCTGGATTTCGCGCAAAAACACCTGCGTATTCTGTCCGGCCTTTATGGTCTGCTCAGACCCCTTGACCTGATGAAGGCCTATCGACTGGAGATGGGCACCAAGCTGGAAAATGTGCGCGGCAAGAACCTGTATGAATTTTGGGGCATGAAGATTACCGATGGCCTCAATGAGCAGCTGAAAAAGATCAAATCGAGTACGCTGGTCAATCTGGCCTCGAATGAGTATTTCAAATCGGTAAAGCCGAAGGCCATTAATGGTGAAATCGTCACGCCATCGTTCAAGGAATTCAAGAATGGTGATTACAAGATGATCGGTATCTACGCCAAGAAAGCGCGTGGACTGATGAGTCGTTTTATTATCCAGAACCGGCTCTCTGACATAGAAGACATCAAGTCATTTGACCTGGAAGGCTATAAAATCAATAAAAAACTGACCAAGGGCAATAACCTGGTGTTTACCCGCAGGCAATAATCCCGGTATTGTTGATTGGTTTTGACTATCATAATATAACAACTAATAGTTATTACAGATATAAAAAAGAGCCAGTAACTATAACTATTATATATTATTCAATGGCTTATATAATTATTCTTTGACTACTAGCTAACAGCCAGCATAGAACGAATGACGCAAGAACGAGACAAGGAACAGGCGCTACAAGCCGTCTTGTACGCCGAAATTCCACTGACGCAATCGATAGGCATTGAGGTCATCGAGCACACAGACATGTCACTCACGCTGAGCGCCCCGATTGAGAATAATATTAACCATAAATGCACCGCATTTGGCGGCAGCCTCTATTCTGTGGCCGTGTTATCGGGTTGGGGACTGATCTATCTACTGTTAAAGCAGCATCAGCTGACGGGTCATATTGTCATCCAGGAAAGTAACACCCGGTTCATAAAACCGGTTTCGTCCAGGATAACGGCAAAATGTGCATTCGAGTCTGAACAACAGATAGACGGTTTTCTGAACATGTACAAGAAAAGAGCCAAAGCAAGAATAAAACTGCAGTCACGAATCATGGTAGATAATGAGGCAGCAGTCCTGTTTAGTGGCAGCTATGTTGTACACCGCTAATCAGTCATATCTATTCAAGAATAATAATTGCTGCTTTGCGTGTTAGGATATTGTTTAGTGGAAACCATATTTAAAATATTGAATACATTCCTGGTGCTAAGCATGCTCACTGCCTGCCAGACAATGCCGCAACGTGTCGCCGATCTGGATATAGAGGATGCGCATAGCGGTGGCGCCTTAATACGTTTTGATCAAAGCAACCAAACCCTGGCCTCCGGTGGCTGGGAAGGCCTTATTAAACTAAGGGCCCTGCCTGATGGAAAAGTGATCCATGCCTGGCAGGCACATGATGATTCTGTCAACGGCATAGTGTTTATTAAACAAGGCAAGCACATTATTAGCGCCGGGTATGATGGACACTTGAAACATTGGGCACGCCACGGTTACTTAGTGAAGCAAAGACTACTGTCCAGCCCAATTACCGACATGCTGTTGGATGAATCTAAAGGTCTAGTCATGACGGCACATGCAGATGGCTCCGTTCAACGGCATCGGCTATCCGATTTTAAGCCACTTAAACATTATCAGGTACATAAAGGTGCGGTCAGAGCACTTACCTGGCACAGTAAGACACAACAACTGGCATCCAGCGGCCATGACGGTCGGATTGTCATCATTGATCGCAATGACAACAGTCGTCAACTGCCCTCACCTGCCACCGATGCCTGGTCACTGGCGTTTACGCCGGATGGAACTTACCTGTTTGGTAGCGGTTGGTTTGACCTATTCAGCTGGCAGCTAAAGTCAGGAAAATTGAGTGTAATTGATACGCCACATAGAGGTATCATCAAAGAGATTCAGTTTGCCCAGCAGGGTCAGGTATTGGCCACCATCAGCAGGCAAACCGATAGTTCAGTTTATTACCTGGAGCCCTTTACCGGCAAGATCGTCAAAATTTTTCAAAGACATGAATTATGCGGCGAGCATATACGGGTTTCACCCAACGGAAGATATCTAGCCTCCAGCAGTGATGATGCCAGTTTGCGGGTTTGGGACTTAAATTCAGATAAGCAATAAAGCTTAACTTGTAGACGGATTATTCTGACCCCGTCTCTGCTTGTATTTTCAAGGCATCATTCATCGAATTGAGCATGACCGGGACGTGATTACTGAATTTACCCCAAAAGAGTGGCACGAGCATGCCTTTAAACAATTCTTTATGTACCAGTCGTGTACCGGTAGCGGTTTGCTCCAGTTCAAAGATCTTATCATTGGTCATTAATATTTCGGACATCATTTTTGCGCGCCAGCGAAATGACGTCGGTTCCTGGAGGTTGGTTACAACAGGTATATAGTTTGGACCGTCCTTGCCATCCTCGCCGATCATCGTGATATTGAGTTCAGAACCAAGAGCAGGCGTGCCACTCGCCTGGTTGATGATCGGAGTCCATTCCTTCCAGCTTTCGAAATCAGTGAGAATGGCCCACACTTTTTCAGGCGGTGCAGCAATTTCAACTTCTGTTCGTATTTCACGCATAGCATTTCCTTCTGCCCACAAAAAGAGACCGGCGGTTAAAAGGATAATAAGAATTATTAAAATTATTTTTTTCATAATGTTTCCTGTATTTTCACTATTAAGGAGAAAGAAAGTGATAATAAAAGAGTGATCAATAGGGTCAGACTCGATTGATTCTCTAGTCAATTCAATCGAGTCTGACCCTATTGATACTATTGATATTAAGTAATTGCAAAAACCATAAATAGTCTTGAAATCATTTTTTATTCCTAACATAAAATAGAGGGGCACCGATTGGCGTCACGTTTGAATGCAGGGTTAGGGAGCCTCTGCACGGAGATTGAAGCTATCAGGTGTCTTCTGGAGCTATAGCCAAGAGGATCTTCCCGGCAACCTGCGACGCTCGTTGGGGTTTACGTTTTATGTTTTCCAGGATTGATTCAATCGACGCCGTTCCTTCAAGGCCTGCCCACTCCGCCATTTGCTCTGGTGTCGCATCGAGATAGGCCATCCTCCAGCTAC
>CAMYJO010000014.1 GCA_947258755.1 uncultured Gammaproteobacteria bacterium
ACAGAGTCTGTTCATCACCCCCTTTGCCGTTAAAACGCCCAACAGCTGCATTGAGCAAGGCACCACTGGCCAGGCAGGTAATGCCAACAATGCGGCAAATGGGAAAGCCCAGGCCAGGTTGTTGCCCACGCTGCTGTGGAAAGGAGGCTTGATTGGATTGTGTATCAGGCATGGTAACGGTGGTACCATCGATGATGCGTACTTGACGACCTTGCCAATGCCACTCGTCGGGGGTCTGATGGTTAATTTGCTCACCCAGATAACGTGTAAGATGGGTTATCATACTCAAAGGTAAACGTTGTCTCGCACGACAATATCCACCAGTATAAGTACTGCTCGTACTCAGCCCACCTGCAAGCCGCTGAAGGGCGGCTTGATTAACTGCGTTCTGGCATGATCGATCAACACTCATGGTTTGGGCGAGAAACATCGACAAGCATTCGGTCGGCGGATAAAGTCGTTCTCTATGCTCAGGGAGCAACTCCTCTACTTTTTCTAACATAGCATCACTGGTGAGTAGATTGAAAAAACTATAGCTATTAGTAGTTTCACGATAGCTTTTAATACGTCGGTGTTGATGTTTGTTGCCAGGTTGAGTAATCTGCATTTTGACCGGTTCCTTTTGGTAGCTTGTGGGTTTGGCGATTTGCAGCCTACCATGGTTCCGGTCTTTTTATCATTTTAATTCAATTGCTTGGGCTTAAGTAAGTGCCATTCGGCTCTGACCCCTTTAAACTTTAAGAATTGCATCCAAAAAAGAGACAAATAATGGAGTATTGGAAAACCATTGTAGAAGTATTCACAATAATCGGCGGTCTGGTTGCACTTATTCAGGTTCGAAAGTGGTTATTAAAACCTGTTATACATATAAGTGAGTTTGATATTTATATGCCAATTGATACCGTTTGGAATGTGATAGGTAATCCTGCTGAGTGGAAAAACTGGATGTTTGGCTTTAGGTCATATGGTGAGCTACCAGCATCGCCACGAATTGGATCTAAAATTGATACCTACTTGAAGAATAAGCATCTTCCATATAGTTCTGAAATTACAAATTATAAGCCAAAGGATATCATCAAGATTGAATCACACGAATTTTCAACAGAGTCTATAAGTCAATCACTCACTCGAGTTAGATATAAAGAGTATGCAGAATACAATGGTGTAATTGAAGCAATCATGGATCGTTTTACTCAAAGGATATTTGAAGAAACAAAAGGCTTAGTGCACGCTCGTACAAAAGCACTGCAAGACTATCTTAATAAATAACCAACTTAAACTAAAAATAAAACAATAGGTTATTGTACTTTATGGTAGTTTCTCCCTGTATATGACCTATCAGCCACTGGTTACAAATTTTAGTACTTGTCGTGGAAATTTTGTACTTTTCATGAAAAATTTTCGTCCTTAGCTTGGACGACCACTTACACGTATATAACCATTTGAATGGAATATTACTATTTAACATAATATATATTATACGCACTTATATATCCTGATATTCATCCCATCCCTGTCTCGTTCTTTATGCATATAAAGCATAACTGTTATTGATTAAACGACCATTATCAAATTAATACGCATGCACTACTCTTGTCACCATCATTTCAACCAGTAGGAAACATGCAGATGGTAACAAATACAAGCGCTAACCCGATAGATACTTCAAATTCAGTTTCAGCTGACCGATGGTTGGACTCCAATGAGATTATGACCGGTCAGTTTCTAACCGTTGCAATGGCAGTGACAGCCTACGTACTTGGCCGCTGGGAGTTTCTGGCTTTTCAATGTGCTGTCTTTGTACTGAGTGTTATCTCATCTGGTCGATTGGATATTTATGCCTTGATCTATAAAAGCATACTAAAGCCCCTTGGGATCTTGAAACCTGACATGCGCATCGACAACATTGAGGCTTATCAATTTTCTCACATGATTGGTAGCATAGTATCGGGTTCAGCCGCATATCTCATTTATAGCGGTTCCACGACCATAGGCTGGGGTCTTACCTGGGCAATGATGATTCTGGGTAGTCTGGGTTTTTTTGGCTGGTGTATCGCGTGTTGGATGTACTACATGATCCAGAAGATGGGAATCAAGGGATTCTTTCGCCATACCCTGATAGCTGGAACTTTTCCAGGAGCAAGAGGACCCCGCGCATGAGTCGGGAGACTGTGATATGTACGAACGGTTATTTATAGTCATTACTACTGCCCTCCTGTTCTTAGCCGCTTTCCAGTTATTGCTGCGCTTACAGTTACGCCGTGCCCAAAATGCGGCTACCGAAATAAATAGCATTCAACTAAAAGCCGATACAGTTCACGTAGTATATTTTTGGTCGGAACATTGCTCTCAGTGTAAAAGCGCACAAAAACCCATACTTGACCGTTTGCTGAAAAAGACGGAGGGAGAAAAAGTAGCGTTGATTGTATTACGCGTAGAGGACAATGATGAATTGGCTAAATCCTGGGGGATACGGACACTTCCAACAACCTACGTTCTCGACCGTCAGGGCAAGGTCTCTCATATCAATAATGGACTTGTATCAGAGACACGTCTTTTACAACAGTTGGATTGCTTATGATGATATAGCAAAATGAATAAATACGAGAGCCTATATAATTCCGCTTCTCATCTGTCATTCTGGCTCCGTCGCATTGGCTACCTATTTAATATCGACTATGTAGTCGCGGATTATCAGAAAATGAGCTCTATCCCAGCGAAATGCCTGATTGAAGGTCTACTAAAACGTGTTTTTTTAATGTTTATCTGAATTAATTCAATACTATCAGTTGGTTAAATATTAATGAGGCAGCTTAAAGTTTTGCCGCAGTTAATCGCTATATATAAGTATGAATGTTAAAAATGTAAAGAAAGAAATCCACCCCGCCTTCGATGATCTGTGTAATTTCTACGAAGAGCATGTGTTCGCGGCGATAACGAATCACCTCAGCCCAGAACAGAATGAAAACCCTGACTTCCTGGCAGATGTCGCCTGTGTGGCCATGAACAAGTTGCCGAGCAAGTATATTCGACACCATGTTGATATGGCTTTTTATATGACGCCGGAAGAACACCAGCAAATGGAAGAGCGGGTTAACAAGGCCGTTGTTGAGGCCATTGATTTGGTCAAAAGTCATAAGCGCGGCGAATAGTAGTTGGTAAAAACTTACTTCTGTCGTTAGACACAGCGGACCACCCTCGCCTGACAATCACATCATGCTAATTCAGTAATCGTTATGTTAGTATCGGCTCATTAACCGATTTTATTAATGATTAAGCATACATGACACAGCAAAACAGACACATTCAATTTCCTCTCGATGATAATATTTTGTACTTCAATCATGCTGCGGTATCGCCGTGGCCGTTGTATACAGCGGAAGCGATCAAGCAATTCACCGACCAGAACCTGCATAGTGGTTCTAAAAATTATCCTCAGTGGCTTGAGAAAGAGCAACAAATGCGTGAATTGTTACGCTGGTTGATCAATGCCGAATCTGCTGATGATATTGCGCTATTAAAGAATACATCGGAAGGTTTATCGGTTATTGCCTACGGGCTTGACTGGTCGGCGGGAGACAATGTGGTCATTCCTGCCGGTGAGTTTCCATCCAACCGGATTGTCTGGGAATCGTTACGACAATATGGCGTCGAAACCAGGGAGGTGGATATATATTCTTCACAAGACCCGGAGCAGGCTCTGGCTGACACCATGGACGACAACACACGCCTGTTATCCGTCAGTGCCGTGCAATATAGCAGTGGCTTCAGACTTGATCTTGCCAAGCTCGGTGAGCAATGCCGTCGCCATGACGTTTTGCTGGCCGTTGATGCCATACAGCAACTGGGCGCACTGGAATTTGACCAACAGGCAATACAGGCAGATTTTATCGTTGCCGATGGCCATAAGTGGATGATGGCGCCGGAAGGACTTGCCCTATTCTACTGCAAGCCTACAGTACGACCGCAATTGAATCTAAAACAATACGGCTGGCGCATGATTGAAGATCCGACCAACTTCCTGCAGCAGGATTGGGCTGTCGCCGACACGGCACAACGCTTCGAATGCGGTAGTCCAAACATGCTAGCCATCTTTGCACTGCATGCCAGTATTAGCCTGATCAAACAAATCGGCAAGCAATCTATCGAACAATCAGTATTGGCCCATACCGGTAGGATCAACGACTACATACTCAATAATAAATCTTATGAGTTATTGATCAATACCGACCCCGGCAGACGTTCAGGTATTACTAATTTCAGGCACAGGGCGTTGGCTAGTGACGCCCTCTTTAAGCAATTAACCGATCAGGGTATCCAATGCGCACAACGCGGTCAGGGCATACGCCTGTCCCCTCATTTCTATCACCAGCCATGGGAATTTGAACGTCTGTTCGAGATACTCGATGCTGTTTAACGACCTCTGTTAAAGAGGCAGGAAGCATTTGTTGTTAATGCTGTTTGACTTTAAACAGGTTGTTGAAATTTTCAGTGGTGATCGCGGCCACCTCGTCGAAATCCATATTTCTTAGTTCTGCGATCTTCTCGGCCACGTACAGGACATAGGCCGGTTCATTCGGTTTACCACGGTTTGGTACCGGGGCCAGATAAGGCGAGTCGGTTTCGATCAACATACGATCCTGCGGTACCTTCACGGCCACTTCGCGTAGTGATTCGGCATTCTTGAAGGTGACGATACCCGAAAAGGATATGTAAAAGCCAAGGTCGAGTGCGTGTTTGGCCGTTTCCCAGTCTTCTGCAAAACAGTGCATCACCCCACCCGCCTGTTCGGCATGTTCAGCGCGCATCAGCTCGATGGTGTCCTGACGGGCATCACGCGTATGGATGATCAACGGCTTGCCTGTTTGTTTGGATGCTTCGATATGGACCCTGAAGCGCTCACGCTGCCATTCCAGATCACCTTCAGAACGGAAGTAATCAAGGCCGGTCTCGCCTATCGCGATGACTTTGTCATCCTGCGCCAGTTCCACCAGCCTGTCGACGGTCGGCTCCTCGCCTTCACGCTCATTCGGATGGACACCAACTGAGACCGATATCTGCGGATAGTCGCGTACCTGTTCGAGCATGGCCGGGTAGGCCTCAAGATCTATCGATACACATAGCATATGGCCAACATTGTTGTTGGTAGCACTGTCTATAGCCCCTTGCAGTTCACCATCATATTTGGATAACTCCAGACGGTCGAGGTGACAATGAGAATCGACGAGATAAGATGACATAGGTTTGGCTTCTACTGATTCAAATGATGAGCATTATAGACGAGACGGGCTTTGAAAAAAACATATAGAAGCAATGTTTAGCAACAATCGCCAGTCACGATTTTTATGCCATGGCGATCAATTAAGGCCTCACAACATCTCATAATGACGTGGATAGGGTATTTAAGAGATTGCTTCGCTAGCGCTCGCAATGACAGGGCCTTTGATGTCCGCAGCAATTCCGCTAATAAAATATCGTCATCGCGAGTCGCGGGTTTTGCGACGTGGCGATCTGTAACGGCCTCTGTGCAGCCCATTGTAACCTGGATAAGGGATTTAAGAGATTGCTTCGCTCGCGACCGCCTACTAATGGCCTAAGGTATGGCCTGTTAGCTCGCAATGACACGAATTTTTTAATTTACTGGAGATTCAGTTGCTGCGTTAAAGCGTATGCGTGGGTCGGTCAGCACCAAGGGCACCGGCCAGGTAGGTTTCGATCTTGTTACGCGCACTGCCACCATCCTGATCGCTGAATTGTACGCCAATACCGGAAGCGCGGTTACCTTGTGCGCCCTTCGGTGTGATCCAGACAATGGTGCCGGCTACGGGCAATTTTTCGGTTTCTTCCATCAAAGTCAGCAGCATGAAAACCTCGTCACCGATTTGATACGTCTTGTTAGTCGGTATAAAAAGACCGCCGTTTTTAACAAAGGGCATGTATGCGGAATAAAGTGCACCTTTATCCTTGATTGTCAGGGATAAGATCCCCTGTCTACCGCCGAGTCCGCCTGGTTTTTTCATTGCTCTACCTTGTCTTTATCCACGAAATAAATAGATCTTCCATTAATAATTGCACATTTACCTGGGTGCTCATCTGTCTTACACCCACCTGGAGTTTATCCAGGAAAGTAAACAGGTTGATCAAGTCTAACTGCTTGGCCATCGCTTGCAAGCGTTGCTGTTCAGCCTTATTGCTCAACACATGGCTTGATGCGCCCGATTTTAACCTAATCAGATCCATGACCCAATGCATCATCCACTGCAAACAGTGCTCTGGATGCTGCTTGTACCATTTAGCGGCCATTTGCATCGGATTCTGAATACCTGTCTTTAATTCCAGGAATTGTTGCAGAAAATCACTATGGGCTTGCAGCCTGTCATCATTGGCAAAACGCAGGGCCTGTAACGGGGCCATGCCAGACAGGCTTAATAATAACTCTAAATTATCTTTAACCCCTTGTTCTTTAAGCCATTTTATAGACTGTTGTGGCTCCGGGGTATGGAACAGCAGCTGTTGGCAACGACTTCTGATGGTCGCTGTCAGCCGGCCGGGGTCGGCACTAACCAGAATAAGCATGCTTTGCTCGCCTGGCTCCTCCAGCGTCTTTAATAAGGCGTTGGCCGCATTGTGGTTCATGGCATCGGCTGGATGAATAATGCACACACGATAACCGCCCAGCTGCGCCTTGCGGCTCATCACATCGGATAGTTCCCTGATCTGATCAACCTTGATGGCCTTACCCTCTTCCTCGGCATAGACCGTGTGCATATCCGGATGGCTGCCCGCCTGCAGTAACTGACAAGCCTTGCAGGTGCCGCAGGCCTGGGCTTGTTGGTCTCGTTGCTGACACATCAGACTGGCAGCAATATGCTGGGCAAACTGCAGTTTACCCAATCCCTCCGGACCACTCAGTAACAGTGCGTGCGGGAGTCGCTCAGCTTGTAGGCGTTGCCCTAGCTGCGACCATTGGTCCTGTTGCCATGGGTAGATGTTATTCATTTTATATTACAAGTACTTATAGTATTTTTTTAATCTATTATCTAGATTGCAAAAAGTCTGACAGGACCGTACTGATCTGGGCCTGCACCTGCTCCAGGCTGACGCTGCTATCGATAACCCGGTAACGTTGTGGCTGCTGCCCGGCGCGTTCCAGATAACCATGACGAACCTGGTCGAAAAAATCTAATTGTTGTTTTTCAAAGCGATCAGGGGCACTGCGCTCGCCTGCCCTTTTCATGCCGAGCTCGACCGGCAAATCCAGGAACAGCGTCAGGTCCGGTCTGAGCGAACCCTGCACCCAATCTTCCAGTGTTGCAATTCGATCCAGGGCGATACCCCGCCCGTAACCCTGGTAGGCATAGGTGGCATCGGTGAAACGGTCGCACAAGACCGTCTTGCCCTGCGCCAACGCTGGCTTAATCTTCGCCGCCAGGTGTTCAGCCCGCGCGGCGAACATCAGCAACAATTCGGTATCCGACGCCATGCCGTCGTATTCATGCCCCAATAGCAGTGCACGGATATGCTCGGACAACGCGGTGCCGCCCGGCTCGCGGGTCTGTACCACCGTATGCCCAGCCTGCTCGAGGTAATCATGAATAAATGCCAGGTTGGTCGATTTGCCGGCTCCCTCCGAACCTTCAAGCGTAATAAATAAACCCTGCATTACAGTATTCCTGTCATCGATGTCATGGCGTGACTTTGGGCTTGGAAGAAAAGGCCTTGGTCCTGTCGCCCTTGAGCTGATAGCGTATCACAGCCTCATTATGTTCTTTCAAGTTACGTGAAAAGTAATGCGTGCCGTCACCCTTGGAGACAAAATAAAGCGTCTTACCCGTGCCGGGATTTAATGCGGCCTTGATCGCCCCTGCACCGGGTATCGCTATCGGCGTTGGCGGCAGGCCCTTGCGGGTATAGGTGTTATAGGGCGTGTCCTGGCGCAGATGCTTGCGTGTCAGGTTGCCGTTAAATGTCTGCCCGAGACCATAAATAACAGTAGGGTCCGTTTGCAGGCGCATACCTATCTTTAATCGGCGCGTGAACACGCCGGCAATTTGCCGATACTCACTCTTTTGACCCGTCTCTTTCTCAATGATAGAAGCCAGGATCAATGCCTGATAGTCATCCTTCAGTGGTAAGCCACTCTCCTTCTCCTTCCAGGCCGCACTCAAAAACTCCTGCATGTGCCGGTATGCGCGCTTCAGAAACTCGACATCTGAGGTGTTTTTCGGGAAACGGTAAGTCTCAGGGAAAAAGCGGCCTTCGGGGTGAACGCCCTCGTGTCCGATCGCCTGCATGATCTGCTCGTTGTTTTTGTCGATCAAGGTATGACGTAATTGTGGATGCGCGTTAATGGCAGCCATCACTTCACGAAAGGACCAGCCTTCAATCAGGGTGAGTGAATACTGTTTGACTTTGCCCTTGACCATTTGATCGAGTAATTGGTCAGGAGAGGTTCCTTGTTTTATCGTGTACTCGCCGACCTTGATGGATTGGGCCAATTCACGCATACGTGCACGCACCACCAGGAAGGTAGGCTCTTCGAGCAAGCCCATTTGCGTCAGGTCGCGGGCAATATTACGCATGGAGGCACCCGATTTAACGCTATAGTCTACTGAGTCCGCTTGTATGTTCAGCGGTGAGGCGAGGAATTCCTGGTATTGGGTATAGGTCAAAACACCCTTGATAATAACGCCAATAACAATAATGGCGAGGAACAGGTACCATTTATATGCTGCCATGCCTTTTAATAATTTACTCATATTCGCTCAACCGGGTTTCAAGCTTGTTCATGATGTCTACGGTCACTGGACCACGCTGATAAATAGTATTTTGATATTCAATCACCGGCCATACACCCAGGATACTGTTGCAAACAAAAATCTCATTTGCACTCCTGAATTCCTCATGACCAAGCTCACGCTCGTGTACAGTCATGCCATCATTTTTCGCCATCTCGATAATCACGTCACGCATAATACCTTTTATACCGGCAGATTTCAGCGTCGGCGTTAACAATTCATCATCTTTAACTGCAAATACATTGCTACGAGTGCCTTCGATCACCCGCCCATCCGGATCCAGCATAAGCCCTTCGGCAAATTCTGATTCTTCAAACTCCTGTTGCGCCATCACCTGCTCGAGACGGCACAGTGTTTTCAGCCCCGCCAGTGCGCTATTGACCGAGACCGGGGTCGCACAGCGAAACAAACGAATGCCCTGCTGACGGTGGCCAACATCATAATCCGGTAAGGCATGATAAGAAACGATTCTGCGTGCCGGACAACGCGCATCCGGCCTGTAGCCCCGGCCGCCACTGCCACGCGTCAGGATGATCTTGATAATACCGTGTTCGTGGCCCTCGGCAAGCTGCAGCGTTTCCTGTAGCAACTGCGCCTCGTCATCGTATTCAATACCCAGCACCTGACAGCCTTGCAACAGTCTACGCATGTGACGCCGCCATAATAGCGGGCGACCATTTGTAATCTTGATGGTCTCAAATAAACCATCTCCATAGGCCAGGCCGCGGTCATCTGCGGGTAGCTCATTTGTTTGTTTGCCATCTATCAGAATCATGCCTGGTCCATTACCAATGCTTGTAATAAGCCAAGTGCCTTGGCCCGAGTTTCATCCAGCTCATGCTGAGGGTCAGAGTCATAGACAATGCCGGCGCCGGCGCGCCATGATATTTCATCATTATATTTTAGCAGTGTACGGATAAGTATATTCAAGTCCATTGAGCCGTCCAGGTTGAGATAGCCCATCGATCCAGTGTAGGCCCCGCGTGGCTCTTGCTCGAGTTCAGCAATGATTTGCATGCAGCGAACTTTCGGGCAACCGGTAATGGTACCGCCAGGAAAGACTGCACGAATGACATCCGATGGACTGACGTCGTCCTGAAGTTCACCAAGCACATTGGAAACGATATGGTGTACGTGGCTATAGGACTCAAGACACATTAACTCATTGACCTTGATTGAACCCGGTTTGCATACCCTGCCGAGATCATTTCTTTCCAGATCAATCAGCATAATATGCTCGGCCTGCTCCTTCGGGTGTGCCATCAACTCATCTGCCAGTCTTTTGTCCTCGATATCGCTCCCTGATCGCGGCCGTGTGCCGGCGATAGGTCTCACTTCAATGATGTTATCACGTACACTGACCAGTCTTTCCGGCGATGAACTGATCACGGTAAAATCGGGTAACTGAGCAATACCGGCAAAAGGTGCTGGATTGCTGACCCGTAAATTTCGGTATAGCTCATGAGCACTAACATCATGACTTATTTTTGCTTTCCACAGTCGTGACAGATTTACCTGAAAGACATCACCTTCAATGATGTACTCCCGAATTCTGTTGACGGCCTGGCAATATTGTTCCGCAGGGGCTTCAATAATATCGCCAAACCCTTCTTCAAGGCCTGGGCCTGGCTGTGCTTGTTGTTCTATGTGCCTGACATCACGCTGTAGTTCAGTTAGCAGGTCTTCATGCTCTTCTTCTACGAACAAGTGCATTTGTCCTTGTTCGTGGTCGAGGATAACGGCTGCCGGACAACGTAGCGCCCATGCTGTCGTCTGCCTGTCTGTAGCAACTGGTAAATCAATGCCCGGCTCGATTTCGGCGACCAGTTCATAGGCCAGGTAGACAAACCACCCACCATGATAAGGTAGCTCATTATCGTTCTGCTTTGCCTTTTTTTCCTGCTGCCACCATTGCTGCAAAGAGGATAGAAAGCCCTCGGCATTGACACCAGGCGGTGACTGCAAACTGCCATCGGATGTCAGGCGTAATTGTTGTTGCGGAAATGCAAACAGGATATCAAAACGTGACTGCGCAGTACCATGGGCGACACTTTCCAGCAGACAGGGATAACGCTCAGGATTTAACTCATGTAAACGAAGAAGATCTATAGAGGCCGACTGAGTAAGATACATTCATGAACCATACTATTGATTCAGCACAGTCGACTTGATGGCGGCTTGCAGGGATCAGGCCTTCTTGAAAATAATGGTGCCGTTGGTGCCACCAAAGCCGAATGAGTTGGACAGGCACACATCCATTTTCATTTCGCGTGCCGTATTCGGAACAAAGTCCAGATCACATTCGGGGTCCTGATTCTCCAGGTTGATGGTCGGTGGTGCTACCTGGTCGCGTAATGCCAAAACGCTGAAAACAGCCTCGATACCACCAGCGGCACCCAGTAAATGCCCTGTCATGGATTTTGTTGAACTGGTCGCTAACTTGTAAGCATGGTCACCAAAGGCACCCTTGATGGCTTCACATTCGGCCTTGTCGCCTGCCGGAGTCGACGTACCATGGGCATTGATGTAATCCACTTCATTGGTATTGATACCGGCATCACGCAAGGCATTCAACATGCAACGACTGGCGCCCTCGCCTCCTGGTGGTGGGTTGGTCATATGGAAGGCGTCGCCGCTCATACCAAAACCGGCCAGTTCTGCATAGATGGTCGCGCCACGCTTTTTAGCATGTTCGTATTCTTCCAGGACCAGTACACCGGCACCATCACCGAGCACAAAACCATCACGGTCCTTATCCCAGGGGCGGCTAGCGCCTTCAGGATCATCATTGCGGGTAGACAATGCACGTGCAGCAGCAAATCCGCCCAGGCCGGTCGGTGTTGTCGCCATTTCGGCACCACCGACAATCATGATATCGGCATCACCGTGCACGATCATTCTACCGGCATCACCGATGTTATGTGTACCCGTTGTACAGGCCGTGACTATGGCAAAGTTCGGTCCCTTCAATCCGTATTGAACGGACAAGTTACCTGAAATCATATTAATGATACTTTGCGGGACGAAAAAGGGTGATATCTTGCGTGGGCCACCTTGCAAAAAATTATCGTAGCCCTTTTCAATAGAGGATATACCGCCGATACCCGAACCGATAGCAACACCGATGCGGTGTGCATTCTCGTCGGTCACTTCAAAACCGGAATCATTGATGGCCTGAGTTGCCGCGGCCATACCATAATGAATAAAGGGATCCATTTTTTTGATGTCTTTGGGGGAGATATAGTCCTTGGCCTCAAAACCAACAATACGTCCACCAAAACGTGATGCAAATGCACTGACATCAAATTCGGTAATAGGCGATATCCCGGATTTTCCGGCCAGGATATTGTCCCATGCTTCAGAAACGGATAGACCTACCGGGGAAATAATCCCCATGCCTGTAACGACAACGCGTCTCTTTGACAAAATGGATTCCTCTTGGAGAAATAATTCTGAAGGTCATCAGGCCGTGAATGGCCAATGACCGCTGATCATATCAGGCGTGACTGTTGACGTAATCAACAGCATGCTGAACAGTGGTGATATTGGCTGATTCCTCATCAGGAATCTCGCATTCAAACTCTTCTTCCAGTGCCATGACCAGCTCAACTGTATCGAGGGAATCTGCGCCAAGATCATCTACGAAAGATGCTGCGTTTACGACTTGATCTTCATTGACTCCTAATTGTTCAACGATAATCTTCTTAACGCGTTCTTCAACAGTACTCATGTTTTGCTTCCTCTAAAATTGTATTTACAGCGTTTAGTTATTCTCTGTCTGCGGCGGTATTTTAGTTAAATACGCCGCAATATACCAGCTTATCTACGACATTTAGCGCCTTGGTGAAAACACCATAATAAGCTTATTATTTCCATAATAACATATTGTTACAATACATATCTAATGTTATTTATATAATAAATAACAAAAATTAATTACCCTGTTTAGCCCATATACATGCCACCGTTAACATGGATCGTCTCACCGGTAATATAGGCGGCTAAAGGTGAGGCTAAAAATGCAACGCAGGCAGCTATCTCATCGACCGAGCCCAGGCGATCCAATGGGATCTGCTTGAGTAATGCGTCCTTATGCTCATCGGCGAGTTCACGTGTCATATCCGTATCAATAAAACCAGGTGCGACCGTGTTGACGGTAATGCCGCGCGAACCCACTTCTCTGGCCAGGGCCTTACTGAAACCAACCATACCGGCCTTGGCAGCGGCGTAATTGGTTTGCCCGGCATTGCCGGAGGCACCGACAACCGATGAGATGCTAATAATTCGGCCTTTACGGGCCTTCATCATGGTTCGCAAACAGGCTTTGCTCAGACGGTAAACAGAGGTCAGGTTGGTCTGAATGATACTGTCCCACTCATCATCCTTCATACGCATCAACAAATTATCGCGGGTAATGCCAGCGTTATTGACCAGAATACTAACAACACCGTAGTCAACTGCAATGTTATCAATCACGGTCTTGATACTGTCTGCCTGATTAACATCCAGCAGCATACCTGTACCGTTGATGCCGGCTTCTTGTAAGTAGGCAGTGATGGCATCAGCGCCCGCCTGACTGGTGGCAGTACCGATAACAGTGGCGCCACGAGCCCCTAGCGCGAGTGCAATACCCTTACCGATGCCGCGGCTGGCACCGCTGACCAATGCTATCTCATCTTTTAATTCCGTATTTAAATCCATCAGAGCCCTCCCGTTCTATTCTTTTGCCATTGCAGCCTGCAGCGACTCGGAGTCAAACACCGGCATGCCCTTGATTGATTTATCGATGCGTTTGCATAAACCAATCAAAACCTTACCTGGACCACATTCAACAATATGATCGACGCCTTGCGCAGTCATTGCCTGAATGGTTTCCACCCAACGCACCGGATTATGTAATTGCTGTTGCAAGGCCTGACGAATGGCATCGCCATCAGCATGCGACTGCACATCGACATTATGTATTACCGGGATAGATGGCGCTTGCAGTTCAATGCCATTTAGTTTTTCGCCGAGCTTTTCAGCAGCCGGCAACATCAACTGACAATGCGAAGGTACACTAACCGGCAACATCAATGCCCGCTTGGCCCCGGTTTCCTTTAATAGATCAATTGCTCTCTGCACAGCGCTCTTTTGCCCGGCAATGACAACCTGCCCGGGCGAATTAAAGTTAACCGCCTCAACAACCTCACCCTGTGCAGCTTCACTGCATGCAGCGATAACACGCTCATCTTCCAGACCAAGGATCGCGGCCATGGCCCCCTGGCCTTCTGGCACTGCCTCCTGCATCAATCTTGCGCGTTCTGCAACCAGGGCAAGCGCATCTTCAAACATTAATGCACCGCTACACACAAGAGCGGTATATTCGCCGAGACTATGCCCAGCCATGCACACCGGGTTTTCTCCACCGTTTTGTTGCCATATTTTCCAGCTGATATAACCGACTGATAACATAGCCGGCTGGGTGACTTCTGTCCGATTCAACTCGTCGGCTTCGCCTTCTGAAATAATTTTCCAGAGGTCGTAACCAAGCACAGCAGAGGCCTTACTCATGATCTCCCTGGCCACATCATATTCTTCATAAAATGCCTTCAGCATGCCTACTGATTGTGAGCCTTGACCAGGAAATACGATTGCTAGTGACATATTGATACCATTTTTGATTTTAATATTTAATAAGTACCGAGCCCCAGGTGAATCCACCACCGAAGGCCTCGAGTAATAATGTCTCACCGCGTTTAATGCGCCCGTCACGGACTGCAACGTCCAGTGCCAGTGGCACGGAGGCGGCCGAGGTATTGCCATGCTCATCGACGGTCACAACGACATTATCCATCGACATTTTTAACTTTTTAGCGGTGGCATTGATAATTCGGATATTGGCCTGGTGCGGAATAAGCCAGTCAATATCGGATTTTTGTAGATTATTTGCATCAAGGGTTTCATCAACGATACGGCCTAGTGTATTGACCGCCATCTTAAATACCTCATTACCTTTCATCTCGATATAGGCTGGGTTGTCATAACCCTCGGAAATTCCTGCCGGTACCGTCAACAGATTTTCATAGGCGCCATCAGCATGTAAATGGGACGACATGATGCCAGCCTCATCACTGGCACTGAGGACAACTGCGCCGGCACCATCACCAAACAGAACGCAGGTGCCGCGGTCACTCCAGTCTACGATTTTTGACAGTGTTTCTGCTCCGACCACTAATGCATGCTTTGCAGAACCGGTGGCAATAAATTTTTCCGCCACGCCCAGGGCATAAACGAATCCGGTGCAAACGGCCTGGACATCAAAGGCCGCACAACCATGTATATCCAGGCGTTGCTGGAGTAAGCAGGCAGTACTGGGGAAAACACGATCGGGTGTTGTCGTCGCAACGATCACTAAATCGATATCACTAGCCGTTACGCCGGCTGCATCCATTGCATTGCGCGCGGCCTTTTCAGCCAGGTCACAGGTAGTCTCATTGTCTGCAGCGATATGACGCTTCTTGATGCCAGTACGTTCTTGTATCCATTGATCAGAAGTGTCTACAGTCTTTTCGAGATCAGCATTCGTGACTGTTTTTTCAGGCAGATAACTACCCGTTCCTGTTATACGTGCGTATTTCAATCCGGCTGCCTCTCGCTAAGCAATGATTCCAGGTGTGAACTGATCATTTGTGGAACACCCTCGTCTATCTCGATCAGGGCAATATTAATCGCATTCTCAAATGCAATCTCATCAGCACCGCCATGACTCTTGATGACTATGCCACGCAAGCCAACCAGGCTTGCTCCATTATACTGGCGCGGATCAATTTTTTTACGAAAAGATTTGAGTACCGGCATGGTCATCATACCGATCATGCGCGTCAGTGCGTTACGGTTAAATTCCTGTTTCAGATAATGGCTGATCATTTTTGCCACGCCTTCACTGGTTTTTAAAGCCACGTTACCGACAAAACCATCACAGACAACAACATCCGCGCCACCTTTGTAGATATCATCACCTTCAACAAAACCAATGTAATTCAGTTGACTGTCAGACAATAATTGTGAGGCCACTTTGACGGTGTCATTACCCTTCATTTCTTCTTCGCCGATATTCAGCAGGCCAACGCGGGGTGACTCAATATTGTCGATCGCCTGGGCTAGCATGGAACCCATCACGGCAAACTGAAAAAGATGCTCCGAACTGCTGTCGATATTGGCGCCCAGATCGAGGACATGAGTATGACCTTCGATTGAAGGCAAAGCAGAGATAATAGCCGGTCGATCGATACCGGCCAAGGTCTTCAGTACGAAGCGACCTGTGGCCATTAGTGCGCCGGTATTGCCGGCACTGACACAGGCATCGGCGACGCCTTCCTTAACCAGATTGATGGCCACTCGCATCGACGAGTCTTTCTTGCCGCGTAATGCACGTGCAGGTGACTCATCCATATCAACCACTTCGGTGGCATTATGAATTTGCAGGTTGTCACTCTCGGCTGCTCCCAGAGAAGCCAACCCCTGTCGTAGCACCTCTTCCCTGCCGACCAGCAACAAACGTACATCATCACGTTTATTAACGGTCTTGATGGCTGCCGGCAGCACAACGTCAGGACCAATGTCGCCACCCATAGCATCTAATGCAACAGTATATCTGGGTTTCATAGAGTCACGTACAAGCTCGTATTAAACAACAAAGACCGCAGAGTTCCGAAAAAGCTGGAAACATCTGCAGTCTTTAGTTTGATTAGCAGGCCAATAAAGGCCAAGCTGAATAAACTATTTCTTGCCGGAGGTTATCTGGCGACCACGATAAAAACCATCAGGGCTAACATGATGTCGTAAATGGGTCTCGCCTGTTTCTGCATTCACAGCTAAAGTGGATGCCTTCAGGGAATCATGTGAACGTCTCATTCCACGTGTGGATGGTGTTCTTCGGCTCTTTTGTACTGCCATTTCTGCTACTCCTGGTTCATTAACCGTCAATTTTTAAATCTTTAAGTACCGCAAACGGGTTTGGCTTATCTGTCGTCTGATCCTGCTCGACAGATGGCTGCTGCTCTCGCATGTAAACGCCTGCCTCACACAAGGCTTCGTCATGCTTGGGCACCAATGCAAACCCCAGAATCAGTTCGTCTTCAATAATACTGTACAGTGACGTTGGTACTTCCGTCAGCACTATCGCGTCGACATCATCCTGAAGACCTTCCATTTTATATTCGGAATCCAGCAGTAACAGCCTGAATGTCGTCTTCATGTCGTGCCACATGGGTTGCAAGCAGCGCTGGCAAAGCACCTGCACTCTGGCACTGGCCACACCTTCCATAAAAGCCTGGTGGTGTTCGTCTGTACCGAGCCTGATATCGACATCCAACTGACCATCCTGGTTGGCCAGATATTCGGAAAAACGCGGCATTTTGGCAATATCAATCGAACCAATATAGTGGCTGTCTTGTCTTGCGGCCCGCATTAAATCTACATGCTCGGGGATACCCTGTGACATAAGCCGTGTATCTTAGCCGCAGAAGCGCTTGCTGTCAAAATAAAATATCTAAAATCCTTGTTTTTTCAATAATATCCCGCTGCTTTTCTTGACAACGGTGGCGCTTTTGCGTAGAAAATTTATTGGATTAGCGAATTTGCGCAAAACAGCTGCTATCAATTTAGGAAATTCATCTTGATTAAAAAGGTTTTAATCGCCAATCGCGGCGAAATTGCGGTTCGTATCGTGCGCGCCTGTGCCGAACTCGGTATCACCTCTGCCGCCATCTATACCGAACCGGACCGGCATTCCCTGCACGTAAAAAAAGCGGATGAGGCCTACAATCTCGGCCCCGACTCGATTGCCGGCTATCTGAATGCCCATCGTATCGTCAACATGGCCGTGGCCACCGGTTGCGATGCATTACACCCGGGGTATGGATTTTTATCAGAAAACCCTTTAATTGCATCCATCTGCAAACGCCGCAATATCCGATTTATTGGCCCCAGCTCGGAAGTCATTCAGCGTATGGGACACAAGATTGAGGCCCGACGCGCGATGATCAAGGCTGGCGTGCCGGTGGTTCCAGGTAGCAATGAAAACCTGCAGGATATCGATGAGGCGGTGACACTGGCCGAAGAAATCGGTTATCCGGTCATGCTGAAGGCAACCTCGGGTGGCGGCGGACGTGGAATCAGGCGCTGCAATAATGTCGATGAGCTGCGCAAGAACTACGAACGGGTCTTGTCCGAGGCCACCAAGGCCTTCGGTAGTGCCGATATATTCATGGAGAAATGTGTCGATAATCCCCGACATATCGAGGTACAGGTGCTCGCCGATGAACACGGTAATGTCATCCATTTATTCGAGCGTGATTGCTCGATTCAACGTCGTCACCAGAAACTAATAGAAATCGCGCCCTCGCCGCAGCTGAGTCCGGAACAACGCGACTACATTGGCGACCTGGCTGTGCGTGCGGCCAAAGCCACCGATTATACCAACGCCGGCACGGTCGAATTTCTGATGGATGAGGATGAACAGTTCTATTTTATGGAAATGAATACGCGTCTGCAGGTCGAGCATACGATCACCGAGCAAATCACCGGCATCGATATCGTCAAGGAACAAATCAATATCGCTGCGGGCTTGACGCTTAATTATCAGCAGGATGATATCGAACATCACGGCTATGCCATGGAATTCCGTATTAATGCGGAAGATCCACAAAATGATTTTCTGCCCAGCTTTGGGCGCATTACGCGTTATTTAGCTGCCGGCGGCCCTGGTGTACGTACCGATGGTGCTATTTACACGGGCTATCAGATCCCCCCTTATTATGACTCAATGTGTGCCAAACTGATTGTCTGGGCGCAGGAATGGGATGAGCTACTGTGCCGCGGCCGTCGGGCTTTAAATGATATTGTCGTCTATGGTGTCAAAACAACGATACCCTATCATCTCGAAATTTTGAAAAACGAACAGTTCCGTTCCGCTGCTTTTAATACCTCCTTTGTTGAAGAGCATCCGGAATTAATCAATTATTCCATACGCAGACCGCCCAGTCGCATGGCAGCCGTGATCGCCGCTGCAGTGGTTGCTCACATGGGCCTGTAGGCGACATCATGTCGAAGAAAGGGAAACACCAATAATGCCTAAAGTTGAAATCACTGACACCATTTTACGTGATGCGCACCAGTGCCTGATTGCAACACGCATGCGTACCGAAGATATGCTGCCCATTTGTGCCAAGCTCGATGCCGTCGGCTTCTGGTCACTGGAGGCCTGGGGCGGTGCAACCTTTGATGCCTGTGTCCGCTTCCTGAAGGAAGATCCCTGGGAAAGACTGCGACAGTTACGCAAGGCACTGCCCAATACCCAGATTCAAATGTTATTACGTGGGCAAAATCTGCTCGGTTATCGGCATTACTCTGATGATGTGGTCCGAGCCTTTGTCAAACACGCGGCCAGTAATGGTGTCGATGTGTTTCGCATCTTCGACGCCATGAACGATAGTCGCAATCTCAAGGTTGCCATAGAAGCTACACGTGAACAGGGCAAACATGCCCAGGGCACCATTTGCTATACCACCAGCCCAGTGCATAACATAGAAACCTTCACAGACATGGCCCAGCAATTACAGGACATGGGTTGCGATAGTATCGCCATTAAAGACATGGCGGGCCTGCTGACACCTACGGCCACCGAGGAGTTGGTCAAGAACCTGATTAAGGCGATAGATATTCCCTTGCACCTACATTCACATGCCACCTCGGGCATGGCCGACATGTGCCAGTTAAAGGCCATCGAAAATGGCTGCTTGCATATCGATACGGCGATATCGGCCTTTTCCAATGGTGCTAGTCACCCGCCGACCGAAACCATGGTCGCTGCATTAAGGGATACCGAATCCGATACCGGACTGGATCTTGAATTATTGCAGGACATCGGCATGTACTTTCATGAGGTGCGAAAGAAATATCACCAGTTTGAAAGTGAGTTTGCCGGGCTTGATACCCGTGTGCAGGTGAACCAGGTACCCGGTGGCATGATTTCCAATCTCTATTCACAACTTCGCGAACAAGGTGCGCTGCACCATATGAATGACGTACTTGAGGAAATACCGAAAGTCCGTGCCGATCTTGGCTACCCTCCACTGGTCACCCCGACATCACAGATTGTCGGCACCCAGGCAGTACTGAATGTGCTGACCGGTGATCGTTACAAGACCATCACTAATGAAGTCAAACTCTATCTGCAAGGACGCTATGGTAAAGCACCCGGTGAAATCAACACCCTGGTAAGACAACAGGCCATTGGTAACGAGGACGTCATCGACTGCAGACCTGCAGATTTGCTCGATAACGAAATGGACAAGCTATCGATGGAGATTGGCGAACTGGCGAAAACAGACGAAGACGTCCTGATATACGCGATGTTTCCGGAAATCGGCAAGGAATTCCTGCAACAACGTCACGACAATAAACTTGTACCAGAAACACTTGAACCGCCACTATCATCAAATGGACAGGAACATCCGGCTCCGGTTGAATTCAATGTCACCATGCATGGTGAGACATACCATATCAAGGTCACAGGTACCGGGCACAAAAACCTTGAATGCAGACCTTTTTATGTCACCGTTGACGGCATGCCCGAAGAAATCGTACTTGAAACACTTGATGAATTACCAGCAGAAGGTGCCGATGCCGGCCAGACACGTCTTGCCAAGCATAGCAAGCGGCCGCGTGCAACCAAGCCTGGTGATGTAACGACATCGATGCCCGGTACCATTGTCGACATCATTGTCGCGGAAGGAGACAGCGTCAAGGCCGGTGATCCTGTCCTGGTCACTGAAGCGATGAAAATGGAAACAGAAATCCAGGCACCGATTGCCGGTAAGGTCAGCGCTATACATGTAGAAAAAGGCGATAGTGTAAATCCTGACGAAGCACTGATCGAACTGGAATAATCATGCCTGCAGTGAAACCATTACCCCTGGTGCTGAGCTCTACATCTCCGTTTCGTCGCGAAATCCTGCAAAAGCTTGATATACCATTTTCCACCGCCGCTCCTGAAATCGATGAGAATGCTAATGCACAGGAAACACCTCAAGCGCTGGTAAAACGCCTGGCAGAACTAAAGGCACAGGCGGTTGCCCGCGACTACCCACAGCATTTGATTATCGGTTCAGATCAAGTGGCCGTCATCGATGGCAACATCATCGGCAAACCGGGCACACATGCCAAGGCCGTTGCACAATTACAGCAAGCCTCAGGAAAAACCGTTCACTTTTTTACCGGCCTGTGTCTGTTTAACAGTGCAAGCGGGGCAATACAATGTGATGTCGTACCCTTCGACGTAGTCTTCAGGGACCTGACTCGTGATGAAATAGAACATTATCTGAACAAGGAAAAACCCTATAACTGCGCCGGCAGCTTCAAGTCCGAAGGACTGGGTATCGCCTTGTTTGAACGCCTACACGGCGATGACCCGAACACCTTGATAGGTCTGCCGCTGATCAGATTGGTACAGATGTTGAAAAATGAAGGTATCGAGATCATCTAAGGCCCTACGCCAAATTACCTCAGGCGATCAACGCAGTCCCAAACCTTGCTGAGGCCAGATACTGCTGACCATCGATGCCCCCAGGCGGTCAACAAGGCGATCGAACAGGTTCTGGCTCGGCGTATAGTCAACCAGCTCTTCGGCACCGACGATATCCCTGGCCACGGCACTGGCGCTGGAATAGTCATCGACCAAACCCATCTCCTTGGCTTTGGCCCCGGTCCAGAACAGACCACTGAATGTGTCTTCGTTATCTTTCAGGCGCTCGCCCCTACCCGTCTTAACGGCATTGATAAACTGGCCATGTACTTCTTTTAGTAGTGCGTTCATGTGTTTAACGTCTTCCGGTTTCTCCGGTGAAAACGGATCGAGCGTACCCTTGTGTTCTCCCGCTGTGTATAGGCGTCTTTCAATACCGAGTTTTTCCATAGTGCCGACGAAACCAAAGCTGTCGGTCAACACACCTATTGAACCGACCAGGCTGGCTTCGTTGGCATAGATTTTATCTGCCGCCGAAACAACGTAATAACAGGCCGAGGCACAGGCATCGGTAATCACGGCGTAGATCGGTTTTTCGGGGTATTTTGCCCGCAATCTGACAATTTCCTTATACATATAATCTGCCTGTACAGGACTGCCGCCCGGGCTGTTGGCCCTGATGATCAGGGCCTGACTCTTTTTATCTTCCATTGCTTCGCGCATACCCGTGACAATGACATCAGCGCTGGCATCACTGTCGGCGAAAATAGCACCTGATAATTCTACCAATGCTGTATGCTCACCCACAGGCAATCCCGTCTTGCTCGTGCCGTCAGTCGACATAAAAGATATCAATAAAATGGTGACATATATCAGAAACATGAGCTTGAAAAAGATACCCCAGCGCCTGGATTTACGTTGCTCCTTGATGGCTGCGAATGCCAGTTTATTGAGCACCTCTTTCTCCCAGGTCTGTTTACTTTCTTCAGTCATCTTATCTTCCTCAAGTACCTTTAAAGTACTGCAAATTTATCGTTTAGACAGTTGGGTAATTCACTGATGTTATCAAGAATATGCAAGGGCTGGTACTTTTGCAGTCGCCGTTTTTCATGCACGCCATAACTGACACCTAGTCGATGCACGTCAGCCCTTGCTGCCATGTCCATATCATATTCCGTATCGCCGATCATCACTGCCTGCTGCGGCTTCACATCCAATGATGCCAGGATTTCCTCCAACATCAACGGATCAGGTTTCGAGCGGGTCTCGTCGGCACAACGACTTTCGACAAACAGGGAACCAATGCCGGTCTCGGCCAGGACCTTGTCTAGTCCATGACGGCTTTTGCCCGTTGCGATAGCCAGCTGATAGCCGCGTTGCTGCAATGTTTCTAATGTTTCCACAACACCCTCAAAAAGGGATTGAGGCGCGTTCTCAGAGAAAAAATGCGTCCTGTAGGCGGCAGTAAAGTGATTGGCAAAATCCTGATTTTTGAATTCCGGATATAACATATAGATGGCCTCATGCATGCCCAGGCCGATGACATTCTTCATGTCTTCTTCTTGCCTGGGTTCAAGACCCAACTGCTGAATAGCGCTACGCATACTGCCGACAATATGCATCACGGAATCCATCAGAGTCCCATCCCAATCAAAAATCAATAATTTTAATTCATTCATATATGTCGATTACTCCAATGCGTTCAAGACATCGTTTAACTCCGATGGCAATGGCGTGGTCAGTTGTATACTGTCATCCTGGCCGGGTAATACCAGTTCCAGCCAATGCGAATGCAGGAACAGGCGTTTTAGCCCTTTGCTCTTGATCCACTGATTGTACTCCCGATCACCGTACTTGCTATCACCCGCTACCGGGTGACCTTCATAGGCGGCATGCACTCTGATTTGGTGCGTACGTCCGGTTTCCAATTCAACTTCCATTAGGCACAGCTGCTTATATTGTTGCAGCGGGGTAAAATGACTCACAGCCATCTTGCCATCGGCCTGCACCTCGACCATGCGCTCACCGCCCTGCATGACATTTTTCCTTAATGGGGCCGACACCGTCTTTTTTCCACCCGTCCAGGTTCCGGCCACCCCGGCCAGGTATTTCTTGATGACTGTCCCGGCCTTAAACTGGTCGTGAAAACAGGTCAAGGCCTTACGATTTTTGGCCAACAACAGACAGCCACTGGTTTCACGATCCAGACGGTGGACCAGTTCCAGATATGGCTGTCCGGGCCTGATGGCCTTGGCGACATCGATCAGCCCAAATTTAAGACCACTACCGGCATGCACCGCCAGCCCAGATGGTTTGTTGACCACCAGACAGTCATCGTTTTCAAACAGTATCGAAGCTTCGATCGCCGTCAACAAACTATCCGGCAGTCTTGGCGTCGATTCATCCTCCAGCGTGACCGGTGGTACCCGTACCATATCCCCTTTTTTTAATCGGTGATTTGGCTTGATCCTGCCTTTATTGACCCGCACCTGGCCCTTTCTGAGCAAACGGTAGATGCGTGATTTTGGAATGCCCTTGAGTACCCGTGAGAGGTAATTGTCGATACGCTGACCATCCTGATCTTCCGTGATTTCAATTACTTGAACACTTGTCCGTCCGTTTTTTGTCAATTCATTCATATATATATGATACCAGTACCGCGACTGCAGTCCCATCAGAATTGCCGAGATGGTCAAACACTGCTATATTAGTGGAGCAAAAATCGTTTTTAGTACAATACATTACAGGGCCTTCCCTTGAATGTATCTATGCAGCCCCCATTATTTAATAGAGACGATTTTGGTTTATTGCACAAATGCATAGGTGCAATGATCCCGCAGAAAAAAATAGATAAGTTAGACGGCCGCGAATGGCCAGCATGCACGGACAAACAACATCCTGCCGAATACCCGCAGCAAAGTTGAGCCGTGACCATAATGAATTTTTAAGAATTTACAGCGCTTTGCTTTCATAGCCTGATTCCGTCAGGACTATCAGATTTAGTTGAAGCGCTAGAGAGAACATAAATGAAAAGAATGCTAGTTAACGCAACTCAGCAAGAGGAGTTGCGCGTAGCCATGGTAGATGGCCAGAGGCTATATGATCTTGACCTTGAGACTTCCTCGAGGGAACAAAAAAAATCCAATATTTACAAGGCTCGTATCACCCGCATCGAACCTAGTCTCGAGGCTTGCTTCGTTGACTATGGGTCAAGCCGGCACGGATTCCTACCACTAAAGGAAATAGCCCGCAGCTATTTCAAGAAAGACGTTAAGGCCGGCGGCGGCCGCGTCAATATCAAGGACGTCGTCCATGAGGGTCAGGAACTCGTTATCCAGGTAGAGAAGGAAGAGCGAGGCAACAAAGGCGCCGCGTTGACGACCTTTATCAGCCTGGCCGGACGCTACCTGGTACTCATGCCCAATAACCCCAGAGCTGGTGGGGTGTCTAGACGTATCGAGGGCGAAGACCGTAATGAGATCCGTGAGGCCATGGCTGCCCTGGATATCAAGGAAGGCATGGGCCTGATAGTCAGGACTGCCGGTGTCGGTCGCAACCATGAAGAGCTACAATGGGACCTCGATTACCTGGTGCAATTATGGGATGCGATTGAGAAGGCATCCAGTGAACGTGCTGCCCCCTTCCTCATTTACCAGGAAAGCAATGTCATCATTCGCGCCCTGCGAGATTACTTGCGTACCGATATTGGCGAGATCTTGATCGATAATGATGCTCTCTACCAGGATGCTGTCGATTTTATGCAGCAGGTCATGCCACATAACCTGAAAAAGCTAAAGCATTACCAGGACCCCGTTCCCCTATTCACCCGCTACCAGATCGAAAGCCAAATTGAAACGGCCTTTAATCGTGAAGTCCGCCTGCCCTCAGGTGGCTCTATCGTCATTGATCACACAGAGGCACTGGTATCAATCGATATCAACTCTGCCCGGGCAACCAAGGGTGGCGACATTGAAGAAACAGCTTTAAACACCAATCTTGAAGCAGCCGAGGAAGTAGCACGCCAACTGCGTTTGCGTGACATGGGTGGACTGGTCGTTATCGATTTCATTGACATGTATCAGTCACGTAACCAGCGTGCAGTTGAAAATCGTCTACGAGACTCACTGAAGGTAGACCGTGCCCGTGTACAGGTTGGGCGCATATCCCGATTTGGTCTGCTGGAAATGTCACGACAACGGCTGAGTGCCTCTTTAGGTGAAGCCAGTCAAATCGTTTGTCCACGCTGTAACGGTCAAGGCACAATACGCGGTATAGAGTCACTGGCATTATCGGTATTGCGCATTCTCGAAGAGGAATCCATCAAGGAAAAAACCTCAAGAGTGGTCGCCCAGTTACCAGTCAATGTCGCAACCTTTTTGCTCAATGAAAAACGCAAAATGGTCACGGAGATAGAAGCGCGTAACAAGGTCGAACTGGTTTTGATTCCAAACACGAATCTGGAAACGCCCAATTATGAAGTCACTCGCGTACGCGAGGATGAAACTATCTCTGACGAGAGCAGTCATCAAATGGCCAGTCAAATTCAGCAGGAAGAACCAACTACAAGCAAAGCTAGCCCTAAAAGCGTTGAATCTGAACAACCAGCAGTGAGCTCATTAACACCTGCGGCACCAGCGCCAGTGACATCGCGTACAGAGAAAAGCGAAGATGGCGGCCTTATTAAGAATCTGTGGAGCAGCATCTTCGGTACTAAGAAAGAAGCGAAAAAAGAAGAAGAAGCCAAACCTAAGGCCGGCACACAAGCTCGAAAAACATCGTCTAACCGACGCCCTCAGGGTAAAGGACAGCAAGCCGGTCGTGGTCGAAGAAGCAGTAACAGGCCACAAGATAGCCGTAAAACGCAGGGCAAAGGTAAACAACCACAACGACAGCAGGATAGTGCGAGAAAAACTGCGGCGAGTAAAAAGCCTGTACAGAAAAAACCCGATGAACAGGCCACTGAGCAAAAACAAACGCGTAGTGAAGGTGGTAAAAGTAACAGGCGCGGTCGTCGTGGCGGTCGTAATCGAAACAGGAAACCTGATCAGTCCCGCAATCAGAATACTGCTGAAGCGGCAAAAACAAACGGCAACGTAGATACAGGTAGTGCCAATAAACCTGAACAGAGTGGTAATGTCGCGGCAAACAAACAGCCTACACAAAACACTGCTGTGGCCACTAAACCCAATGCTGCCCCCAGTGCTGCCCCAAAAAATAGACAGGAAGGTGCAGAGCAATCAAAGACCATCAGCGAGCCTCAACAAAAGCGCACTGAGAAACCTGCTGACTTGTCTGCCAACAAAAGCAGTGATGCAAAACCACAAGTGGCAGAGACACCTAAGCCAGCAGCAATTGAACCAACTGTAAGCAAACCCCAGCAGAATCAGGAGCCGGCTATTGCCAAGAAACCTGAAGACACGACGACGAAAGTTGTTTCTGAATAAACCTGTTAGCGAGCGATAGTTCAATAAAAAACGGCCTGGTCAATAAACCAGGCCGTTTTTGTTTACGTAGCTTAGATCCCAATCAGAATGCTCACAGCCTGCCCTTTAGATCATTCAACAGACCTTCTGATGCCGCCTCAATCAGATCTAACACCCGCTCAAAACCGTTATTGCCACCATAATATGGGTCTGGCACCTCTTTGACGCCAAGATGTGGCGCATAATCGAGAAACAGTGTTAATTTGTCCTCATGACCTGCAGGTGCAATGGCCAGCAGATCACTGTAGTTACTCTCATCCATTGCTAAAATGTAGTCGAACTCAACAAAGTCGGCCTCGATAGCTTTGCGGGCACGTAAATCACCTAGATCAACATCGCGCTTTAAGGCCGCTTGCTGCGCGCGCGTATCAGGTGGCTCGCTGACATGGTAGGCATGTGTCCCGGCAGAGTCTACATAAACATGATCATGCAATCCTTCTCTTTCTACCAGGTCACGAAAAACCCCGTGCGCCGTCGGCGAACGGCAGATGTTACCCATACAAACAAAAAGAACCTTCAGCACTTCATGTACCTCACCCATTTACGCTTAAATGATTATGCAGGATATAATACTTCGGTGTGAAGCCAAAGTCCTGTTCAGAGCTTCCTTTGAAAAGATGCTGACATGGTCAACAGAGGGAATCGACTGAATCCCTCTTTGCTCAGTGATATGAATTAAATGTAGGTTATCCCCTGATCAACAGGAACGCAGGTATAGATATCGCAGTTGCCAAGAAGGCATAGAAAAGCCACGGACACCAGCCACCTAGATGTTTACATGCTTTTTTCAGATGACACCGTTTACAGTCAGCCATAATTTACCTCAATTTGGAATCATTCTAGAATTGCAAAATTAAACCGGCCAATAAAGATATTAATAATAAGGTTATAGCAAAATTACCAATGATTCTTCATTATTATCATTCTATATTGTTGTTTTGTATGTATATTTTACTTATATAAACAATTGTTAACAACTATTGATCTAGATCAAGATGTTTATCAATGGAGCTTTCTGAACTGACAACATCACTCAAGACATCGATGTAATGACCTCCTTCAGTGACAGATTACATCAGTGGGGTAATTAAACATAATGTAGCTGATTTCATGCAACCCAGCAGCACAACTGATTATCGCTAAACCGTGATTGCACTAAAACAAGCACCCCTTTTTGCATTATAATCATTGATCACTAATGAATTTATTAACAGTTTCCGCGATAACATAAGCGCATAGCCTGTAGGTCAATATTATGGGATATAACAAATCTCTTAGCTATATAGTTTCAGTTTTCATCCTCGTTATTTCACCTTTACTACAGGCAGAAAACTTACCAAAAAATGCGGCCATCGCTACAGCGCACCCGCTGGCCACTCGCGCCGGCATACGCATACTTGAACAAGGCGGCAATGCTTTCGATGCCTCGATTGCCGTTACTGCCACACTCGCGGTTGTCGAGCCCTACTCTTCCGGTCTGGGCGGCGGTGGTTTCTGGTTATTACATGACCAGAAAAAGAATATTGACCTGATGATCGATGCGCGCGAAAAAGCGCCACTCAAAGCACAGCGGGATATGTATCTTGATAAGCAGGGAGATGTTATTCCGAAAATCTCACTGCAAGGTCCTCTGGCCGCCGGCATACCTGGCGTGCCAGCTGCCCTTGTGCATATTGCCGAGCACTATGGAAACCTGCCACTGAAGGTCAGCCTTGCCCCCGCCATACAGATTGCCCGACAAGGTTACCGCATCGATGAAAGTTATCGGCGCTTTGCAAAATTGCGCCTGCAAGCACTACAGTCGGACAAAGAAACAGCGGCAATTTTTCTGCATAAGAATGAAGTACCCCCGGCGGCCTATTTACTTAAGCAACCAGATCTCGCCAATACACTTGAACAAATAGCACAATATGGTAATAAGGGCTTTTATGCTGGCAGTGTCGCGCAAAAACTGGTTCAAGGTGTCAACAAAGCGAATGGCATCTGGACTCTGGAAGATTTACAGCATTACCGCATCAAGGAACGTCAGCCTGTAAGGTTTCAGTATCATGACTACACCATCAGCTCTGCTGCACCGCCTTCCTCCGGTGGAATTGCGTTGGCGACCATATTAAACATCCTGGAGGCCTATAAACTCGATGAGCTGTCTGCAGCTCAGCGTAAACATCTTATTATTGAAGCTATGCGCCGTGCCTATGCCGACCGCGCTCATTTCCTTGGTGACCCTGATTTTGTTCCTGTCCCTGTCAATAAGCTGATCAGTGAGCAACATGCGCGCCAATGGCGTACTAACATTGACATGAAAAAGGCCACCCCAAGCAATACCTTGTCAACCCAGAAAGCAGAACTTAAGAAAGGCAAGGATACGACTCATTTCTCAATTATAGACAAACACGGCAACCGGGTTGCGGCAACTTTAAGTATCAATTATCCGTTTGGAGCCTGCTTTACCCCTGCTGGAACAGGCGTACTCCTGAATGATGAGATGGACGATTTTTCTGCCAAGCCGGGTGTACCCAATGCCTATGGTCTGGTCGGTGCCGAGGCCAATGCGATAGCCCCGGGAAAAAGACCGTTATCAAGCATGTCACCCACCTTTATCGAATCCGAGCAAGGGCTGGCTATTCTGGGTACACCCGGGGGTAGTCGCATCATCACGATGGTATTACTAGGGATCCTTAACTATATCGATGGCATGAATGCCACACAGCTTGTCGAGGCTGGCCGATATCATCATCAATTCTTACCTGATCGTGTCATCTATGAGCAGTCAGCATTAACTGAATCGGAAGTTAGTCAGTTGGCACAAATGGGCCATCGGTTTAAAAGTAACAGCGCCGCCTATGGCGGCCAGGGCCCTTACGGTAATATGCAGGTCGTTATCTGGAACAAAACCGACAAAACAGTGCAGGCTGCCAGTGATCCGCGTGGACATGGATTGGCTATTGTTAAGTAATATTTATCATATTATTATATAGTAATCAATATGATAGAAAACTTTTGTCTTTTATAACTAATACTGTCAATTATTATTAAAGCTTTCTGCCGCCTGGCCGTTAGATTAGTAACGCTGTTATTAATTTTTCGAGTGGCTTAGGCGATGAATTCACGTTTTAAACTTTTCTCTGGCATTGTCTTTTTAATGCTAACGGTACTGCTGCATGGCTGTAATATCGTCAAGGTTCAGTCTGAACCCACTTATTTGCCAGCGAGTGTCTTGCGCAGTGATATAAAAAATGGCCTAAGCAGCTACGGCAATGAACAAATTCTAGAGCATAGTATTTTCCGTCCCCAATTTGTAGATTATCTTGATGCGGTCAACCTGGAAAATGGTTCGATTGATATCGTCATGCTGGAACGGGCCATTACTACATGGAACGCGGTCATGACTGAGAGTAACGCCTGGATTGAATTTAATAATATGCACTTTGAACGTCTGGCCAATGTATCAGGTGGTGATGACTATTGCGTCATGATAAACAGCTGTCGAATCACATCGGCCGATATTGCTGTTGTTAAATCTTGGAGTCTTGTAAATAGCAACGAACTGCTTCGTAACATCGACTATGACAGTGATTATGAATCAATCAATCAACCCTCAATCATTAATAGTATGGATGCCGGTAATGCTGAGCTCAATCGCACGCTAAAGCTAATTTATAATGACCCGGTCGGTAAAAAATTGATTGAGCGCTGTTATCAGCGTGGTGTTCTATTTCGTGTTGAAAATCTTGAAGGAAAACATGGCTATTATCACCATGGAAAGAAAATGGTAGTGATTGATCCGAAGATTTTTTACAACGAATTCAATACCCGATACATGATCCATGAAATGGTTCATGCTATCCACGATGAAAGCGAAAACTCCATTACCGAAGAAGTCCTGGCTGAAATTATAGGGCTCGATACACAAAATCGAATCACCGGTATACCCTTAGAACTTCATCCCTATTCGATTTTTGTGCAGCATGTACTCCATCCTGAATATGGCAGGCTTTCCATGTCAAATAATATCCGTGCCAGCCTCGATAACATCGGACTGGAGCTGTAAATAATTCCATATTGATCCTTATCGTGCATGGGCCTGGTCGAGCCAGGTCCATGAGCATGCTTGAATATAACGGATCAATATTAATCGTCAGTGAAAATAAAGAAATACATGACGTAACATAATTTTTAATTACTTTTTAAACTTTAAATTGGGAGAAATATCATGAAGAAGTTAAGTCTAATTGCAGGTATAGTTTGCTCACTCGGCACACTTGGCATTACCAGCACTGCACATGCATGTTATTACGAAGGCGACCCCGTAAAGACCGCATCGGGTTTTGACACTCCGAAAACCGCCTCAGACATAGACTGTTATTATGATGGCGATCCAGTTGCGAACGCTTCCGGTCAATATGACAGCCTTGTTATTTCCTATGAAAGCGGTGAGTACTATACTGCTGACATGCCGGAAAAATACGTGTCGCATGATAGCACCCAGAAAGCCGTAAACATATCAGCAAGCGAAAATGGATTATTGAATACCGTGATGGCAAACAGAAAATCTGTAAGATAAGTATGTTCAGACTGGATTAAAATCTACTCATATTTTTAATCCAGAAATCAGCAACAATAAAAACCCCGATTGATATTATTATCTCAATCGGGGTTTTTTACATCATCAAGTCGTTCTAGTGTGCCTTAACGATACAAAATACTCGCAGGTGGTAGCAATGTCACATGTCGCGTATATAATCTACCCGTCAACAAGATCAATACAACACCAGTTAATGGTGCCAGAACCCAGTATAGTACATGCAATTCATAGCCCAATTTGAACACATACTTGTATAACCCATAGGTGATCATCTCAGTTCCGATAACAGCCAATACACCTGCAAATAAACCCAATATCGTAAACTCAGCCAACTGTCCTTTGCGTAAAAAGGATTTCTTGGCCCCCAAGCTACGCATAATAATAGCCGTATGAATACGATCATCCATACTTGACTGCAATGCCGCCATTAATACAACCAGTCCGGCAATCAACACAAACAGCATGACATATTCTACAGCCAGCGTGACCTGGTCAAGAATCACTTTGACCTGCTCCATGATGGCATCAACCTCAATAACGGTTAAACCGGGAAACTGTCGAACCAGTTTATTTATAATCTCCTTCTTATCAGCGGGCAGGTAAAAGCTACTAATAAAGTTGTGCGGGTAATCGCTGATGACCTTGGGTGGAAAGATAATGTAAAAGTTTGGCTGAAATGAATCCCATTGTACCTTGCGGATATTACTGACACTGGCCTTAAATTTTTTATCGGCCGCTTGAAAGCTTAATGAGTCACCCAACTTAACTCCCAAACGTTGCGCCAGGCCACTCTCAATCGATAACAAATTTTTACCTTGATCTGCGGCTGACCACCATTTACCTTTTATCAGTTGATTGTTTTTCTGTATATTATCTGCCCAGGATATATTCAACTCCCGCCGCAGGGCCTCATCAATACGCGCACCAGGAGGTACCGCCTGCAATACCGGTACATCGTTAATCGCGCTGATACGCGCGCGTACCATTGGATACAAGCCCTCCGTCCTCATGCCATGGGCACTGAAAAAGCTTGCTAATGCAGGCACTTCACTGGCCTGTATATTGACAACAAAATGGTTGGGTGCCTCGGCCGGGAGTTGGGCTTGCCAACGATCCAGCAGGTCAGTGCGTAGTAGTAATACAGTCAGCAATATCATCAAGGCCAGGCCTAATGCGAGGATCTGCAATTGATTAGCTTGTCGATAGCGAATGACCTGCATTAATCCGCTGCGCCATGGCCCAGTTAAAAATATCAGCAGGTAGCGACTCAAAGCAATCATCAGAACTGTTAACACCGCTAACAGCAACACACAGGCCAGGGTGCCTAGTAACACAATCAGTGTTAATAACAGGTTCCCTGATTGCCACCACATCAGCACGCAAATACTGAATAATGCCAGACCATAAACAACAACAGCGCTAATGGGTAGTGGTATGCTATCGCGGCGAAGTACACGCAATGGTGGTACCGATTTCAAACGCATGATAGCCGGCAGGCTAAATCCGGCCAATGTTAAAAAACCAGAAAAGAAACCACTGACAAGAGGCTGATAGCCCGGCCTGGGTAAATTTTCCGGGAGCAAATCGGCCATCACCATGACCAAACCCTGTTGCGCCAGGAAGCCGACTAAACACCCCAATACACAAGCCAGCACACCGATCATGATCAGTTGCATACTATATAGTGATACGATTTTCGCCTGAACTGCCCCCATGCAACGTAGTAGCGCTGTTTGATCAAAATGCCTCTGACCATAACGATTGGCGGCCATGGCAATGGCGATTCCTGCCAACATCACGCTGAGCATCGATGCCAGTGCCAGGTACTGCTCAGCCCTATCCAGAGCTGTATTCAGTGCCTGGGAGCCCTGTTTACCACCAAAAAGTCTGGCCGTTGGATTAAGCACCGGTTTTAGCCAGCGCTCAAAACGTTCTCTATCCTGCAAGGATCCACTGAACAGATATTGATAGGTAATACGACTTCCGGGTTGAATGACGCCAGTGTTAGCCACATCACTATAGTGCATCAACATACGTGGTGCTATCGGCATAAAACTGCCTGCCTGGCCGGGATCATACTTCAGTACTCCGCTAACCGTTAACTGGCTGTTACCCAGTTCAAAACTATCCCCTACTTTCAGATTCAATCGCTTCAGCAAGCGATGTGTCAGCCAGGCCTCACCAGGGCCAGGTCCGCGGCTACTTATAATGGTTTCGCCATACAGCTGCGTCGCGTATTCTATTTCACCTAATAAGGGGAAATGATCATCCACCGCCTTTACCTGCGCCAATTGAAAGTCCTCATTGGCGACTAACACCGTCGAAAACAATAAATTTTTACTGACGGCCAATTTCAGCTGACTGGCCTTGTCCAATACGCTAGCATCGACCTCCCTGGGAGAGTTCAACATTAAATCGGCGCCTAAGAATTTTCCGGTTTGATCTTGCATCGCCAGATTGATGCGTTGGGTAAAAAAACCAATCGATGTCACACTGGCAACGGCGATGATTAACGCCAGGGTTAATATTTTCAATTCACCGACATACCAGTCACGTCGTATAAGTCGCCAGGCCAACTTGATTGTATTCATCCCTTTTCTTCCCTGATGAGTCCATCCTCAAGTATCAACCTACGCTGACACAGGCCAGCCAGGTTTTCATCATGTGTGACCATTACCAGTGTGGTCTGCTGCTCACGATTAATCTCGAATAACAAATTAATAATTTGTGCACTGGTAACCGTATCAAGATTACCGGTAGGCTCGTCGGCGAAGACGATGGCTGGCTGTAATGCAAATGCACGCGCAATCGCCACCCTTTGTTGCTCGCCCCCGGATAATTGACGCGGAAAATGTTGCAGGCGCTGATCCAGCCCTACCCTTTGTAATAATTCATGTGCGCGCGTTTTGGCATTGCTATCAGCCTTAAGCTCGAGTGGTAACATGACATTTTCCAGGGCAGTCAGGTTGGGCAAAAGTTGAAACGATTGAAAGACAAAACCCACTTTATCCAGGCGCAATTCAGCACGTCCGTCTTCATCCAATGCATTTAAGTGTTTGTTATCGAGAAATACATCCCCTGCAGTTGGCATGTCAAGGCCTGCCAATAGCCCCAGTAAGGTTGATTTCCCTGATCCGGATTGACCGAGGATGGCAATGGTTTCTCCAGACTTGATTTCCAGTTCAACACCATTCAGGATGTTAAGCATCTGTTGCGTTGAACTATCGAGTGAAGGGACTTGCTTATAAAGTTTACGAGCTGTCAGGATCAGTTCAGAAGGTTTATTCATGATACGTTTTATCTATATATTATTGTTGGTCGTTTCCAACGCTGACGCCAACCTGGCAACAGCCGGGGCTCAACAAGAAGAAAATCCACCCGTCATTCTGGTGATTGGTGACAGCCTGAGTGCAGCCTATGGTATCGAGGCAGACAAAGGCTGGGTTTCATTGATTGGACAGAGACTAAAGGAAAAAAGTTTCAATTACCAGATAGTTAATGCCAGCATAAGTGGCGATACGAGTGCGAATGGCCTTGTCCGGCTACCGGCCTTATTAAAAAGATATCAACCTGTTCTGGTCATTGTAGAACTGGGAGGCAACGACGGCATCAGGGGGCTATCAATTAAGGTCATGAAACAGAATCTGTCAAAGATCATAGTAAACAGCCTGCAGGCGCAAGCGCGAGTGCTGTTGACCGGGATTAAAATCCCACCGAATTATGGCAAACGCTACACGCAGGCCTTCTACGCGGTTTATACAAGCCTGGCCAATGAGTATCAAATACCATTAGTCCCATTTTTACTCGACTCGGTAGGTACTCGCTCTGAACTAATGCAAGCAGATGGCGTGCACCCGACAGAACAGGCGCAGTCACTGATAGCAGAAAATGTCTGGCCATACCTCGCATCCATGTTATCGAGATCCGCGTCAGAATCCTCCACCCAATAAAGGCTTGCATGGAACTCAAACACGCTCGCTACTTATCGCAGCGCTATAACTATAATTAACTTTAAATATTAATACTATATCATTGTTATTAATGTTTTTTATACATATAATATGCTAACCAGCAGCAACACTGACCTGATAGCCTGCAAACTTACGGATATTCAATACCCCCGTATCCATGATCAAATATTGCCCCTTGATGCCCTGCAGAATCCCTTCGATCTGAGCGGTCTTATCAAAATTAAATGATTTCACCTTGTCCGGATATTGACTAACCGGATAACGGATGTTGACCGTTTGCTCCTCGGGCAATAGCGATACCGACTCATAACCGAATTCGTGTTCAATGCGTTTTATTTCATCTTCAGCGTGTTGCAATAGCTCATCACGTTTTGCCGCCAGATCGAGTTTATCTGGCTCCCCTTTTAACATTTTTCGCCAATCGGTACGGTCTGATACATGTTCTTTTATGACGACTTCCAGTTTACCTGAGATCAACCGATTGCTGACACGTAAAATCGCTAATGCCTGACTGGCACCCTGATCCATCCAACGGGTGGGCACCTGTGAGCCACGTGTGATACCTACCTTGATCCCTGAGGAATTGGCCAGATAAACATAGTGGTCCTGAAAACAATGCTCTTTACCCCACTCTGGCTGACGACAAGTGTCCTTAAAGAAATGACAAGTTTCAGGTTTCATGATGCACATATCGCAGGCCGCGAGTGACTGAAAACAGGGATAACAATATCCCTGGCTATAACTTTTTTTTGTCTTACGACCGCACTCAATACAATGTATCTGGTCCTGAAAAGTCAATGAAATTGGTTTGCCGATAAACTGATTCATTGGCAGTAATTGATCATCGAGCGGTAATTGGTACTCCACAGTTGATGCAAGTGTGGTGACCATTTTTTTTAGATGTCCGGTAGCATTCATCAGGCCATTCTAGCATAGATAATTAGCGCGTCATTAAGCGCACACCACGCATATACAGTCTGTGCGCATCGCTATGCAGGCTCAACTCGCGAGCATAAGAAAGGCCGTCAATTAGCCTAATTAATACCCACTGAAACATTCCTATACTCTACGTAAGGATTTATAGGTATCTGATACATATAGAAATTATTTTGGCTATAATCGATAGGCAACACTGAATCAATAAATCACATACCTTGCCGATAAACTAATGACACTAAGAGCGAATTGAGTATGGTTTTAAGATATATTTTTCAGATGCTTATGTTACTTTGGTTCGTTTCCATCCCGACCATGACTGCGGCTGAAACAATCATTCGAGAAGTCCAACCGGGCATCCTGGCCAGTGCTGAATATGAAGCGGGCGAATCCGACATGCCCGTGGTCCTCATCGTGCATGGTTTTCTACAAAACAATAACTACCTGACATTAACCAATATCAAGGATGCGGTACTGGACAATGGCTACAGTCTGCTGGCACCGGTCATTTCGCTAAGTGTCAACAACCGTCGTTCCTCCTTACCCTGTCAGTCAACCCATCGACATACGATGGAAGACAGCCTTAACGAGATTGAAAGCTGGATGCAATGGCTAAAGGAGAAAAAGCATAATCGCGTCATTTTGATTGGCCACAGCTTTGGCAGTGTGCAGGCAGTCGCCTACGTTGAGAAGAAACACAAGGCTAATAGCTTACCGCGAGTGACAAAAATTATAGGTGTCAGCTTAATTGACTCTGAATATGTACCAGACAGGGAACGTCGGGAACAGCTTCGAATTACCGCGAGACAACGGTTACAGAATAACAACACTGAAACCAATACCTACAGATTATCATACTGTCATATTTATCGCGCATCAGCCAAAGGCTTTCTTTCTTATGCTGATTGGACAAGTGATCGTATCCTGGCTGCGCTCCAGGTACTGACCAAAGATTACGAAGTCGTTTCCATATTAGGAAGCAAAGACAAACGTGTGCCGATAAATTGGCCCGATAAGCAAAAGAATGCAGGCGCCGAAGTTAAATTAATAGAAGGCGCAAATCACTTTTTTGGCGGCAGTCAACAAATTGATCTAATTGAGTACCTGGATGAGTTACTGGGCGATCCCTCTTGATAACTTCAAAACTATTTTTAAATAAAGCTCAACTAAAGTACGTAATGCATATTTCCTTTCTGTTATTAGCACTGTCTGTCAGCACGCTTACAAATGCTGCCAATTGCCTGTATGTCTCATCTTATCATCAAGGCTATGAATGGAATGATGGCATCGAGCGCGGCCTGGAATCAGTTTTGAAAGGAAAATGCCAGATTGATAGATTTTACATGGACACGAAACGAAATCAGGATGAATCATTTGGAAAAAAACAGGGGCTTGCTGCAAAAAAATATATTTTATCTACTAATCCGGATGTCGTTATTGCTGCAGATGACAATGCATCACGTTACCTGGTCAAACCGCACTTCAGAAATTCAAGCATACCCTTCGTTTTTTGTGGTGTGAACTGGACAGTTGATGAATATGGCTATCCTTATACAAACATTACTGGCATGATCGAAGTAGCTCCTATCATGCAAACCTTGAAGGCCATCAAGGAAATCAGTAAGTCACCACTACAAGGGGTATATTTATCATCAGATGTATTTACAGAGCATAAAGACTTTCAGCGCTATCGTACATTGTTCGCCCAGCAAAGTGTTGAAATTACCGGTATCTTCGTTAGCTCAGTTGAAGAATGGAAACAAGCATACCTTGATGCACAAAATGAAGGTTTCATTATTTTAGGCAATAATGCTGGCATCAATGACTGGCAGCGTACCGAAGTCATCAAGCACGTAATGCTGAATTCCCGTGTGTTATCGATCACCAACTACGACTGGATGATGCCCTATGCAATGTTTGCGATCACGAAGCAGCCTGAGGAGCAGGGAGAATGGGCAGGTCAAGTTGCATTGGCTATTCTTAACAAGCTAGTTATCAGTAATATACCGATTGTTGTGAATCGAAAAACAAACATGTATACAAACCCTATCCTGAGTAAGGCTGCAGGCATTCGCATACCACCTGATCTGTACCATAAAGCAGTAAAAATTGGCCAATAAGATGTCAGGCAATCGCTTAAGTAATAACCTTCTATTTCCATTAATTGCCCTAGTCGCAGGACTGCTAATCACAGCATTCTTGATTAATAGCGCATTTGAACGTCTGCTCGAACACGAAAAAGATGAGTTTCAAACTCTGACTAACCAGATTAGTGATAGATTATCATCACGATTGAGCACTAGTGAAGAAGCGTTGTATAACCTGTCAGCATTTTTCAACTCTTCAAGCATCGTGGATGCGGATGAATTTAGTGTCTTCAGCAATGAAATACTAAACCGCCACCCATATATTCATTCTGCCCTATATCTACCTCTCATCACTTATGAGCGACGTGGGGAATTTGAATCTAGACTACACAATAATGGCTATGCCACATTCTCTATATCCGAATTCAGGAATGGTCGTTACATCACCGCACCGCCACGAGAACGTTATTTCCCTGTGTTATATCAAGAGCCTTTTAATCCATATACCGCCTCGATCATGGGTTATGATGTACTGAGCAATAACAATATGTCGACAACGATTAGAACCGCGATCGACTCCGGTAATGCATCTTCTTTATATGATATCGATCCCTTAACCAAGAGAAATTATCTAACCCTGATAAAGGCACTGTACTCAGGGAAAAGAACCCCTAGTGATGCGCAAGTCAGGCGTACTATAGCAAACAGTTTACTGATTATCAGAGTAGACATGGCGACATTAATCGAGGATTTTGCTAACAAGAACAAATACGAACTAAGTGTATTTACAGTTAATGAAGAAACTGGCCAGAGGCAGGCGCGCATTGCCCACCATAAAGGCAACGTATTGCTTGATGAGGATCATTGGCGCCTTTCCTTGAATATGCGTGCGGTACCTATCGAACTTACAAGTGGCAAGTATCTTATCGAAATTAGCAGTCCCGTCCACTGGTATGATGCCGATACTGATGCTGTTTACATGCGAGGATTGATAGGAATATTACTGACACTACTGCTAATTGTCGGCACAATTACACTGACCCTGAGAACAAAAAAACTCCAGGACACCAATAAACAAATATCACGCATGGTAGACCTGCGTACTGACGAGCTACAGCACGAAAAGACCCAACTTGAAAATGAGATTAAGGTTCGGCAGCTTGCCGAACAACGACTACTAAGCCAACAAAACTCGATGCTGAAGTTATCAACCGACCAAGTCAGCGCTAATGAAAGCCTTGATGATGCCTTGAAAAAGATCACTCAAATGTCGGCTGAGACACTAAACGTTGAGTATGTCAGCATCTGGCTATTTAACAAAGATCATAGCCAGCTAGAATGTACGGACCAGTATATAAACTCAACTCAGCAACATAGTTCTTGTACGATCATTAAGCATATTGATTACCCACTTTACTTTGCAACCCTGGAAGCTGGACGGCCGATATCGGCAGATGATGCCAGAAACGATGTACGTACCAGTGAGTTCACGGAAACTCTCTTGAAGCCCATGAATATATACTCCATGCTGGGCGCTCCTTTACGAAGAGAGGGGCAGATTGTTGGTGTATTGTGTCATCAACATACAGATGCCATTCGGGCCTGGAAGCTAGACGAACAGAATTATTCTAGCTCCATAGGTGACATGATTTCGCTAGAAATGGAACGCTATGGACGCAAAAAGGCAGAATCCAAAACAATTAAGCTTTCCAGGGCCTTGGAGCATGCTGCAGACTCAGTATTCATCACTGACATTACGGGCATCATTGAATACACAAACCGTTCATTTGAAACTATTACTGGTTATAAAAATGCAGAAGTTATTGGCAAGAATACTAGCATTATCAGCTCTGGCAGACACGATAAGGCGTTCTATAAAAAACTATGGAGTACGATACTGGCCGGGCATGAATTCCGCGATATATTCATTAATAAAAAAAGTGACGGCACCATCTACTATGAAGAAAAAACAATCACCCCTTTACTCGATGACAATGGCAAGATCTACAATTTTGTATCAGTCGGTAAGGATATCACTGAAAGAATGCAGACCCAGGAACGTCTACACTTCCTCGCACATCATGACCTGTTAACCGAGTTGCCAAACCGGATCATGCTTATTGACAGGCTCAATCATGCGATAACAACCTCACAAGCACGCACTGATTCACTTGCAATTATGTTTCTTGACCTCGATCGTTTCAAGATCATTAATGACACCCTGGGGCATAATGCAGGCGATCAATTATTACAACTAGTAGCTGACAGGCTTAGGCCCTGTGTGCGCAAGACAGACACGGTTTCACGCATTGGTGGTGACGAATTCGTGATATTACTTGAAGAAATAGAGGACATAACAAACATTTCGACAATCGCAAAAAATATTCTCGACTCGCTATCCCACCCTTTCCTACTTGAGGGCCGAGAATTATTTATTACTTGCAGTATTGGTATTAGCATACACCCCCAAGACGGCCAGGATTCAAATGCCTTGTTGAAAAATGCAGACAGCGCCATGTATCGCGCCAAGGAACACGGTAGAAATAATTTTCAATATTATTCAGAAGACATGAACTCCAGATCACTTGAAAAACTTACTTTGGAGACTGATCTGCGTCATGCACTTCACCGTGAACAATTCGAACTTCACTATCAACCGCAGGTTGATTTGAGTACGGGCAATATCATCGGATTTGAAGCACTATTACGCTGGCAACACCCTGAATTAGGCTTGGTATCTCCTATCGACTTTATTCCGATCCTCGAAGACACTGGCCTTATCTTACCGGTTGGTGAATGGGTTTTGCGCACAGCCTGTGAGCAAAACAGAAAATGGCAAAAGCAGGGGCTGCCCACCTTACCTGTTGCTGTTAACCTGTCAGCCAGACAATTTAGTGATTCCAACCTCGGCATGCAAGTATCTAGTATATTGATGGAAACAAAACTTGCACCTGAATGCCTCCACCTTGAAATTACTGAAAGCGTTATTATGAATAATGCATCTGGAACTTACAAAATACTTGATGAATTATACCGACTTGGCGTGCATTTAGCAGTCGATGACTTTGGCACCGGCTATTCCTCGCTAAGCTACCTCAAGCGCTTCCCTATCCATATTCTGAAAGTCGATCGTTCTTTTGTTCGAGATATTACCACTGACCCGGATGATGCATCGATTGTATCGACTGTTATCACCCTTGCACACAGCTTGAAACTAAAGGTCATTGCCGAAGGTGTGGAAACTGAAGATCAAGCCATGTTTCTGCGAAACAGATCATGCGATATTGCTCAAGGCTATTTGTATAGCAAACCCATATCTGTAGAGCACATGAGCAAGCTGCTGCAAGATCAATCCAATGCCAAGAACAAGATCGACGAACTGCGTTCATAGTCAATATTTCATATCCGTCGCTTCTGCGGCAAGCATCTGTATTTAACAAAGAAATAACAATTTAAGTAGGCACACAAAATCATTAGATAATTATTGATCTTGCTAACCTACAACTTGCCAATTTTACTGTATTTTTCACTGATCACTTTACCTTCGCGACAGTTTAGTTCACTATTCAACTATGAATACTGAAACCTTAACTGCAGACAGCAAAAAACAGGGCGGCATACGCTGGTCACATATTTTGTTACTCATGCTGGTCATGATGCTGATTACTATTGGCGTAACGGTGTGGGTTGTAAAAAGCTACCTGTTCCCTTCAGAGTTCACCCCGGTTACACTAAGCGCTAAAGAGGAGCAGATACTCGACACAAAACTTGAGAAACTGGAATCCTTTCATCAAAGCCGCTCTAATAAAGCCACTGATGATGGCATGCCATCGTCACTGGAACCGGAAGCCTATAGCGAAGTCGGTGCAAAAAGGGAAATCAACCTAAGTGAAAAAGAAGTCAACGCCCTATTGGCTAAAAACACAGACCTGGCCAGAAAACTTGCCGTTGATCTGTCCGATGATTTAGTCAGCGCCAAGCTGTTGGTCCCGGTAGACCCGGATTTCCCAATTATGGGTGGTAAGATACTCAAGGTAAAAGCCGGTATCGAGGTGGCCTATCGTGATAGCAAGCCGGTGGTCGTTATCAAAGGTGTTAGCATCATGGGTGTACCCGTACCCAATGCCTGGATAGGCGGGATAAAAAATATAGATCTGGTCCGTGAGTTCGGTGCTCAGCAAGGGTTCTGGAAATCGTTCTCTGAAGGCGTCGACAATATCGCCGTCAAGGACGGCAAACTAAATATCAAACTGAAAGAATAGCAAGCTTGTTAGCTTCAGACGCGTGCCGAATACCTCAGTTGCGCATTAATTTTTTTCTTGGGTAGATCTCCCATCGGCTTACTATAGATCTCCTTTTGCAGGTAGTTCAATTCATTCTCTAGATCCGATTCAGGAATATCAATATACCAGGCCTTATAGCCCCCTTCATCGCCAGATGACCAATAATAGCCACGGCTCTTAAGCTGGTCTTTGCGGTCAAAAGGTGCATTCACGGCCCAAATCCTGTAATCAGCTCGTCTGGCGGATTCCAGCAGGCATTTCATCGCCGGCTCGGATGTCAATGGTAGTTGCTTACTAAGCAGATGAATACCAGCAAGACAATCGATGGTCGCCCGATGTCCTTCATAGAAAAATCCGTATTTATAGGCCAGGTACTCGAGCTTACTACTCTCGATACCTTGTTGCTGCCAGTTAATGTCGGCCATAGAACAGCCCCACCATAAATCCTGAAAACCTGCATAAAGGTTTTCCATAAACGGGCGATCAAAACGGGCATTATGTGCGATCACCAAAACGGTATCAGCTAATAGCTTGGCGACTTGATCCAGGTCTATCGACTGCCCCGCGACCATTTCATCTGTAATGCCGGTGATGCGGGTTATCTGCTCCGGTATCGGAATACCCGGGTCCTGAAATGCATTATAGGCAGGCAGCACCCGGTAAATATTGCCATTACTATCAAACTCGAAAGGCACCATCGCTAATTCTATGATCTTGTCGCTGTCCGCATCCAGGCCGGTCGTTTCGACATCCAGATACAGCGCTTTTTTCAGGCTTTGTTCTCCCGGTTCATTATAACTTTCAACCGGACTCAAGCGTTTAATAATCCTGTAATCGCCTGTTTCCTGCAAACGCCTGGCCATATCATCCAGTGACTTGGTGTCAGTATTGGTATTTTTATTAGTCATTGATTGTATATCGATTATAGGGAACTATTGCGTGGATTCCAGGATGGTCAGCGCCGCCTGTGTATGCTCAGTTAACTCGCGACCCAGGTCAGTCAGGTAGCCGCCATCTGCTTGTGTGATAAGACCTTTATCGAATAAGCGTTGTGTCGCCGCAATCTTTTCTGGATCTGCAGTCTTATGAACCTTGATACCTTCCTGAGTCGTTGCCAGATTATAAAGTGCTAGCACATTTAACTCATCTACCAGATCAGCTGTAAAAGCCATGGCCATACCTCTATTTATAGTTACTGTAGTTGAGTCAACTTTATAGCGAATAGCATATATTGACAATAGCTCAATCGGGTATTCCGCTAAATGGAGCCGGCATGGCTGGATCGATACCCAATGTTTTCGCCATTTGTTCTTCGCTGCGGTCAATAAGAAACTCTACCCACAATGGAAAATGGTCTGAAACACGGTATGACATTTGCCTATGACTGAGTTCTTTATAAACAGCATCTGCGAAATTAATCACACCTGCCTCATTGCTACTCAACAGGTTCAGCTCTCCCATAAACCAGGCTATCTGGTCGTAGTACTTAGGCTTGGAATTATAGGTGGTTTTAAGATTCAATAGTTTTTTCGGCACCACGAGCCCCGTAGATGCAAAAGCCTTAAATAAAGGATTATCGCCGCGATCATCAATATTAAAATCACCCAGGACGATAAGATTGCAGATTTCCATGTCATGCTTTGTTCGTCCTATTATCTCATCGGCAATATAAGCAGAAAGTGCCTTGAGCTCTGGCAAGCGATCATTGGCACTTTTGCCATAACGAATATGCGCAGTTAACAGCGCGAAATGTTCATTGGCTGAACGAAAGCCAACGATATAAGGTGTGCGATCAAACTGTTCAGTCGGATTACCCTCATCAGTCGCTGCTAGCACTATCTCTCCGGCCAGGCCTGAGGGCTGAACTCTGCGTTTATCATAGATATAGGCAAGACGCTCGGTATTGCCGCGCTCACCGATGGTAACATCACTGAATATGACGTCCCAGTCAGCACCAAGAAACTCATCGAGCAAATAACGAATGGCCGTTGTATTCCGCTTCACTTCCTGAACAGCAAGGACGTCGAATTTTCTGATGATCTCGGCAATATAGGCCAACGCTCTCAGATTTCTCTTCGGACTATCAGCATTCTCTTCCCACAACTGATAAAGGTCGCCGATATTGCGAATATTCCAGGTACCGATGATCAGGTTGCGGTCAACTTGTTTGGTTGGAATTCCTGATTCTGCAATACGCCGTCGCAAACGTGCAATATCTTCCGCTACTATGGGTGGATAGTCAGTATAATTCACTACACTGTCCCTGTTGCTCTAAGCATGAAGCATGATAATTCTATTTGATAATCTTATAACAGGGAGTATATGTTTTACTCTCAATTTTCATTCGATGTTGACTGACGAAGGAGGCCAGCAATGAATCCATATGCTCCATAATGACCTCGTCGCCGCGTATCTCGAAATGCCCATATTTTTCAATTGCACGCACTCCTTCATCTTTGACATTGCCGGCAACCACACCTGAAAATGCCCGTCTAAGATTTGCTGCGAGCAAGTGAGGATCCTGATCAGTATGTAATGCCAGATTACGCATATTTTCATGCGTCGGCTCAAAGGGTCTCTGGAACTCCTCATCAATTTTCAACAGCCAGTTGAAATAAAATGCATCACCGTGTTTTCTGCGAAAACCACATACTTTTGCGATGCCCTTCTCCATCTCACTGGCGACCAGGACCGGATCATTAATAATGATTGTATAACGCTGCCGGGCCTCCTCGCCTAAAGTATTGGCAATAAACATATCAATTTGATCAAAATATTCCTGTGCACTTTTGGGGCCGGTGAAAATAAGTGGGAATGGCATTTCCGCATTATCCGGATGCATTAGAACACCGAGGATATAAAGTATCTCCTCTGCTGTACCCACCCCGCCCGGAAAGACAATAATGCCATGCCCTAATCGAATGAAGGCTTCCAGCCGTTTCTCTATATCCGGCATAATCACCAGGTCATTGACGATTGGATTGGGTGATTCGGCTGCGATGATACCGGGCTCGGTGACACCCAAATACTGACCATCGCGAATACGTTGCTTAGCATGTCCAATCGTCGCCCCCTTCATTGGACCCTTCATTGCCCCTGGACCGCAACCGGTACAGATATCCAAAGCACGCAAGCCCATTTGATAGCCAACCTCCTTGGTATAGTCATATTCCTTTCGCTTGATTGAATGGCCGCCCCAACACACAACCAGATTGGGAGTGCTTTTGGGCTTCAAGACATTGGCATTTCGCAGAATATGAAACACCGCGTTGGTAATGCCCGTCGATGTCTGCATATCAAATGCCGGGTTGGCATAGATCTCGTCACTGACAAAAATAACATCACGTAATACTGCATACAGATGCTCATTAATACCCCTGATCATCTCTTCATCAACAAAGGCATGAGCCGGTGCGTTCTTGACCTGTAGTTTAATACCCCTTTCCTGCTGTACGACTCGGATGTCGAAATTACGGTAACGTTCCAGCAACATCTTACCATCATCCAGATTACTGCCACTATTGAGCACCGCCAGAGAACAATTTCTGAATAGGCTATACAGACCGCCCTGACTGGAATCCAGTAATTTTTCAACTTCGGATTTTGACAGCACTGCCATGCGGCCTACAGGTGAGATAATTGAGTCAACTACGTTATATTTCATTTTTTACCTACATTATTTTTTCATTAGTATTATTTATACGGCAAGTTCTAAGCTCAAAGGTTCTGCCATGGTTGTGTATTTATACAATCAGTCAGAGTCACTTTCTTTTTTCAACAGTTCTGCGAGGCCGGCAAAAGGCTGGTGACTGGCCGCTTCCTGCTTTGTCTGAGCCAGGCCATCATAGCCACGCACATGGTCTATATATTTTTGGTGCTCGTTATCATGGCAGTACAAACATAAATTTTCCCAGTTACTACCATCTGCCGGATTGTTTTCATGATTATGATCTTTATGATGAACCGTCAGCTCCTGCAAATTTGCTCTGGTAAATTCACGTCCACAGCGTCCACAGACCCATGGATGGATACCTAAAGACTGTTCTCGATAACCTTGTTGACGCTGTTCAGCATTGCGCCTGGCATCGGCGACTACCCGATCAAGTTTATCCGTATCGATGGGGTCACCGGCCACTCTTGGGCGTTTAGCCATATTGCTCTCCAAAGCATTCAGTACAAACGTGTTGATTCATAACGCGTTAGATTACAGCATCATGAAGACAATTTACAGACGCGGCCATGGAGCACATACACAAGCAAATCGACTCAATTCTGGCTCTGAGGAACTCAGCTTTAATGAGGGTCTTGGTACGTTACGCAGCGCTACATTGCCGAGGACAAGGTCCAGGTCACCATCCGACGATGAGGTTGCCATTATTTCAATTGGACTGGATTAGCGACATATTGTCTCAGCTGCTGCTCAGGCACTAATAGCTCAAGCCTTATCTGCGATTCAACACCCATCCTGAGTGCATTATCCCTTATATTTATAATTGTTATTGCAGTGCCCTGGAATTTGTACTATTCTGAAATTTCCACCCTCAAATCTGCAGGAATAATTATAACTACAACTGCTAGGAATAATTAAAGCGATATATTGGGAGCATATGTCATTATGGAAATATACATTGGAAATCTACCGGGCAGTAAATACGAGCCTGAAATCCGTGCTTTATTGAAGCACTGTCAGCGCCAGGCTCAGGCAAAAATCACAACGCCTATCCACAAACACAAGGAACATGGTTACTTTTGCATTGCCAGTATTAGCGTGGACAAAGTGGCCCGACGTTTTATTAAAAAATTCAATAATAAAAGTCCCTATGGGCACACATTGATGATTCGCGAATATGTACACCGCTGTTACGGCAATGAACGACGTGACATTAACTGGCGTGACAGCCAATGGCAAGGAAATGAAAAGCGGTCAGATGAACGTAGGTTCTTCCAGGCGCAAACAGAAATAAGTTTTCCGATGTATGGGACTTAATTAACAGAGCCTGACAAAATATAATATTTATCTAACGTATCTGAATTAATGTTAATTCTGTATGGACGATTCTAAATTGTCTATACACTGCTTACAGTCATACCCGAGTAATTCAGGCTGATTTTTGTTGACCTAAATCTGCCAGAAACCCACCAAATATTTTAACTTAAGTTTAACACCTTGGAAGCGCCCATCCCTTGCCTATGCTGAGCTTATGATTTATCCTACGCGCATAAATTCACAGACGAATTTTCTGCCACGTCCATCAAACCATAACGTGGAATATACAATAACAACATATAGAAACTCTGTGTACAACTGGATGACAAAGAGAGGACATATGTTCATGTATATTTTTATCGGCAACCTGCCAAGTGAAGATTGTCAGGCTGAGATAACAACTCTATTAAAGAAGTTTAATAAACCTGCAGGTGCGCACCCACCATTAGCCATTCATAAACACCAGGATGATTTTTTTTGTGTTGCCCATATCAGTGATGAAAAAAAAGCGAACAAGTTTATCAAGAAATATCACCAAAAAAATCCCCTTGGTACCAAGTTAATCGTACGCGAGTATATACATCGCACCTATGGCAATGAACGCCGAGACATTAATTGGCGCAAGAAACAATGGCCAATGGCAGAAAAGAGAAAATTCGAACGCAGAAAGCCCATCCCTGTCAGCGCGCCTCAGCCGCTGTTCCCTGCGGAGGCATAAACTAACAAAAGATTAAAAGGCTCTAAATCTAATAGTGTTAAACCCACATTCTTAATATTTACTGCGGCATTTTCGACAAGATGGGAAAGTAACAGTACGCTCCCAGTAGCAATCAAAACATCCCTGTTTCAATAAAATAATTGATTTAACATAATCGGCAATCAATCATTACGGCTGGTTATTTCCAACAAATGATATCCAAACTGCGTCTTGATCGGGCCATGCACAGTATTCAAGTCAGCGCTGAACACGACGTCATCGAATTCCTTGACCATTTGGCCCTGACTGAATTCACCCAGGTCACCGCCCTGCTTGCCCGATGGACAACTGGAATACTGCTTGGCTATATCTGCAAAATCAGCACCTGAAAGGATCTGCTGCTTCAGATCTTCGCATTTCTGTTCATCGTCTACTAATATGTGTCGGGCACTTGCTGTTGGCATAATCTGTCTCCTTAATCATCAATACGAAAAGACCGGCAATAATACTCTATTTCTTGATTAAAATCGCGACAATTTAGCGTTGACACAATAAATTACACGCCAGACTGGTTCTTATAGAGCGAAATCTATAAACTACTGCTTCAATATTCAGGGTAGTAATATGGTTAAAATAGGTGAGCTAAATCGTTTACAGGTAGTCAAGCAAGACGATGCCGGTCTTTATCTGGATGCGGGCAAGTCAGGCACTATCCTGTTGCCAGCAAGTGATGTACCGGATTCATTTAGCATAGGTGACAAACTTGAAGTATTTATCTATCGCGACTCTGAAGACGATCTGATCGCAACGACACAAACACCGCTGGCCATGGTTGGGCAATGCGCCTATCTCAAGGTCGTTGATGTGAATCGTTTCGGCGCTTTCCTTGACTGGGGACTACCCAAGGACCTGCTAGTCCCATACGGCCAGCAACAAATACCTATGAAGCCTGGGCATTCCTATGTCGTCTATGTCTATCTTGACGAAAATACGCAGCGTATCACTGCCTCTTCCAAACTATATAAATTCCTTGCTGAAGAATCCATTCAATATGATGTCAATGATGCCGTCAAGATAATGATCTGCGCACAAACAGATATGGCATACAAAGCTGTCATCGATAACAACTGCCTTGGCTTACTGTATAAAAATGAATTGAAGACATCGCTCACCATCGGTCAGCAATTAAATGCTTACATCAAGACCATTCGCGATGACGACAAAATCGACCTCAAGCTGGACTTACCCAGCGAACGAACCCGGGATGAATTATCTGCACGCATTCTGCAATACCTGTCTGACCACGGCGGACAGAGTGAAATTACTGACAAGAGTTCACCCGAACTCATCTACAAACAATTTACGGTCAGCAAATCCAGCTATAAGAAGGCCCTGGGAAATCTGTACAAAGCAAGGCTGATCACGATTGGAAAAGACAAAATAAGTCTGACTTAAAGCCGCCCCCTCAGTAAATGCTTGCCCTTGATGCGAAGTGAGTGTCCACTGGTGTAATATCAGGTTATAATAATATTTTGGACCAGACTCAAGAGAACGACATGCCAATTCAATGGTTCCCGGGGCATATGCATAAGGCCGGCAAGGAAATCAGAAAAATCCTGCCCAAGGTCGATCTTGTGATTGAGATACTGGATGCACGCATTCCACATAGCAGTGACAACCCCTTACTGACAGAAATACGCAACAACAAACCCTGTATCAAGGTGCTGAACAAAAGTGACCTGGCGGACCCGGAACGGACGCGTGAATGGCAGTCCTACCTCGAACGCGATCAGGGTGTTAAAACACTCGCACTAAGTACGGATCAAGCCGACAAAGTCAAACAGATAACTGCACTCTGCCATAAAATCATCCCCGGAAGAACGGACAGCATTAAAAATATTCATGCGATAATAATGGGCATCCCCAATGTCGGAAAATCAACATTAATTAATATTCTGGCCGGAAAAAGCATCGCTAAAACCGGTAATGAACCGGCAATCACCAAGGCCCAGCAACGCATTAAACTCGATGAGTCAATTATCTTGCTAGACACACCAGGCATGCTTTGGCCAAAATTTGAGCATGAGAATATCGGCTATCGCCTGGCAACCATCGGCGCTATTAAGGACACAGCGATAGACCATGATGATGTTGCCTTTTTTGCGGCCGCTTACTTGAAACAACACTATCCTGACCGGCTCACGCAACGTTATCAACTAGACTCTCTCGGCGAAACTACCCTGGAACTGCTCGAATCCATCGGCAAAAAACGCGGCTGTTTACGCGCCGGTGGTCAGGTTGAGTTGGACAAAGTCGGCAAGTTATTTCTAAGTGAATTACGTGCAGGCCTACTGGGTTGCGTTACGCTGGAGACACCGCAAGAGATTGAAAAGGAATTGCTCGAGATAAATGAGATCAAACAACGAAAGGCAGCGCGCAAAGAAGCCCGTAAACAGAATTGGAAAAAATCACGACGTTAATTTAACAGCAAAAGACCAATAGGCAGTCACTCGATATTACTCTAATTCAAGAATGGCGCGCATCTCATCGAAACGGTTGCGCTCCTTGTCGTCCACCTTGGGATAATGCAAGTCCAGGGACCGCATACTTTGTTTTATTATTTCGGCGACACAAAGCCGCATGAAGGGTTTATTATCGGCTGGAATCGCATACCAGGGCGCCCAGGATCGAGAAGTCTCTGATACGGCTGCTTCAAATGCCTGCATATATTCATCCCAATGCCCTCGCTCCTTGATATCACTGGATGAAAATTTCCAGTGCTTTTCCGGCTCATCAAGACGACTCAGAAAGCGATTGCGCTGTTCTTCTTTTGATACATTCAACCAAAACTTCAACACAACGGTACCATTCCTGGCCAAATGCTCCTCCTGCTCTCTGATCGACTGATAACGACCATCCCAGATCGTATTATGATTCTCAATGATCAGTTTTTGCGAGGATAAATACTCCGGGTGCACCTTGACGACAAGCACCTCTTCGTAATAACTGCGATTAAATACCCCTATTCTACCGCGCTCAGGCAGGCTTCGATTCGTTCGCCACATAAAATCATGGTCCAGTTCTTTCGCTGATGGCTGCTTAAATGAAAACACCTGACAACCGGCCGGATTGATTCCTTTTAACACGGCTCTGATAGTGCCATCCTTGCCGGCCGCATCCATACCCTGGAATACCAATAGAATAGAATGTTTATCATGGGCATAGAATATGCGCTGTAACTCATCTAACTGCTGGACACAGCGTTTTAACTTTTTTTTCAGCGCTTTCTTGTCTTCGATTAAATTATCGTCAGGACATGTGTTGGCCTGACTTAATTGGAAGGAGCCGTCAAACGGGACGAGGTACGGGCTATCTGGGGCTTTAAACATACTATCTTGACCTGGATAATGGCTGTCTTGAGATTCTATGATGCCGGGCAAGATTTAGCAATGCATACCCTATTCGACTCTGATTGTATTACTGAAGGAAGAAATCTGGGGCTTATTTACTCATAATCATAGGGCATAGCTTTCAGTGGTTCATGCGTCACTCTAAAGCCTTAGTACCCGCTTGCATATCATCATCCAATATGGGCTGTTTCCTGAAACGGAATTGCGTCGACAAACCTTTCGCAATGCCTGCATCGCGTTGATAAATATCGCGTCTGAACAATATTTGTCCATTTTCATCGACACCTGCTGTCCAATAAAACAAGATGACAGTAATGGCCTTCGGTAACGGCACCGTGCGGTTTTCCAGAGAATCTATGGCCTCCAGTATCGAGTTTTTATTCCATGTCGATGGATCATTCAACAGGATCTCAGCGAGATCATAGGGCTCTTCGATTCGAATACAACCAGAGCTGAAGGCACGTTCATTATTTCTAAAAAGAGAACGGTGCGGCGTGTCATGCAGATACACCGCATATTTATTTGGAAACATGAATTTTATCCGGCCCAATGCCCCACCTGGCCCTGAGTCCTGACGCAACATGTATGGGAATTTCTGATCTGGATACAATGACCAGTCAATCTCGGATTCATCGACAGGATTACCGTCGAAATCAAGTACACGTAATCTTTTTTTCTGCAAATAATCTGGGTCCTGGTGTAATTCCGGTAATATGTCTTCTTCAAGAATGGTCGGCGGTACAGTCCAGGTTGGGTTCATGACCAGGTATCGTATCCGAGAACGAAATATGGGAGTCTTACGAAATGGCTGACCTACCTGCGCGCGCGTACTCCATATCTCCTTGCCGCGGCGGTAATATCTGACATTAAACCCGGCGATATCGGCAAGCACAAATTCCTCAGGAAGATCATGTAAAACCCATCGTGCGCGCTCAAGATTAACTTTTAATTTTTCAATTTTCTCTTGCACGGGAATATTCATCAACTGGATGGTTCTCTTTCCCACCAGGCCATCGACGGTGAGGCCATGTCGGTACTGAAACAAACTGACCGCTTCAACCAGTTCGCTATCATATAATAACGTTGGTGAGTCCTCACCTGGATAGTCTGCCGTGGCTATTAAGCGCTTACGTAAATCAATGACACGCGGATCCGTCATACCGGGCCTTATTGTCGGTCCGAGAGCGATGGGTTTCCAGCCACCTGCAGCTGCTATGCTGAGATATCGAACTAATGCGGAACGCAGATTGGTATAAATACGCGAGCGCGGCCGAAGCTTGTTGACCAAGGCTTCGATATCACCAGTATCAATTGCATTGGCCAGGTTGAGCACCATTTTCAGACTGCCGACCGTATTTTCCATGTTCCAATGACTATCCAGTTCTACCGGGTCCACCTTGCCAACCAACAGATGATAACCAAGCCGAATAAGACTATCGGTCAATAACAAATCGTATTCTGCCAGCAATCCCGAATTATCTTCATCTGACTCCCACATCGCATTCTGTAAATCCAGTAATTCCTGGTAATGATAATCACTGGAATTCAGTCCATCGGCATCAATCTCTTCGAGTATTTCCAATAACTGATGAATGGAGCGGACATTTTGCCAAACGGGTTCATAATCGCGTTGCTTATATAATGCCGGCAAGACGATTTCAGAGGCAATGTAGGCATTCTGTAGTGGTAAGACTTTACTGGTATCCAACTCATCAATCGCGGTTTGGATATAGGCACGCACCTGTGGATTGTCTGAAGTAGCAAACGACAGTTGCGAATAGAATGTGACAATAAAAATAATGATAGTACGATTAAACATCGCCCTGTTCCCTTAAAACATCTTACCTAGAAACTGTAGCGTCAGTTTTATTGAATCGTTTATCTGAATGAACGACAAGCTTGATGACACCCGGAAAAAACACAGATAAATATTGATATTCTCTGTCTATGACCATCATACTATACTTTTTATAGGTCTTTTTCCATAAATAATAAATGGATTATGGTCAAATAATCGCCAACTGTCCCCATAAAATTGATCATTTAAACCGCCTCAGCTAGCTGGGAGAAGCGCATTCAGTAATCAAACAATTGGGTCGATATCATAATAGTGCCTGTACATGAGTTCACATTGCTGCTAACTAGTATATTTACAGGATGCAAGGCGCTATCTTTTAGCAATAAGATTAAATAAAATAAATAACAGATGATCCTTTGGAACAAGTAATATGCCACGATATACCCGTAAAAATATCATGAAATCATTATTGGCCGCACTTATTCTCATGCAAATGGGTGGTTGTTTTGCGACCAAGATCGTAACCGTACCCATGCGGGTTGGCGGCGCCATAGTTTCTGTCGTTCCAGTGGTTGGCAATGTCGCCGATGATGCTATTGATGTTGCTGCTGATACCGTCGATTTAATCCCGCTATAGTACGCTCCATGGTTGCCAGCAGTTTTCACTGTACAGCCATTTTCCTGATCACACTGCCATGTATACATTACCCGGAAATGGTCTATCTTAGGGATATAAGATAATAGATCCGGAGTGACTTCCAGTCGTGCCAACAAGGAACAACAAGAATAGAAGGCGTTTTCTCAGGCACCAGACTGAAATCCCGGTTGAAATCTACAACCCGGATGAGGATTGGCACAAACAGGTCAACTCCGCTCATGATATTAGTAATGGCGGCCTGTCATTTATCTCTGATACCCCACTTAAGATCAATAATGTCATCAATTTAAGTATTCGTATCACACAACCCTATTTTGAAGAATCAGCAAAAGTTGTCTGGTGCCGCAAAAATGGATCAGGGTATGAAATTGGTGTGCGGTTTATGAATGAAGAAGCTGTCTATGGTATTCGTATGGTTGAGCAAGTCTGCCATATTGAACAATATCGTAAAGACATGAAGGATACTCAAGGTAGAGAGTTATCAACCCAGGAAGCGGCCATGGAGTGGATTAGCAAATATGCCGCTGACTATCGTGAGCAAAGTTAGACACAATACTATACGGCAGTATCTTTTTTCCTTCTATGCGCCCATTCTGTCAATGTGCCAGTCATCCTGTGAACATGACTTCCCTGCCAATACAATTTATCACAACACGGGCAATATAAAACGTTTGTAACATGTTTCCTGCTATTGGCAGGTATCCTTTCATACAGGCATTCAGCAGCAGGTATCAACTCAGTATTACACAACATGCAACGACTGAATGGTTTGTAAAGCCAGTCAAGTCCTATTTGCGTTGACAAGGCATCAACACAATCACTCAACAAATTGCACTGTAAGTAAATGACGGTACCCGCCGCATGTCGAAACTCTAATAATTTTTTATCACGCGTCAATAATAAACGCTGCTCTTTTATCGCCAACTGCAATAGCTCTCGATCACTGAGCCCCGAGTCACAGGTGCTGGTATCGTAGCCCGCCGCCCGTAACCAGCTTGCAAAACCTTTGAGCATCTCATCACAGAGAAAACGGTAGACAATGTGCTTTGAAGCTTCTATGTTAATAATCCAATATGGATATACGCTTACTTGAACCAGGCGCTCATTTCATCATCGTCAAGATTATCAATATCTTCCTGCTGTAGCTCGACAATACCGACCTCTTCCACTTCAATTTCTGCTTCGTCGGTTGTAACAGAATCTGAACCGGGTTTTGCCTCGATAGCATCCTGGCGAAAGGCATCAAAGAACATCATCAGCTGATCTTCTTGCAGACATAGTATGATTTTTTCAACGCTACACTCAAAACGCGCATCCCAGAAACTGGTAATGGCGCGAAAAAACGCCTGCGCACACAACTCAACCGGTATATTATGCTCAGCGACGCCTAAAGCTGGAAAGGCGATCGAGCGCCAGGCATTGGTTTCACAAAGCATCAGGGATCGAGAAACCGATTGTTGCAATTGATTGCGCACATCGTCACCTTCCCCCTCAGCCGCAACCGTATGAATCAAAGCCTCAAAGGAGAGTTTACCGGCACTTGTGTAAACCACCATACCGGGCTCTATTGTTCCATATTGATGGATCAACTGCTGGCTTTGTTGTTCCATCTCATCACCCGCTTCACGCCGCAACCTTGAAGCCGAATCATTCTCATGTAATAAGTCGGTATCGGTCAGGTTAACGATCACATCGACTGGGGCGGTTAGCAGGTCACCGGCATGCAGTAATAATTCGCGATCACCAAACAGAAATTGCATATTTTTATTGCTCATACGAATAAACTTTAGCTTATTTAGAAACGTATGGCCAACGCCACATCTAGCGTATAACGTTAGGCTACTGAGGTTTTCTATTTTCCTAAAGTAGGTATTTTTTCATCTTTTATATGAACAAGGTGAGTAAGTGAAGTGCACTATTATCTTGAGCACTCAAGCTATCATCCTGTTTTATATAGACATAATGACGCTATCACCTAAAGCATTTTTCGATTAACGAGCCAACCGACACCCGGATCTGTTATCATCCGCCTGCCTCTTAACCGACACTAGATAATTGATACCATGACGACAACGGCCTTCTCTTCATTGCCATTAAGTAATGAGATACTCACTGCGATCCAGGCACTGGGATATCAGCACATGACACCCATCCAGGAACAAAGTCTGCCTGCCCTGTTAAAAGGCAATGACATACTGGCACAGGCTAAAACCGGTAGTGGTAAAACCGCAGCATTTGCCATTAGTATTCTACATAAACTGGATACTGGTCTAGCCAATACTCAAGCACTGGTGCTTTGTCCAACACGGGAACTCGCCAATCAGGTTAGCAACGAAATACGTTCCCTGGCACGTACAACAGCCAATACCCGTGTTGTTACCCTCTGTGGTGGGTCGCCGACAGCACCACAACTGACGTCACTACAACATAACCCACATATCGTTGTCGGCACACCAGGACGCCTGTTAAAGCTGTTGCAAAAAGATGCGTTAAAACTCAATGCCGTGAAAACACTGGTGCTTGATGAAGCCGATCGCATGCTCGATATGGGTTTTTATGACGACATCATGCGCATTATCAGTAAGACTGCACGCAGCAGACAAACCCTGTTATTTTCCGCCACCTACCCGGATGAAATCAGAGATATCAGTACTGCCATCCAGAATGACCCGGTTGATGTCCGTATAGAAGGCATGCATGACAATAAAAAAATTAAACAGGTCTTTTATGAAATACAAAAAGGCGAGAGAACCCGTGCCTTAGTTGCCTTGCTACAACATTATCGCCCGCAATCCAGTGTCGTTTTTTGCAATCGCAAACAACAATGTCAGGAACTCGCAGACGATCTATGGCAACAGGGCTTGCATGCACTCGCCCTGCATGGTGACCTTGAACAAAAGGAACGCGACCAGGTGTTGGCGCAATTCTCCAATAAAAGCAGCTCGATTCTGATCGCCACCGACGTTGCCGCACGCGGCCTCGACATCAAGGACCTGGAAGCCGTGATTAACTTTGAGTTATCGCCTGATCCGGAGGTGCATATACACCGAATCGGTCGCACCGGGCGTGCAGGTAAACAGGGCTTAGCGCTGAGCTTATTCATGCCATCTGAGCACTTTAGGATTGAAGCCATTGAAGAATACCAGGAAAGTCCGGTCAGAATAGAAAAAGCATCGTCACTTAAAACACGTGAATATTTCAAAATGAGCCCACCGATGGTTACGCTGTGTATTACTGGCGGACGTAAAGACAAGCTGCGGGCAGGTGATATATTGGGGGCACTGACGGCCAATGACAAGCTGTCAGGTAAGCAAATCGGTAAAATTGATATCTTCGACAAACAGACGTTTATCGCCGTCGAGCGTCCTATCGCCAAACAGGCATTGAAGATTTTATCTGAAGATAAGATCAAGGGTCGTAAGTTCAGGGTGCGAAAACTACGTTAAATGGTGCCCAGGGCCGGAATCGAACCGGCACGGTGTTTCCACCGAGGGATTTTAAGTCCCTTGCGTCTACCAATTTCGCCACCTGGGCTCAAGATGACGAGCGTAGTGTACCTGAATAAGCAGAATTGTGAAGTTCAATGAGGAAATTTTTTACAAGAATATTAAGATGTTGACTTAGGCTGATGTAATCACGCACAGAACCCCTCCGGGTTTCATTATGCGTACCTCATCCATCTCCGATGGATCGAGGCAATATGGAGGCGGAACCCGGAGTCGAACCGAGGTCCACGGATTTGCAATCCGCTGCATAGCCACTCTGCCATTCCGCCATATATTACTGATTTTAGTATACTACCTTCAAATTAAAAAAGCCCCGGCCAGACGACCGAGGCTTCATTAAAAATTTGGAGCGGGAAACGAGATTCGAACTCGCGACCCCAACCTTGGCAAGGTTGTGCTCTACCAGCTGAGCTATTCCCGCATCATCCTCGAAGGAGACATAATGTTTAACGCGTAAGTGTCAAGAAAATATCGCTATTTTCCGGCATTATCTTTTAATATTGGCCAGGCTCCACGAATATAGGTCACCATCGACCATAAAGTCAGTACTGCTGCGACATAGAGCAGAAACAGGCCTATTTCTGCCACCGGTAGTACCCCCCATAGCGGCTCGCGGTGGATCATAAACGGTAGTGCAATCAACTGCGCGGTGGTTTTTACCTTACCAATATAGGAAACGGACACCAGGCCACTCTCCCCCAGCTCGGCCATCCATTCACGTAGTGCCGAGATAGTGATTTCGCGGCCGATGATGATAATGGCCGGTATAGCCACGAACAGATCCGGCACCGAGGTCGGATTGCGGTCCACTAGCAGCACCAGCACCACGGCTACCATCAACTTATCCGCAACAGGGTCCAGAAAGGCGCCAAAACGCGACGATAGCTGATAACGACGGGCGATATAGCCATCCAGCCAATCGGTGATAGCGGCCAGTACAAACAGCATGGTACAGACGACATTCGACCAGGCAACAGGCAGATAATAGATCAGTATGAAGATCGGTATCACCGCGATGCGCGACAGGGTAAGATAAGTAGGTAAATTTAACTTCATGATTTATTAGCCCGCATTTTTCACCATGATCTCGGGAGCTGACGCAGTACAGGCGTGCCTGGACAAGTCAGAACCGAGATAGGCTTACTTGAATAATTAATATTTATTGTTTTTTTCATTTTTTCCATAATCTACAATAACTTACATCATATATTGCCGCATGGTGAGAAATGTGGGCTAGTTATTTTTGTCTGAATGGAAGGCATCGTAGACCTTTTGTGCCAACTGCTGACTAATACCATCAACACTGGCCAGGTCTTCAACCCCGGCTTTCGCTATCTCCTGCAGTCCACCGAATTGTCTAATCAGCGTCTGTCGGCGTTTCGGGCCCATCCCGGGTATCGATTCCAGTACCGAGGTTTTTCTCTTCTTGGCCCTTCTCTGGCGGTGACCACTGATGGCGAAACGGTGCGCCTCGTCCCGGATCTGTTGCAACACATGCAAGGCACCAGACGTCTCAGGCAGTATAATCGGCGCGGCCTTGCTGGACAAGAACAGTGTTTCCAGACCGGGCTTACGACCAGGCCCCTTGGCAATACCCACTATAGTAACACCTTCAATCTGTAATTCATTCAAGACATCTTCTGCCTGATGAATCTGTCCCTTGCCGCCATCGATGACCAATAAATCGGGTAACTTACCTTCACCCTTCTTCAAGCGAGTATAACGACGCATTAAGGCCTGTTGCATCGCTGCATAATCATCGCCTGGGGTAATATCCTTGATATTAAAGCGCCTGTAATCACTTTTTAACGGGCCATTGCTATCAAAGACCACGCAGGAAGCCACGGTTGCCTCCCCTGCGGTATGACTGATATCGAAGCATTCCATTCTCGCCGGAAATTGATCGAGACCAAGCTCTTCCTGCAGCGCTTCCAGGCGCTTGAGTACACCCTGACGACTGGCCAGCCGCGATTCCAGGGTATTGCGTGCATTATGTGTCGCCATCTGTAACCAACGCTTACGCTCCAGGCGGACATTACTGCGGATGTGACAGGCATGGCCACTGGACTGGCTCAATGCGGTCTGCAGCAGCCCAAGCTCTCTGGGTGCATGATTTACCAGGATCTCATCGGGGATATCCTTATCTAGGTAGTATTGCGGGATGAAGCTTTCAAGAATGTCGCTACAGCTTGTTTGCCCCGGTATTTTCGGGAAAAAGGCCTTGTTGCCCAGGTTGCGTCCCTGACGAATAAAAAACACCTGTATACAGGCTGTACCGGCCTCAGTATAACAGGCGACCACGTCCAGGTTACCATGCTCACCCTCGACATATTGACGCTCCTGCATTTTCTTCAAGCTGCGTATCTGGTCACGTATCACTGCCGCCTGCTCATAGTCCTGCTGTTCAGCGGCCTCTTCCATCAGTACAATTAATTCATCGGCAATCTCGGTACTTTTGCCTTCCAGAAACTGGATCGCATGACGGACATCACGCATATAGGTATCGTGATCGATCAAACCAACACAGGGTGCCGAGCAGCGTTTGATCTGATACTGCAAACAAGGGCGTGAACGGTTTTTAAAAAAGCTGTCTTCACACTGACGTACAGGAAATACTTTTTGCAGCAGATTCAAACTGTCGCGGACAGCACCAACATTCGGATAGGGTCCGAAAAATCGACCCGGCATATTACGCGCGCCACGATGAAAGGCAAGTCGAGGAAAGTCTTGCTCTGTAGAAAGATAGACATACGGGTAGCCCTTATCATCACGTAACAGGATATTGTAACGTGGCAGGTGCTCCTTGATCAGATTGTTTTCCAGTATCAATGCCTCTGCCTCGGTATGCGTTACCGTGACTTCGACATGATCAACCTGTTTCATCAGCGCCTGGGTCTTGCTGGCCAAACCGCTTTTACGGAAATAGCTGGACACCCTTTTTTTCAGGTTCTTAGCCTTACCGACATACAGTATCTCGCCATCACTGCTGATCATGCGATAGACACCCGGCAAGTGTGTCAGGCTCTTTAGAAAGGCCTCGGCATCAAAGCTATGTTCACTGGATTGTACTGACATGAGCTCATTATATCCCCGATTCAATCAGCTCGGCCAGCGGCCATTGTGACTATAAGCCAAGTAGCCTTTTCGCCTTTTTGAAGACATTATGAAACATTTTCTCAGTCAATCGCTTTGTCTGGGTGTTATAACGGCTACAATGATAGGAATCGAGCAAGATGTAGTCACCAATCTGATGTTGATGTTCGTGACCGAATTTATATTGCGATAGTTTTTCACCGAATGCACGGATCACGGCATTATGGGCAACACCGCCAAGGGCAATGATGACCGCACCTGGCTTTAGTGCCTTTAATTCAGCCTGCAGAAAGGCGTTACAATTATTGACTTCACTACCAATCGGTTTGTTTTGCGGCGGCAGGCATTTGACCGCATTGCTGATGCGGCAATTTTTTAATTTCAATCCATCACTCGCAGAGTCAGAAGTACCCTTGTTGGAAAAGCCGAATTTATACAAGGTTTCATAAAGCAAGATGCCGGCATGATCACCGGTAAAGGGCCTGCCACTGGCATTGGCGCCATGCATACCCGGAGCCAAGCCGACAACCAGTAAGCGTGCACGCTTATCACCGAATGGCGCTACCGGTCGGTTATGATAGTCCGGGTATTGCTGTTGTAAGTCATCCAGGAATGTAGCCAGTCGCTCACATTGACGGCAATCAATATCAAAAATCTTCTGGCTCATTGAGTTCAAATACCTCTACTTCATCGGTAAGCAAATTTAATTTTCGTATTTCATGGGCATTGGTGTTTGCTATCCATAAGGTATTATCCCAAAGCGACAAACCATCTGGTTCATCCAGACCATCTCCGACATCCAGGCTACGAATACTGGATAGCTTAAAGTCCATCGCTTTAATTTTATCATTATACGTATCGGCAACATAGAGTTGTTTTCGCTGCGCATCAAAAGTGACAGCCTGCGGATGTTGCAAACGCGCCTTGGACCAACCGCTGTCAACATCACCGGAAGTAGACAGGCCCGCGCCTATCAGAGTCTTCACTTGCCTGCTTGTCGTATGTAACAAACGAATCGCAGATGATTCTGCATCACAGACAAATATCCTGAAAGCATCGATGGCTATACCGCAGGGTTGTGCGAACCCGGCCGTATCCAGGCTGCCATCCTGGATACCTATCTGGCCATTACCAGCAAGTATTGACAACTGGTTATCAACCAGATGTAGCTTCCATATCTGATGCTGACCACCCATGGCAATATATAACACACCGTCACTATAACTAAGGTCTCGCGGTGAATTTAGACTCACAGCGGTCGGATTATTCGGTTCCGCTATGCTTGTATCACCGATATAACCATTACCGGCAATCGTTAATACATCCTGTGATTGTAAATCAATACGCCGGACTGCATGGTTGCCACAATCAGCCACGTACAGAAAGTCACCAATCAAGGCTAGTCCCTGTGGGCTATTGAAGGAAGCCTCCTTTCCAGTACCATCGAGTAAACCCACACTACCTGAACCGAACACTCGGGTCACACGCCCGTGTAAATTGGTTTCCAATACACGATTATGACCACTGTCACTGATATAAATGTGTGTCGCCCCGGCCAATAATTTAGTGGGAAATTTCAGCACCCCAGCCGCTTCCGGTCGGGCCTTTAATTCTACTGTATTTCGCTGCAGTAGATTTTCCTGGTCAGCCCTCTCAATGTATTGCCTGATCAGTTTATCTAAAGCGCGCCGATGACCTTCACCCTGCAACCTGCCGATAATGCGTCCTGTTACATCTATTAATACGACGGCAGGCCAAAGCTTAATGCCGTATTTCCTGCTCATATATTTTTCTGAATCCTGCGCTACAGGGTATTTGATGTGCAGTCGGTTAATCGACTTTTGTAGGCTGGAGATTTCATTATCATGTGGAAATTTCGACGAATGAATGCCGATAATTTGTAAGTGATCTAGGTACTTATTTTTTAAATATTGCAGATCCGCATGCATATGCATACAGCTAATACTACCTGCGGCCCAGAATTCAAGAATAACGATATTCCCGCGCAATTCCGACAGTTGTACAGGGTACTTGGTATTAAGCCATTGCAGGGATTCTGGTAAATCAGGAGCAATTGGGTTTTTATCGGCCATACATATTCCTTATGCAAAGGCTTTGCAGCTCAGGCTATTTCGCCATTTTCAATCATTCCATGCCTGATCGCCAGACGCGTTAACTCTACATCATTCTCGACATTCAGTTTATCGAACAGGCGATGACGATAAGTGCTGACTGTTTTCGGGCTGAGGCAAAGCCTGTCGGATATCTGCTGAGCATTCTGACCTTGCGTCACCATTAGCATGACCTGCATTTCGCGGTGCGACAGTGAATCAAACGGTGATTTATTCGCGCCCGGCATCATCGACAAAGCGATTTTCTGCGCTATATTGGATCCAATATAACGATCACCGGAACTCACAGAATGTATTGCATTGATGATTTCTGATTGACCGCAATCCTTGGTCAAATACCCGGATGCACCTGCTTCCAGTAACCGAGTTGGGAATGGTTCGCCGGCATGTACAGTCACAACAATCACTTTAAGATTGGGCTCGATTTTCATTAGCTTGCGAGTGGCCTCAAGGCCACCGATACCAGGCATATTAACATCCATCAGGATAACATCCGGCATTGACTGTCGAACCTTATCAATGGCCATTTCCCCACAGTCGGCCTCGTCGACTACTACGATATCCTCAGCGTCATCCAGTAATCGCTTGATGCCGGCACGAACCAGTTCATGGTCATCAACCAGCAATACCTTAATCATCCATGCGCCCTCATTAATGCTGTCTTCACTATCACTTTATTAACATATCCATTTTACCAAGTTTTGACTAATCCATGTTAAGAAAATTTGACGCCGTTTTATTCTGTACGCATCATGATTTACATGATGTAAATCAATTATTTATATTTTCTTCATAATGTCATTTATTAAGGTGAAGGGGAATTATTTATAGAGCTTGTGCTGTTGTTATTGGCACTACTAGTGTTGCCGGAATAGCTGTCCTGCCGCCCAAACACGATATCCCCATCCATTACCCTGTCGGCCCGTGCATATGCCCGTCTAAATAATCCGTGCCCAGTATTTTGCACACATATCAACAAACTAGCAACCTGAATGTTAGTGACACTAATACCTTCCTTTAATACAGTTCAGTTCATAACTAGATTATCGGTAGTAGTGTACGCAGGCTTTAATCATAACCATTATATTTAACTGGTAAAGAATGGCCTTGCTGGATATAAGGGCCACGCTAGGTATGCATGAAATTTGGTGATCAGAGGAATGAGCCGTATTCAAATTGGCTAGTACAGAAATATGCAAGGTTTAAAAAGGTATATCTAATTTTTCTTTGTCACGCCTATCATTTTGTTATAGGCAGCAAACGCGTTCTGAACCCATTTGCAATTTGCACACGAACAGGAAAAAACATCATGCTCAAGAAAATCCGTATAAGACATCATGCTATCCATTGCGTACTCCAGCATATCTGTCTATTTTTGAGACGAATATTTTTTAGCGCTGGCATGGCTGAACTCATGCACCCATAGGCAGGTCTTTCTATCAGGGCATACCTGACATTCATGGCATTGGCTATTATGCTCACCTTGCTGCCCACAACCTATTAATTTGACATGCGCATGCATGATTTCATAAGGATATTCGAGCAAATGTGGCAGCGGCTGTTTCATTGTCAGAATAGCATTAGCGGTCTATCGAAAAATAAACCCTACGCTTAATGCCAGAAAGAGTCATTGACCTGGATCAATTTTCTAGCTGAAACCCTGTCCTGTGCCACTCTGCAGGATCATTTTTTAAAAAAATTCAGGGCATTCTGCAGGCGTATTTTCTTCTCGGTTTCAGCTGACAGTTGCCGCATCCATTGGCGATGAAAATGATTTAATTGCTGGTAATGCGACCAGCCTTCATCCGCCTCATACCAACGATAAGTCTGATGCGCGTTCCAGACGGGGTCGGTTCCGGTCATGAAACGTTCGGGATATTTCTCAAACAGCGCCTTCCATCCAGGCAACAGCTTGTTTTCCGAATCGGTAAATAGCCCATAATGCCAGGGGTCTCTGGCAGAGAGCTCAACCCACACATTTGGGCAACGGCTCATTAATTCGCCAACCTGATTCGCCGGCAAAATCCCGCCGGCATGCGCCCACAGGAAGCGCACCTTCGGGTTGTCTGTGCAAACTGGCAGAAAATATTCATAACGAGCAGCATCAGTGTGTATCAGTATCGGCAGATTATGCTCCCGTGCCAGCCCTATCAAACCAGTCACCACCGGATTCTTCCTGTTCGGCCCCATACCTGAGACTAGATGCATTTCGCCGATTGCAAAATATTGACCCGTTGCTAATGCCTCACGTGCTTTATCGAGGACTTCCGGATGACGGTACCAAATGTGTTTGATGCCTGGTTTGTAATAAGGACTGTATATCGGCAGGATCCAGTCTCCTCCTGCCTGACGCAGTTTTAATGCATTTGCAGAAGGTCGGCTACTGACAACTGCCATGACTACATTATGCTTGCGCAGAATACTGACAACTTCCTCAGGGGCAATAACCTCCTCCTGATTCCAATTATAATGTAGATGGATATCAGCCATAGGCGCCTGTGTAACATCAGCGGACTTTAAACTACAAGAAGCCAGAATAGGCGTCAGTACCATCACAATGAATCTGATAAAAAGATTAGTCAACAGAGCCACCTCTATTACTGCATGTCATGTATATTACAAATTTACACAAACTGCGCAAAGTATGCCAATAATTTTTCTGCCACCCAGTTCTGCGGTCGCCTGATTGAACCGCCGAGATAACCTGCATGCCCCCCATACGCACTTACTTGCAATTGCACGTTATCTGCATGCGAAATATTTGCGTATATCCTGGCAGGTGCAAGCGGGTCATCCTCAGCATGAATGATCAGAGCGGGTTTGCTGATATCCGCTATAAAGGAATTTGCGCTACAGCGCTTATAGTAATCCTCGGCGCCATCAAAACCATGCAATCGCGAAGTAAAGATATGATCAAACTGCCTGATATTACTGCAGGCCACAATATCCTCTTTATGCAAACCGATAATGGACTGGTAATCATGCGTCGGGTATTTATTCAGGACCTTGCTTTTAAGTGCACGCAGCAAGTAAGCCTGATAATAACGCGGTAGACCCTGAATCATATAGCGTGTTGACATATCAAGGTCTACCGGAGCACTGACCGACGCCAGCGCGTGCAGCGATAATGCATCACCCTGCTCGCCCGCTAGTTTTAACAACATATTACCACCCAATGAGAAGCCGGCAGCAAACAGCGGTGACTTCGGAAACAGTTGTTTGACATGGTCAATAAAGTAACGCGCATCTTCGGTTTCACCGCTGTGATACAACCTGGACATGCGGTTTTGGCGCCCGGAGCAACTGCGAAAATTCATGACCACGCCATGCCAGCCAGCAGAGTGCGTGGCCCGCATTAATGATTTCGCATAATGCGAGTAGGATGAACCCTCAAGCCCGTGAAAAATAATGATGATGGGTACTGAACCATCTTTATCCGGCAAGCTGGTCCAGTCGACATCGACAAAATCTCCATCTGGGAGGGGCAATTCCTGGCGAATATATCGTATCTTTTTAAACCGCCCCAGCACGACAGGTATCAGTGTTTGCAAATGGCGGTTAGCCATGCCTTTTGCAGGTACAAATGAATAATGCTTTATCACGCGAATTCTCTATACAACCTAACCATCAACAAATATAAGTGTAACATCTTCGATCCGTTGATCAGCGACACGGAAAAAACGCTGTAGAAACCTGATCCACGTCTGGAAAATATTAATTATTATAGTATGCAATCAATAACTTATAAAATAATCAGAAACGCTGCCAACCAATTCATTTGTCAGTCCTTATACAAGGTATGACATGGATCTTTTTGTCCGGTCAATTGACATCCCAATAATTTAGTCGATGTCTTAACAATGGAATATAACGACAGTATAAATCAGAGGATCATACGCAACAGGCAACACTACGCTACATACCTGGTTGTCGCGCTCAGTATGATATTTGCAACGTTGCTGTTGAGCGCCTGTGGTGGCGAAGTCCTGATTGGTCTAACCGAGGCAGAAGGTGATTATGCAACCTAGGTAATAAAATCGATCTGATAGCCACGCTTATAAGGCTACATTTACTGGAGAATGTCAGAACAGCTTATGCAGGGTGTGAGTAAGTAAATGATGTATGAAAAAAAACAGCTCGGAATCAAAAACTAGACGATATTTGCCCCCGTACGTTGTGCTTCAAGTAATACTATTACGATGGCCACAACAAGCGTTGTGACTATTGAATTAATTGTTAACCTGATCTTATGAGGATTTCGTTTCATATTCGACTCTCTAATTAAATGTACTGGTTCACAGCAACACAATTCATGCAATAAAAGCGGATACTGATAGCAAAATAGGTGACTACAGCAAGATAATTCCCAAGTTAGGATGCAATCTTTTTTTGTGCCGATTGCGTCCATGCTACATGTGGATGCATGCTGTCCTGATCAATAACCAGCTCCAGCTGCAGTACCTCGGTGATGCGTTGCATGGAAAATTTCTCGCTAAATGCAGTCTTCAAATGTTCGCTATGCAACCGGTTAAGGTAAAGCAAATTAGGGTGTATTCCATGTTCCTGCTCAAAGTCCCGAATGATGCGATAGATATAAGCTAGCATTGCAATCTCTCCGTTTAGTCGACTCTCGCTAAATAATAAAAGCACATTTAGTGCCAAATTACTCACATCACGAATTTACAACAACTTATATGACAATATAATGAAAAAGCTTGATTATTAGCGCACTATTTTGGTTAAAAAATATACAATTTGCACCAAATCTACACCAATCTGTACACGAGATAACAATTAACTAATTCAGGCATGGCTGGCAAATCATCGGATTCTGTATGTGTGAATAAACTACTCGGTTATTTGCAAGGATCAGGATGCATTTTCCTGACAACTTTATCCAGCCGTGAATCCAACCCTTCCGTGTTTGAACATTACGATGCAATGATAAATACTTATCTATCATTGAACCTGTATATACTTTTTAGAGTGATCTGCCTTGCCCCATAGACTTGTGTATGGGCCTTACTGTACTAATTCGTATATAATCCAAGAAAATCAGTACAATAAAAGGAGTCAATGCGTGACGAATTCATTTCTTACTGGTCAGGTCTTACAAGGACAACGCGCGCTGGTAACAGGCGGTAGCTCCGGCATTGGTGCCGGCATTGCTCGCGCACTCGGCGCGGCTGGTGCCAAGGTCGTGGTCAATTATCGTCGTAGCCAGGAAGAGGCACATCGTGTGGTCAACGATATCAAGACTGATGGTGGTGATGCGATTGCAATACAAGCCGATGTCAGCAAGCAAGACGAAGTAGAAGCGATGTTTGCCGCCATGTATGACCGCTATGGCAGTATCGACATTCTAATCAATAATGCCGGCATGCAATGGGACGAGAGTTTTCTCGACATGACATTGGAACAATGGCATAAGGTCCTCGATGTTAATCTGACCGGACAATTCATTTGTGCGCAATTGGCGGCACGTGAATTTGTCCGCCGCGGGATTAGCCCTGATCTGTCAGTCTCTGCAGGTAAGATCATCTGCATCTCATCAGTACATGAAACCATTCCATGGGCGGGCCATGTCAATTATGCAGCCTCTAAAGGCGGCCTGATGATGTTCATGAAGACCATCGCGCAAGAATTGGCACACATGAAAATCCGTGTCAATGGTATAGCCCCCGGCGCCATTCGCACCCGTATTAACCGCAGCGCCTGGGAAACACCGGAGGCCGAAGCGGACTTGTTAACACTGATCCCGTACGAGCGCATTGGCGAACCAGCCGACATCGGTCGCGCGGCCGTATGGCTGGCCTCAGATGCATCCGAATATATCACCGGTGAAACCCTGTTTATTGATGGCGGCATGACCTTATACCCCGGATTCCGTGAAGGCGGCTAAGCCGCATTCCTTACATGCAAAACCGCTATGACAACATTATTATCGGCTCCGGGGCCGGAGGTGCAGCCGCTGCCTATCAATTAATTCAGAGTGGGCAATCCGTGTTATTGCTGGAACGTGGACATGCGCTACCCAAAGACGGCAGTACCCTGGATGTCAGTAAAGTTCACGCACAAAATTCCTTTAATGGCCAGGAAGTCTGGCAGGACCAACATGGTACTGCCTTCAGACCGAATGAGTTTTTCAATCTTGGTGGGAAAACAAAATGGTATGGTGCTGCCCTGTTGCGATTTTCGGCACAGGAATTCATGGCCGACGACAGCTACCAATGCCAGCCATGGCCGCTGCAGTATGAAGATCTAAAACCTTATTATCAGCGGGCCGAGCAAATACTCAAGGTAAAAACCTTCGAGATGGAACCGCAATTAAAGAAAATATGCAACGATCTCGTCGGCAACAAAATCGACTGGCATGCACAAGCATTACCATTGGGCCTATCTGCAACGATCCAGCAGCATCCACAAGAGGCCATGCATTTTGATGGCTTCGCATCTGTGGCCGATCTAAAACACGATGCGCAAAACAGTTTCTTAGAACCACTTAAAGATAACCCTCGGTTCACATGTCTGACAGGAAAGCAGGCAACAAAGTTACTGTCCGGCAAGAACCGGCAACACATTGATGGTGTCGCCTGTGTGGATGGCGATCAATATTATGCCGATCGCGTGTTCCTGGCCGCAGGCGCCCTGCATTCACCACGCATATTACACGAGTATTTCCAGCAAACCGGTCAACAGAATTCTCTTATTGGCTGTTTTTACAAATGTCACTTGAACAGCGTTGTCCTCGCCTTCTCACTGAGCCGTAAGACAGACCAACTACGCAAGACCTTACTGCTACTGAATAAACATTACCCTCATAGCAGCGCACAGACTCTGGGTTGGCTAGATGGTGAACTGCTGGCGACCCAATTGCCCGCCTGGATACCAAAGTGCCTAATCAATTTCCTTGGTTCCCGTGCCTACGGGTTCTGGCTAACCAGTGAAGACAGTTCCGATAAACGCAATCGCATCCACTTTGAAACTGCAAAGCATACCCGACCTACACTGGATTACAGCCAGGAGCGTTTACCACAATCAAAGGCCGAACATACACAATTTATCCGTGCCTTCAAGCGTCGCTTGTTGCGTGCCGGTATGCTATCTTCAGCACGTAATATGCCTGTGGAAGCGACCGCCCATGCCTGTGGCACCCTGGTCACAGGTGATGACGAAAATCACTCTGTTGTTGACCCCGAAGGCAAGGTCTGGGGTATCGATAATCTATATGTCGTCGATGGCAGTGTGCTACCCCGTTCCAGCAGAGTTAATCCGGCACTAACGATCTATGCATGGGCTCTACGCACCGCCAAACGGGTAGCGAAGCGAACTGGACCCAATTGACAAGGCTATCTAGACCATCATGAATAACGAACGTAAGCGACTTGAAAAGCAACGACTCGGAGAACAAAACTGGCGCCTCTGGGGCCCTTACCTGAGCGAGCGCGCCTGGGGTACCGTTCGTGAAGATTACAGCGCCGATGGAACTGCCTGGAAATACTTCAATCATGAACAGGCACGATCACGCGCCTATCGCTGGACCGAGGACGGGCTGGGCGGTATCAGTGACGAACAACAACACCTCTGTTTTGCGTTGGCCTTGTGGAACGGACAAGACCCTATCCTAAAGGAACGCGCCTTTGGACTGACGGGTAAACAAGGTAATCGCGGCGAAGACGTCAAGGAATACTATTTCTACAAGAGCGCAACGCCCAGTCACAGCTACTTACACTACCTCTATAAATATCCTCAAGCGGCCTACCCATATCAACAACTATTGGATGAAAATCGTCAACGTGGTCGTGAGCAGACGCCGTTTAATTTACAGGATACCGGTGTTTTTGATGATCAGCGCTTCTGGGACATCGATGTTCAATATGCCAAGGCCGGTCCTGAGCAAATTCATATTCGCATCACTGCCCATAACCACAGCCCGGAAACGGCCGAATTACAATTATTACCCAGCCTGTGGTTTCGAAATACCTGGTCCTGGCAAAAACATGCCACGGCCAGGCCATCAATAAAAACCATCGATGCACCAGCAGATAGTGCCTGGGCAGTACAGGCACACCATCATGAACTGGGCGATTACTACCTGTATGGTCAACGAGAGGCCGAAGGCTTATTTACTGAAAATGACAGTAATCAGGCATTATTGTGGAACAAGAAAAACCCAAGCCCTTATGTCAAAGATGCCTTTCACCGTTACATTATCCAGGGGCAAAAAGACGCCATCAATCCCGACAATCAGGGCAGTAAGTATGCCGCCTGGCACAGTCTGATTGTAGAGGGTGGTCAATCGACACAACTCAATCTTGTACTGTCCGCTTCCCCGCTTGCACAGCCTTTTAGCAACAATGAAGAGATACTGGTCACCCGCCGTTCCGAAGCAGATGTCTTTTTTGATGACTTATTACCGCAAGCCCGCCTCGGAGATAGTCGCATTCTTCGTCATGCCATTGCCGGTATGATCTGGAGCAAACAATTTTATCATTACGATGTCGCCCGTTGGCTGGATGGCGACATTATTCCAGCGCCCAAAGGCCGCGCAGGACGCAATCAGGATTGGCGCCACTTTAAGGCCGCGCATATTATTTCCATGCCCGATACCTGGGAGTACCCTTGGTTCGCGGCCTGGGATCTGGCCTATCATTGCGTCACGCTGAGTCTGTTCGACGTTGATTTTGCCAAAGACCAGATCGAACTGATGCTACATGAAGACTACCTGCATCCAAATGGCCAGCTACCCGCTTACGAATGGGAATTTAGTGACACCAATCCACCCGTACACGCAATGGGAGCCTTGCAGGTCATTCGTGCAGAGCGGGCACAACGCGGTACTGCCGACCTTGATTTCCTGCAGCGCGTTTTTAACAAGCTACTGCTTAACTATGCCTGGTGGATTAATCGTAAAGACAGCGACAATCATAATATTTTTGAAGGTGGCTTTCTCGGGCTCGACAATATCTCGGTGCTGAATCGATCCGAGTCACTGCCTGATGGTCATGTATTAAAACAGGCCGATGCCACAGGATGGATGGCGATGTTTGCGCTCAATATGACCGTCATTGCCCTTGAACTGAACAGCATTAACCCGAATTACGAGAACATCGCTATCCAGACTTATCGTCAGTTCCTTGCGATCGCGAATGCCATCGCCGGGCATGGCTCTGCAGACATGGCATTATGGGATGCTGAAGATAACTTCTTTAAAGACCTTATAGTAAACGCCGATGGCAAGGCACATCATATCGATGTTTATTCATGGGTAGGAATCATCCCCTTATTCGCCTGTGAAATAATTGATCAACGCCTGCTGGAGAATGCGCCACGTTTTCGGGATGAACTAAACAAACACAAGTCGGGGCTATTCGATGGCGAGTTTATTTGCGCCTGCCCCGCCCGTGTCAATGATCAGGGTGAACATCTGCTCTCGCTGGTCGACCATAGCATGCTGCCCGGCATCCTTGAGCGCATCTTCAACTCGGATGAATTTCTGTCAGACTTCGGGGTACGCAGCCTAAGTCGAATTCATGCGACACAAAATACACTCAGTGACATTCCTGGTCTGGGGACCGGACTCATAGAATATATACCCGGCGAATCCAACAGTGGTCTGTTTGGTGGCAACTCGAACTGGCGCGGGCCTATCTGGATGCCATTAAATTATTCTCTGGTTGAAGCCCTGGAAAAATTTCATCGCTATTTGGGTGATGGATTTACCATCAATGTACCGGCATTTAGCAACCAGCCCTTAAATCTAAAACAGGTTGCGCGTTTGTTATCTGAACGCCTGGCCAATCTGTTTCGACGTGATGAAAATGGCATCATACCCTCCATGCAGGCCTATACCCTTTCACGTGAGAATACCGACTGGGCTGACCTGCTGCTCTTCCATGAATATTTCCATGCAGAAACCGGTCAGGGCCTGGGCGCCGCCCATCAAACGGGCTGGACAGCATTAGTATCCAATCTGGTAATGCGACATTATCGTCAGTCTTGATGACTATTTGCAGCTACCTGGCTGTTATTCGTTATCTGCTTTTCGATGAGCAACGCCAATGAACTGGTAAGATCGGCGTTATAATTTTCCTGTTTGCGCAGTTTCGCGAATATTTTTTCAAAGGCCCTGCGGGTAGCACTGTCGGACATCTGCCATGATACGGTCTGTGGATCGATCGTCAGCGGTCCGCGGTTGGCATGGGTACGTTCCTCAATAATACGTTGATGCAACATGGCCCGGCCCAAGGCGACATAAGGGAAATTAATGTTTGGCATCGGACCTACACTGATCTCTTCACCCCCAAGGGTATGACCCAGCATCTTGACATTGGCTATTTTATCCGCTGTTAGCCAGGCAGAGACAGCACCGGTCAGAGCGCCGAGACCACTGCCTAGCAATAACGAAGTACCGTGAACAGCCAAATCAATAACACTGCCCGCGGCAGCACCGCCTATGGCGCCAGTGGCTATAAGCTGTTTACGCGTAAGTCCGAATAATACCCAGGTCTGACGTGAGAACATATCCTGTTTCAGCAACTCTACTAATGGTTCCTGACGTTGCAGGTTTTTATGCTGATAGACCTGTTCGACCTCAAGTCGGCAATGCTGCTCCATCGCAACCAGCTCCTGCTGATATTTTTCTAACAGTTTCTCCCGCGCCAACTCGGTATTTTCACCGTCTTTCAATCTGTGACTATTCACATGCGTTAACATGCGCGCTAACATCTCTGCAATTAACTGGGCAGACAATTGTCTACGCCTGCCCTGCTCTTGTTGCAGAATATCAACAGCTTTATCAAGCGGCATTCGCCAATCTTCATGAAGCTCGCCAAATGCTGTCAGCAATTGCAGACGTTTGTAAAAATCTGCCTGCATGACATCGAAAACCCTGACGATACGAAAAAATTGTCCTAAAGCCTTCTCCCAGTCATGGGTATAGTCACTGTTACCAATCATATTGATCAAGGCCATGCTCGGCTGGCCGCTCCAGCGCAAGATCTCCATCTCCGCCTCATACTCCTCGCCAAAGGGACGTGAACCATCCACTACATACAAAATACCGGCGCCATCAAGAATCGGGGTCAGTAACTGACATTCAGCAGTGAATGTCGGATCATCGTTATGCGTTTGTACGAATCTGCGCACGGTGTCACTTCTATCCATGGATGACTCGGCATGCTGCCGCATCCATTCGAGTGCAGCGCGAGCACGCTGAAAACCGGGGGTATCGATAAGCTCATATAATACATCGCCATCGACAGTCATTGGGTAGACCCTGTTCTCTACGGTCGTACCAGATAATGGCGAAATATGAACGCTTTCATCTTCTGCCAGGGTAGAGACAATGCTGCTCTTGCCCTTATTCGGGTGACCAACAATCGCAAATTGCGGTAAACTCATGCCACTGGACCTGTTGTTTCTATATGCAGGTTCGGATCAGCCAACGGATTCAGGGCTTGATGCCAGGTATCCCGGTCGGAGTCGCTGACCTTTTCCATCGCCGATGAAAGCAGGATGATAATCGGAATCTTTGCGCCACAGTGCTGACGTATTTGTTGCACAAAATCAGTAAATTCAAGTAACGGCGGCTCCCAGGCTTTTACCAGTACGACGACAACATCCGGGCTTGTACGACATAGAGAGCTTAATAACTCACTATCTTCGGCGATACTATTACGGCCTCCAGCTTGTAAATAGTCCTGAACATCTATGCCGAGTTGCTGACACCATGCCTGCATCTGCACTTTATCAGTACAAGCCTGAGACCAAACGATAAGCGGACAGCTTAGCGCATAGGGCTTGGACACCGTTTGTTCTGCAACGTGATGGACATGACTGCTGTCCGTTTTTTCCGGCTCGGCCGCCACAGTAGATACTAATGGTGAATTCATACGTGCAAGCAGTTCTGAAGCCCCGGGCATCTGGCATAAAGCCCGCTGCATAGATTGGCGTAATCGGAACCAGGAGATAGAAAGCGTCAACAATCTTGGCAATAAACCATAACAACATACCGCCGCGATCAGAAACGGCCACCATTGGCCCAGGGCAATGGCCAATTGCGATGTCTGATTAGCGGATAGTGATCCTGATTCAAGGCGATAGTAACGGCTATTGGCCACTAACTCAGCTGTTGGCACGGCATCCGGTATAACTGCACTCCAGGGCGTCGATAACATCAATAAAAACTGGTGGAAGCCAGCATTGCTGAACTGAAGCGTAGTACTCCATGCGAAAGCCAAATCGGAGAATGACACCAGCATGAATGCCTTGATCAGAATGCCGATATTAAAACTGAACGCAAACAACTGTGACCAGAATGAAAACAACCAGCGACTGACCGGCGCCAATACTGCCGCGTTATCGGCATTCCAGATAGCAGACAGACCCTGCCCGCCCTGAACATTAAAAAAGCTGGTCAATTGGCCAGCCAGACGACCTGGATTTAGCAGCCCCAGCATCGCGCCAATATTTTTAAACAAGCGCAGCTTAAAAGGCAATAGGCCCAGCAACCAGAGCAATAACAGAAGGATCTGTGGTAATACCAGGGCAACCAAGGCATAGACAATGTTAATTGGCTGGGAGCCATCATAATGCAGGACGATGCTGGCCAATCCCCACCCCGAAATCAAACCGAAAACGAGCAATACCAGACCGACAATACGATATATTCGCGACCCAGACCGACCACTGCCTTTTGTATGATCCGTGTTAGTGCTCCGCAGCCAACGGCGAATCTGTTGATGCGGTTTATGTCGGACCTGCTGGAGTGATAAGCCAAAACGGCGATCGCGCTGCTTACGTTCATCTAAATCCAACAAACTGTCAGATTGTAGTGCTTCATTCAGATCGATCAGATCAGTTAACAACGTGGAATTCGTCATTCATACATTCTAACCCAAAAATTCTCGATTTTGGGGGAAAAACGCGAATCGCGTAACATACCTATCTAAATTGGCTATGGTATACTCTATTCTATTAATTTAGTAGTCACGACATTGGCGAAACCTAATAATATGACAAGGCACGAGCCGACAACTATTGAAATCAGCGCAGTGAGAAAACAGGCATGAATAACCCATTTCAGGATCAGCTACTTAAAGCCGGTCTGGTCACCAAGGAACAAGTCCAAAAGGCAAGAAAGAGCCAGAGCAAAAAGAATAAACAGCAACGCTCAAAGAAAGCGAAAATTACTGATGCGAACAGCAGCGCTGCACAACAGGTCACTAAGGAAAAAGTTAAAGCTGACCGTGAAGCCAACCTTAAAAAGCAGGAAGCAATACGCAAGAAAGCCATCTCTTCAGAAATAAATCAACTGATCACGCAGCATCGAATAGAACGTGGTGAAGATTGCGACATCGCCTATAATTTTGATCATCTTGGCAAAATAAAACGCATTTATGTTAATGCGCAACTCAAGCAAACAATCATTCAGGGTCAGTCAGGGATAGCACGAATTGATGGCCGTTATGAATTGGTCCCGAGAACAATCGCCGAAAAAATTCAGCAACGCAATGAAAAACGTGTCGTCTTATTTGACCAAGACACACAAGAAAAGGATGAGAATGACCCCTATAGTGATTACCAAATACCGGATGATCTGACCTGGTGATCCCTACCCTTGCTGCTGATAAACTACATTTATCATCCAGTGCTCACGCGAGGATAAAATTGTCTTATAGATGATGCATTTACACTGCCAGCCTGCTTATACACCCGCGATGTAAAATACTGTAAAATAGACTTATTTACCATTGTCCCAACAACGGACAAAGAGGATACTGTGTTTACAACAAACATCTATCTGAATAACGGGAGATAAAGACATGGGTATTCTAGACTCAATTCTTTCAGCAGGCGGCGGCGACTCGGTCAGGGAAATCGCAAAAAATTTCGGTCTCAGCGAGGGAGATGCATCTAAGGCTATTGGCCAGCTGGTCCCTTCCATCACACAAGGACTACGTAAAAACACCACGGATTCTAATGGCCTCGAATCACTGATCAATGCCATCAGCACTGGCAATCATCAACGTTATGTAGAAGATCCTAAAGAGCTTACAAACGAAAGAGCAGTCACTGACGGCAATAATATTCTTGGCCATATTTTTGGCAGCAAGGACGTTAGCCGTAATGTTGCACAAACAGCAGCTCAGAACACGGGTATCGATAGCGGTATTTTGAAAAAGATGTTACCAATGGTCGCGACGATGGCTATGGGTTCACTCAGTAAAAATAGCTCCGGAGGTGCAGGCCTTGCTAACCATTTAACTGGGAGCAATGAATCCAGTGGGCTGCCGAACATGCTGACACAATTTCTGGATTCTGATAATGATGGCAGTGTTACCGATGATTTACTCAACATGGCCAAGAAATTATTCTAGCATTGACATACTGCTGTAATTTATAATCAGGGACTGGTGGTCAAAGATATTATCGACTGACCACCGATCCACTGATTATAGCAACAGCAACCCGCTAGGAAGGATTATCGAGCGCCACTTTAGAAGCTTGTTGCGCACGCCATTTTAATAATTGGGCTTTAATTTTTTCTGTCGTCCATATCTGTGGCAAAGAATGATCATAGTCCTCTTTCGTTTCCCATGCAGTCACTAACGCCTTTGCTTTGGTAAACGCCTCTACAAAACTAGCCGCTGCTGGCACGGATTGTTTAAAAAATGCCCTGCCGAAAAAAGTAAACTCTGCTTCATCTGAACATCCAAACGAAACATGATCTGACTTGGCTGATGTAATAACAAGGGTGTGATCATCCTTCAAGGCCTTAATAAAACCACCTGAATAACAGGATGACACCACGATCACTTTCCATTTTATTTTACTTTCCTTTAAAACCTTGGCCAATTCGGTAGCGGGAAGATCATTCAGCGGCAGGCCTTGTAATGAAACGCTCAATTCATGGCTTTTTGATCCATGACTGGTCAAAAATAGAAATAGAATATCATCATCCTTATCCATAATACCGGCAATATGCAATAAAACACGCTTTAAGTTGGTAACTGATGCCAGCAAAGAGCTATTTGCCACTTTAGGGTTATTGATCAATGCCAATGAACGGCCTTCGGTACCAAATTGCTTATCAAATAGTGATTTAGAATATTGCGCTTCGTTCATGAATACATCTTGTTGGCCATAGGCGCCAAAACTCACCATATACAAATCCGCGACACCTGGGTTTGAGGGCTTGATATTCGCCAGGCTTTTTTCCAGCAGATCAGGTTGTTTGTAGAATATGGACTCCGCATCAAGTCTCTTTTTCTTAACGCTCTTTAATTTTGCCTTCTTATCCGGTTTGTTTTCGCCTGAATACCGACCGAATTCCCACCACCCTGTCCGTATTTTTTTATGCCCTCGTGGCTTCTTTAATGTATAAGTGCCTTTTCCATGTCTACTGCCATTTTCGAATTTACCCTTAAAAACATTACCCTTTTTATCAGTTAAAACACCTTCCCCATGATACAGACCTGCAATAAAATCGCCGCGATAATGATCACCGTTACGACTTTTTAATTCGCCAACGCCTTGAGGTTGCCAGTTTACTACTTCACCCGTATAGACTTCACCTGACTTGTATTTTATTTTCCCCATGCCCTGCTGAACGCCATTGACAAATTGCCCCGAGTACACATCACCATTTACTACTGAATAAATACCTTGACCATGCATTTTCCATTTTTTTATTTCACCGATATAATCACCAGCATCATGAAAGGTGATACTTCCCTTTCCATTAGGAGCGCTCTTTTTAAAATCGCCTTCGTAGATGTCTCCATTATCGTTAACATACCTGCCTTTCCCGTCAAAATGGTCATTGCGAAATGACCCAGTATATTTTCCCGCTGCATCTGAACTGTATACGCCTTGACCATGCATCAGACCATTCTGATAATCCCCTTCATATACATCACCTGTTGCCGACTTATATGTGCCCTTACCGTGCATCATGCCATGCTTGAACTCACCAGTATAAACATCACCATTGCCCCAGGTCAGCTTACCCGCTCCATGAAACAGGCCATTTCTATACTGCCCTTCGTATACTGCACTATCGGGCAAAACGGTGCGGCCATTCTTATTGGTTAAATAATATTGAGTTAAGTCATCTGCTGATGCAGTTGACATAGAGAGTAAGGCAACTGGAATTACGAGTAAAATAACTCGAAAACTATAAAGTCGAATACACAATTGAATCATAATTAATATCCCTATTAGTGAAACCTGATCTTTGCTAAACAACACTGTCCTTCAGCGTTGCTGTCTATTATTTTAACAATGCATGGTCTTTGGGTAACTTTTTCGACACCCACATGGCCAACCTATGGCGCATCGATTTCTGTGAAATCTGTTCCTCTGGCATGGGCTGGATCAACTTATCATGTACAAGCAAACGGTATATGTATTCAATTTTATCTGCTGCAGAATCAGTGGCCTCGAACTTAACGACACCTCGATCTTCTCCATATTTCACACCTATTCGAATCGCCTCTTTGACTAATTCTGCTTCGTGTTTAAGCTTGCTCATCAGTTACCTCACCCCCCCAGTTGGATAATAGACAATGATCGTACTTAATTATTACCATGCTCTGCCTCGGCCAGCACTCGCAAGCAGTAGCAGCAAGCAGTTCAACCTGACGAAACACATCAAATGTAAACTACGCTGTTACTCGAATGTCAGATATCATTAACTACCGCATGAATCCAATGAATGAGATTAATCATGTCAATTGGCAGCGCACTTTGCAATAGATTAAACGGTCTTGTTATCGGCAGCAATAAGAATAATTCTCAATAAAAACATATTACATCGTTGATGCGATGAAGACTAAGACTCCACGTGCTAAACTTTCCTAGCGATTCACCCAGGAAAAACATAGGAACCGCTCCTATACTGTAACCGGGTGAAATCCAACTATTTTCAGAGATATCGTCTGTGTTCTGACCGACATGATGATAGATACCTGACATTATTGGACTAATGAAATCGAGGAGACGGCAATGAACTTATCCATGTCTTGGAAACTATTGATTAGCTGCGCATTATTTTCTTGCCTGGTCGGTTATGTCTATTCGTCTGTCAAAGTGGATCAAACTCTCATCATAAGCGATATTGTAAATGACGATTTGTATGCCGCAGGGGAAAATATACAGGTAACTGCCAGGGTACATGGCGACATCACCGCAGCCGCCCAACGCATTAGCATTGAAGACACTGTTGACGGTGACATCAATATCGCTGCTGAAGTGATCAATATTCTAGCACCGATAGCAGATGATATGCGTGCGGCCGGTCGCTTGATTACCATCTCTGCCGAAATAGGAGATCATCTTGTCGCCGCAGGTGAAAGCATCACTATCAACAGTAAGGCATCAATACAAGGTTGGGCCAGACTTGCCGGTCGACAACTTATCGTATTGGGCGATATAAACAAAGACCTCACCGCCGCAGGCCAACATGTTACGATCGCCGGACATATTAATGGCGACGCCAGCATTACTGCCGATAACATCGTTATCCAGTCATCTGCCAGAATAAACGGTAAACTACGCTATCGTAGTCCAAATGAACCTGATATACAGTCCGGCGCAGAGATTCTCGGTGGATTGGAGCAGATACCGATGCCGGATACGGAGGCTGTGTCAACGGCAGCAGTTCAAGCAATACTTGGCCTGTTATTGGTATTCGGCCTGGCGTTAATTATTGTCGGCATCGCGTATATTTTAATCTTTCCACATTTTAGTCTTGCCAGTGCAAGAACTATTAGCGAACAAACACTGCAATCTATCGGACTAGGTGCTGCTGTACTGATTACCACGCCGTTTATCATATTACTATTAATGATGACCGTCGTAGGTTATCTACTTGCGCTGTGCCTGCTGGCTGTCTATTTACTGGTGATATTATTTGGCCTATTGACCGGTATGCTTTACTTTAGTGATCTTGCATTACGCCGCATATTCAAACAAGCTCAGTCATCAAAGGCTAAACGCATCGTAACATTTATCGTCACGACAATTATTATATACTTCCTAATTCTCATCCCGATACTGGGAGCATTACTGTTATTATTCATGCTCGTCGCAGGTATCGGCGCAATACAACTTCAGCTTTGGCAGAAGTATTCAACTTCCGCCGCATAAATTATAATATCCAGGGAAGGAATCGACAGACTGCGTCCGGAACTGGCAGTCGAGAACAACGGCCGGAGCCAAAGCCAAGAGTAACGACGAAGCAATCCAAAGGGCCATTGATAAAGTGAAATAATCGGCCTGTAACTACATGATTCTAATTAGCAGATTGCTGCGCTGCGCTCGCAATGACACTTTAATCAGAGACTCCCTGGTTACAAATGTCCGCCACAGTCACTGGTAAGAGCTATTTCTTCATTCGATAGCCCGTTTTAAACATCCACCAGACAACCAACAGACACAAGCTCAGGAATACCATGATCATTAGCAAGCTCGTTCCGACACTGACATCTGCTACTTCAAAAAAGCTCCACCTGAAGCCACTGATAAGATAAACAACCGGATTGAATAACGTCACTGTCTGCCACGCGGGCGGTAGCATACTTACTGAGTAAAAGCTGCCACCAAGGAAAACCAGCGGTGTGATGACCAACATGGGGATTAACTGTAACTTTTCAAAATTCGTAGCCCACAGACCGATGATGAAGCCAAACAAACTGAACGAAACACAGGTTAATAGCAGAAATCCTACCATCCAGAATGGATGGGCTATTTCCAATGGCACAAAAAACCCGGCCGTTACCAGGATGACCAGACCAATGATCAAGGATTTTGTCGCTGCAGCACCCACATAACCGATCAGGATCTCGACAAATGATACAGGTGCGGACATCACTTCATAGATAGTACCCGTAAACTTGGGAAAATAAATACCAAATGAAGCATTAGAAATACTCTGTGTCAACAGCGCCAGCATCATCAAACCAGGCACGATAAACGTCCCATAAGATACGCCATCAATCGTTTCAATACGTGAGCCAATGGCCGAGCCAAATACGACAAAATACAACGCGGTTGAAATCACTGGCGACGCAAAACTCTGCAGCCATGTCTCCACGGCGCGCAACATTTCATATTTATAGATCACTCTAATGGCGTAGACGTTCATTATTCCCCTTTCACCAAGCTGACGAAAATCTCCTCAAGCGAGCTTTGCGTAGAGACAACATCCTTTAAAAACAGTTCAGATTCACTAACAGCCTGTAACAATCCATTGATGCCTGTTTGCGGATTATGTGGATCATATGTATAGACAATAGTACTGCCGTCGTCTGACAGGTCTACAGACCAGGGTGCCAACGCATCTGGCAAAGCAGTAACAGCTTGTCCCAGTTCAATCATCAGCTGACGTTTTCCAAGCTTATGCATCAAGGCCTGCTTATCATCTACCAGCAATAATTCACCATGATTGACGATGCCAACACGGTCAGCAATTTCCTCAGCTTCTTCAATATAATGTGTCGTCAGAATGATTGTGACCCCAGACTCACGTAGACGCCGCACCAGATTCCACATATCCTTACGCTTCATACCCCCGGAAAGGGACATTAGCTCACTATCGCGTTTATCCCACAGCGACAGATCCTTAAGTAATTTCTCTAACAATGCGGGATCAGGTTTCTTGCCAAATAAGCCACGACTAAAACACAGTGTATTCCAGACTGTATCAAACGCGCCCAAGGTTAATTCCTGCGGTACCAGCCCTATCATGCTGCGCGTGAGTCGATAGTCCTTGACGATGTCATGACCGTCAACGGTAACAGAGCCCGTGGTAGCATTAACAATGCCACAGATGATGGAGATCAGCGTCGTTTTCCCTGCTCCATTAGGTCCCAGTAAGGCCAGGATCTCCCCGGACTCAATATCCAGGTCGACATGTTTGAGTGCCTGATGACCATTATCATAAGTCTTGGACAAATTAGAGATAGAGACTATTGGATCCATTATTATGACCGTGACTGCATTGTATATTCGTTACTTTTTGAGAGAGCTATCGCTTACAGTTTACTACGAGTGGAAGTAGCTATGATACACTTTTATATGATTTTATCGCATACATACATGTTTGTATCATTTGACTGAATACTCTATTAACGTATGTAAGCATACATCGAGGTTGTCAGGGTTTATCCATCGTCTTTTTTTCATTGGTTTTATCAGCTTCCTTGATTATTACATCACCGTCATTACCATCCTTCGGTGTTTTAGATGATTTAAATATTTTTTTATCATAGTTTTTATCAAACGTGATATTAGTTATTTTAAATACAGCATTTTGTGCATTAGTATCTTTATTGGTTATTAGTAGCGGCACACCAAGCTTTTGAATTTGGCTCGCAGCATCCCTGGCCGCTCTTTGGCATAACTTCTCCTCTGGCTTGACAAGCATACCCGCCACTTTTATTGGCACCATCGTAAAAGTTTTCAAATACGTCTGCAAATCACCTGCAATCTTTTCCTTACTTATAAAAATATGACTGCAAGCAACCTCACCTGCGAAAAACGTATAATGCGCGGTAGGATACTTCTGATTGACCAGTCTTGGGCCTTCCCCTATCAATTTTATGACAGCCTTATCATCGTATGAACTTTTCGATTTAAGATTGCGTGTGTATATAGAGCCAGTCTCCGCATTAACAAGATGCGACTTCATCGCCTTTGTATCAATGATTTCGTAGGATTTAGACCCGGTATCCTGCTTTTCTATCCGAATTCGATGTTCTGACACTTTGACGACAGAGCTTTCCAGTTCTCCACTCAACAGATTAAATTTTTTGCTTATTATTTCTGAGTCTGCATTCGTTATTCCAGGAATGAGCAACAGACAAACAGGAACGCAAAACCCTACGCGTAAATTTAAATTGATTATTTGTTTGCTGATCACTCGAAGCTACCCTTACTATTTGGAATTCCCGAATATTCACTAAATCTTTTGCTGATTATATCAAAATATTGTATATAAAACAGAGTATTCTTCTAACATTCAACAAGTTAGAATTCAATCACATCAATAATCGATTATCAAGTAGTCTTTGCTTGAATCACCAATGGATGGCGTTCCTGCAAAGATATGCATTGATCAAACTGGATAATAAAAAGGTAGGTACTGAAGCGGTTTACTCATAAATCAGTAATCACATTTGTAGAAATGACAAAGGCGCAGCTGTATTGCCACGCCTTTGTCAGTTAATGAGATGAAGCTCTATTTACCCATCATTTTCTTAACGGCTCCGATAACCGCCAGCAATACACCACCGCCAACCCCACCGCTGGCAACACTACCGACAATGCTGCCAATATCCATGCCGCCGGACCCTGCTGACATTCCCAGCATATTCATCAACCCGCCGCCAATTCCTCCGCCCAGAATACCAACGAGAGAATTTCCCATCGTGCCCAGGGATAATTTCTTCATCAAAGCACCGGCCACATTGCCGCCTGCTGCACCACTAACCAACTGTATAATTAACGGTATTAAATTTTCCATATCAATTCCTCGAGTTTTTTTATTTTTTGTAGAAGCATTTAATAATCATGCTTCTTCTTATTTAACGGAATAAGCCCAGCCTGAGTGAACACCACTGATGTAGACCATGCATTCATCTACATAACAGTAACTGAGATTTTTATTATGTTTTAATGGTGTCATTGAAACCTTGCCTAAGAAGCAAGCGTTCTCTAACACGCCTATAAACTACTTCAATACGTCCAATAATTCCACTTTTAAGATCAAGCCCTACATTAATAACACTATTAACAGTACAGGCATGCCAGCATTCGATCACCTCTGAGTTTGAATTCCTTTAAAATTCAAAAATTCACACAACATTCATATACCTAATAAAGGCACTGCATCTATAAGTTATTGCTGAAATACTTCTTGATTAATTTCAGGACTGACGTAAATGCTATCGATATTGAATACCATCGAGTCACTGACCGATCGTTTTATTCTTTTGCTGTTTTTATAAATTCCTTTATTATCATAGCAGGCAAAAAGTGACACAAAACCCGGAACTAAACCATGACCCACTGTTAGGATCACTATTGCAGACCATCATGTTCATAAAGGAATTGAATTCATGAAACAACATTTTTCGAATACTACCCCACTAACAATCTCCGCGAACGACCCCAATATCATTCAGTCAACGATCGATGTTGCCGGCTTGGATGGCACTATCCGCGACCTCAATGTCACTGTTGACATCGAGCACAGCTGGACAGCCGACCTGGAGATTAGCTTGATTGCACCGAGCGGTGAACGCATTACCTTGGTCTCTGGCGAAGGCGGAAGCGGTGATCATTTCCGGGAGACAACATTTGATGATGCTTCAACCCTGACCATAAGCGGTGCCGTTGCACCTTTCAGCAATACCTTTCGCCCCCAGGAAAAACTTAGTCAATTTAACGGCCTTGACCCCAATGGCACCTGGACGCTGATAATCGCCGATCAGGCATCGGCTGATGGTGGCCAATTAAATCACTGGTCAGTCTCGGTAGAAACCTGTTGTTACCTGTATTCAAACCCCATACCGGTCAGAATACCAGCCGCTGCTCCTGCGACAGTCAGTTCTGCCATTGAAATTACCGACCTAAGCGGACTCATCATTGACGATATCAAGGTAAGCATAAATATTGACCATACCTGGGACCAGGATCTGAGGATCGTACTGATCAGCCCTGGCGGAAAACGCATTACCCTGGTCGCTTTTAAAGGTGGGCGCGATGACGGCTTTATCGACACCGTTTTCGATGACCAGGCAGTGCAAGCAATCGCTGATGGCAGCGCGCCGTTCACGGGTACTTATCAACCAGAGGATAAGCTCTCTGAATTACATAATACCTTGATCAATGGCATCTGGACCCTGGAAGTCATGGATAATGTAGCGCAGGATGGTGGCTGGTTGAATAGCTGGTCATTGGACATTACCAGCCGCAATGCCACGCCTCCTGCAGCCTCTGATTTCACAATCGACGTCCGCTTTACCGGCGGCTTGACGGCCAATCAACGTGCCGTATTTGATCTGGCCGCTGCGCGTTGGGCAGAAATCATTACCGGTGATCTGCCGAGTGTACAAATCGATGGTGAAATCATCGATGACATTTTGATCGAAGCGGAAGGAACCGCCATCGATGGCCGCGGCAGCATCCTTGGCCAGGCCGGCCCAACACATCTGCGCCCGGGCACTGCCCTACCCGCACGCGGTATCATGTCTTTTGATACGGCAGATCTTGCTGCAATGGAAGAAGATAACACCCTCGTCGATGTCATCACTCACGAGATGGGGCACGTACTCGGCATCGGTACTATCTGGAGTCGTCTCGGCTTACTGGATGGCGCTGGCTCCATCAACCCGACCTTCAGCGGGCCCAGGGCAATGCAGGAATACGGCCAGTTAACCGGCAGTGGCGTCTCCACCGCTGTTCCCGTCGCCAATACCGGCGGTCCCGGCACTCGGGATGGGCACTGGCGCGAGTTGGTATTCGGAAATGAACTGATGTCTGGTTTTATCAAAGGACCGGACAACCCGATCAGCCGGGTATCGGTTGCCGCCTTTGAAGATATGGGTTATCAGGTCAACTACAACGCCGCTGATGACTATACCTTGCCTACTGCATTACGCTTGGTTGAACTGGGTGTCATGGCCGCACATGCGGATCATGCCGGACATGGCATCATGTTCTTCCCTGATCAAATCATTCTACCAACCACTGCGTTAATCGATGAGTAAATAAACAGCAGCAAACAAAAGGGCCGGAGAACAACTATTCTCCGGCCCTTTTTAACGAGTTCCTATAATTATATTAGGAAAGTATCTACCCGGACTAAGGGGTAGGCACCACGACAATACCGAGGCTACCGGCAATAAATGCGGTCTTGCCATCCGGGCTGACAGTCATTTTTGCTGCACTACCCGGGTCACTAGGGAGTATGATACCCGTACCGATCTCAGGGAACACACCGGCAACCGGCGTGGCAGTAAGATCATAGGTGCGTAAGACGGAACCGCTGTGGTAGACATAGGCCCGACCACCATCAGGTGACAACACAGCCGCCGCCGGCGTACCTGTCGTCGGCAGATTACCCAATTGTTGATAGCCTGAATCATAGACCAGATAGCCGTTCAACAGGATACGATTGCCGGTACGATCCAGTTTTGGCGGCATAGACGAATTCTGATTCAATGAAATACCCGCCGTTGACAGCACGTCGGTTGAGGCCAGGTATTGGTAGACACTCGGTGCGGGTGACAAGGAACCCTGGACGATGGTTGCATGTGAACCGTCGCCACTAATGCCCGGCGAACCAAAATAGAATGAGCTAAAGCCAAATCTAGTAATTACCGGCTGTCGCAGTTTATAGCGGTGAAAATTGGTATAACCACTGCCGTTAATTCCCGTGGTCACCAGGCCGTCACCGGCATTGGTGAACTCGATATTTTTCAGATAATAACGTGACGTGAACGGTGCAGCAGTCACGGTACCGGCACTCAGTGTTACCGGATCGAGCTCGTTGATGGCATAGTTCGACACCGCCAGCACTTGCTGGCCATCAGTCGACAGGCCGATATCCCTGAGTCCGGCTATGAAAGTAGTGTCTGGGTTCGCTGACCAGGCACCGGCAGAATACGCATATCGAAACACGTCCGCTGATGAAGCGCCCGGTGATGGGTAACCGACACCGACTACCAGTGCCTGGCGCTCGGCATCATAGACGATATCAACCGGCGTCTTCGACACGGTATTTGGATAGGCAATCGTAGCAGATGAATAAGTCGGCTGATTGACCACACTCAGGGTCGCCAGCGTTCTGACGTTTGTGCCGGTATTGACATTGACTGCGTAGTTACCGGGCAACAGTATCGGATGCGTTGCATGGATTTCAGTACTGCTGATGAATGAGTAGGACGTCGCCGGTGTCGTACCGAAGCTGACAGACTGAATACTATTCTGATCAAAATTCTCACCACGGATGATAACATCGGCGGCAACGCTGGGAGCCGCAACATACGGTGCGACAAAATTGACCTGCGCACGCGTGATGGTCAGGTCCACCGCAACAGTTTTCAACGAACCCGTTGATGGCGTCAGGGTCACCGTCCCGGTATAGGTGCCATTGTTGAGCGTACTGAGGGCGTTCTGATCAATGTCGGCAGTGATAGTATCACCGGGACCACCGGTGGCCGGTGACAAGGTCAACCAGCTGACATCGGCCGCAGCTGTCCAGGTCACGCCGGTGGTCGCGCCAGTTGAAATTTGTCGGGTCAGGTCTGCGGTAGACGGGTTGTCATTGATGGTATAACTCAGTGACGTCGGCGATGGTGTCAGCGCAGCACTGACCACATAAGTGACTGGTATGACGAGGGTATCCTGACCACTGCTAAACGTCACATTGGCGCTATAGGTGCCAGGTGTCGCTAAACCGCTGGCGGAAAAATCGATCGTCTGTGGTAAGCTCGAGCCACTGACCGGGCTCAGTGTCAGCCAGTTAGTAGTGTTGCCCACATAGCTGATACTGCTGCTCCAAGATGTTAATCCGGTCAGACTACTGACCGTGGCCTGCACGGCAGATGAAGGTAGTGTTTCGGCAGACGACAGGCTGACAGATGTCGGGGTAACAATCAACGGAGTACGGTCAATCGTCATGTCTACCGCAACGGTTTTCACCGTACCCGTTGATGGTGTCAGGGTCACCGTCCCGGTATAAGTGCCATTGCTAAAAGCGCTGATGGCGTTCTGGTCAATGTCGGCAGTGACGATATCCCCGGGCCCACCAGTGGTCGGCGACAGGGTCAACCAGCTGACATCGGCCGCGGCCGTCCAGGTCACGCCGGTGGTCGCGCCGGGCGAAAATTGTCGCGTCAGCTCTGCAGCAGACGGGTTGTCATTGATCGTATAACTCAGCGATGTCGTTGATGGGGTCAGCGTATCATTGACCACATAAGTTACAGGGATTGTCACTGAATTCTGGCCACTGCTGATAGTTACATTAGCAGTATAGGTGCCTGCTACAGGTACGCTGCTGGCGGAGAAATCAATCACTTGTGGTAAAGAAGAACCACTGAGCGGATTCAAGGTCAACCAATTGGTCGTGTTGCCAACATAACTAATATTACTGGTCCAGGATCCTGATCCTGAGGGACTACTGATAGTTGACTGAGCAGAAGATGAAGGTAGATTCACTAAAGAAGAAAGGTTAACCGTTGTCGGTGACGCGGTTAGCCCACCAATGCTGTAGGTTACACTGACCTCTTTCGGGCTACCTGATACTTCTGAATTACAGTTGGGATCAGCACAGCCAATGACTGTTATTGTGTCAGTATGAATACCTCCGCCAAGGCTCGATGGTGATTTGGGGTAGGCGGTTACTGTACCCGTCGAGCCACTGAGACTCAGCGTCACATTATCCAACGCAGTACCGTTAAAAAAGACTGCCAGGTATACCGCACCTCCACTAACCGTTGTGGTAAATGATTTAGGAGAGGGTGTGGAGCTTGACGACGAGGCGGCATCAAAGTTCAGGGTGCCCGTCGACAGTGAGAAACCAAGACTACTACCGCCACCGCCGCACGCAGCTAGCATGAATGTCAGTAATAATAAAATCCATTTTATTGACTTAGAATACATATTCAAGATCTTTACTCCCCCAAATAATTGATGGACTCAGGTTTTCTTAAGCCCAAAGTAATATTATGCGCACATCCACATGTGTCATTTTTAGCGGCCTTTTTATAGCATTACTTTAACAAGCCATCAAAAAAGCAAAACTATATACATATAAGGTATGCTAATTGGCACTACCCAGCTTCAATAAAAGACATGGTGAGTGCCTCAGGCAGTCTGGATGATCTCGAGATTTAGTTCTTGAGCATGCGCTTAGGCTTACATTTGGGCCTAATGTATTCATGAAATAACATTACATTAATAATTAATAAACAATGTGTTATATATTATTTTAAATGTTAATTATAGCTTATAAACAGTCTTATTACTCATATGATGAAATATCTCAGATTAATTTTCTTTACCAACTATTTTTCTATAGGTACGATTCTTTCTTTCCTGAATAATGCATAAATAACAATGATCAATATAGACTCGATTGGTATTACCGTCAGCGATCTACAACAATCGCTGCAATTTTATACCGACGTGCTGTCATTCACACAGGCGTCTCCCATCAAACACTCAGATCATACACTACCGGCTTTGGTAGGTATCCCTGACGCACAGATGATGAGTGTACGCCTGCAATTAGGCAGTGAATTTATTGAACTCATTCAATATACATCACCTATTGGCCGCCCCATTCCTATCGACTCGCGCAGTAACGACCATTGGTTCCAACATATCGCGATCATTGTTACCGACATGGATAAGGCCTACAACCGTCTAAGAGAGCATAAAGTTGAACCCGCCTCAACGTCACCACAAACACTGCCCGACTGGAATCCTGCAGCCGGTGGCATTCAGGCGTATTATTTCCGCGACCCAGATGGCAATCATCTGGAGATATTACAATTCCCGCCTGACAAGGGAGACTCAAAGTGGCATCGACCATCCAGCCGGCTATTCCTGGGTATCGATCATACCGCTTTCGTCGTCAACGACACAGAAACCAGCCTGAAATTTTACCGCGATAAACTTGGCCTACGCATAGCCGGCACTAGTGTAAATTATGGTATTGAACAGGCTCGCTTAAACAATGTAGCGAACGCACACCTACGGATCACGAATCTTAAGCCGACACATGGGCCCGGTATTGAACTACTGGAATATCTTAAACCGCGCAATGGAAGACCCATGCCTGCCGACTCACAAACAAATGACCTGTGGTACTGGCAAATTCAAATGACAAGTAATGACAGTCATCCTCCCGCCAGCTTGAAGGAAGCAACCAACATTAATCCTGATGAAATGTTACGTGATCCCGATGGACACGCTCTGTTATTAATGTGACAGGGCAATAATAACAAAGCGCTGCTGGAACCACAGAATAGATGGATAGGCGGCAATCCATATCCAGAAAAAACGATTAAGCCCAAACAAGCAGGCATTGGCAAAATGAAAAACAGCTGCAACGACCAGCACTATCAGCAAACCGATCGTTGACAATAAGGCTAGTGGAAACAGTAGCTCGAACAGAATAACCGCCCAAGACATCAATAAAAGCAAACGCGGGTATGCTACCCACCGTCTTAACGATTCACTGACCGGATAGGCGGAAAACTGGAATACATCCCGTAATGCACGGCCATTACGCCAATCTTTATTGACTAGTTTCACCCATCCAGAAATAAAATAGGATAGTACCAGCTGGACAGCAAGATAACCGAAAGCCACTTCCTTCCACTGTTGTGTCGGTGCAATAGCAACCAGACACAGACAGCTGAGTATCAGCAGGCCCATACGATCTGCGCCACCGTTATACGGGCCCTGGAAACGCAGCAACATCAATAATCCTAGTAGCAGCAATAACGCGCTCGTCCAGACTGTCTGGAAACCAATGATCAGCAATACTGCTAACAACAGTCGTGCACTAAATAATAGTCGTTCAGCATAGTTGGCAACAAGATGCTCAAGACTTTGCTGAACAAATGCAAACCCAAGCAGTATTTCCGTCAGACGGATTGCATCATCCAAGGTCATTTCAGGGTGCTGTCAGAATTGGCTGAACACGTGAGTAAAAGACAATGTCCTGATGGGTATCATCACCCTGCCGTTCAACTATCACTAAGCGAAATTGCAAGTACGCTGAAGACTCTTGCAGACTATTCAATAATTTTTCATTGAGATCACCGATAATTCGCCCTAGAATTTCATCTTCGCTATGCTTTGTCGGCTGTTCCATAATGCGTTCAGCGCAACTGACCACATACATGGATTCATTCCATTTAGCGTTCCAAAACAGTCGCCCAAGCATCTGTAGAATCGATACATGATCTGGTCGTGGACGAAATTCTCGCCATTCTTGAGGCATTTCATGCTCGGAGTCCAGTAAAGCAAACTGCACTCGTGGAGACGGCGCGATAATATCAAAGAAATTCCATGAAGGGATCAGTGCCGGTAATAACAATCTCACTGTTTTAAACATACGGTGTACCGTTTTATTATTATCTTCTCTAAAACATCTACGCATCATACACGGCAGGCATGATTAATTATAAGTTTTACACCAGGAATAAAGATGATGTAATGCCAAAATCACGACACCTGCAAAAAATAAATATACGATAGCACCATCGAACCACTCAGGGTATTGGCCTGAAAATAAATCCAACCAAAATAGCCTGAGACTCAGCAAAATTCCCGCCGAAACGAGGCAAATATCGGCCAGACTGCACTCACATACGCCGACAAAGCGAGTATAAGGCTCAATAATGCAAGTGGGTTAATACTCTCCATATATCCTACCAATAATATTTCTAGCACTGGATAGAGGTTACCGCCTCCATAGTACCTTTTTCTGACAACATGACGGCAATAATTGTAGCTGCAATGGACATCAGTAATCGACAACGGCCATCCTTTGCCGCCCTGCCCTCATCGCTTACCCGGGTATGATCTAATAAATCAATATTAACAATAGCTTAGAAATATATCCTTTGGCGGTATAGTTATTGCTTTATTCATCTATACAGTCAGTAATGGGCAAGCAGGTGAAAGCATGAAAAGAATACTCGGTAATCTAAATCACTCAACAACAATCGGACTTGGCGGCGGATTGCTGCTGATAATGGTCATGGTCCTGCTGGCACCTGAACACATTGGGGCCTTTATCAATATACCTGGTCTGATAGTCGTCCTGGGCGGCACTGTTGCGGCTACCTTGGTCAGCAGGCCAATGGCCGAAGTCTCCCGGGTGGTACGTCAGATACCGCTATTACTGAATGACTATAAGCCGAACGCCGAGCTTGAATTAAAACAATTACTTCATTTTGCCGACATCTACCGTCGTGGTTCGATACGTCTGGCCGAGCAACAGTTAGCGGCCATTAGCCACCCTATACTCAACAGCGGTTTTCGCCATATCGTCGATGGCGGCCCTCGAAATGGACTGGTCAAATTGATACGTTATCGTGTCAATGCACTACGACAGCGTGGTGAATCTGATGTACAAATCCTGCGCACTATGGCGATATTTGCCCCTGCCTTCGGTATGCTCGGTACCCTGTTTGGACTCATCCATATGCTATACGGACTAGGCTCCAGCGGTCCAGCGGTATCGCTGAAATCGGTACAGCAATGGGCTTTGCAATGATTACGACCTTATACGGTATTGTCGCTGCGAATCTATTCCTTAAACCACTGGCTATGAAATTGGAGCGTCGCCATCAGCAGCAACTAGCCGTATACCAAATGCTAAGTGAAGGACTACTAATGGTGCAGGAACGCGCCCATCCATCCATGATTCTGGATTCTCTCGAAGCTTTTGGTGGGCAAGCACCAGACATCCTGAGCAACAATAACGCTACACTAGCGAATGCTGCTTAAGAACTGCCCATGTCTGCATCCATCATTAAATTTCAGGATAATCAAAATGTAAACAACTCGGACCAGGATTTTGATTTTGATCAGTTTGCAGGCAATGTCCAGGAAGAAAGTAGCGAAAATTCGACAAACATGTTCCAGGAAGGCTGGATCATCAGCTATGTTGATATCATTACCTTACTACTGACTTTATTTATCATTTTGCTAGCAATGTCTAATTTCAACGCGGATGAGACACCCACCAGCGAATTTAATATCAGTACAGTAGAGACCGATCGAAAGAATACCAATCCAGGCCAAAGCCATGTCGATAGTAATCTTACAGTATTGGACACACAGAAAATGGAACCTAATGTAGAGCAGCACCCAGGTAACTCCATAACTGAGCCGTACCCTAGCGACAAGATAGCAGCTGCTGTTGAAACCAGTACTACAAAACCAGAAATACTGAATGTATCCGAAGCTAATATGTTACTGGTAAGTCCAGACACATTGGTAGAAAACGCGGGTAATGAATATTTACGTCTCGATACAAGCAAACTATTTAACAATCAGATTGACGCTGAAAAAATACTGCCCGTCACTACAGCGTATGCTGAAGTGAGTAATGCCAGCAGCGTTAACAGTCAAGCGGTACCAAGGATGATAGAGCCAAATGAAGTGTTGGCTGATGATACTGATCAGATCACTTCACCTGCTATAAATGCCCGCAATGTATTGATCGAACAAATAGAAAATTCAGCACTCGGCAATAAAATCGAAGTCGCCGAGATTAAGGATCATGTCAACCTAGTCATCAGTGATGAGATGCTGTTTTCTCTTGGTAGTGCAGAGTTAAAACCAGAAGGTATGGCGTTACTTCAGCAGTTAGCCGACATGATTAAAGCTACGAACCTTAATATTTCTATAGAAGGTCATACAGACAATGTACCTATCAATAACGCACAATTCCCATCGAATTGGGAATTATCAACCGCTCGCGCCACTTTAGTGACACGGCTTATGATCGAAAACGCGATTGAACCCTCTCGTATACGCGCTGTTGGATATGCCGACACCCACCCGCGGGCGTCGAACGATACTGCACAGGGCCGTGAACGTAATCGACGTGTATCCATCCTTTTGCATGTCCCTGAGACTACTGCTTCAGAGCAAACCTTGGCGAAATTACAAGCATCAGAATAAATAAAAGGCTGAGTGCAAGCAGATACGGGTATTACCACTGCAAGCACCCTGCCTGCGTAGATTGAATACCAGGTAAATGCTATTTAAGCTGACTCCCCTTCGCTAGCCATATAAGTTAATGTACAATTTGCTCCCGGGGCGACAAAGCCTTTTTCTTGGCCTCTGTTTTTGCTACTCGATGGATATCTGTCAAATCGACTGCAGATGCGAATGGATAAACTCCGTATTTACCACAATCTACTCTTACTTGCCCGGTAGGGGTGCTCTAAGACATAAAGGATAGAATTTTATTCTGATGTGAAATAGATATTGCCATAGTATGCAGTAGCTTTTTGCCCTGTATTATCGGTATCGGTCATAATAGCAACAGCATCTGCTGAAGTTATATCAACTCCAAATATATTTTTATAATCATCCCGTATATTGCGTTTCTCATTAACCCAAGCACCTATTTTTTGCTTATCATTCTGCAATGCGATCATTTGTGTATTACTGGTATATGCATTAGGCCAGATTGATTCGATGTCCTGATGACTGGACCAAACGTAATCCAGTGCTCGCGTTTTCCAGAAAAAAAGTCCTCCTGAAAATACCACATATACTCTAGCTGGATAATCATCACCCTGCTTTGTGTTTTCCCTTGCGTTTACCAATGTATTATCTACCTTCCACGACCAATTCATATAGGGTGTTTTTGTCAAATCAATATAAATTTTCCTAAATAGACCTGATGCACTGTTATTGCTAATAGCCTGGATAACTTTTTTTCCGTCTGCGCTCACTTGATTATAGCTGGTTTCCTTTGCGAATATTTTTTTCTTCCATTTAGACATATCGTTATTTTCAAAGTCACCGACCAAGAGTGAATCAGCCTGGCAAAAAGTAGTGCCAGAAAGAGTCATAACCAACATAGTGGTATTTAATATTTGCATTGATATAGTACGCATAGATCAGGCCTCGCAAGAAATATTGGGGCAAAGGGCCCTATATTGCGCAGGAAAATATCGTATCCTGAGTTATTTTACGACGATCACATTTTATTCACTAGCAGTAATATAGTTTAGTACTTTTTACTGATTTCATTACAGCAACTAGATCATGCTACCTGACAATATATGATTCGGTCATCGAAACAAAGTACCGGCTATCAACATCCCCGTATACCTCAATATAGACAGTACCGTGAAAGTCCGACTCAAAAGAAACGCTGTCAGATTCAGTGCCAGGCAATTCACTATACACCATCAAAGATTGACTACTGAGTGTGTAGTCATAGTATAAGAACAGATCACTATCACCGTAGGTCGTATCCAGGTATATGGTATACTCGAAACCCGGTCGGACATGTATCGCATACAAATGCGAATCAAATGAGCTAATAGTATCCAGGTAGCTACTGTCAGGCTGCACAAGAGTAAATGAAAAGCCATTGGGTGTAGTGATACCGATTTCAACACTACCCGCTCCGCCGCCACAGCCGACTAACAGCACCGTTATCAATAAACCCGTAACAATTCTCGCTTTCATGACATGATCTCCTGCTTATGATGATCATATCTTATGGCCTGCAAGCTGAACCAATGCTGAATAAACTACAGAAATCACACAATCCAACCCAGAAATACAGCCCCTAAAGTACTACCGGCTAATATAGTAAGCACCCATAATAGTTAAAATATCTCACTGTGAAATTCTTGCTATTCAGGACGATAAAGATGCCCCACCTTGACCAATATCAGGGTTTCTTCTTCAACTCTGGGGAAATGTTTACTCATATGTGGACTTCTGATCCAGCTGCCGGCGGGATACTCACCAAATTCATCGATAAATCTGCCCTTGATAACGACAATCTCTTCACCGCCCCAGTGAGTATGCGGTTGGAATACTTCATTTTCAGGCCAATACACCAGCGCCGTACTTTCACCACTATGCGTATGTAGCGAGACCACCTTCAAATTACCAATTCCAGCCCGCCAATGTTGATCTTCTGGCCGGATCACTATGGGCTCATGGTCATCCTGTTGAAACTGGTCAAGTTTAACGAATAAAGTACCGCCTTGTTTGGTAAATGGTGAATGCCGTGAGCCAGGTGGGTTGCGTATATACGTGCCTGCCGGGTAGTCACCATGCTCATCAGAAAACACGCCTTCGAGCACATATATTTCTTCACCTTGCGGGTGATTATGTTCAGGAAAAGAGGATCCCGGTGCAAATCTAACAAAACTGCTAGTGTGACCAGATTCAGCGGCTTCACGTTCCAGCGGGATACGTGAGACGCCATCCGCAGGGCTTTCTATCCACTGCTGGTCGTTGGCCACTAGACTAGCAACCTGCGAGAGATCCATATTTAAAGCAACTGAGCTATCTACTGCTTTTGTATTCATGCAAATTTAGATTCCCATGTGCCGAAAAGTTCAGGCGTTGTATCAATATTACACAGAAAATAAACCACTATTTCTAGATAGGCCAGTCATTTTGAAGCAGGTATCCGAATGACTCTCTAGTCTTTATTTTTTTACTTTTTGATAGTCACCATCATCTATTTGCAACGAAGATGGTCTTGTATTACGTGAAAAACCGTCGGGTCCGGTCCGGGTGTCGCCTAAGTACAATACATTTTTATTAACAGTATAGATTGTATAAAATCCATACGGAGGCATTGGTATATTGAATGCCTTTTCAATGTTGAGATCCAGCAGAAATGTGTCCATTCCACCACTAGAACCTGCTTGAGTGCCAATGGTATAGGTCCCACTGTATAATTCAGAATATCCATGCGCAGGCGAACCTGAACATTTATTGTTCAGATAATCGCCCTTAATATTGATAAATTTTGAGCCATAAAAGGTCCACTTAAATTCCGTACTGGTTCCTTCAAATTCATTGCAATGCGACCAGGTACCTTGAAGATTAGTACTACCACCGCTTCCGCTTGTAATAGGCCCAGCTATGGTATGACTAAAGCCGACTAATGAGAGAGATAGTACTATAGAATAAAAGAGAATTAATATATTTTTAAACAACAGCTTAGTCCATTTAATTACCATATTACCGTCCCTAGTGAAAAAGTCTTTCAGACTCAATGACCATACCTCTAATACTGGCTTGATTATACAAAATTCAAGTCAGATCAAAGATTCCTGCGACAATGATAATATGAAACCCTGGCTGTTGTCATCGGCCAACCGACATTTTTAAATAAAAAAAGGGCGAAGTATGCAAGATAGATACTTCGCCCTGGCGGACAATAAACAAATATCACTATTTGTGAATTTGTATTTATCCAGCAAGATTAGAACTTATGATGTATTTCATTACTATTCTTGCAATCACTGCTAGGCAGTAACGGTGTAACACAGACTCTGGCATAGACTTCATCTGTAGGCCTGAAAAACCCATCCTCATCCAGAATATCATCAGCAAGTGTTACAGTGCGCGTACGATTGATGTGTACATTTTCTGTGTTTGAATAGGTACTCGTTGCAAACGTGAACAGCGAATCATCTGCATCAGGGCTATCTGCGCCCCACAAGCGAATGGATTCTCTGTAACGCAGGCCTGTCATATTACGCTCAACTGCGGCCTGGTGTAGTGTATAGCTAACCCTTAAGGTAGCTGTTTTCTTGTTGTGATCATGCTCGATCAACTCAAGAACAGGTGTATGTACTGTAGCCATGATTATCTCCTTATAATATAAATAGATTGTTTACAGTCTTTAAATATCGAATCTGAGAACAGTTTCTATCAAAATCATCCCTATAGAATCGAAAATGCTTTAACTGCACGCATATAATCTATTATCCTGGAGTTTGTTTCGATGATGTATTTCACTTGGTATTGGTGAAATATTCACATAATTCTAGGCTAAGCTAAATTATGAATTGTACTACGAGGCTGTGTTTCCCTATAGCTATTTTGACTCGGCTTTCTTAACACGGATCTTACTACCGCCCACATCATTACCATTGAGGTTTTTTATAGCTGCTTTAGCCTCACCTTGTTTGGGCATTTCGATAAAACCAAAGCCCTTAGAGCTACCAGTCTCTTTGTCTAATACCAGATTGCAGGACTGTACTGTGCCATACGCTTCGAACATATCCCTGAGCTCTGCCTCAGTCGTACTGCGGGCGAGATTGCGTGCCAGTAATTTCATGTATTCACCGTGTTATATAGAAATGATGGAATCTATGACAAACAATATTACGAATTGACCTCAAATACCACTGACATTTTTATATTTTTATGTAGTATACAAGAAAAATTGGATGAAATTATCGTGAAGTACTTTAGATGTCTGCGCACTATATTGAATATTTAGAATAGAATATCCAGGAATAAATTAAATCTGGCTGACCGACTTAATTAATGTATTATATTTCCCGCTCCTTCGCCTTATCAGTCTGTAGCTGTTTAACTTTGTTCATGATCAGGTTTGACCTAAACCCATACTGGGTCTTCGGGAAGGTGTATGCGATATAACCATGTAATGCCAGCGCACCTTCGAAGTCTTTTGTTTTTTCATAGCATTTGGCTTTGATGAAAAGCAACTCCGCTTTTCTTTCATCATTATAATCGTAGACACGCACTGCTCTATCGACGATGGATATCACGTCTTTGCAGTCGCCATCGTTATAATTGTTATGCACCCTTATCACTGCCCCATCTTTGGCCATAGAGGAGCAGCCACCTATCAGGAAAATCAGTATTGGTAGTAAAAAATATCTCATATTTCAATATCTTGAATAAGTATGTTGATATGCACAAAATCGCATGATAACCGTCAGAGTGATCTTTTCGATACTCTATATACTATTACGGCATCATACGACTTATCTTTACTGCCATGATGTGCATATACCAAGCCATGTGCCCTCGCCATAGCAAAGGCATACGGTTTTCTCTAATCGAGATAGGAGCGACTATACTTGCCTATCGTTCGCAGCCTCGGTATGCAATTTTTTCTGGTATCCGGATTGAATAATATCGACAAACACCAATACAGCAATAGAGAAATAGAAGGTTGTTTTCGACATCGGCTCAACCGCATAACCAAATAGCTTCAAGTGCGCCACATGCCCGCCTTCACCAAGTAGAACAATACCAACAATCAATAATATAAACAGGCCCAAGACTTCATATTTTCTGTTCTTTTTCAGAAATTCGGACACATGATCCGCCAATAAAAGCATGGCAACACCCGAGGCGATAATAGCTGTTGCCAAAACAAAGAAGACATCAGTGATCGCCAGGGCCGACAGTATTGAGTCAAAACTAAAGATAAGGTTCATAAATACGATCAGCATAACCACTTGCAGAGCTGACTTGCTACTTTTTGCTTTTTCTCCGTGACCCAGGTCTTCAATACTCAACATATGGCCGATTTCCTTGACAGCGGTATACATAATAAAGACACCACCCAGCAAAAATACTATCGTCGAAAAATTAAATTCGCCTTCGATATATCCCGGGATATTAATATGAAAGAAAGGCTCTGTCAGTGTCTCAATCAACTGAATCATGACAAACAACAGCACAATACGTAGCGTAACGGCGATGATTATACCCCACTTTCTGACGCTGGCCTGAGATTTCTCAGGCGCACGTTTAGACTCTAGGGAGATATACAATAAATTATCAAACCCAAGTACGGCCTGCAGAAAAAAAAGTACGCCCAGGTTAGCCAGATTTTCAATGGTTAATAACTCTATCATTTTTTACGCCTTTGTTATGGGGTTATTAAATTAGACCGCATTATAATTCTGCATGGACTTAAGGTTCAATCATCATTAATGGATTGAGTAGTGAGACCGAGACCTGCCCGTTTTTTTATTTAGAGTACGTATTGAAGGGGCGGTAAAAAAAGCGATAGCCTTTAGCAGCTACGCTTTACCTCTCTCTTCAGCTTTGCTCCACATATTTCCTGATATCTTCAAGATCTTTGCGTAGTGCTTTTATCATCGATTTTTTTATCAACACACCCATGCATGCTGATACCATTTTCACAAAAAATGACTGTGCTTCACCAGAAAAGGTCATACTCAGCAAAGTATTACCGTCAGTTTCTTTCACAGACATTTTTGTGACATAGACAGAACCATGGCTTTCTGCGCGGGTACAATAATACTCATTATCGACTAACTCAGTAATCCACATTATTTCTGATGCTTCCTTGCCAAACATAAGCCGCGTTTCTTTCCATTTTAAGCCATCTAATCCGGTAACGGGTTTGTGTAATATTTCTACATCAATAATACTGGATATGATATTGCTACAATTTTCGATATCGGTAATCGCCGCCCATATGACTTCTTTAGGCCTTTTAATTTCGATATCAACTGAAACCTTCATGATTTCCTCTTAGAATGACATTGAAGGCAAGTGCCTCGTGTCACCCACAGATCCGTTAGTGATCTGGGTACATACGTTTGTTAGAATTCATTTTCTTCTAGCACCCATCATAATATTGGCATACTCGTACATCAAGCGCACCTCATCGATGCGATTTTTTATCATGCAATATCAATTAATTAAAAGATTATACCGCCCTCTAAACCGGCCCTGGAACTCACGCGTCGAATTGCACGCGCCTGAATAGAACTACGGGGACCAGATTCCACTTTCTTATTTAAACTCAATTGGGCTATGTGCTTGCATATCAACACTGAGCGTAAAAATATCTGGCCTGGAATAATGCCCGGTAATATCAAGGTCACGTTTAGATATACCAACACGTTCAGCATCAACCTCGGCAATAAGAATACCTTTTTCCTGACGCATCGGTCCTTCTACAATCTCTCCTCCGGGCGCAATGACAGCAGAGTCCCCTGGATTTATCCATTCTTCAGAAGCGGGATACAAAGTATCTCTATCTGGAAAGTCACTCGGAATATCACTATTGGTGAGGGCAACGCCACTACAGATCACCCAACAACGTCCCTCGCGAGCAATATGTTGCATCGTTCCTAACCAATCATCGCCACTATCGTATGTGGGAGCCACATAGAGCTCGACACCCTGTGAATACAACGCGTATCGCGCGAGTGGCATATAATTTTCCCAGCACAATAGCGTTCCAACCCTGCCTGCCGGTGTATCAACAACATTCAGGCCAGATCCGTCACCAAAACCCCAGACCATACGTTCAGGGTTAGTAGGCATTAATTTTCGATGACGATTAAGAATTTCACCATCTTTTCCAATAATGACGACGGAATTATAAAGCGTTGCCTTACTTAATTTGCCATCGCGTTCGTTCAAACCACAGACAATAGTAATGTTGTTTTTCTTGGCGGAATCACACAGGGGCTTAAGATCACCGGCATCAATATCAACAGCACTATCTAATAACCGTGAATGAAGTTCTTCACTAACTCCCCAGTCGCCCCCGGGACGTAGACGCCATATCCATGCAGGGTAACCCGAAATGTAGGCTTCAGGGAATATAACTAATTCAGCACCCTTGGATACCGCTTGCTGAATTAGCTGAACAGCTTTCTCTATTGTTTTGCTACGATCTAATAAGACTGGAGATTCCTGGATAATAGCTAGCTTAGTCATATCATTAATTCTCTTTTTATTATTGAATCTAATTGTTATACAGGGTGTAAGTACAACCTATAGTGCCAAATATTACTACAAATGGTCATTATAAAGCCATTAATTCAATGAGATATAATAAGCACCCTATTATATCAATTGCATATGGCTCCTCATGTTATTATTATCATTGCAGATATAGTTTTCTGCGACATAACCATTACAGTTACTAAAAAACAAGGAAAGTAATGCCGTCCAAATCAAATTACCTATATATATTGTTAATGACAGTAAGTTATTCACTGTTAATGTCTGGCTGCCAAATAGCTCCCATTAACAGCACTAATGACAGTGATAATGATGCCAGGCATTCTGTCGAAGTTAATGCCTTGCCATTCAAAATATATTCAGAGCCACATTATCATAACAACAGCCTATCGACTGATGGCCTCTATCTGGCCCAGGAAGACCGTACTTCTAGCCGTGTTAGCTACGCAAGCCGACAAAGTCTTTCTCATGCCCAAGACAGACACGCTAGAAAAAAGAACAAGGATTCCTGTGTTTTATCTGACAAACATTCATCGTATATTTTAAGCAAATCCGGCTGGATGGAACTTATTATCAAACGCAACGAAGTCGTTATTAAAAACAAAGAAGACGGCGATGAATTAAGTCGACTCAGCGGACATTGCCTGGAACTAAAACAACTTGTTTTTTCACCAGACAATAAAATACTCGCCACTGGCGGAAGAGATAGCGTGGTATTCCTATGGGACTGGAAAAAAGGAGAACGCTTGGGGAAGTTTGGCTCAACATTGCATATCAATCCCCGGCTTTATGTCAATAAACTGCTCTTTTCCGCCGATTCACGGCAGCTTGCAACACTCTTTTCCAATAATGACGTCATTATCATGAATCCACTAACAGGAAAGTTGATAGTTAACATTCAGCATTATAAACACCTTAGAGGCCGCTTGAGCAAACAAGAGAGTATCGAAAGAAAACTAAATAAGATCACAACAATAACTTACAGCAGTGGTGATAACTATCTACTATTAGCACAAAAAGATCGTATTGCTATCCACGATGCTAAATCGGGAAAATTCGTTAGATATATAACGCATCCTACTATGAAATCCATCAATGACATGGCTATCGATATTCATAATAAAATTCTATTCGTTTCTACTAACTCACAGAACAATATATCCGCTTGGAACACTCGTGATTGGACATTCATTAAAACCATCTATGAACCCGGAATAACGTCTCATCTGGCGCTATCTAAAGATTCGAAGTATCTGGTCACGACTGGCAGTAATGCTATTTTAAGTGTGTATAATCTACCGGACATGAAAAAATATAAAACTATACAATTCGGAAAAAATGGGACACCCGCTACTGTACTTGAGTTAAAATTCGATCACCAGAATAATTTACGTTTAAAAGCAAGAGGCTCGCATCAGAAGAAAGAAAATGGAGAGCTAATACCTGTTGTAGTTTATTAAGTATTTATAATAATGGGCTCCCTTTTGTATTATTCTGGGGGACCCCAAAGTAATTCATCCAATTCTTTATCCTCATCTGAGACAAATGGTACAATCTTCCTGCCAACAAATCGAACCCCCTCCTTTTCAAGTAAACTTTTTTGTTTATTGTATGCCTCACTACCAACCTCGAAAGCTATCGTAAAATCAGATTTAATAACACGATGCCAGGGTAGCGGATCAGCTGAACGACTCATAGCTTTACTGACCATTCTTGCATGACGAGGGTAGCCTGCTATTCTCGCAACTTGACCGTAACTCATAACCCGGCCGCTCTTTATACTTAAAACTGTTTTCCAAATAGCCGTGTCGAATTTATATTGTGACTCAGACATATATCACACTTAAATTGTAGAAGTTAGAATTCCGATTGGACTAAAATAATAATTATAGGGCTCTGGCCCCTTAACCTCATCTGATCTACTTTTTCAACAGTGATGATAAGTCTTGTGGGACATCGATATCCTTCAATACACCGGCATCCTCAGTGACAAGCAATTTAAGTTCATCAGCATAATCCTTTAGTAAATCCCGGGCACCCTTATCACCAGACAGTTCGCGTAAATGTTGTAGCCAACGTAAAGAAAAACCCACAGGATGACCTCGTCGACCCGAATACACAGGCGCAACCATAGACGCGCCGTTTTTGATACGATTCACCAAAGCAGCAATAGTTGCTGGCCGCACCCATGGCATATCGGCCAATGCGACCAACCAGCCATCAGCTTTGGCGCTGGCATTAACGCCAACAGCCAGGCTCATGCCCATGCCTTCATTGGCCTGAGGATTTTCCACGATCTGCAATCCGAGTACAGTCAATGCCTCAATCAATGTATCATCGCCGGGCCTTACGACGGCCACTGTTTTCGGCAACACTGATATCATTGCTTGTGCAGCCGTAACCGCGATAGGCACGCCATCAGGCAACGGCTGCAGCAGCTTGGCTGCACCGAAGCGCCGCGCAGAACCAGCGGCGAGTAAAATACCGACGACCTCTGTCATGTGCTATGTTGCGCCAGCTGTGCAATACCATTACGAATGGCCGTGATTTGCGCCAGAATGGAAAGTGCAATTTCCGCTGGACGCTTGCTGCCGATGTGTAGCCCTACCGGGCCATGAATGCGCGCGATCTGTTCTGCACTGTAACCCTGTGATGCCAGCCGTTTGTGCCGCGCCTGCGCAGAACGTTTAGAACCAAGTGCGCCAATATAAAAAGCCTGCGACTCCAGTGCGACACTCAGACCCAGATCATCCTGGCGTGGATCATGCGCCAGAGCAACTATTGCGGCACGCGCCTGATTACGTAGTCCATGAACGGCTTCATCGGGCATCGCACGACTGTAGTGTACATCGGCCAGCGGTGAGCTGGAGGCAAAGGCATCTCGTGGATCACAAATGGTAACCCGGTAATCTAGATGTAGGGCCATACTGGCAAGGTGGCGCGCCAGTTGACCATCACCGATCAGTAACAACTGCCAGGCAGGTCCGAAAGTCTTTACCAGCGTTGTTTCCGATAATTGAAATTCAGTGACGCCATCGCCCGGGTGCAGGCTGACCTCGCCACTGCTCAGGTTGACCTTGCGCGCGACCAATTCGCCGCTACGTAGCCTAGCTAGTAATTGCGTGATCGAATCGGGATCGCTCAGTTGTTCAATCAGCAGTTCCAGACGGCCCCCACACGGCAGCCCCATGCGTGTCGCTTCCTGTCTGTCGACCCCGAAGTCGATCATGGTAGGTGCCGGGCCAGCCAGCTCGCCTGCACGATAGCGTTCCAGCAGCGATTCCTCGACACAACCTCCTGACACCGAGCCAACGAATTGCCCAGCATCATTCATCGCCAGCAGCGAGCCGGGTGGACGCGGTGAAGAACCCCAGGTTTTGATGACGGTCGCGAGCGCGACTTGCTGAGCGGACTGCAGCCAGCTCAAGGCCCCATCGAGGACCTCGATATTGTCGGCCTGCTCACTCACAACACAGGCCGACGCGTCATGCGGAGCGCAGGTCGGCGTTCTTCAACGGGAACTCGCGAATGCGCTTGCCGGTAGCAGCAAAGATCGCATTCAGTACAGCCGGGGCCGCTACCGCGATGGTCGGCTCGCCGATACCCCCCCAGAACCCGCCCGATGGCATGACAATCACGTCTACCTTCGGCATCTCAGAAATCAACATCGATGGGTAATTATGAAAATTCTGTTGTTCGACACTGCCACCCTTGATCGTGCATTCGCCATACAGTAATGCCGACAGACCAAATACAAAAGATCCTTCGACCTGGGCCTCGATCTGCTGTGGGTTGACTGCATGCCCGGGGTCGGTCGCAGCAACAATGCGATGGATCTTTAGAGTACCGCTGTCATCGACCGAGACCTCCGCGCAGGCCGCAACATGACTGGCAAAGGCCTTACAAACCGCCAGGCCACGATGCACGCCCTTCGCAGCAGGCTTGCCCCAGCCCGCCTTCTCAGCAACTGCGTTGAGTACGGCCAGGCTTTTCGGATGTTTGGTCATCAGTTTGCGACGGAATTCGAGCGGATCCTTGCCTGCAGCATGAGCCAGTTCATCCATGAAGGACTCCATGTAAACAGCATTCTGGTTGATGTTCACGCCACGCCAGAAACCAGGCGGTACCGGTGGGTTGCGCATCGCGTGCTCAACCAGCAGATTCGGGACTGTGTAACTGATGGCATGATCACCGTCGGGCAACAAGCCCTGGAAGGTGAACATATCGACGCCATTCTGCATCCATTTGGGATTGACAGCAGCCAGAATGGATTGCCCTGAAATGCGCATATGCAGACCGACCAGGTCACCCTTGTCGTCCAGTCCACCAACCATTCTGGCCTTGGTGATCGGATGGTAGTGGCCGTGCTGCATGTCCTCTTCACGAGTCCACAGCAGTTTGATCGGCGTGCCGGGCATCTGTTTGGCAATAGCGACGGCCTGTGTGACAAAATCATGAAATGCCCCGCGCCGGCCAAAGCCGCCGCCAAGATGAATCTTATAGACCTCACACTTGCTTGCCGGTAGTCCAGCCGCCTTGGCGGTAGCATCCAGTGCAGCTTCACCGTTCTGGGTTGGACACCAGACTTCGCAACGATCCTTACTCCACAGCGCAGTGGCATTCATCGGTTCCATCGTCGCGTGATTCTGGTAGGGATAAGCATAAGTCGCTTCGACCATTTTCACGGCACCCTTCAGTGCCTTTTTTGCTTCCCCCGCCTTGTTACCGACGAAGGCCTTTTTGGCAGTCAGGCCTTCATCCAGCATCTTTGCAATCGATGCGCTGCTGAGCTTGGCGTTCGGTCCCTTGTTCCAGGTCACCGGTAGCGCATCCAGTGCTGTCTTCGCCTGCCACCAGGTATCGGCAACGACGGCGACGGCGTTGTCTTCAACAGACACAACCGCGCGTACGCCGGGCATCTTGCGCGCCTTGGCGGCGTCGAACGTGGCCAGCTTTCCGCCGAATACCGGACAGGCCTTGATTGCGGCATTAAGCATGCCGGGTAATTGTAGATCGGTACCGAAGACCTGCTTGCCATTCAGCTTATCAACCGTATCCAGGCGTTTGACCGGCTTGCCGATGATCTTCCAGTCCTTCGGGTCCTTGAGCTCGACTTCAAACGGCGGGATCATCTCGGCCGCAGCCGCGGCTACCTTGCCGTACGTCGTCGTACGCCCTGTTGGTTTATGCGTGATCACGCTTGCCGATACACTGCATTCTCCTTTTGGCACACCCCAGCTTTCTGCTGCGGCTTCGATCAGCATTTCCCGGGCGACGGCAGCACCCTTACGCACATATTGATGGCTGCCGCGGATACCCTGGCTGCCACCGGTCGCGAAACTACCCCATATTCGATCACGGGCGAGACTTTGTCCCGGTGTTGGATATTCGGTTTTGACCCTGGACCAGTCACATTCGAGTTCCTCGGCAACCAGTTGCGCCAAACCGGTCAGGGTACCCTGCCCCATCTCGGAACGCGCAATACGAATAATGACCGTATCGTCGGGCTCAATCACGACCCAGGCATTGACTTCCGTTGGCGCTGAAGTAGTCTGCTCTGCAGCCCTTGCCACGCTGCTGCTTAGCGGTAAATACAGTCCAAGGGTAAAACCGGCACCCACCGTGGTAGTGTTTATCAGAAATTCACGGCGCGAAATGTTGACACGTTCCTTTTTCATCATGACCTCCCACGCTTGCTGATATCAACGGCAAGATGAATGCCACGCCGTACACGGTTGTATGTGCCGCAACGGCAGATATTGGTTACACTCGCATCGATGTCTGCATCGCTGGGATTAGGCTTGTCCTTCAGTAAGGCTGCAGCACTCATGATCATGCCTGGCTGGCAATATCCACACTGCGGGACGTCAAGTTCCTGCCACGCCTGCTGTAACGGGTGACGACCATCAGTAGACAGCCCTTCGATCGTGGTGATTTGCTGTTTTGCACTAAGACTGGATAGCGGGATGATACAGGAGCGCACTGCTTTACCATCGATATGTACCGTGCAAGAGCCACAGATACCGATGCCGCAACTGTATTTGGTCCCCGTCAGACCGAGCTGCTCACGTAGCACCCATAGCAATGGCGTGGAGGCGTCTACATCGACATCGACACTTTTTCCATTAATGTTTAACTTTGCCATATGCCAACTCCATTTTAAAAGATGACGTTACACCGCATTAAGAAAACACCGAGTTTGTTATATCTAACAGATTTATAGCATAGAACATATATTATATGTATTAAAGTATATGGGTAAAAGGGACTGCTTTTTTTGCAGTTTTATATTGACCGCGTTAACCAAGAGATAACTAGTCACTCATCCTATAATGATGAGGTTATTGATATACGAAATCGGTCCGGAGAACAATATACACTCATATAAAAAACAATTGTTCTCTGACCCCTTTAATTTCTCCGAGCAGCGAACCCCTCGTAGGCGAGCGCACCCACGAATACACCGACCGCACCTGTTAGGCCAACAAGCAGAACCGTGAGCAGGACGCTGGCAAACTCAATCACGAAAAAAAAGTGAAACCACGTCCAGCAATGTCCGAAGACGCCAAAGGCGAAAAAGGAAACCCGCGCCAAAGTGCTGTCGAAAGGTAAGCCTGCACGCAGGCGACGGTAATGACGGCTGGATGTGCAAAACCCGAGAATGCATCGTCAGCGGGTACCAGTCCGGTAAAAACGCAGGCTAACAGTGAGGCCAGCGCAACTACATCATGGCGCCAGCGCCCCCACATAAACATCGCAGCGGTCGCCAATAGTATGATAAGGATGATCAGCTGATCTTGTGACATAGGCTTTAGATATTACTGTTTTCTACAGATGTTTAAAAATAACAAACATTTGGGGTCAGAGAAACATTTGGGGTCAGAGTACAGTTTTACTGAAGATACGCGCTGCCCCCTAATTGCGCCACCTGTGATTCGATCCACAGCGCGCGCTCGAACATATAGTCAGATGGCCTACCAGGATTCATTCGGTATGGGTTAGGCAAGACCGTCGCCAGCAACGCAGACTCTTCGAGACTCAACGAAGACGCTTGTTTAGCAAAATATTGATTCGCAGCAGCACCCACGCCGAATGTGCACGGACCAAACTGGGCGGTATTCAAATAGACCTCCATGATGCGCCGCTTGTCCCACGCGAGCTCAATCCAGACCGTCAGGTAGGCCTCGAAGCCTTTGCGTACCCAACTGCGCCCTGACCACAGGAACAGATTCTTGGCCACCTGCTGACTGATAGTACTGGCACCACGCTTTTCTCCACCCTCCAGCACCTGTCCAATGGCATTAAAATCAAAGCCCCAGTGCTGCGAGAACAGCTGGTCCTCGGATGCGATCACAGCCAGGGCTGTATGACTAGCTATTTGATTAATTGGCTGCCATTGATAATTCACCTTGTTACACTGGACAGGCTTAGTAAGCGTACCCAATTGCGCCTGCAGCATAAAACTAGTTGTCGGCGGTGGCAGCCAGCGTAGAACCAGGATCGGAAGTAGTGTTAATAACAAGGCAATCGCAAATAGGCGTAGCACCCATTTGCCAGCAGAGTTTCGTCGCTTGCCTGCACGTCTTTTTGTCATGGGGAGGTATATCTTCGCTTAGAAATATTTAGCACGATGAAACATCATAAGAATTCTAGCCCCCCTTTCATTCAAATAATGCAAATATTGTCACTGATTTGATATTTAAATGGCTCTGAACCAACTTATCAAAACTCTTCTATATAGGTTCTTTCAATCGGGGTCTGAATATATACTTTTTTTCCCGCCTCATTTTTTGCCCAAAAATAGTAATAGCCTTTACTGGGTTCTGACGTCACCTTCCCATCAAGCACTGTCCATGTTTTGATATGGCCATCTACAGCATAAGTGACTTTATAATTGCCATCTAGATATGAAACTGCACTTCGCGATATTTTATTCTGTTGATCCTCAGGTAGAATAAAATAAACACCGACTATCAAAAGTAATAGACTCACGATAATTATTACTGCTGTCTTCATAATTTATCCAAAAATTGCTTTATAAGGTCAGACTCGATCGATCCGTCACTTTTTCGGTCTTTTTGATCGATTCTGATCTCGTTCATTCTATCAAAGATACCCGTTTAGCGGGGAAATATACAATATAAGATTTTTTGAATATTAGAAATATCTTTACATCTATGGCCTGCATCGAGGTCTGGAAGATATCAGCAAATCATACGTCGGTTTATTCTGTCAGATTAAAATATATTCGAAAATATTTTGCCCAATAAAAGATCTGGTTGCGATTTTCATATCATTGATCTATATCAATACATAGATACCGTGTAAAAGGTAAAAAATGAGTATGGGCAGACAATACAATGACTACGCGATTGGAGTACAAGATGATCACATACGAAGAGCTGAACGAACAAAATCATCATATCACTGAGTTATCAAATATCCTTAGCTATCTTTTCAAGGACCGTGCCATGTGTGACAACGGCTCATGCTGTGAATTATTCCAGCATTACGTTGATCTTGTGCAGGAACATATCAATACAGTTGATAAAGATATGTATAGCGACCTACTGGAAAGTCCTGATGAAAAAATAAACAATGTGGCCAAGAATTTCATGTCAGGCTCAATAGAAGTAAAGCGGATTCTGAAGAGCTTTATAAAGAAGTGGCGCCCTGCCAAAGGGAATGAATCTTTGAGGATTCGTGACCATGACGAATTCATGCATGATACTGATGAGATGTTTGATATTGTCTTACAACGCATCCTGGATGAAACCGAGCACCTTTATCCACTGGTACGTAGTCTGCGTCATGTTCATTGATCGATCTAATTATTTTTGGGTGAGTATCATTTTTATTTTTTAAGATAGTGGCTTAGTAATAACTTAGTAATATCTGATCTCACTCGGGGAAAGCTTCAAGGCCTTTACTTTACCGGTGCTAAGCTCTGCTAGTCAATACTGTCTGATGCTTGATCGTAGGGGCGTAACAATCCTCAGGCCTGCTCGAATACAAAAGTTCCTTTGCTTTCCTGAAATCGTAGGGTAAGAAAGTGTACGCCAATAGAATATATATTTTTGCCGCGCTGACTGGTGCGTTTGCAACTCATCACCTCTGCAACGGCGTGCACCAAATCGCTCGACAGTTTAATGATCTGTGCATCAGCAACGGGTTCTGATGCCATGAAGGACATCCCGTTCGGTGAGATGTCTTGTACCCTGCCGGGCTTGTGTCTTTGTGGCCAATCCGTGTAAAAAAAGACTTGTGCGTCTTTTTCGACTCGTTTCACCGCACGGCGGCAGGACTTCTCCAGCTCCATGGGCGCTGCCAACGATAGAGGGCTTTCACAGCAGGTACAAATTGCATCGTCAAGATGACGGGAAAGAACGCTGTGCGGTAACTTGCAAAATACGCAATACGCATTTTTGTTTGCTGTGGTGGCTGCATCTGGCGATGGTTTGGGTTGATCTACTTCGCTAGCGGACGCCTGAGTCTCCTGCTTATGGACGCGCTCACCCCCGAGGGTAGATTTCGAATGGAACTGCCTTAACTCACGGTCATAGGCAGCACGTTTTTTGGGGTTCGTCAGCACCGCATAGGCCTGATTGATGAGTGCGGCCTCAGCATGATCCCCGCCCAGGTCAGGGTGCCGCTTCAATTTTTGCAATACGGCTCGGTAACTGGATCGTATAACCGGCTCCGGGGCATCAGGCTGTACATGCAGAATACGATAATAATTTCGTCGATTACTCATGGACCAGTCGAACCTATAGTAACGTGTTGAATCCTTATTATATCGTCACTATCATGATAATCTTTAGGGTTATTAGAACCGGTGTCTTCTTTACTTTTACGTACTAGAATTAGACATCTATAAATCGAGCGGCGCATATGGGAGCGCACCACGATGTAATAAAAAGGGCTCTACTTAGACTCTAGTTGCAAGTGCAACACATTACTGCCATATGTATCTGATCCCAAATTTATTATTGTTCTTAGCCCCTGATCTTATTTGTATTCCAATAGATAAAAGATAAAATTTAATGACGAGCGAGGCTGTTCGCCGATAGTTATGGTTAATCTCGTTTTGTTTTTTTCAAGAACCAGTGTTGGGTCGGTACGAATAAGTTCCCAATCTCTCAGGTTCTCTTTACTTGAATAAAACTTCTTGATGTCTCCGACAGAATCTCTGGATTCTATTTGCCAGTGCTGGATAGTCTTATCCGACGATCTTGGAACAAAGTGAAGAGCTTCGATATGAGGATATACTGCCACGTATTTTTCTATTTCGGATAACCCGTCATCTTCGACACGTGCAAGATAAGCCATTAGCAATGCGAGCGCTAGAAATGTTACAAATCCTGCTTGCGCATAAAAGCGTAATGGGTTGTACTCTCTATCTACGAACCCATAGTAGTAATTCAGCAACGCTAAAAATAAGAACCCAAGAAACCAGGGGATAGATCCGCCGCTTGGTTCTAGGCTTCTCACAATTGCCCATAGTAACGCCAGGCAAATAAGGACAATAAAGGTAATCTGCTGTCTGGTCATTTATTCATTATATGAGGAAAAGGGATCAGAGCCCTTTGACTACTTTGTCTTCTAAAAACATACTCTATCATCATTTAAGGGCTCCGGCCCCACTTGCAAACAAAACCAACTCATTCTCCCTCCCAGCCCATATCCACTGTAAACCCCGCCGCTTTAACATGACCCCCACCCCCATATAGTTTAGCCACTTCACTCACATCAACACCCGTTTCACTTGAACGCAAACTAAATGATCGACCACCGGGGTGATCCCAGTAACAGGCGGCAAAAGGCTCGTGCATTGACATGATATTGCCCGCATCGGATACATAGGCAGAAGGCGCATTAAGGACAGGTACATCGTAACCACCAATTACCATACGCCTGACACCCGAGGCAATTAATTCCTTTATATCTTTTTGCAATTTCCGCTCAATTGCTTCGCCGTCACGTTTAAGCGCATCGAGCTGCTGCGGGTTGCTGGCCATAAGTCCATCCCACACCTCAAAATCATAGGGGTATGATGATAGCGCCGCAAGCACTTCTCTCGTGCCATCGAGCTTAAATTGCCACAGGTCACGGTCCTGAATATACTTAATGAGTTTCGGCGCAGACGCATCTCGATTAAACCACTCCCACGTCAACATGGCACCGGATTTGCTCATGTCAAACAAACCGCTTACTTCGCCACTACTTAACATATCAGCCAGTTCTTTTTCAGCGGTTATATGGTGATCCAGTATCGTGATGCTGGCAGCTGTTTTAAGCATGCTTTGCAGCACATCTTTTTTATAGGAGAAATCCACCAGCAATACATCCAGACCAGTTACATCAGGCGGTAATTGCCCATGAAAACCTTTATAAAAATCAACCTGATCACCCAATGCATCGCGAATAACCCACGCCGCACCGAAACCATCGGGACAGTTACCGTGATAGATGCATAGTTTTTTTTGTTTATTTTTACTCATAGTCATTATTCATAGTAACCCGTAACCCACTTACTCACTGGTTTTTTTATTAGCCTTTATACAAAACATAATAAAAAATGCATTCCAGTTATCATAGCCATCAATATCATCTATATCACATAGCTCTGTTTGAGACTTTAAATACTCAAGTGACTTTGCTATTTGTTCATCATTAATGCCGTTTAACTTAATCAGGTCAATAGCGGTTTCAGAGGGCATCCATTCTTTTAATACTTTACACATGGTTATGTAATCACCAAGTCCAGATAATACTAGTATACAGATAAGATTAAGGAATAGCCTAGAGCTAAGCAATCTTTATGGCAATTAATATCAATAACTGAGATCCCGCGGATCAAAAGTGGGCTCAGGGAACAATATCCTCAAATATTATAAATAATTGTTTTCTGAACCCGTTTTTCATTAGGAATGACCGAATACTATATGTGAATATTTAAGCATATTATATGTGAATATTTAACAGTATTCGCAAAGCATACGAACTAAGCTGAATACATGATGACTCGCATCAAGCAAAATTTACAAGTGTTCAATCATTGAATGAGGTTAACCCGGCAATACGCATTCGATAGACAGGGAGAACAGTGATGGCAGATCAGGAACTAGAGATCGTTAATGCGGAAAATGATGTAACAATCCGCCTTGACGGCGAAAAAAACAGAATTACCGTAGGGGCAGCTGGTGAGACTGGTAGTTTTATCATCAGCAATCCTAATTTACCCGATACACCGTGCGTACAGATGGATGGCCGTGGGCGTTTGTTGCTAGGCAGTAAAGGCATCAGTGGCCAGGTTATTGGATTTCATCCTGACGGTAAACACGGCGATATACAAAACGCGGCTACCGTTATGATTGATTCCAATCAAGGTTTAATGGAGCTTGGGAAAATGATCGGTAGCTCGGCAAAATCAATTACCCTGCGGTTCGATGGCAGTAATGCTGAGGTAACAATTGGCGGAAAAAACTGCCCAGGTATTACAAGGCTGATGGATGCACAGGGAAGAACTACCGTCAAACTTTCTGGAGAGAGTGGCAGTATTAACGCTGGCGGTAATGGATCGGAAGGAACACTGACATTAAAGAAAAGTGATGGATTACCAGCCATCGAAGCAGATGCAGTTAGCTCGGTCTTACAACTACATGGGGAAATAGTTGGCAACGGACCCACCCTCGTTGGCAACAATCCATCGGGCCCAGTTACTATCAAGCTCGACGGCACTGAAGCAACTGTCAATCTGGGTATCACTGACAATAGTGGGAGTTTGAATATTCATGCGACGGATGGTGATACGGCAATTCAAGCCGATGGCAAGGACGCTACGATGACACTGGGGTCTCGGGAAAATGCAGGGTCGATTTTAATCAAGAATCGAGAAGGTATTAGCAAGATCTCTCTGAAAGGATCGAACGGCAGAGTATCGGCTGAAAGCGGCCGATTTCGTGAGCTGTTTGCAATTGATGAAAGTGGTAACAACCAGATTCAATTAGATGGCCCAGATGCTGTAATTCGCTGCGGAGGGCCGCAACGGTCCGGCAAGATAACTATTCGCTCTTCTGGTGGTGGTGACACTGTTGAAATGGATGGCTCATCAGCAAATATTAAACTGGGAGCCAGTGGAAACGGCGGAGCATTATTTCTTCGCAACGAGAGTGGCCAGGATTCTGTGGTTATCAACGGAAATACCGGCGCTGCAAGTTTTGGTCGCCAGGGGGAATCAGGAAAACTATTTTTACGAAATAATCAGGGTAACGATGCCATTGTACTTAACGGAGAAACGGCCAATATCGGTATAGGCTCCTCGGGTACGCCAGGAAACATATTTATCAAAAACGATCAGGGCCAAGACACAATCGTTATGAATGGCTCGTCGGGCAATGTCGGAATTGGTGGTCAGGGACAGGCGGGAGATTTGTTTGTACGTGATCAGAATGGTAACAATATTATGCATTTGAAAGCTTCCACCGGAAATGTTGGAATCGGGGGGCATGGGGAGTCGGGAGATGTATTTGTCAAAGACAAGGACGGTAACAACAATATTCATTTGAATGGCGAAACCGGTGACATCATTCTTACAAATGCTGATTGCGCAGAAGAATTTGATATCGACACAACTTCTCAACATGAGCCGGGAACCGTTATGACAATTGATGAATTGGGTTGTCTCCGCTGTTGCAACCAGTCCTACGACACTCGGGTTGCCGGCGTGATTTCGGGTGCTGGTAACTACAAACCCGGTATATTGTTAGATCGCAATGGTGACAGCTCCGGTCGCAGACCAATTGCGCTTGTCGGCAAAGTGTTTTGCAAAGTTGATGCAACCGGGGATGCTATTTCGGTGGGTGATTTGCTGACGACATCCGAGAATCCAGGGCATGCCATGCGAGCTGTAGATCAAAGCAGAACGCCGGGGACTGTAATCGGAAAAGCCTTGGCACCACTGACAGGTACAGTCGGATTGATACCAATCCTGGTGGCGCTACAATAACGTTGGAGATTTGTTATGGCAAACAAGGAACAAACCAAGACGATTAACGGCTTGAAATTCAGAGCCAAGGCGTTTAAACGTAATCTATTACTCTATAAGGATGTTGGCGCTAAAATTCGCATAAAGAGCTCTCGCAAAGAAACCAAAAAACGAAAGGTGGAAGTGTTTCTACAAAATCGTTACTACATGAAAGATGAATTTGCGATGGGGGCATCAGCACAACTGGTGGAATTCCTTCCTCCAGTACTGGGCGAGAAAAAATATCTGCGCAAGTGGAGTCACAAACACTTCAAGACCGGAATAGGGGTTAAGTTAAAACTGGAATCAATATCCCCCACCAGCGGAATTCAGGGCTTCATGCCACTGGTGGGTGTCATTAGCGAAATAGCCGTAACCGTTGAGCTCAATGGAGTAATTGAACGTGGTGAATTTCTTGTACAAGCAGGGTCGGTACCTGACAACATAACTATGCGTATGCTCACACCCAGAATCGGTGCGGTACCACCAATTTCAATACGCGATGAGCTTGGGAAGCGCTTGAATCTGAGCGGCCAGATATCAATCCAACAAGTGTTCGAAGAGCATTTTGTTTATCATGATAAGCCATTCAAGCGAGTTCGAACAGGTATCTTTTTACTCACCTGATTAATTGTTACAGAAATTATTCAGCCATCAATATTTACAGGAGATATCAAATGAACAAGTCAAAAAGTGATTACATCGGGAACTTGCAAAGTTCGCCAGATATTCCAGACAACCATATTGTTATGGAAGTACAAAATGGCAAGGCAGAATTTAGATATTATGACGAGTTGAATACCGATACTCAGAAACGCATCGAATCAGCACTTGCAATGGTGCACGACAACATTCGTCGAACCATTGATGCTGATCCCACTGGAGATTTTGCCATAGAGCCATTCGCTGAAAAGTGGTGGTGTAAAATCGATGTGATTGATGGAGCCCTTGGGGTTGGTTGTGGGATTGGTGGATATTGGTGCTCAGTATGGATACACCCAGACCACGGTGTTGCGGCGAACTGTGGCAATGTAAACAATGATGATAATTAGACCAGAAATGCAAAAAATAAGCGGGGTTAGAGTAAAAACTATCATTTATCCTTTGACACAGATCAGAGTTTTTACTCTGACCCCAAATATTCAGATTAGATTAAGGGATAATCGAGGTAAACCGAACTATACGTAAATTAATATCAACAACTGAGATCCCGCAGATCAAAAAGGGATCAGCCTCGTTTCAAAAATCAAGGCGGCCACGCTTTTTGCTGTTATTATTACTATTGAACCACGCAAGCCTATTATTGTCATAACGTACAGTATCGTTTATATATTAATGAGGTCACAATGTCTGTCAATACGAATCATATGATAATCAAGCTGTTAATTGGATTTATGTTACTTATTAGTGCGGCTGTAGTCCATGCCAGCTCTTTAACTGACATGGATGGAAACCCGGCCAGTATTGCGGATTATAGTGGCAAAGGTAAATGGCTGGTTGTCATGTTCTGGGCTTCTGACTGCCATATATGTAACAAGGAGGCTCATCAGTATGTTGATCTGCAGGAGCGTAACAATGATAATGGAAATATTCAGATACTGGGTATCACTACTGACGGCCTGGAAAACAAGGATGCTTCATTAGCATATATAAATGAACATAAACTGAATTTCCCCAACCTGACGGGTACGCTTGAGGCCATCTCAGGTATATATTATGACCAGATCGGTGAGCACCTTATGGGCACGCCAACATTTCTGATCTATAACCCTGAAGGCAAGATCCGAGCTGCACAAGGTGGCGCTGTCCCTGCTACCAGCATTGAAAATTTCATTGAAAATAATTCTATAGCACGCTACAAATAATGAAAGCCTACGTCGATTAAAGGGGGCGGTGACAAATGAAAATACAAATGCTTCTCAGTTGTCACCGAGCCCTTTTATTCATTGCGCAATTCGTTGCCCGAATGTAATGCGGTTTCCGTCTGGATCCGCAACAGAGAATTCTTCCATTCCCCAGGTTTGCGCTACAGGCTCCATAGTTATCCCTGATTTTTCTTGTACTTTGAGACCATTATTACGAAATACGTTATAAAGCTCGTGAAGATCTTTGACTCGTACATAAATTACGTTCCCAAACACACCATCAACAGCATGTTGCGAAATATGGATATACCCATCTCCCCTTTTTAAAAAGGCGTACTTAGACAGTACCGACTCGGGATCTGGATCCGGAGCCTGAACCACCTCAAAATCTAATATGCTGCCATAAAAATGTAGAGAAGCTTTGATATCGCTGCTTTTTATAAATGGTTCTATTGACATAAATGCTCCCTGCTTTTGATTTTTAATTCGAACGTTTGAGCTAAGAGGCCGAGCGTTAGCGAGGTCCTAGCGTGGGCGAATGCCCTTGCGACTTAAGTGATTTGTTATATTGCTGTACGTAGGTATTATACTTGCTTGCCCATTCCTCTAGTGCCTGAGCATTCTTTGATGCTTTTTTCCCAAACATTTCATCGCAGTTGTCACCTAAAACACGAGGATTAACTTTAGGTGGTCCTTTCCCTTTATAACTGGGCATACCAAGAAAACACTGAGCTACCATAATTAGACGAAAGTCACCTTTATTAATAGCAATTTTAGCTGATTCAATTGGATCTGTGCTCAGAATGTCTTTATCAGTACCTGGATATTTCTCCCATGCAAATATATTTGTAGCAACTAAAATAAACGAAATAAGTACAATTAGTTTCATTATAAATTTCCTACAGAAATATAACGCTTAGTTCTACTGACCGTAACACGGCGTGGTTTTTGGATTAAAGGGGTCGGTGACAAATGAAAATACGAATGCTTCTCAATTGTCACCGACCCCTTTTATTCTTTTATTCCTTCTTCTCCCACTGAAAAATACGCATTGGTGGAATGTTAAGAAACTCTGTCGTAGTCTGCCCAGATCCTAGGAAAGGCTGGCATAAAGTAGCGACTCGATTACTCACTTGGTATGCTATGAAGCGTCCGTTAGGGGTAAGTTGAGATGATATGGCTTTGAGGATTTGAGTTCCCGTGCTACGATTCATGGTAGAAAACGGAATACCAGAAATTACTACATTCGGGGCACCTAGGTCATATAAAGAAATAATTTCCTTGAGCTTATACGCACTGCCAAAGTGTGCTATTAATCGATCGTCCTCAATGTTTTCTAACAGAGTATGAAAATGTGGATTAATTTCGATGCTAAGAAGTTTGGCGTGCTCTGGCATCGCACGTAGTATTGCACGAGTAATACCTCCTGTTCCGGCACCTAACTCTACAACAACATTGGCTGAAGCAATTCCCGCAGCCGCAACAATTCGCCGCTCCAGGTAACGAGAGCTTGGAATAATTGATCCAATCTGAAGAGGATGTTTCAAGAACTCTTGAATAAAAACCAACCCGCCATCCACTTTATAATTAATTGGTATTTTGTTTGGCATCCACCTAATTCCAAAAATTGATAGCCTAACAGTTGTATTAACGAGAACCCGTGTCTCGTTATTCATTTTTATGCGATTGATTATCGACTATATGAACACCCATCATAATATTGACAAACCCCCATATCAATACCATTATTAACACTATTCAATAAGGACGATTCTCAACGGTTATAAGGAGTTATCCATGCCCAAACCTTGCTCCAGCCAGGTTTCACTTGAAGCCACGCCCTACTACCATTGCATCTCCCGTTGTGTCCGTCGCGCCTTTCTCTGTGGTACAAATCAAGAGCTCATCTGGACTGCCTTGACGATTGGGTAAGTGTAGCGTAGATTCATTGTACAGAGTTATGCGTAGATTCTTGTCTCGATTCATATTCACATCATGATTCAGTCAACTGATACAAGAAGGATTGAGCATGTCCTCCTACAAACCGGCGTTTACAATCACCATGATATTCGCCTCACTGATGCCAGGACTGTCAGCAGCTGCCAATAGTGAGTCAACGACTCAGATTGATCTGCTCACCGCCATTAGTGTTGCCGTTATCGCCGCAGCAATAACCACAATCCTGTTTTATCGAATAAAACTACCTGCCCTACTCGCCTATATTGTCAGTGGTGTCCTGATCGCTGGTTTTTCCGGACAATACTTTGGCCATTCCCTGAACCTGATCGAGGAGGTGTCGCACATCGGATTGGTGTTTCTGCTGTTCATCATTGGCCTAGAAATGGACCTCAAGGGCATTAAACGACTGGGACCGAAGGTTGGCATTGCCATGGTTTTACAGGCACCTCTTACTTTCGCGACGATCTATGCCCTGCAATGGGGCGCACAAGCACTTGGCGTAAATCCCGTCGGCCTGGGCAGCAATCCCGAATCCTGGCTCTTCTATGCCGTGGCGTGCAGTCTCGGCAGCACTGCCGTCGTAGTCAAACTGCTGGGTGACAAATTCGATCTTGGATCCCAGGCCGGCAAGATCACTGTACTGACCCTGATTATCGAGGATATCTGGGCTATCAGCGCGCTGTCCTACGTGCAATCCCAGTCTCACCAGAGCAGTGGAGGCATCTGGTTTATGCTCGCGAGCGGTATCGTACTGGCTTTGGTGCTTGTGCTTACCAGCCGCTTCATTTTGTCGCGCATTATGTCACTGATGGCACGTTCACCGGACTTGCTGACACTGATGGCATTGGGCTGGTGCTTTCTGTGTGCCACCGGGTTTTCAAGTTTAGGGTTATCGGCTGAAATGGGGGCTCTGCTGGCGGGCGTTACCATCAGAAGGCATCCTGAACATATAGAAGTACAGTCAAAAGTTACCAGCCTGCGGGATTTTTTTATGGCACTTTTTTTCGTCGCATTGGGGATATCATTACCAAAGCCTACCGTGGAAATCCTGCTGGATGCAGCAGCGCTTACGGGTATCGCCATATTAGCACGTCTGTTTATCTTTACACCCATCCTGCTTGCTGCGCGACAGGGATTTATCGTCTCGATCACTGCATCAATCAACCTGGCCCAGATCAGTGAGTTTTTATTGCTGCTGATTCCAATTGGAATTGCACAGGGTATGCTCGACATTGAAGATCAGATGGTGCTTTCCTATGCGCTTATGATGTCAGTCGTCATTGCTGCCTTTGCTATCAACAATAATTACGGTATTGCTATCGCACTGCAACGCATTATACGCCGAAAAGAAAAACTGGAGCCAACCAGTATACAAGCTGGCGGCTCTACAGGTCATACAGACAAGGAAATTATTATACTGGGTTACTTTGTCAATACGGATGCAATCGTACGTCAGCTAGAAAAAGACGGCTCTGAGCTGCTCACCAAAATACTTGTAATAGACTTCAATATCGATGGTCATAAACACATCAAGGAACACGGCCTACAGGTTGTGTATGGCGATATCAGCAATCCCCATGTACTTCGTGAGCTAGGTGTTTGTGATGCCAAGGTCGTCATATCAACGATACCTGATGCTTTCCTGCACGGTACACGTAATGAAAAACTGCTTGAAATAATTAGAAGACTGAATCCAACATGCAATATCATCACTACCAGTCTTGGTGCAGAATCGAGAGAAATACTGCTGAAAAAAGGATCATTTGCCTGTATTTCCGCTCCTGATGAATGTGCACCGGCTTTTACCCAGGCTATACAGGATGCATTGACAGATTACGAACACAGGTATCCCGGCATGACCGATTCAACTACTCCCGGATAAGCCAGCTAATTGCAAACGGGGCATGTGCGGCATGTTCTCCACGTCGATCTCAGACCATGTCCGAACCCACGGTCGCGGTGAGGTAGACGATGGCGATACTGAGCAGAGATACAGTGAAGGAACCGACACGGATGATCTGCGAGGTACGATGGCCGACGCGTACGGCAAATTCATCGCGCAATTGCATGTCGAACCAACCGCTGCAATGCTCATCTTTGGTTCAGTGTTTGCCTGACGACTAATATAATTAACGTTCTGGCTAGCTGTATTGCGGCGATAGATTTAGTTTCTAATTTCAATGACGAGTTATTCACTTTAATTGTTCAGGACACTTGCCCGAATAAGCCCATGTTCATGCGATTGTGTTAATATAGGCTACCAAAACCGTACAATGTCATATTGATATGAATTTATGAAACGATTATCCGAACCGGCAACTCCGGAGAAATTAGCAAACCTGTTTATATTTGATGGTGTTGATCCCGATATCATTCAATGGATTGCATCCTACTGCTCGGTTTACGAATTAGACCAGGATGAAGTCCTGCTCAAACGGGGTCAACGTAATCATGCGTTGTATGTGGTGCTTAATGGCCGGTTACGCATCCAGTTGAAAAAAGGCGAAGGCCCCGCCCTCTCCCACATTGGCGAAGGACGCAGTGTCGGTGAAATGTCTGCTCTGGAAGAAGAGTATACCTCAGCGTCCGTAATCGCGGACTGTACCTCGCACGTACTCAGGATCGAGAACAACGTTCTCTGGAACCTGATAGATCAATCCAGCATTATCGCGAGGAACCTGCTGCGGATGTTGTGTACCCGTGTACGGTATGACAATTACACCATATCTGAAACCAAAAAATTGCAACAAAAATACGAAGCCAAATCGAATATCGATATCCTGACCAAGTTGAGAAACCGAAGATGGCTGGAAGAAAGCTTTGATAACTATCTTGCAGCCCATGGGCCAATTTGCCTATTGATGATCGATATCGACCACTTCAAGGATTATAACGATAAATACGGGCACCTGGCTGGTGATCAAGCCATTGCATCGGTTGCCAATGTCATTCGCACCTCCCTGAATGAGAATGATATTGCAATCCGCTATGGTGGTGAAGAATATGCAATGATCCTTTCCCAAACCGGACTGGAGTATGCAAAGCAAGCAACGGAACAGTTACTGAAGAAAGTCCAGCAGCAGAAAATCAAGGACCAACAGGGATGCCCATTACCTTCCGTGACCGTATCGATTGGCCTGGCGCAATATGTCACAGGCGAAAACCGAGACAGCCTGATCGCACGTGCCGATACTGCTCTGTATGATGCTAAAAGAACCGGCAGGAACCGGTACTCCCTTGCTGACACCGTCCAGGTCCATCCCGCACCGGGTGTTTAATGGGAGGTTTCTTCGCTCTACTCGCAATGACACGGGAAGAACTGGTTAGCCTGTATATTAGAATACCTGCATATGATGTTATGTGACTTTCGCTGATTCTGCCCTGTTCATCATCGACTACCTTATTTAATGGTAGAGTAGTTGGGGTCAATAAATAACTGATTAGCAAATAAAATAACGGGCTATCTAGGTAAGCATGATTACCAATCAGATCAATAAATTATTGCTGATCAAGGATGATGAAAGGGGCACAACATTTTACTTCATGTTGTTGTTCCTGGTGCTGGGCTTCGGTACTGCTATCGGGCGCGGTACGACCGATGCGCTATTTTTCAAGCGTTATGGCATCGAATACCTACCGGTGATGTACATTGTGTTGGGTGTATTGCTGTTCATCATGAGTACCGCCTATGCTGCTTATGCGGATCGTTTACCGCCGGAGCGTTTTTTCAAGATTCTTAACGGTATCATCATCGTAATGCTGGCGACTGCCTGGCTAACGATGTCGCTTTTTGATTTCGGCCTGGTCTATCCGTTTTATTTTCTCGTATACGAAATCGCGTCGGAATTGATAATCATCCATGCGGCACTTTATTTATCGAAAAATCTCGACGGCATCCAGGCCAAGCGTCTGACACCAATTATTCTTGCCGGTACGCAGATCGGCATCATTATCGGCGGCCTGTTTATGGCCACAACGGTGCCGTATCTCGGTGTGCAGAACCTGCTGATTGTCTGGTGTATTGCGCTGGCAGTCAGTATGGCAATGATTACCTGGCATCACCAGAAGATTGGCACATCGTTGTATTTTCGACATCCGCGCAAAAATGCCAATCAACTTGCGCAGTCGATGCATGATATCTCGACCGGAATGAAGTTCATGCGTACGTCTGATCTGGTGCGCTATGCATCATTTGCGTTGTTTTTCATGGTCGTAGTATTTTATATTCTGTGTTATTCGGCGAATAAGATCTTCACGCAAACATTCAAGACTGAGGAAAGCCTGACCGCCTTTTTCGGTTATCTTGCGGTCACGACTAATACTATCGCTTTATTACTGCAGTTGTTTGTGACCAGCCGCGTGATCCATCGGTTCGGTATCAAGAATGTCAACCTATTCTTCCCGTTTACGACAGCAGTCAGTTACATAGGCTTATTAGTTTCATTTACATTACCGGCGGCATTGATTGCGACCTTGAACAAGGATTCAATTATGCCTGCATTTCGCAATCCGGTCAGGAATATGTTCTATAACGCCTTGCCGAACAATATCCAGGGCCGCGCAAGGGCGATGTCAGTGGTGGTTGTGATTCCACTGGCGCTAATGGTCAGTGGTGGCACATTGTGGGCAATTCAACGTCTCGATCCTGTTTACTTTCTTGGCATTGGCCTGTGTGGAACCCTGCTTTATCTGCTATTCAATATGCGTATGAACAAAGCCTATGTAAATGAGCTCCTGACCCACCTGCGCAACCGCTTATTTCTTCCGAACCAGGACCAGGAGATTGCTCTCAGAGAAGGTGGCGCGTCAGTGTTACAGGAACTACAAAGCGGTGTGCTACAGGACGATGACCAGATCAGTACAGCCTATGCGCGTGTATTGGCCCGCTCCTTTCCACAGGAGGCTGTTCCTACTCTGCTGCAACGCATTCACGGTTCATCGTGCGATACACGAAACCAGTTGATCGAGACCCTGATCCCGCTCAAACCCGATAAGATGGGTGATTTTCTGTGGGCGGAATATGAAAATGCTGATACGCACCTGAAATCAACGATCATGAAGGCCTTGATCAAGCTTGGTGATGCGCGTGCTCAGGCTCAGGTCGATGTCCTTTTGCAGAACAGCAATCCGCGCATGAAGATATTAGCAGTCTATTGCAAATTGGTGTCCGATGCGGATGACCAAGCGTATGAACTGCTCAATGAGATGCTGCGTTCGTCAGAAATAGGCGAAGTGTTTTCGGCCCTGGAGACACTGCAGGAATTCAATCAATACGGCCTGAGCGACAATCTCGACAAGATTGACAGTAGCGTATTCCCGGCCCTGATTACACACAAGGACAAACGCCTGTCGACTCACGCGATACAGTCACTGGCGCTATGGCCGCAGGGCTCGATGCCTGCTCTCAAACAAGCACTTCTGGAACACTATCGACAAGATGATCACAAAGTGCGCTCTCTGATTATACAGGCAGCGCATGTACTAGATTCTGATGCATCAGACCAGCTCATTTTGGAGGCCATCAGTGATAGCCACCCACTGGTGCGACATATCGCTATCGACAAGTTCAGTCATGACCATCCCCGTCAGTTGTTTATTTCGTGGATCAAGAAAGGCGACTTCGCCGCACCGCATGCACAACGTTCAATATTGAACAAGCTGCTTGAGAATGGCACACCCAACCTTGTCATGGAGGAAATCGCGCTATCCAAGGCCCAGGATGCACAGGCGATTACCGAGGTCCTACAGTTGCTGCAATCCAATCCCAGTGCTTCTGACTCCAAAGCCTTTGAATTGCTTGTATATGCGTTGACGGAAAGGCAGGAGCAGATCATTGACCTGACCCTGCAAGCCATGAAGGCGATTGAGGATCCGACCACGATAAAGATAATTCAAACCGGCATCAGGAACAAAGATAAATATATCTGCACGCAGGCGCAGGAAGCCTTGCGCAACCTGGACAATCAGAAACTGGCCTATCATTTGACGGATCTTCTGGACAACTGCGTCGGCCAGAGACGCCCGGATGGCAGCAAAACCCGCTACTTCGACAACTTAAAAGATGCATTGAACTGGTGTGTAAACAGGCAGGATCCGTGGCTAGCTTCCTGTGCCAGCAATGCCCTCAATGAAATATAACTAGCAGGCACTATGACCGGTTTACTAGACAGAATACTATTATTGAAGCGTTCGCCGATATTCTCGGAGGTCCATACCGAAGATCTGCGCGCAGTTGCGTTGGAATTGGAAGATGAGAACTACTTTACAGGAGATACGGTCTTTGAGATCAATCATTATGGAGACCATATGTATATCCTACAGACCGGCAAGGTCGGCATCTCGATAGATAATAATCCAAAATCTGTAACATACATCGCCACACTCGGTCCGGGTGACTGCTTTGGCGAAATGAATCTGCTGGATGATCAAGCCCGCTCGGCCACCGCCGTGGTACTCGAGGATTCGCATATCCTGTCGCTGCAAAAATCACGTTTGCATGGATTGATTATCCAGTACCCGGAGCTGAGCCTGGGGATCCTGAAGGGTCTGAGTCTTCGTTTGAGAACAGCGAATATTCTGGTAAATAATGATAGTTAATTTCTGCAATAGGGTTACGCTATGTATAAATTAAAAATACTTTTTCTCACTGTTTTCGTGTTATTCAATACCAAGGCCGCCTGGACCGGCGTAATACCCGCACCCGACGATGATCCACACTATACCAAGGTCGGCTTTTTCGACATCCATGTCTGTAACTGGCAGGACCATAAAGACCTGTTTTTCATGATTCTGTTCTCGACCTACGAGTTCAAGAATATTGACAAGATCGAGCTGTTCACACCAGAAAAGATCAGAATTGGCGCACTCAATAGCGAAAAATACCGATTGGTACTGGAAAAGAAAAAACCGGAAAAACGTGTATTTATCAACACCTTTGACATACCCACTAATGCCGGTGATGGCTGGTATACCTCGATCATCACGATGAAGGATGGTAAACAGTATGAAGCCAGGGACTTTGTCGTGGTACATAAAATGGGGGTGGCTACTGATCTCAATCCGCCAGACAAAGCCGTACTTGATACTCCGCCTGCGAAACTGAGCTGGAAGGCAATACCGGGTGCGAAGCACTATCAAGTATTCATCAAGGATAGCTGGGAAGAACGCATCATATACAGCTCTAAAAATTTATCAAAACCTGAACTGGTATTACCGAAAGGTTTGCTTAAGCATAATGGCATCTACAGCTGGCGAGTACATGCACGCGATGTCAATGAGAATGTACTGCTTGGCGATTTCAATCATGGTTCGCTAAACTTGCCCAGTACGTTCACAGTCGATTAGCATCACACGCATTTGCTAAACTATGTACAAGCCTTGTCCATCGGGAGTTGCTATGCCTCAATCAAATCTTCTATCAACTTTGATTTAAAAACAGATTTTACAAGTTGATCATCATACTTTCTGTCTTGTTAGTAGCGCCTGCTGTAACTGCCAAGGAAAACAGGGAGGCATGAGACATTCAATGCGTCAGCCAATATTGCTGGCGATACTCGATTTCGAGAAAGGCAGTTCGGCCGATCAAATCGTCAGTTTGCGGCGCTTCCATCATCAGTACTTGCCTGATGTGGTCATGTATGAGGATAACGCCCTGAGCACGGACGAGATCGAGCGGCTGACGAAAATGGGTCATAAATTAAAGCTGAAAATGTCACCGCATGGTGGCGGACAGGGCTCCTACGGTAATATACAGATTGTCATAAAGAACAAGAAAAACGGGCAACTGACAGCTGCCAGCGACCCGCGTGGGCATGGCCAGGCGCTGGTTGAATGAGCCCGCGATCTGTGCGTCTTACGCTGACTATTAATATATACTATTCTGTGTTTGTAATATATCAACCAGCACACCACTGGTCTGTCTAAGTCTCAGGCTGACCAATCGGGCGATGATTTTCATGATCTTGATACCCAATGTCTTGTTCTCCTCCAGCATTTCATTGAACATTTCCTTGGTCAGGACCAGGAATACGGAATCCTGGACTGTTACAATCGTTGCGGAATGTGGCAGGTCGTCCAGTAAGGTCATCTCCCCGATGGTCCTGCCTGCCTTGACTACAGCAATACGCTGATATTCATCTTCTGTAGCAGCAACCTTCCGGACTTCCAGTTTGCCATCGACGACGATACACATATAGCCTTCGGTATCACCTTCCTTGGTTACTTCAATGCCGCTCTCTGCTGTATATTTTGTTAAATAATGGGACAAATCATCGATATCATCATCATTCAGTTCTGAGAACATATGGATACCGGTAATCATCTTCCGGTAATTATCCTGGTCTTCAACATCTTTATACACTTCTTCCAAACCAATTTTATTAATATTATTCATCTTGCAACGCCCCATATAAGTTTATGAAAAGATGTAAATGTCCTAGCCTATGTTTTTATTTCCTCTAATAACTCCCTGGCATGTTTCAGATCCAGCTTGGCACCTATACGATCAAATATTTCGATAGCACTGTTTATCTACTTGGTAGTCAGGTTGGAAAATCCTGCTAAATCCTCTGTTGACAGTTTTGCCAGTGCAATTAAGAATCTGGCGTGTTCAAGATCAGCGCCATTCTTGCTGGCCAGCTTGACAGTCTCCCTGATATGTAGGGTGGCCGCCTCGACCCTCCTACCCCCATCAGGCACATCCCCAGCATGAGTTCACCCTTGACTCGCAATACTTTTGCATCCAAGCCCTTTATATTTTTTAGAACTCCTTTGCAATAATTAAGCATCTCTATCTTATTTCCTTGTAAAAGCCATAATTCCACCTGTTGCAATCAGGCTTCTGCTAACATAGCCATAACTCCGACTTTCTTCAGGATATCTGTTCATTGCTGAATATATATTTGCGCTTGATCATAGTCATTTTGAATAATTGCACATTTAGTCAGGTTCACAAAGGTAAGTCCTGCAAGCGCCATTAGATATTTGAACTAATGGCAGCCCAGGCTTACTGATGTTATCCATTCATATCCCCCATTATTACTCTAACTATTTCACGTAACATTTTTTATTTACGCTGCGGTTTCCTGTAAAAAGCTTTTTGCATCTTCCAGTTCTAGGCTTGCGCCTATCTTGGTAAATATCTCAATCGCACGATCGAGATATTTCCTGGTTAAATCTGAGAACCCTGCCATGTCTTCAATTGAAATTTTTGCAAGCGCCACCAATGACTGACCTTCCTCCAGCTCTGCACCAATCTTACGTGCAACATCAATACTTTGCCTGATATGGATCGTAGCAGCTTCAATTTCATCTTCCTCCACGAGGCATATTGCCATTAAACGGTCTGCTTTTACCTTCAATCGTTTAGCATCAATTTCTCTTATTGTCATGAGTATTTGCTTACACTTTTCTTTAGCTATTCTATACTCACCTTGTGTCATCAAAAGTTCTATATGCTGGAGTTCTGCTTCTGCCAGTAATGCAGGTGCACCTAAAGTCTCCAATAATTTTTTTCCTTGATTGATGTATTTTTCAGCGTCTTCCAAGCTACCGCGTGCAAGCGCGCAATAACATAATTTAATATATGATGCTCCTGCCAAGCCTGGCGAACATAAACGATCTTTATACGCCATAATTACTACATTCAAATAATTAATAGCCTCTTCAATTTTACCCCATATGATATATAATCCAGCCAAATTGTATGATTCAATCGCCACCCATAACATATTATCCATCTGCTTACTTACATCGAGCGCGGTTTTAAAATGCTGCTCAGCAGTTTGATAATCCGCCAAAAATTCATATGAATTTCCCAAGTTAGTATTTGCAGAGAGCAGGCCTGGATAATCACCAAGCTCTTCATAGAGCTCAATGGCCTTAAGCAAATATTTTATGGCCTCTCTATACTCCCCTATCTCATTGTAAGACAAAGCCAGTGCATTTCTTGCGTGTGCCTTGGTACCTATATCTTTACAGTGAGACGCTCGCCTTATCGCTTCTTTTCCCCAATTTATTGCCTCTTTAGTCTCACCAAGCTTGATTAATGTTCCACATTTAGTTGCACAAATTTGTGCTGCAACACTACCGGGTTTATCAGGCAATCGATTAAATGCCTGATCAATCCATTTGAGCGAATCATTCCATTCAGATCGCCTTGCGTAAGAAATGGATATTTTTCTGCACAAGACTGACTCTCTTATATTTATTTTTTCATTTGCGCAAACATATTTAGCCCGCTTTCCATGCGCATTTTGTTTATTGATGCCTATTGATTCATTAAAATATCTTTCAGCTTCTTCCTCATGACCAGTAGCCTGCTGGACGTCTCCTATGCGTTCTATTAAAATACTCTGGTCTATTGTATTTTTGACTTTACTTAGCTCACTGAGTCTCTCTAAAGCACGGTTGTAATAATCTACCGCCTCATCATTTGCGAACATGGATGCCGCATAATCACCGGCCACAGCTGAATAGCGAATAATTTTCTCAGGCACGTTACCCTGTTCATAATGGTGCGCCAACAAACCGGATACTGGTTCAATATGGTCATCATTTGCTGCCTCAATACATTCAGCCACATTACAATGGAGACGTCTTCGTTCTGCATACAGCAACGTCTCGTATACAACCTCCCAGGCAAGGTTATTGTTAAATTCAAAAATCTGGTTATTCGCATGCGGGATAATGAATCCCTCTGCGGCAAGACTGTCGGTTAGCGCAGACAGATCTTTGTCACTGAACGTGCCGGAAAATAATGATCTCAACATCGTTACTTCAAAGCTATGACCTATAACAGATGCCAGTCTAAGTATTTCTTTTTTTCTGTCAGATAACTGATCCAGACGCGCCATAATCACATCGTATACCGTTTCCGGCAACGCATCCGCACCTACCGCTTTACTTTGAATTAATTCATTGATAAACAGAGGATTACCATTCGCCCTGTCGACAATGGCATTCTGTAATTCAGGATCAATATCTGGAAACGATGCCAGAAGATTTTGCGAGACATCTGCAGGTAACTCTTGCAGCTCGATAAATTCGCCAGGTGTCATATCGGCCAGGTCCGCCGGTAACTCTGCGGTACGCGAGTTAAGACAAACCATGATGCGCGCACTTTTACTCGAAAGGAGGACATTGATCAATTCACATGAAGGACCGTCAATCCATTGAACGTCCTCAATCATTAACAGGATTGGCTGCTCGACTGAAAAAGTATTGAGCAATTTAGTGATAGTTGAGATACGTCTTTCATGCCTGGTTTTGCTATCCATTGATTTAACTACCGGATTTTCCTTGCCCTGGATTGAAAGCACATCTGCAACCAATGGTGCAAACACATCAAGTTCCGAACATTGTTTGATTATCCCGGTCTTCAGTTTTTCCCACATCACCTCCTGTGAGTCGGACACATTCATACCAAAAAGCATCCTTAATGGCACGCGCCAGGCGCTGTATGGCGTTTCCGATGTATGCCTCTGACAGATACCGTTTAAGCCCATCCATCCGGACATTTCCATTCTTTCATAGAATTCATCGCATAGCCGTGATTTACCGATGCCGGCCACGCCACATACATAGGCCGATGATGTTTGTCCGTTTTCGGCGATTTTCGCAGCCCTTTTGAGGCGTGCCATCTCGGCATCTCTGCCCATAAAAGGCATTTCAGACTTGGTTGTGGTGGCCTCATAATGCTGATTCAAGCCTTGCAGCCGGCATATATCGATAGGTTGACTCTTGCCTTTGACGCGGATGGGCTGTAAATGCTCCAGTTCAAATTCCTGGTCGGCACGGCTGGCTGTTGCAGCAGATACGAGGATGGTGTTCATGTCTGCTGCCGCCATCAATCGCGCTGACAAATTAACACTGTCGCCTATGACGGTATATTCTCGACGACGCCTGGATCCGATCTCCCCGGCAAATACATACCCGGAATTGATGCCAATATGTTGACTAAGATGCAGGTCTGAATTCAACAATGCATCACGTAATTCGATGGCAAAGCGCATGGCACTGGCTTCAGGCAGGTCAATAGATACAGGAGCGCTGAACAGTATGATCAGTTTGTCACCTTCCTCGGCAACATCACTGGCGGCCAGATAGCCGCCGTGTATTGAAACCAGTGACAACACCATCTCCATATAAGTATTGAGTTCACCGAGTGTCGTTTCACCGCCATATTGATCGAGCATTTTTGCGGCACCATGTAGATCAATAAAGACAATGACTGCCCTACGGTTTTCACCGTCCAGCCCTGTTGTCATGCCATCGGCAATAGGCTTCATCAGGTAACGCTTCAGAATATGTATCGGCAGTTTTGAGGTATCAATACTTTTTAACCCATCTTCACTGGCATTGACTTTTTTTATTTTCCAGATTTTTTCATGTGATGTTTTAACCAGGGTGCTGCGCTCATCAAGTAAATTAAACGTTGCTTCACTTATCACAACCTCACCCGGCTCAGCCATGGGTTCCGTCAGTGCGCACTCATTGACGTCTTTACCAATCAGCAGATAATGCAATGATTCCTGCGCAACACCGACAGAAGCGGAATAGAATTTTCCACTATGGATTCCGATGCGCATACGCAGCTTGGTTTCACCACCAGGCACCTTGACACGATGAAACTCCCGCATGGCCTTTTGTAGTTGCATACCGCAGGCGGCGGCCCTGGTCGCGTGATCTTCGCCATGAAAATACAACAGCATCGCATCGCCACCAAACTTCATTTGTATACCGCCCCATTCGGCAGCGAGACTGATCATGCGTTCAAAGAATCGATTGAGGATATGCGCCATCATTTCGGCGCCTTCCTTGCCAGCCTTGGCCAGGGCCTCTGACATTGCGGTAAAACCGGTGACATCACAATGCATCAGTGAACCCGATAACCACTGACCCCAGACAGGATCCTCTTCAGGATTGACAAGCCACTGATCAATCAGTGTTCTGGGAAGATAACGAAGTGTAGCCTTTTCGCTACTACTGGTGGGTAAATGAGCTGGTTGGGGCACAACTTCTCCGTAAATATACCGACTAATCTGAACACAAATTCATTATATACCAACTTCGATCAGGACAGGCTACCATTAATACATGGCAGCCTGTCTGTTGTGATCAAATCTGTTGCCTATTCGATGGTATATGTTTCAGCATTGGCATCCGGCAGGCGGTCGGCAAAGCCCTGCGATTTGCCTTTCTTCACACCATCCTGGGTCTCGGCATACCAGTTTAACGTCACTGCCGATGGATCCACTTCGGTGCGGTCAAAGGTAAATACGATCGTGCTCGGATCGGCAGGATCGACATACGCCTGCAGACTGGCCAGACCGCTGACTTGACCACCGGCATACTTGATCCGGGTGAATTTCTTGCCATTTCCAACAAGATCCAGGTGAGCGCGGTACTGTGCAGTCTCGTCGATAACACCGGCCACCGTCAGTTTGAGCGTAAACTGGTTGGCATCATTGGTCACCGAACAGCCGACCAGATCAAGGTTGCCGGGTATATCAGGATCGATGCTGTCACACAATCTTATCGCCATGACCGTATCAACACCGACACCGCCATCCTTGTCCGTGATCTTCAGTGTCGCGGTATAGGTGCCAGGTCCGGGATAGATGTGTTCAACCAGGAATGTGACACTTCCATCACCGTTATATCTCAGGTCACCTACCCTGTTCTCATCAGTCGGTACTGCCACACCATCCTCGGCAAGCAGACCGGATATTTCCGTGCCATCGCCGAAGGTCCAGCTGTAGTAGACATCGTTATCGCCAAATAGCAGAGCGGGATCAAAATTATAGACGGTCCCGCTTAATGTGACAGGAACGCCAGGTTCATAAAACACATCCTTGCCCGCATCTACCTTGATCACCTTGGCATTCAGACCCTTGGCTGTCCAGTTCGATACATTGCCGTTGTTATCTACTATCTGCAGCATGAACCGGGCATCCGCTGGATAGTTTTCATACGTAATTGTGTATGGACCATCACCCGTCAATGGATATTCACTTGAGCGTACCGCACCAGCATTGAATACCACTAATACAGCCTTATTAATACCTTCGTCATCTGTAGTATCTATATCCAATACCAAGTTAATATCACTAGTCTGGATGTCGACCTTTTTAATAACAGGTGGTGTAATATCGGGTGAACTTGACCTTAGAATACTGAGATTCAGATCTGTAAATATACGCTGGACACCAGTAACCGTAGTGGCAGCACCACTGGTACATTTGAATTGACCTGGAATCAACACGAACGTCTGAGAAGCACTAGACCCACTGCCGATCGTATTAACCGAAGTTAATGCTGAAGGCCAGAATCCGGACAAGCAAATTTGCGGCTCAGTATAATTGGCTTCCCAGTCCATTGTTGGCCTGGTTATCGCCGCATCTGTATCATCTTCATCATTATAGGAGCCTCCTGTAACAAGCACACCATGTACCAAGGGTACTGAGGTATTCGTCAGAGGTACGACCACACGAGGCTGAATTGCACGACCAGCAGTAATCTGGGTATCACCATTTGAATCATAGTAACTACCCCGATTCGTGTTATTCTTTGTCAATGGTATATTGCTCAATACCATTGGTGCAGCCGTATAATTTCCACTATTGCTATCAGCTACAGCCGTTTGTTCAGTAGCTGTCACTTGACTGGCAAGTAACGGCTGAGCACTGCCACTAAACTCGACCTTGGTCATCGGTAATCCATAGACTGTCGCGGATATGACCGATTTTTCATCATATTCGGTTATAGCAGAAAGACTGGCAAAATAGCGATGTTTTGCCTTCAGCATAGCCTTACCCACACTGATACCGCCATCACTTGCCAATTCATCAGCAAATAAGGCCATCAATCTTTCGGTGCCGGCAACTTTCTCGTCATCCCCGTAACCAAATACCATCGTTCCGATAGCCGTGCCGCCATGCTTACTGATTGCTTCAACCAAATCGAGGTTGCCGTCTATTTCATACTGTCCTGTACCAATTGTTCTGGCAGAGCCATTTCTGACATTCAATCCAAAGTGACAACCAATCGAAAAGACCAGTTTGTCTTTCAGAGCAGGCACGATATTTCCTCCCTCCAATCTGGTAGCTGAATCTATATCAGTATTGAACAGGGCATCAGTTACACCTTTGTCATAGCCGTAAGATGTTAGTTGTGCAAAGTGAGTAGAATGCGCATAAGTAGCGTTAACATCACTAACAAAACAATCAACACCTATCCCAAGCAGACTACAGAGCAAATCCTCTGAATCCCACAAGCCCGTTTTCTGATCTACCTCGTCAATTAATGTATTTACAGAAAGTGAACTCAGTGCGGCCGCTGTATCATACGATCCATCATCGAAGAAAGGATATCCACTGACCATTGCCGTAGTGGCCGTGATGGTCTTATTAACGGAATGATTATTCAGCGTATCAGCAATTTGACCTGATGTTTCAAGCAAGCGGGCAACCGGCAAGTCCGCTATATACAGCTCTCGTCCACGTCTGGGTATCGGATCTTGATCCACATAATAGTCATCAGTCAGGATATTACCTTCATACATACTGAAGAATAACGGTGTTCCAGCATATACACCTGATTGAGCCACATAGCTTCTTTCATTACCAATGACCGTTTCGTCTATTACCCTCCTCGATGGAACAACCGCATCCGGCCCTGCTAACACCACATATTCGTAAGGGCCATTAGCATCTATTTCTGCATTGATGATCCCACGAATACTTTCAGTCACTGCATTCGCTTGATCAACATCGCATGGGTTTTTATCCCAGTTATCGTAAATATTACTGGGTAATGAAATTACCGTGGCGTTATGAGTTGATGCAAATGATTCCAGCGCTGTTTTCAAGCCAGTACTGTCACCATAGAAAAAAGACATCCTCTCGAGCTGGGTCACGATCAGGGTTTTCGGACCCGTTCCTGCTGGTGTTCCAATTTCGGTTGTTGAAGAAGTAACATCAGCACCCGTCACCAGAGATGTATCACGCGTACACAAACCCAGTTGTTCAAGCTGCGGCTTGATATCTATTGGCCGTGACATTTCTACCTGAAGCCTGTATGGCCTTGTAGCGTTAAATGCACCATTGGGACCAACAACAATGACATAGATTTTTGTGCCCGGCCTGTCGGTACGAATCAATAGTTTCTCGTTATCGGTTCCTCGATTTGCAGAATATGCTGCAACTCTATAGTCCCCATCGCCTAAAACACCGGTGATACCAAGCTCAGATAATTTCAGGTCAGTGCCACTTGATTCTGTGCCGTCGGGTACCGTGTAGCCATTCCAGCTGAGTGGAATATCAAAAAATGATGCAGTTTCATAGATACTGGCCAGCTCACCCCAGGCTAGTTCACCCCAGGCCAGCTCACCCCAGGCCAATTCACCCCAGGCCAGTTCGCCCCAGGCCAGCTCACCCCAGGCTGCAATCAGCGGCGTGCTTAGTTCGCCCCAGGCCAGTTCACCCCAGGCCAGTTCACCCCAGGCCAATTCACCCCAGGCCAGCTCGCCCCAGGCCAGTTCACCCCAGGCCAGTTCACCCCAGGCCAGTTCGCCCCAGCTTGTATCCTGTGTACCAGTACCAGGGGAAGCATCAGTAACAAAAATCAGGTCGAAATCCGCAGGTAACTGACTGAGCTCTACCAAGACCTCGGTGCCCGCCGGTATTGCAGTTAGTGAGGCATCAGCAACCCCGTTATTGTCAAAATCAGGTGTCAATTGATAAATATCAATGTCACCAGCCTTATGAATCTTTCCGAGATAAGACCAGTCACTCGCTAATACTGGAGCAGTTGCTATATCATTACTGCCAGGTTCGTGCCATCCATCCTCATTTTCATCCCACTCTGGATTACCAGGATTAGCAGGATCTACAGAGTAATCTACAATCTTGAGATGGGCTTTATCTTCACCTTCTCCGCCATCTTCATCAGCAACCTCAGCAACCGTTAAGGTAGGGTCAAACACTGTTCCGGCAGCCGCATCTTCAGGCACAGCATACGTATCGCGTACAATACCGGTAGCGAATGAAGGTTCATTTTCCTCAAAACACGCCCCACTATCGCCGGTATCCTCTGCTTGTACACAGCTAAGTCCATTGATATTGGACCAGCTGGCAGTATGCCGGTCACTATAACCCGGATCTGCAAACAGCCCCTCCAGGGTGACAAGCTCACCTGCCTGCACCTCGTAGTTAATAGCGTTAACAAATGGTGCAATGTTGTTGATCGTTACGGGAGGAACCTCTTCTGTTTCATCTGGACCTATCGGTATTTGACCTGATTTTATAGTTGTGCTTTCACCAAAAGAATCTGTGACAGTTAATTCGATTTCAGTGGTGACATTATCAGGAAATGGAATGGAGAGGTTCTGCTTTTCTATGTATGTATTTTTGTCCGCTTCACTGCCTACATCCAGTATTCTCCATTTCCAGGAAACTATCTCATCACCTTCATCAAGATCGTAGGACAAAGCACCTATAAATGTAACAAAATCACCTTCAGCACCAGGGTTGGGAGCAACATCAAATTTCGCAAC
>CAMYJO010000015.1:0-57879 GCA_947258755.1 uncultured Gammaproteobacteria bacterium
GCAGCGGGCAGTTGGAAATTAAAACCATCTTCCCAGGGGCTTGACATCTGCAGGGTAAAGGCGACTTGCCCAGGATCCGAGGTATCGAAAATATCATTGGCTTCCAGACTAACAGGCGTGAGGCTGGTGAACCCCTGCGTGGAAGTCAGCATACCGATATAGTCGACAAAACCCGCCGTACCGGCAGTAGCACGCAGGAACCATTGCCCGGTGTTACAGTTTTGCCACAGGAAGATGGCTCTATCCACGCTCGCATCATATGTCGGCGTTCCACAAAAGCTTGGTGAAGTCGGCGGTTCAGGTGTAAATACCGGAACTGTGCGTGCAGATAGATTTAAGGCAGCGTTGTATTGCCCAAACATTTGCGAGATCAAGTCACTATGTTGAGGATTGTTAATCAGGTTCGTTGTTTGCGCGATGTCATTATCTAAATTATATAGTCCTGCTGCATTGCCACTCTCGTTGATTAACAGCGTCCATGGGCCCTGGCGGATGCCTCCCCAAAACATTGTGATGGCGTTACCCTGAACCGCCTGAAAGATCATGTAATCACGTAACGGCTCACTTTCACTTTGTTGCCCTAATAATATTGGAAGGAGATTGGCGCTGTCGTATGCCTCATCGGGAGCCATGTTTTGATTGACGATGGCATACATCGTGGCCATGATGTCAACGCCGGAGATGGTTTGATTGCTGGTTGAACCTGGTTGAATGTAGGAGCCCGCTGGTGTCCCGTCACCCCACTTGGCGATGAATGGAACTCTGTGCCCACCTTCATATATATGACCCTTATTACTTCGAAAAGGTGAGTTATCACCCCATCCACCATTATCACTTGTAAAGATGAACAAGGTATCATTAGCCAGGTTTAATGCCTCTAATGTCGACACAATCTTGCCGACTTGCAGGTCAAGTTCGTAGATCATATCTCCCTTGGCATCGCCCGTTACACCTGCGACCGGTTGGCCATCAAAGGTATCCGGTGGTGTCAGTGGCCCATGGATTGCCTGGGATTCATACAACATAAAGAACGGTGTGTTTGTGCCATTCTGCTGATTTTGGGCATGATGTTGATTTATGAAGTCAGCAGCCTTGTTTGCTATTTTAGGCCCAACCTCACTACTATCCCAGTTTGGGTCTCCATACCCTGCAAATGGGATCTCGCCGTTTAAATATGGCCCCTTGGGTAAGAAGATCATGTTTGACTGACTGGGGTTAATGGGAACATACCGGTCATTTTCAAAGTAGGCATAAGGGGTTCTTTGAATGCCATCAGGTAATACATACGAATAATTAAATCCGTTGTCACGTGGACCATTAAAAAACCCCCTGTAATAATCCACCATCCAGAAGTCGCTGCCACGGTAAAAATAATTTCCATTAATGACGTAGTAGTCACCTCCGATACCCCATTTGCCAAAGAATGCGGTGTTATAACCGGCTGATTGCATGAGTTGTGCGATAGTCCGTTGGCCTGGGCGTATCATAGATGCTTCATTGTAGTTCCAGACTCCCCAGCGAACTTTTCCACGATAAGGATAATTACCGGTTAAAATTGAATAGCGGGTGGGCGAGCATGCTGCCCCTGGAGAGTGGGCATCAGTAAACATCATGCCTTCATTGGCCAGTTGATCAATGTTAGGAGTCGGAACATTCGAATTAGCAGGTTGATATGGGCCGACTTCGGTATAGCCAATATCATCCGCCAGGATTACTACAACATTGGGCTGATCTACAGCTTTAGCTTGGAGTGAGAGAGCAGATGTGAATGTGAATACGAAAATATACAAGACAAGTGATCCTGATAGCGTCGCTACATCTAATCTTAAGGTGTTCATGTTGTAATCCTTTGATTAGTAATTAATAACTTTATAATATTAAATAAGGGCGATGATTGAATCCGAAATAATAAAAAATTTACGGCCAATTTCTTTCCTTATTCCCGAATACAATTGCTCGCGTACAATGACTTCAAGTCAACTCTGTAGAATCCATCCAGAACAATTTATTGAATAACGCATGGGCTCAATGATTCCAGATCAAATGGTAGATTTACAGGACTACGCAATGGCCCCACCAGCGCCGTCGTTCCTGCAGGTATGCTTAAATCCAAGCATGCTTTCGCACCAGTTGGAAAGCTAAAGTCAAAACCATCCTCCCAAGGGCTCCACATTCGTAGGTCAAAGTTAATGCGTGTTGGAATTGAAATGTCGAGTACATCACCGGACTCCACACTGAATGGCGTGACACTGTTAAATGCTTGATCTGATTCCAGGCTGCCTATGTACTGGGCATTACCGCTTGCCCCGGCAGTTACTCTTAAGGACCATTGTCCTGTGGTGCAGTCCTTCCACAGGAAAATTTCCCCATCGATTATGCCATCGTAACTTGGTGGACCGCAGACAGATAGATCATTGTCGTTGATAGTGGCGGTGCCATTGGCCTTGCTTATGCTAGAATTGATGGCATTGTTTAAATTTACTGTAAAGGTTTCTGTGCCTTCAGGTAAATTGTCATCTTCAATATTGATAATAACCGTTTTACTGGTTTCACCAGGGTTAAAAGTCAGCACAGTAGGTGGTAGTGGGGTATAGTCCGTTGGTGCAGTAGCTGTCCCATCCGTGGTGACGACATCTACTGTGACCGTCTGATTGCTCGGTGTTGATAAGGTAACGGTAAAGCTTACGGTGTTAGCACCCTCGGTGACCAATGCATCATTAATGGATAACGTAGATACAGGAGCTGTACAGGGCCCCAGGGTATCCAGGTTAAATGGTGGACTCACGGGGTTACGTGTTGGTCCCACTAGTATCATGGCACCTGCAGGTGTGTCTACATCAAGGCAGGTATTCGAGCCAGTCGGGATGCTAAAGTCAAAACCATCATCCCAAGGGCTCCACATTGACATCTCATAGTTAATACGGGTTGGATTCGATGTATCGAGCACATCATTCACTTCTAGACTGAAAGGTGTCACATTGGTAAATACCTGGTCTGACGTAAGACTGCCGATATATTGGGCGTTGCTATTTGACCCCGAGGTTGCTCTTAAGGACCATTGCCCGGTTTCACAATTTTGCCATAAGAAAATTGCAGTATCGACTGCACCATCGTAGATTGGTTTGCCGCATGATGACGGTGGGGTCACATCAAGACTGACCTCAGTGAGTCCTCCGGCTTCTGTTGCTTGATAAAGTCTGTTAACTGGTACATCAACAAAATTGTCTACAATACCACTTGGCCATTCAATACGTAAATCTACAAGCGTGTTGGAGGCAAGCCCGTAGTGAATCCTCTGATGGTTTTGTGAATATCGGTGATAGCCACCATTTTGCTCACGGAGTTGAGTGATTCCACCTGATGTGGCATAAACTTTGGCACCAATTCCAGATTTATTACTCGATGTTCCGTTAAGGTCAATCTCTATCCAGTTGTTTTGATTTCCTAAGTTTCGAAAAATCTGATCTGGCCCCCCTAATGTGTAAGGAGGCCCGGGGATATAATTCTGTCCATTGGTCACAAATAGATCAAGGAAGCCATCTACATTATAGTCAGCAACCACAACAGACTCACTCGAATTTACTCCTGTACCTTCTACTCCCTTGGCGCCACTTAGATTGGGTGCCACTAACTGAAATGTTCCATTTCCTAGGTTTTCATACAGCCGATTAGCTACATTTTCTACACCACGTCGACATGCCAGATATAAATCAATATCCATGTCATTATCGAAATCGCCGGCAGCAGCGCTGGTGCATTCGATAGGTGTTGCTAAACCATATGATTCGGTTTTATTTTGGAAACCATCTGTGTAATTCATTAACAAGGCCGGCTGCATCGGCAAATCTGAACCCCATTGCTGAGTCATATTTACATCAGATACGGGTGTGGTACTTCCGATTAGAAAATATGCAGTGTTCAGCTTGCCGCCTGCTGAAACCAGAATTTGCCAATAGCCTGTAGTTGTTTCATATCCTATATAAATGCCTTTTTCTAATCCGGGTAGATGATCTTGAATACCCCAAACAGATGGATCAGATGGATCCAGAGAAAAATGAATTGGTTCATCTCCAGAAAAACCTGAAGGATGCCAGCCAGTTGACCCAATAAATATGTTATTTCGATTGCGTTGTTGCCAGTGAATGGTAAAAGAGAGAATGCCATTTGTAAGGAAATGAAATCCCTTTTCAGATTGGCCATTCACTAGTAGTTGAGCTTCAAGGGTGGTATCGCCTGATTTTGCTGCGCTACTAATCCTCTCGGCGCCTCTTACATGAAAGAAATCTGATCTCAGATTTCCATCGAAATCAGCAGTAATCGAGTCGTTGGCGGGATTGGCATTTGGTAGGATTCCTGTTATATCAGTAAAAGGAAAGGTAGTAATATCATAGGCAACTCGATTAGGCGATTTAAATGTGGCGCAAATGAATTCCATAACGCCATCATTGTTTAGATCAGTTAGTTGTCCAAAATAACTGTACTGGCATTGAACGCCGGTGTTCTGGTTTTCTACAAAACCCGACGTGGTTTGTTCTAATACTTTGGGAATTCCTTCGCCTGCTTGTAAATAGATGAGATCAAGCAAGCTGTCGTTATTGAAATCTAGCCAGACAACTGACCTGCCGGCCCGATAAACATTATCGAAATTATAATCATTGGATCGATCGACTAAAAGCCCATTTTCATTTACCAGGAATTGATCACCGTCTGAAGTGCCTGTAGTTACCAGTAAATCCTGATCTCCATCATTATCAAAATCGGCCCAAGCCGCGCCATGTTGGTCGCCGCCATTGCTGAATGTCCATTGTGGGACTGTATTTCTCTCGTCTGTAAATGTGCCGTCGCCATTGTTAACATAAAGGCCGGGTTTTTCCCGGTGATTGCTAACAAATAAGTCTGGGTAGGCATCGTTGTTTAAGTTCCCCCATGAAGCGCCCCAGGATTCTCCGACGTGTGAAATGCCAGAATTGGGCGTATCTTCTACGAACTGAATCTGCGCAAGCGCCTGTTGCTGTAGAAAAAAAGTCAATATTGTTATTTTGATCAAATGTTGCACGTACGTCTCCCTTTTTTAAGTGCTACATAAATATTGAGAGTGATTTCTTAAAAGCAAAATTCAACCCCTCTTGAATCCTCCTCACCCCAAAGTTGCACGCAGTCATTTTATTTCAGATATATCTATACCTCCCCCATATTTTGCATTCCAATAGTAGATACTCTACATATTGTTGATACACACGCGGCAAGTTCCTAGAACAATCTAATAAATCACGCTTCTTATTTTATACTGTGATTCACCAAGCCTGATAAAGTAAGCAGCTAAGGATTTATTACGAAAGTGAAAACCTCCTTTCTGGAGCCTGGGGCTACTACTTGTTGCGGTTCACCAGTGTGTTTGGCAATCGAGCTATCATGGATCTTGATCTTGACCAGCTGCGTTTCTGCCTGTGTAGGTGTTCCGCTTATTACTCCTGTAGTCGGATTCAGGGATAAGCCCTGTGGCAAGGTACCCTCGAATATCGACCAAGTATAAGGTTCTTGCCCGCCCCAAGCGGTGATTTCCAGGCTATATGGGTTGCCGACTTTACCCGCAGGCGCATTGTAAGTAGTTGCTGCCAGACCTCTTCTACTTTCCAGCTCTGTGGCGAGAGTTCCAAGCGTGCTAGCAAAGGCAGGATCATTGTGCTTGCTTTCTAGCTCGAAAGGATCATTAACAAGGTCGTAAAGTTCTTTTTCATGATAGGCGTTTTCAATGTATTTGAAATTTTCGGTACGTATAGCAGACCAAGTACCGAATGCTCCTTCATGGGACCCCCAGTGCTGGAAGACGAGATCAGAACGCCATGCTGAATTTGTATCCTGTAGTAATGGAGTCAGACTTAAGCCATCAACATCTTTACTGATACCAGCCAGATCATATAGTGTCGCGCCAATGTCGATATTGGGCGCAGTCATGGCAGTTTCAGTCCGTGGGGTGATGCCGGGCATGACCACGATGAATGGTACTCGAGTAGATTCCTCATAGGCCATGCCTTTGGTGTTAACGCCATGTTCGCCCCACAGGTAGCCATTGTCAGAGGTGAATATAAACACCGTCTTATCCATTAAGCCCTTGCTTTCGACCTTATCAACGATGGCGCCGATGGCGCGATCCACTGATTGCAATGAACGTAGCATTTCACGGTGGAATTCATCATCTTCTGGTTTGGTCTTGATGCTAAGGGATCGATTCGGATTCGCTAACCAATCTGGCTTGTCGCTTAGATCGGTCTCGTTGTAACCACGGCCACGATAGACGTAATCCGAGAACAGGCCTTCATCGCCGATATCTGGTGTCGCTTTTGCGTGTGGCGCAAATACCGAGAAGAAGACAAAGAACGGAGAATTACCTGTTCCATCCAGGAAGTTCAGTACTTGGTCACGGTGGTAGTTAGTCACATATTGATTAACAGTAACCTTTTGTCCGGTGGTTGCCTGGTCAGTGGAGCTACCGATAGTCACATCGAAATTAAACCAGTCGGCAGAGAAGGGACCAATGTTGTTGTTGATGAATTTGGTCCAGCCAGGTGGCACGTAAGGTGGACGATAATCATTCAGATATTTACCTCCAGCCAGCATGGTCTTGTAGCCCGCTGCCTGCAAATTAGTTGCTAAAGTGTCATTATCGTGCGGTCTGAATTTCAGTTCACCGCCATTGTCCCCGCCACCTTGCAGAACGCCATTGTTGTGTGGATAAAAGCCGGAAAGGAAGCTGGCTCTGGCAGGACAGCAAAGTGGCGTGGTGATGAAAGCATTGGTGAAATTGACGCCTCGGTTGCCTAGTTTCTGTTGCAGGATAGGCATCGCCCATAGAGAGTCCCAACGCTGGTCGTCGGTCAGAATTACGACAAAGTTGGGGGAATCAGACGGTGGTGGCAGTGCACAAGGCTGCAGCGTTGTGAGATTGATGGGTGATGTAACCTGGGATTTATTACTGCCCAACAGGATCGAGGCATTGTTGGGTGAGTCAATGGTCAGACACACATCTGCACCTGCTGGAACCTGGAAACCAAAACCATCTTGCCAGGGGCTTGACATCTGCAGGGAAAAGTTTACTTGCCCAGGATCCGATGTATCCAAAATATCATTGGCTTCCAGGCTAAAAGGAGTGACGCTGGTGAATCCCTGATCGGATGTAATCATGCCGTTATACTGGACAAAACTCGTCGTACCGGCAGTTGCACGCAAATTCCATTGTCCTGTGGAGCAGTTTTGCCAAAGAAAAATCGCCTCTTCTGATGCTGCATCATAAGAAGGAATCCCACAGGCAGACAAATCGTTATCGATGATAGTGCCGGTAGCGCTGACAGTAGACAAGTTGGCGTTGACAGCATTAGCAAGATTTAGTGTAAAGCTTTCCTGTCCTTCACCAGCTGCATCGTCAATGATTGTGACACTAACTGGTATGCTCGTTACACCGGGATTAAAGGTGACTGTTGAAGGGCTGAGGGCAGTATAGTCACCCGGTGCAGTGGCCGTGCCATCCGTAGTAGAGATTTCAACAGTGACTACGTCAGTGCTGGCGGGATTCAGCGTAACCTGGAAGTTCGCCATGCCATCACCTTCGCCTACCGTTACATCAGTTACAGAAAGTGTGGGTGATGCTTGTCCGCACGAACCGAAATCCTGCAAGTTGAATGGTGATGCTATCTGGTGGCGATTTGCACCCAGGAATACGCTGATTTCTGCCGGTGGACCGGATCCACCGGGTACATCCATACTCAGGCATGCATTAGATCCTGCTGGCAGTTCAAAATCAAAGCCATCTGACCAGGGAGAGCTCATTTGTAGATTAAATGTGATTTGATTGGGGTCGCTCGTATCAAAAATATCGTTGGTTTCAAGACTATAGGGTATTACGTTGGTGAAGCCTAAATCGGAGCTTAAATTGCCATTATGTGTCAGGAAACCATAACTGCCAGCTGTCGCTCTCAAATACCATTGGTTTGTGCCGCAGTCATTCCAGATAAATACTGCGCCATCGATTGCGGGGTCATAGCTGGGTGCGCCGCAAGCAGAGAGATCATTATCTGTGATTATTCCTGTACCTGAGCCCTTGTTGATCGTCGCATTGATAGGATTGCTCAGGTTGACAGTATAATTTTCGTTCGTCTCACCAATGGAATCGTCAATGATAGGAATGGTCACTGTTTGAGTGGTGTCACCAGGGTTAAATGTCAATATCGTGGAAGCCAGTGCGGTATAATCTTCGGGTGATGTGGCCGTGCCATCAAGCGTTACGACATTGACATTGACTACTTCAGTACTGGCCGGAGAAAGTGTGACATTGAAGCTTGCTGTGCCAGCTCCTTCGAGGACAGTGACATCGTTAACGGATAGCGACGGAACAGCGGGAACTCCACATGCCCCCAACGTAGTTAACTCAAATGGTGTCGTGAGAACCATATTGTCAGCACCAACAGTAATACTAACACCTGCAGGTGTATCAACTGTGAAACATGCTGTAGCACCTGCGGGAAGTGTAAAATCAATACCATCTTCACCTTTACCCCATATTTGTAGGTCGAAGCTAATGACATTTGAATTACTTAAATCCAGAACATCATGTGGTTCAATGGAAAATGGTGTAACGTTGCTGTAGGCCTGATCGGCGCTTAGATTGCCGACGTAATTGCTATAATTACCAATACCACCCGCTGTAGCACGTAGACTCCAGGACTCATCAGTGTTTTTCCATAGATACAGACCGGCATCGGTACTCGTATCGTACGTCGGTTTACCGTAGGGTGTTTGTGCATTCGCATCGTTGATAAAGCTTATCGGCGTCAATGCAGAAAGCACTAGATATAAGCAGCACATCAGAAAGTATCTAGACATTGTATGAGTGCGTGCCACTTTTTTCAGCTCATTTGAGGTGAGTGAGTGATTGGTAGGAGCCATTTTAAATTCCCTTCATTCTCTTCAGTTTCTAGTGAATTATACATCAATTATGGTATTGAGAAGATCTGTGGTGTTTCATTGATACGCATGGTGATGCTGCCATAAATAACTAAATAACAGGCATGATTTATGCCATGTTTTTTAAGCAATTGATTTAATATTATTTATCACCCGATTATGGTAGAAAAAAAGTATTACATGAGTGATTATGTAAAGAATTCTGACATATTACTCATTAATATTAAGGTAATAGGCATGATATTACAGGGCGGCGATTTTGTGAATTGAATTCTAGGATCTGATTGGCTTGAAGCCAATATCGATGGCATTTTTTAACAGTGCAAATGTGATTGCAGATGAGGGCTCTGCAATCATCACTATTCTTGACTAAATTCCTTTCAATAGATTGTTAATTGATGTATATATTCCAGCAATAGATATCAATAAGTACAAAATTTTAAGTGCTTTTGCATATGGAAATATTTTGTGTATGTCAGTTTAAAGGATTGTTTAATGCAGCAAAATAAAGACCAGGTAGTATTTCTTGTTGGGGCAGGCAGGTCGGGCACAACATTACTCTATAAAATCTTGTCGTTACATCCGAAACTGGCCTATGTCAGTAATTATGATAATAAATTCCCAAAGTGGTTCCCGTCAGGACTGATAGTGAGGTTGTTTAAGCGACATGTGAAGCTGGAAAGAGAAATGTGGTTTAAGAAAGAAGGGAATGCCTACCTGGTTACCAGACGCTGGCTTAAACGACTTTTTCCTGCACCTTCAGAAGCTGAAGCTGTGTACAGTCGTTGCGGTCTGCCTTTGCATCCCGAGCAGAGCTATCAGATTACAGATAATGTAAAAAAGTGTCTTAGCACCAGGTTTAAGCACATACAGGCCTTATCTGGCTGTGATGCAGTGGTTAGCAAGCGTACAGCCAACAACCGGCGTATTCCGTGGTTACAGCAAGCCATTCCGGATGCACGATACATACACTTGATCCGTGAAGGGCGTGATGTTGCCTATTCACTGTCACAGGTGGCCTGGTGGCCGCATCATGTTACGTTCTGGGCCGGCTCAACCCCGGCCGAGCTTGAACAGAAGGGCGTTAATCCACTGGAGATTTGTGCAAAAAACTGGGTGGAAGAAGTTAATGGTATAAAGAAGGGATTAGCGAGTATTGAGAAAGAGAATATACTGGAAATGAGGTATGAAGACCTGCTCAGTCAGCCACTTGATGAACTCAGGAAAATGACTGATTTTATTGGCTTGACTCAATCATCAGAGTTTGAAGATGCAGTCAACATGCTTGGCCTGAAAAATCGTCCCTCGGCATGGAAAAAAGCATGGACTGACACTGATTTAGAAGAAGTAACCAAGCATCAGGAAGCCTTATTGAAGGAATTGAATTATCAATAAGGGTTAAATTGCCGAGTGGCGGTCTCATAGATCGCTATCGTTCGATCTGTAATCATCTCCCGGTCGTAGCGGTTGATCTGCCTATTCGTGGTGAGAGCTTTTTCACCGTTGTCGGCGCCATGACTAAAGTGTGCTTTAAGTTTCTCGCTTGCTTCACTATTTGGCGACCTTGCTATAAATATCCATTAGTTTTTCGTAATGACTATTCGAGCTGAAATGTTTTTCAATTTTTTCTCTGCCCGCCTTACCCATTTCCAGTCTTTTGCTACCCATGTCCCATAGTGATTGTATTTTCTCAGCCAGATCGGTGTGGTCGCCGGATTCGTAAACCAGTCCATCAATACCGTCATTGATTAACTCAGGAATACCGCCGATTTTAGCACCGACCACAGGTTTACAGAAAGCGAGTGACTCGAGAACGGACATAGGGCAGTTCTCATACCATTTTGAAGTGATGACAGTAAAGGAGGCGTTAGCGATGAGTTTATTCAGCTCCGCTCCTGTTTTAAAACCCACAAATGAGATGTTATCCAGCTTTTTATCGGCGGCCAAAGATTTTAGATTGTCTTCATCCGGTCCGGAGCCTGCGATGACGATGGGTATATCACGACACAGTTCTGCAGCACTAATCAAGGTTTCAATCCCTTTTTCTTCCGAAAGTCTTCCAAAGGATAATATGTAATTTTCATCGATGTTACTGGGAACGTAGTCTGCAGTGTCTATATAATTTGGCAGATAAGTAATCTGGTCTTCCTGAAAACCAAATTCAATCATTTTTTGTCGATAAAATTGGCTGACAGCGATGTAGTGATCAACGTTCTGGTAATAACCAAGCATATAATGTAGGTACATTTCAGCAGTGCTGATCAAGCTTTTAACGGTTGAACCTTTATTGCATTTATTGGTGAGGCAGTTATAGAATTTTTTTCCCTTGCATTTTTCGCACACGTGCCCATTGGTATACATTTTATAATTAGGACAGATAGGTTTAAGGTCATGCAAGGTCAGAATGATAGGCACATTCTTTTTGCGTAAAGGCCCGAAAACGGATGGCGAGATCTGGTGCTGAAATATGTGAAAATGTGCAATATCAGGGGTAAATTTCTCCAGCAGGGCTTTTATTTTTTTTCTGGCATCAAAGGAGAAAATTACGGTTGCTGCGGCCCTGAGCTTTGCCGTTGCACTGTCAGTATCATAGTCGACTTCCTCGACAAAAAACTGATTATATTCGCTTTCCAGGTTTTGCTCACCTTTCATCGAAAATGGAACAACTTTATGGCCATTTGATTCCAGTAATGCCTTTTCACCAAAAAATACTGTTTCACTTCCGCCTTTACGCCAGAAAAATTTATTAACCGAAAGAATATTCATAATTATGCTGGGAGTATGTTGTTTAATTAATTTTGATATTGAAAAACGCAATATAGCATACACACCAACGTGAGCGTGCTATAAATTGTTTATACTTGGGGATAGACACTGAGGGCAGGTCTGTCCACAACATATCCGCCAAGTCTGCTTCGCTCTGAACAATTTCAGGATTTATATTGGATCCAGCAGCAGTGTTGGCCATCCTGCAAATCACCTTGTATGGTATCCTGGTCGCCATCGCATCTAGGAAAGCTGTCGATGGAGTTTGGCTTGTTCAAAATAGATAACCATGTTTTTCGCTATCATTTAAGTGCAAGCTTGATGCATTTTTTCATAACGGCTGCTGCGGTACCTGTCATCCTGCAATTATTTGGGCAGTTATGACAAGCCCATGGACCTATGCGGCCTGTTTGCTAAGCCAGAGCGCTTAAGGGATTGCACATCCCTGGTATGACCCATGGGCTATTTCCACACTCTTTGTTCCTGGCTGTCATTCCTCAAAAACATATTTTTTATAATGACATATCAACGATATGCCCTATTTTGGTACATTAATATTTGTGGCACGGGTAGACACCTGATGTTAAATATAGGTTAATTATCTGCTATCTTTTTGATTAAAATATAATAATTGTATTTAAGCGAAAAAAACTTGTTAGTGATCTTTTCAATGACCCGTTAATGAATGCTAAAAGCGACAGGGTATACATAACAATATTAAAATATACAATATTTTTAATGTCGGTAACATTTACACTCGAATAACTCAGCTATTGAGACACAAGCAAGGCTTCAAATACCTAATATGTATTGTGCTTATGATTCTTGCTCTTGATCGGATTGACAACAAAAGCACAATATTATTTAGGTTTAGGACTTTATATTTTCTCAAACCTGTCGATCTACTACCTATGGGCAAACCATCAACTGTCTATTTCTTCAGCAGTGTCTGTTTGAACCTGATTATAGCTAGTAAAACATATACTTATAAGTTATTTAAGAGTAATTACTTTTAGACATTGTGACTGTGCGTGTGTTGATTGCAGCACTTCTAAATGTAATGCGTGATTACATTTCAAATCATAAACTTGGTCTTCGAAGGAAAAAGGCAATGACCTTGAAAAGAGTAAGTCCAATACTGCTCGCACTGGTGCTGATGTCTACTTCTGTGGCTCGAGCCATTGTGCTGGATTTCACCTATAGCACAGGCAATAATTCAACAACGCAAACATCCCCCGTGGCTTCATTGGAGTTGACCCAGGTCAATAGCGATGTTCGTTTTGATCTGACTAATTTTGCCACATCGGTTGTTGGCGGAACACCATTGTGATTGGGATTTGAGCCAATTACTTAAAAAGATTTAATAATATATTGGAAATGTGGTAAAAATAGTTAATTATAACTTGCCGAAATATAAAAAAATGGAATGAAGATGAAATTACTACATAGATGCATCGCTATTTGTGGTGGGATACTTATTAGTTTGCCGGTTTTTTCTGCCGAGGGTGACCTGATTACGCCCTATGTGAGCTATGGGGTAAATTATGACAGTAATGTTTTCAGGTTGTCCGGAGACAGCGCGGCAATTTCTTTGTTAGGGACAACTGATACGGCGGATACCAGCCAGCATCTTGGGGTGGGCCTGGATAGTACATTAAACTTGAGCCGTCAGGTTATAAGCCTGCATGCTGATTTAGCCGGAAATTTTTACAATCAGTTCGATGAGCTTGACCACTCTTCAGGTAACATCAATTTTTTATGGGACTGGAGTTACGGCGATGCCTGGAAGGGAGAAGTTGGTTATAACTTTTCACAGGGCATCTCAAACTTTGAAGAGCGTGATACTATTTTAAAGGATGAAACAAGTGTAAACGAAGCTTATTTTACTGCCAATCATTCTTTAACCCCGCGTTGGGCAATGGAAGTAGGTCTCAATGTTGATGATCGTAGGCATGATTTGGCCCAGCAAAAGAAGCTGAACAGAAAGCAGGCATCGGCCAGTGCTGAATTAAGATATAGTACCCGCCGGTATTCATATGTGGGTTTGTTGGCTACAGTCAGCACAGCAGATTTCCCTAACAGAGAACTTGTTTCGACAATATTGGTCGATAATTCCTATACAGAAAACGAACTTGGAGTTACGGTAAACTGGGTGACAACAGGAAAATCCAGATTAAAAGGACGTATTGGGTATACCCGCAGAGACCATGATGAATTTCCTGTGCGTGATTTTTCCGGCGCAACAGGCAAACTGCAGTATATTTGGGAGCCGAAGGGTAAGTTGAAGATGGATGTGTCCGTGTGGAAGGGACTCAATGCGTATGTAGATTCAACGTCATCATACGTGGATGAGATAGGGCTGGGCGTCAAGCCAACCTGGTTACCAACAGCAAAAATAGAAGTGTCTGCAGAGTTCGCCAGAAAACAACGCGAATATAGCGGCGATCCTGGTTTAACATCTTCGATAGTCAGGGAAGATGATATCTATGTCGCCGGCGTGTCTTTAGCTTACAAACCAAGGAGAAATATCAATACTGCTCTTTCTTACCAGAAAGAAGCCAGGCGATCGAATATTGGCAATGTGAAGTATGATGTTTACAGTATTTTTGCTTATGTTGATGTGAGATTTTAAATGGAATTTTTGAGGCAGTATACAATGTTTATTATATTGAGTCGGCCAGTATATGTGGCGAGAGTATGGTTGACTGCCATATGAGTATTCGATATGGAGCTTTGCAGCTTGTGCTTATAATAATGCTGTTAGGGATAGTATCTTGTGATAATAATGATGAGCCTAAGCCCAGTGGTCAGGTGGTAGCCAAGGTAGATGGTAACGAAATCACCATACATCAGTTACAATATGAAGTAGGGCAGCATAATCTTGGTCAAGTGGTTGATATGGCCGAGGCTTCGAAAAAAATTCTCGAGAATATGATTGATCGGCAATTATTTGCCCAAAAAGCTATCGAGATGAAGTTGCATCGGACAGCGGATGTTTTAAGGGAAATGGAAAGTTCCAAAAGTAAAATCCTTGCCAAGGCTTACTTGCAAAGATTGTCCAGTACATTAGATAAGCCAACAGATGCAGAAATTAAAAAGTTTTATGAAGAAAATCCAGAGCGTTTTACAAATCGTAGGATCTTTAAATTTGAACAGTTGTCGGCTAAATCAGATAAAGATATCCCAGGATTAGAGGATAAAATAAAAAGCGCAGCAGACCTTAAGGAACTGGCTGAGTGGTTCAAAGAAAGCAAGATTGAACACCGGCTCGAGACAAAAGTTCAGCCGGCTGAAAAATTACCGAAAGACATAGTCAAGCGAATGTTGGCCATGGAAAATGGTCAAGGGGCGTTAATAAAGACGCGAGCAGGTTACATCATTATCAGGTTGCTGGCCTTCAAAGAAGAGCCTATTACCCAGGATAAGGCGGGTACCTGGATAAGTGCTGCTTTGACCAGGCAGAAAATGAATGAGTTAAGTAAGTCAGAAATAGATCAACTTCGTAGTCTGTCAAAGATTACGTATGAAGGTATCTATAAGGTAGACGTAGCGAAGGCTGAAGAAGGGACACCGAAGGCTGAAGAAGGAGCGCCGAAGGCTGAAAAATAACTGGCGAAAGCCTTAACAAGTAAATTAATTTTCTGTCGTCTATGTCCAACAAGGTTTTTCAGGGTATTGCGATACATGAATAAGATTTTTTCTGAATGAGCAACTGTTTTAGTGAAATAAATATTGGAATATGAATATGAAAACCATAGCGCAAACAAGATATCACTCCCTGTTAATCTTATTGCTCACATTTTTATGTATGAGCAACGCCATGGCCCAGACTAGTTATCTGGGTAATGGTGATATCGTTAAGATAACGGTTTACGGGCAATCTGACCTGACGACAATTGCCAGGATAAATCCTCAGGGAAAGATTCGGTTTCCACTTATTGGCGAAGTCGTGTTGGCAGGACTTTCCACCAGGCAAGCTGAAGTAAAAATAGCAGGGATGTTGCAAACTGGCGGGATTGTAAAAAATCCACAAGTGAATATTTTTCTCGAGCAAAAAAAGCAAACGGTTACCAATAGTGTCACAATATTGGGCGAAGTAACGAAACCAGGTAAGTACCCGTTAGAGGGCCTGGACTCAGGAGGTATAGAGTCTCTGGTCGACTTGCTAGCCATTGCTGGCGGTACGAATCCTGCCGCTGCTGATCACCTGATACTGGTGAAAAAGGCCGGTGGCAATGTTAAAAGGAATGTTGACCTGGTTGCCCTGCTTCAATACGGGAACTTGTCGCTTAACCACAAGATAGCTGGTGGGGATATAGTGTTCGTTCCCAAGATGGATATGTTTTATATCTATGGAGAGGTGCAACGTCCCGGTCGATACAGGTTGGAAAGAAATATGACCGTGATGCAGGCTCTGTCAGTAGGAGGAGGTTTGACACCAAGAGGTACAGAAAAGGGCATGGTGTTAAAGCGCAGCAGTGGCGCGGGTAATGTAAAGACACTGGGTGCCGATTCTTCGGCAATACTGAAGCCAAATGACGTGCTTTATATCAAAGAAAGCCTGTTTTGATTTTATCGGGGTAGAGTAAATGAAATTTGAGCAAATCATCCTTGTATTAAAATCACATGTATTCCTGATTTTAATGATTCTAGCGATAACGGTAGGCACCACTTTTGTTGCTACCAAATTCATCTCAAAACAATACGTGGCAACTACAAGTATTATAGTAGATTTTCAGAACTCAAACCCATTTGAACCCCTGGGTCTGCCTGCACAGCTATCTTCCAGTTATATGGCAACGCAGACTGATATTATCAAGAGTCGTAATGTTGCATTAAAAGTTGTTGAAAAGCTGGATCTTGCCTCTAGCACTTCGTTGCGGAATTGGTATCTTATTGAAACAGGAGGTGCAGGGAGTTATAAAGACTTTTTGGCTGAAGATATGATATCAAATTTGACCGTCGAGCCGGCACGAGAAAGTCGCGTTATTAAAATCAGCTACAAGTCAGGTAACCCAAAGTTTTCTGTGCAGGCGGCTGATGCTTTTGCAAATGCTTATATTGATACCACGCTTGAATTACTCATGGGGCCGGCACGCAGGAATGCAGCATGGTTTGATGAGCAGTTGAAAAAGCTAAGGTCAGATTTAGAGACATCACAGTCAAGACTGACATCTTATCAGCAGGAAAAGGGCATTATCGCGATAGATGAGCGCCTGGACACAGAAACAAGAAGATTGAATGAGCTTTCTACACAATTCGTCAGTGCGCAGGCAGAAGCATTTGATGTTAAATCAAGGCAGTTGGGACAGAATCATCCGGAATACAAACGTGCAATAAAGCGAGAGTCTTCATTGAAGGCGTCGTTAAACAGACAGAAACGTAAATTGCTTGAAGTAAAGAAACAACGTGATGAATTAGGTGTGTTAGCCAGGGAGGTGGATAATGCTCAACTGAGTTATGATACTGCCTTGCAGCGATACAACAAAAGTAACATGGAAAGCCAGTTCAATCAGACGAATATTTCTATACTTAATAAGGCGGTTGAGCCGGTTAAGCATGTCAGTCCTATCCTGACACTGAATCTTGCCATTGCCGTTATTTTGGGTTTGTTTCTGGGTATAGCAATAGCCTTTATTATAGAGCTCTTGAATCAAAAGATTAGAGTGGATGATGATTTATTGCAAGTACTTGGCGTCCCGGTGTTGGCGAAAATATAGTTTTATTTCCTTTGTTTAAATAGAAGTGATCGTGTGTAAAAAATTATGAATAAAATATACAAATTAGGTGAAGGTGCGGAAGCTGACAGCTCTATTGGAAGATTGCTACTGGATGCCGGCAAGATAAAGGAAAAAGATATAGAGCCCATCATGAACTATGCCAGAAAAAAAGGGCTTAGATTTGGTGAGGCAGCGGTGAAGCTTCGACTTGTATCAAAAGAAGATGTTGAGCAAATAATCGCAGTACAATTTGAATATCCCTACTTAAGGAAAAGAGAAGGGGGATTTGGAAAAGAGCTGATAGCGGCTTATAAACCATTTTCCGAGAAAGTGGAAAATCTACGTATATTACGCAGCCAATTAATGTTGCGATGGGTGTCTACAGGAAGGAAATCTATTGCCATTACAAGTGCGAGCCATAAAGAAGGACGAAGCTTTATAGTCGCAAATCTTGCCATTGTTTTTTCCCAGCTGGGTGAGCGTACTTTGATTATAGACGCTGATCTACTGAATGCCCGGCAGCATGATATATTTAAAGTCAACAATAACATTGGCCTTTCTTCGTTGTTGGTGGGAAGATCATCAATAGACGAAGTTGTAAGGCGGGTAGATGCGTTTAAGGATTTATCAGTCTTGCCGGCAGGCGCGCCACCCCCTAACCCTCAGGAGTTATTGTCACGTGATGAATTTCCGCAGCTGTTGGCATCTCTGGGCAGGGAGTTTGATGTTATTTTGCTGGATACATCTGCTGGCAACACGCGTGGTGGGTCCACGACGGTTGCAAAAGCGGCAGGTTGCGTAATTTTTGTGGCGCGAAAGAACAAGACCAATGTTGAAGATGCAAGTGATTATGTTGAGCGTATCAGGAATTCCAGAGTGGAAGTAATTGGATCAGTGTTGAATAATTATTAATATAACAGTCTGATCAAACGCAGTTATATATTTCATGAACGACCAAGCCTTAGATTCTACTATATCGTTTAGATTAAAAACGCTGGGTAGAATACTGCCGATTATAATTGGCCTGCTATTTCTTTACCTGCCAACATATTATGATCTAGCTACCTCTATTTGGAAAAAAGATGAGTACTCGCATGGGCCGCTTATATTGGCGGTTGTTTTATGGCTGTTTTGGCGACTGCGGAATGAGTTGGTAGCCCTTAAGTCAGAGGCCGGATCTGCGAGTGTGATTGGAAGCGTTACTCTATTTCTAGGCTTATTGTTGTATGCACTGGGAAGATCGCAAGATATTCTGTTATTTGAGGTGGGTTCTCAGATATTTGTTTTATTCGGTGTCTCCATGTTATTGGGCGGTTGGAGTGCTGTAAAAATCACCTGGTTTCCTATTTTCTTTATCGTTTTTCTGATACCTATACCGGGATTTATGCTGGATATGCTAACAGGCCCACTTAAGCATTACGTTTCAGTCATAGTTGAAAATATTCTGTACTACTTTGACTATCCGATTGCTCGTGATGGGGTCATTATAACCATTGGTGCCTATCAATTGCTGATTGCGGATGCCTGTTCCGGCCTTAATTCCATGTATTCGCTGACTGCACTGGGATTGTTGTATTTATACTTGTTCCCCAGGGAGGGGTATGTGCGAAGCATGCTGTTTATTGCAACGATTTTACCAATTGCCTTTATTGCAAATGTATCCAGGGTTATTGCGTTAGTATTGATTACATATTATGTGGGTGATGAGATGGGGCAGGGTTTCTTGCATGATTTTGCCGGAATTCTTGAGTTTATCATCGCCTTGATGTGTCTGATGCTGATTGGCAAAGTACTATCCGGTCAAAAATCCGGTAATGCCCAATAAGCCATGAGTAATAAACGCCAAATTTTTATAGCGTTGGCAATGGTGGGTATATCCTTGCTGGCCTATTTTATTACGCCGGATAAAAAAGTCTTTCATGAGCGGAATATGCTTGATCTGGAGTCAATGGTGCCAAAGACATTTGGTCTATGGAAGATTGATCCCACTGCTATTGCCATGATATCACCTGAGATTGATAAAAATAGACAGTTAGGCAATATTTATAATCAGGTTCTAATGAGAACCTATGTTAATGACAGTAATGAAAGGGTTATGTTTACTATTGCTTATGGAGGCGATCAGAGTGATAGCATGCAGCTGCATAGACCAGAAGTATGTTATGTCTTTCAAGGTTTTAAAATTACAAGGGAGTTTGAGGATGCGATCAAGATCGGGGGCGTTGACTTACAGATAAAACGTCTGATTGCTGTTAATGGTCGCAGGAGTGAGCCCATAACGTATTGGATTAAAATCGGAGACAAGGTTGTAGCAGACAGGATAGGCAGGAAATTGGAGCAATTAAAATATGGTCTGACTGGAAAGATACCAGATGGCATGTTATTGCGGGTATCCAATATCTCAAAAAATGAAGCCGATTCATTTAAGTTGCATGAGAAGTTTATCAATGATTTATACGATAAGTTGGGTGAAAAGTTGAGAACGCGAATAGTAGGTAGGAAGTAACATGAAGCCAACATTTATAGGTATTGGTGCGCAAAAATGTGCGTCAACATGGCTATACGATATATTACACGACCATCCGGAAGCCTGTCTGAGTAGTAAGAAAGAGCTCGATTATTTTTCTAATTTCTATGATTACGGATTCCAATGGTATGAGGAAAATTTCACCTGTGATGGTAACAGGCCAGTAGTCGGGGAAGTCTCCCCCTCTTATTTTCATGGGCTGGCTGTCCCGGAGAGGGTCTATCAATACAATCCGGATATGAAGCTGATACTGTTCTTAAGAAACCCGATTGAGAGACTTATATCTAACCATAAGCATGAGGTTAGAGTTGGTCATATTGCCGGTGGTGATATTAGCATCGAGAACGGAATCGAAAATAATCCCTCGTATATAGAGCAGGGTTTATATTCTACTCACCTGGAGAGATGGTTGGAGTATTTCGGCAAAGAAAGCATATTGATTGTATTATATGACGACCTACTTTCAGATAATGAGGCAGTGGCCAAAAGGGTCTATCAATTTCTTGGCATAGATTATACTCATCGTTCAAAGTCATTAAAGGAGCGCTCAAACGTCAGTTATGTCAACCGCTGGCAGCTATTGGAGAAAGGCAAGAATTCCTTACGTGGGTTAATCCGTAAAGTTGGCCTTGGTAAGATATGGGATCTTATTGGCGGAACCGGATTGAAACAACTGTATCGAAAATATAATCGCAAGCCATCCGAAGCAGTCATACCTCCGATGAAGGATTCAACAAAGCTAAAATTGCACAATGTTTTTAATCCTGAAATAAAGAGGCTGGAAAAGTATCTTGACCGCTCTTTATCAAGCTGGCTGTAAATTGCTAATGATTGCGAATTTTATAGTATATATGGCTGCCTTTATATTTTTGGCAAAGCCACTTATGCGTGCTTGAACGTGTTAGCAGTGACAATGCATGAGTAATCCATCTGGCAGATCAGAACACTATGGAATGAAGGCTTTCAAGAAAAGCTTTGCGCATTTTATATTGGGCAAGGGCTTTTCGGCAATCGCTACAATTTGCGTCTTGTTTATTATTATCCGTGAGTTGTCGATAGAGGAATTCGCAGTTTATTCTTCCTTGCATGCACTTGTTTTTATAATAGGAAAATTATCATCATTTGGCGTTAATCCCGTATTATTACGTTACTTGCCAGAATTAAAAACGCAAAATCAGAATAAGCCTATGTATAGATTATTGGTACTTGGCTTGTTGATTCGTGCTTTATCTTATGCGTTATTCATTTTGATACTGATCCCTTTTATCGAAAACATTGCCGGCGTGTTTAAGCTTGATAACTGGTTATGGTTGGTGCCCTGGTATTTTATTGTCGGTTTTTTTCGTGTTAATACAACATTTTTTTCCCAGGCCCTTGAAAGCTTGCTATGGCAACGCGATGCGCAATATAGTCTTGCTATTGCGGGCTTCATTAGACTGTTGGGGGTCATCGTAGTTCTTTATTGGTACGATCTGACGCTCTTTAATTTTGTTATAGTTGAATTAGTAGCAGAAATATCCAGTTATCTCCTGCAGGTGATGTTCTCCATCTCGCGTTGGCGTAAAGATGCTGACAGGCGTCGAGGGAATGAGAATTGTCTGATGGAAAATAGATCGCGTTATCTAAAATTCGCTTACTGGTGTTATTTGCAGAATACTACATCGATTCTATATGGAAGTGCACCTAATCGTTTGTTCGCATCTTTTTTCCTGCCTATTGAATATATAGCAATGTTCGGTGTTATTGATCGATTAATTGATTTTGTCAGGCGTTATGAGCCTTTGCGTATGTTTCAGGGAATGGTCAGGCCGGTGTTTATGTCGCGCTATAGTGAAGACGGTAATTTCGCACACCTGGCTTCCATGGCAAACTTTTTAATTAGATTCAACCTGATTTTCCTGTTACTTCCATTTCTCGTTTTATCAATTATGGGGGATGTTTTTTTTGCGTGGGTAACGGATGGCAAGTATACGGATATCACGGCATTATTCCTGGGATTCTATTTAGTTGTGCTCGTGAATAGTATGAACTATGTGTTTGATATGTTCGCCAAAGCAGTTGAGCGTAACAAGATTCTGCCATTTAGTAATCTTGTGCTGTCGCTGTCAATTGTGTCAGCTATTCCATTAATACACCATATCGGGCTATGGTCTATTGCTATTGCAAATGTTCTTGGGCTTGTTGTTTCGTTGTTAATCGTATCAAAATACCTTAAAAAACAAGGCTTTATTTTTACTTTTGAATGGCTGCTGACATTTAAAGTGATTGTCTATATGGTCCTTTCATTATTAACGGGGTATTTGCTTTTAATCAATGGAGTAAACGTGTTTGTCACTACAGTGATATCCTGTCTGCTCTATACCGGCCTGATTATTCTAAAGCCACCGGTTAATCTTTATGAAAGGAATTTATTAAAAAAATTGTTGTCCTCTAAAATACATAAGGTGTGACATGTACATTATGTGCTTACTATAATATTCTCTAGAGAAGAAAACTGTATTGTTTAGTAGTACCAGGTAGTCTGGGTAGTCTGTCGATTTTATAGGAGCATGGAGTAAATAAGTATGGGTGTAAGTAATAAAACAAAGCCTGCATATGTACATACTGTCTTGTGGCTTATGCTAGGCATCTTTTTCGTACTGAGCCCGGTAGTAAATGCGATGGCGGCCACCCCCGAACATCCTGCCAATGCAGTTGTAAAAATTTATGATAATGTTGTCGTGCGAAACAAGCTGCCGGACTCTTTTTTCAGCTTTAATATTAATGTATTAAATTTTCAGCGAGATTTTATAAAAAATTCATCGCGGAATATCGATTCATCCGTAATTGAAAATCTGAATGCCTTTCCGCGGTCATTTTATCGGTACCCTGGAGGTCTGGTTGCAAATAGATTTAACTGGGAAGAGTCTATTGGCCCAGTTGCAGGCAGGGATGTTCAGAAAATGATCAAAGCCAGGCCGGGGGAGAAGATCGTATTTGGTGTGGATGAGTATCATGATTTTATAAAATCAGTCAATGGTAAAAGATGGTATGTTCTAAATTTACTTGGGTGGGACACCAGTATCATGGACAGAGAGCTATCTGCTGGTCAAATAACTGATAGTAATCATATGCTCGTAAAGTATCTTAAAAAATATAACAATAGTGTAGCAAAGCCACATTATTTTCAATTGGGTAATGAGCTGGATAGATCCCAATATCAATGGGATCACGAAAAATATATTAAAAGAGCTAAACAAACTATTGCGGCCATTCAGAAGGTAGATCCTGATGCTCGTTTTGTAGCATTTCTTCGCGATTTTACCTGGAAGTATAAGCGCGGCAAGGAAGGTGTCAGTCGATATGATGATTTTATACGTGATGTGTTGAATGGCTTACCGATGGTGAATGATTTCTCCTTGCACTTTTATTATGATGCCCGTGGCAGTGACAAGAAGACACGCCAACTAACATGGCGTCTCAAGAATATCAAAAAAGCTATTGAGGTGGCAAAAAAAGCCAGGAAAGGTGCGCCTGTGAATGTGTGGATTACAGAACATGCCAGGGGTATCGCACTGGAGCGTGGCAAGGTCATGAAGAGCCGTGAGTACACGAGTAACCTGGGTGGCGCTGTCAGTACTGGTGATTTTCTAATAGCCCTGGTGCAAATACCGGAAATTAAGGGCGCCTTCTGGCATGGTTTGAATGCCGGTCCATGGCAATTATTTGATGCCGGCACCGTCTATAATGATTTACGCCCGAGACCCATTTATTGGGGATTGCGTGTACTGAAAAAGATGGATTTACCTATTGTGCTGTCTTCTGATACTAAAAGTGATAATAATAGTGGATACATAGGCGGTTATGATATTCGCTCAGCAGCATTTACCAATAAGGAAAAGTCAAAGCTGGGTTTATGGGTTGTTAACCGTGCCCGTGTAAGCCAGAATATCGACATCGATTATAAGGCATGGAAAAATCAAGCTGTTGGTATCGATCATTACTATATTGCTGGAGCAGAAGGTGTAAGCCCGGATAAAAAACGCCTGGTACCAAATGTAAAAATTGAGCCGGAAACAACTTCTGGTAGATTCACCAGGTCAGGGATTTTAACATTCAAACTACCTCCAGCCTCTGTTTCAAGTATTATTATTCATGAAAAGTAACGGTTTTTTTATGATTAAAGTATTATTGACCAGGTATAGAGTAGTTATAGCAAGGGTGTTTTCTCTTGGAAGACGTTAAAATAATAGTGCCGAAATTATGTATAGCCATATTCAAATTCAGAATACAGTAAAGTCTACATTTTTTTACATGTTGGCTTTAATGACCGCGGTTCTTGCCGGGTTAATTGCCAGCACCGGTAATATTTTAATTGTATCGTTTTTCTTCTTGTTTATTACAGGCCTTATTCTTTTGGGTAAGCCCAATGTTCTCCTGTTTTTGGTATTATTGGGAGGTCTAGTCGCGACCGGAGTTAGCCAGTTATATTTGCCGCAAATTCAAATTATACGTTGGGCCATTTCAGCAATCACCATCATTCTCGGCGGTATGGCAATTATTTTTCACTACATGCCAAATGGGGAAATGCAAAGGCGAAAAACTTCAGGTTTGTCCCGCTGGCTATTGATATTTTTTGTGCTATCCCTGTTTACCGCGTTTGTTAATTCTCAAGATATCGGGACTCTTGTTGTCGGCTTTAAAGGTTATTATCAGGTTTGGGGGTTGTTTATAGCACTAATGCTAATGCGATGGTCTCCTGACTTGATGCGATCTATCCCGAAGTTCATCATCGGCCTGGCATTCTTGCAGTTGCCATTCGCTATCCATCAATACTTGTTTATCGTTCCTAAGCGAGTAGGCTTGGGCCATGGAGTTATACCTGAGGATGTCATTGCAGGAACATTTGGTGCAAGTTTAACGGGCGGCGGTTCAAATGCAGCTTTGTCAGCGTTTTTAATAACAGCGCTGGCAATTATCATGTCCTATTGGAAGCGAGGCTTGATTTCAATATCTCAGGTAGGTATAGCCAGTTTGTTATTATTAATGCCTGTGATGGTTAATCTAAGTAAAGTGTCACTGGTTTATCTGCTGCTGATTGCTATAGTCATATTCAAAGATGACATTTCCAAGAGTCCGGGAAAATTTATTGCCGGCAGCTTTTTCACTGTTGTGTTTATGGCAGCAATTATTTCGACTTATTCATTTATACAGTCAGATTCTAGAGGCGGGCAATCATTTCAGGAGTTTATTAACAAATCTATTGAAAGCAATATTAGCGAGGGAGCCGGACATGGTGGCTACGATCTAAATAGATGGACTTCAATTACCTACTGGGCCAGGGAGCAGTATCGTAGTGGTGATATTGCCCAGACCCTGATAGGGCACGGACTTGGCGAAGCACGCTCAGGCAGTGGTGGTGCCGGTTTTGCCGGTGCCAGCCTGGCACAGACTAAATATGCATATATGGGGATTGGTTTAACATCCATTAGTGCGCTTCTGTGGGAGGCAGGAATCTTGGGCTTGATACTAATACTGGGGGTATTTATATCTGCTTACAGGACGGCTGCCAGGTTGGCCATCCATTTTAGTGACGACCCAAAAATGAGCGCCACTTTTCATGGTTTGCAGGCAGGGGTTGCAGTACTCTTGTTAAGTCTTTCTCATAAAAATTTGTTCGTTTTCGACCTGCCATACCAGACGTTTGTGATGTTGATTTTGGGTTATATTGCGTATTGGGATGTTCAGGCAAAATCTACCAAATAGCGCCTGTTGTGGTTTTGTGGGCTTATATGAACGATTAGGTATGCTGAAGGATGGTCTTTAGTCTGCATGTTTTAGGTGCTCACCTGGTTTTATGTTGGGACTGGAAATAGTTATTATTTTCGTGCCTATGTCAATAAATATGATGACTAACTACCTAAAATTATGTAAAAAATATATTCGCATAGCTCTTGACTCTTTTGTCTGATTCACGTAAATTTCCCGCTACTTTGATTTGTCCCCTTCGTCTAGAGGCCTAGGACACCGGGTTTTCATCCCGGCAACAGGGGTTCGAAACCCCTAGGGGACGCCATAAATAATAAAGCCCGCGTTTAGCGGGTTTTTTTATTTAGTCCCCTGGGGTTGAGAACCGCAGGGGGCGGCAGCTTGGAATTTCTCCAGCGCAGTTCATTCTGACTGGGCGAAACTTAATATGGCTCGCTCAGTCCTGATGATTGATTAAGCTTTCCTGGCGGATAATACCACGCTTCAGCAGGGCAAGAATCACCACATCAACACAGCTATCCAGGCTATCAGAGCCCGTATTGACTAAAATTTCCGGTTTTACCGGTTCTTCATAGGGAGAAGAGATGCCAGTAAAGTCCTTGATTTTGCCTTCTCGTGCCTTCTTGTATAGACCTTTAACATCACGCTGTTCACAGACTTCGATGTCGGCTTTGCAATAGATTTCAATAAAATCACCATGCGGCATCATATTTCTGACCAATTCGCGGTCGGACTTGAATGGCGAGATAAAGGCCGTGAGCACTATGACACCAGCCTCAAGGAAAAGCTTGGATACATTTCCAACCCTTCTAATATTCTCTTTCCTGTCTTCATCCGAGAAGGTAAGGTCGCCACACAGGCCATGTCTGACATTGTCGCCGTCAAGCACGAAGGTGGAGCACCTATAGTGATGAAGCCTGTCCTCAACTGCGTGCGCTAGAGTGGACTTTCCGGAACCTGACAGCCCGGTAAACCAGAGTGTGACACTTTTATGTTTATTAATGTCTTCTCGGTTTTTACGTGTGATGGTGGCGCTATGCCACATAACATTGCTGCTTTTATCTTCACTGTCAATTTCTTTGTACGGACTGCTTTTGTCTTCTGACTTCGTGCTCATATTAAAGGCCTATGGAAACATTGTATAACTTGTTGGTAATTTAATACTTTAGCCGGTATTTGTCTATCGACCAGCATGACCTGCTATTGTATAGTGTCGGCATGACTAGTGCATTACTAAAATAAAACAGGTGAATTATGGCAAATTTTGATGTATTTAATGGGGATGCCGACGGAATTTGTGCCTTGCATCAGCTCAGGCTCAATGATCCGGTCGACAGTACGCTGATTACCGGCGTCAAGCGTAATATTCAGCTCCTAGATGGCCTGCAGGCAGGAAAAGACGATATTGTTACCGTATTAGATATATCGCTGGACAAGAACCGCGATGGCTTGCTCACGCTGCTGGAAAACGGTGCAAAGATTACCTATTTCGACCACCATTTTGCCGGTGAGATTCCTGAGCACGACAACCTTGAAGTCCATATTGATACGGCATCAAATGTGTGCAGCAGTCTGCTGGTCAATGATCAGTTGCAGGGCAAACATCTTGCCTGGGCAGTGACTGCGGCCTTTGGTGATAACCTGTTTGACAGTGCCGTGACCGCGGCCAAGCCGCTGGGGCTAGATCAAGACCAGCTGGAGTTACTCAAGGAGCTGGGTACCTACATCAATTATAACGGCTATGGCGCCACTATTGAGGACTTGCATTTTGCACCGGCGGAACTATACAAGCTGATCCGCCCATATACCGATCCTTTCGACTTTATTAAGCAGGCTCCCGAATATACGGTGCTGAAAGAAGGTTATCTGCAGGATTTTCACAATGCCAAGGAAATCAAGCCGGAGCAGGCAAATGAGGCCTTTGCGGTTTATATCCTGCCCGATGCCCCCTGGGCACGCCGGGTTAGTGGTGTTTATGCTAATCAACTCGCACAGGACTTCCCAGACCGAGCGCACGCGATCTTGTCGCGTAAAAGTGGTGGTGACTTCCTGGTCAGCATTCGGGCGCCGTTGAACCGGCGTGATGGTGCTGATGAGGTCTGTCGTCAATTTCCATCAGGTGGCGGTAGAAAGGCAGCAGCTGGAATTAATAATCTGCCTGTCGCAGAGTTTGATAGGCTGATCAGCGTTATGACAGAGGTATTCTGATTAAAATCGGTGGCCGAAATCAGCTGGAACGTTCATTATTTGTTCTTAATTGCTGTACGCGTTGCCTGTTGCGGTGGTCCTTGCGGGCCCGCCACACCATCCAGCTGGCAACAATCAACAAGAAGGCCGGTATAAGCGAGAAGGGTTCTTCGATGAATAGCATGCAGGTGAATGCAGCTGCGACATAAATAGCAGGGATTGCCTCATATATGGATTGTGGTAAGCGCATTGTTATTCTCAGTTTTTCAATACCGATTATATATTAAGCAATAAACAGGCCAGAAATTTATATCCCTGATTTATAGAAAAAAATAAGCATGGCATACAAAGCAGACCTAAAAGTGTAAAAATATCTGACAATGTTGTGACCATGCCAGCAGTCACGTAGTTATGGGTTTGATTAGATGGGTTTAAAATACAACATAAACACGACCCCGTCCGGAGTGTCCATGTTTCGTGCTTCTACCCGGCCTTGGTGAAATTCGATGATTAGCCTGACAATATACAGGCCAAGACCGAGGTGACTACTTCGGGTATTGGTCGGGCGTACAGATATCATCGAATCAAACAGATTTTCCTGCATTTCTACAGGTAGAGGCGGGCCTTGGTTGAAGATGCTGAGCCTTATCCACTGATCGTCCGTTCTGTCCAGCCTGATTTCAATGGTGGTATCTGCCTGGGAAAAATCGATGGCATTTGTCACCAGTTTGTCCAGCATTTGCACGATCAGGTCGGGTGCCGCCAGTACCTTATGGTTTTGCTCAGAAATAGTTAATTTGAATGGGTGTTGTGGATAGGCTGTTTGATAGCCGGCAACACAGCTTTGCAGTAATGCGCTTAAATCGACTGTGACTTTGTCGGCCTGCTGAATGGCCTGTTCCAGTCGGGACGCTTCGCTAAGGCGATTGAGTATATTATTGAGCCGTTCCAGACCCTCCTTGGCGCGCAGCAGGTAGGTGTTATTGGTGCTCTCAGGCTGTACTTGTTCGAGATTGTCCAGCGAACTGCGCACAACCGATAGTGGCGTCCTGAGTTCATGAGAGAGTTTGCTGGCCATACTCTCCAGATAACGGTTATATTGATGCAGGCGTTGCAACAGGTCTGAGAAAGTTCGTGACAAATCACCAATCTCATCATTACTGTTGGAGGCATTGAACACATGTGCGACTTTGCCATCACTGGTAATGGCCTGTTCTGTCTGGTTGCGCAAATGACTGATACGTGAGGTCAGGCGGCCGGCAAACAGGACGATGAGCAAAGTACCGCCGAGAAAGACCGGAATGCTGAGATTTATCAGCTCCTCCATGGCTCGATTCTGCATTAAAAGTATACGCTGACTATTCTGCTCTAGCATAACAGCGCCGATAACGGCGTTATGTGACATAACCGGATGTGTGGCAGTCAATATGGTTGCATTCTGATCCGATGTTTCACGCCAACTTACTGTCGGTTTACCTGACAGCGCTGTTTCAATCTCGCGACCATTTAGTTTGGAGACCCCGGACAATATGTCCTCAAAGCTGGCGGCAGGCTGTTGCAGGATTAAACGATAGAAGAGTGACAATAATTTTGTCGGTACACTACGTTGCGAAGCATCCGTATCTGTTACCGCCTGCAGGTTGCCTGAAAGGGCCAGGACGCGCTTATTTTTATCAATGACCCAGATGCGCGAAGAATCCATACCCAGTGTATTCAATAATTTTTCCAGACCGCTGGAGGGTACTTTGATCGTGGATAATGCCGATAAATGTTCTGTGCTGGCAGAACCGATTATGCTGCCGCTATGTCCCGCTTGTGGATCATCGACGTCGTTGATTGCAAATGACAATTTACTACCAATCATCGAGATAGGTAGGCGAATTTCCAGCGTATATCCCTCGGCGGTCTCCTGCCATGCGCCCTGGATACGGGTTTCTGCTTTTATCGGTGTGTTGTTGTCAGGGTCGTTAGGCATCAGCTGAGCGATGATGCGTCCAGGTGCTACGGTACTTAAATAATAGCGCTGAAATTTTCCTTGCGGCGTCAGTAATGCGATGCGTAAGTGGTCGCAATCATCGATACGGTTATTATTCGGATTGTGGTATGTGATTTGATTATCGTTGACCTTGAAGACGGCAAAAAGGTGCTGTTTGTAGCTACCGGTGGCCTGGCGGAAATGTAGCGAACCAGGTTTATGATCACTGGATTTTTTTATAATATGTTGTTCACTATATTCCTGGAAAAGGTCCTGGCTGAAATGCCAGTCATCGGTATAGCCGTCCAGTTGGATCGGATTGTCCAGCGGGCGTAAATATAAATGTTCACTTTCGTTGTTAATATTGATTGCTGCCTGGTTTGATAGCAGATCGACATGCTGTTGCAATACGATGGCGAGTGAGTGCGCGCGATTACCAAGGGCTTCTTCCATGGATGATTTCAGGAAGGTCTCCATGCCGCGCACATATTTATAACCAATCCAGGGGATCAACAGGATAGTAATGGAAAACAGTAAGAGCTTGGTTTTCAGACTGAAGCGTGTTTTTATCATCGGTCAGTGATGTCTATTCTGATTATTGTGTAGCTGTTCATATAGTCTAGGCGTTCCATCGATAGCCCATGCCGTAAACGGTATCAATGGCATCAAAAGCGGTATCGATTCCTTCGAACTTTTTTCTGATGCGTTTAATATGTGATGTTATTGTGCTGTCATCGACAAAAATATTGGCGTCCTGCATCAGTTGTTCGCGGTTCTTTACATGTCCAGGATGAAGTGCGAGCGCATGTACAATCCAGAATTCCGTCAGCGTCAGATCAATGGCTTGTTGTTGCCAATGTGCGCACAGGCGATCCAGGTCAAGGCTTAAATCAGCACGGACCAATATATTGTCCTTTTCGTCCTGATCAGACTGCTGCACAGCCTCAAGTCTTCGAAACAAGGCAGAGATGCGCGCCATCAGTTGTGGCAGGCTGACATCTTTGGTCAGATAATCATCGGCGCCCAGACGTAGGCCTGCGACGGTATCAAAATCACTGTCACGCGCAGTCAGGAATATAATGGGCAAAGTCGCTGATTGCCCTCTTAAATCACGGCATAAGTCAAAGCCGCCATCGATCTCATCCTCAAGCCCAATATCAAGCAAGACCAGATCGGGTAAAGCCTGTTGAAAGGCCGCATGGGCATCACGGCCATTGGCATAGGTGTTTACCTGGTAACCCTGTCGGCGCAAAGCGTCGGCATAGTTTTCTCGAATGCTGGGCTCGTCTTCTACAATGGCAATGGTTTTTGGCATCTTCTATCTATCCGTCATCAAGCACTGAAAGATTAACATGATATGCAAGCATTGGCCTAGTTTCCCGCTGATTCTTGCCATTGCCATAATTCGTCAGAATTCATCCCGACATTGCCATTTTTCCAGCCTGATCCTGCCATCTCAGCTTGCTTGAATAAAGTACATGGACGAAGGCGAAGACGCTTCGTGACTTTAGGCTAAATGGAGATGAGTAAATGATCATATCAAATATTTCTAAAAAAACACTGACAGGTGCATTGATGCTTGCTTGTTTAACGTCACCCGTGAGTCATGCGAGTGACTGGGATGAGCTGCCGCCAGATGACAGTATGCCAAATTATGCGCAAGGTAATTGGGGGCTGGGTGTTGGCGCTACGGGTGGTGCCCTGGCTGGCGGACCGCCAGGACTGCTTATCGGTGCCATTGTTGGCAAGTTAGTGGGCCGACACCAGGGTATGCAAACCGCAATCGATGATAATGAGGTGCAGTTACAATCCCTGCGCTCCCAACTTGATGCCAGGCAAAAGATTATCCATTCATTGCAGCAACAAGATGAAAAAAAACAGTTACAGCTAGCTAGTTTGGGAAATGTAGCTATCAGTCAACGACCTGACTTTGCACAATTGATGGCGCAGGGATTCACCTACACGGTCCATTTTAAAACCGGCAGTGACCGGATTGAAACGCATCTGATGGCCCAATGTCAGGCCCTTGGGCGCATGTTGAAGTCAATGCCTGGTCTCGAGGTCGAGCTCAAGGGTTATGCAGATGAGCGCGGTGATGAGCCTTATAACCAACTGCTCTCAGAAAAAAGACTGCAGGCTGTAAAGAGACTGTTGTTGGCAGAGGGCATAAATGAAAATGCGATTCACATGACAGCCAAAGGAGAGCAGGAATTATTACAGTTGGGTAAAGATCCGGACAGCCTGGCGTTCGATAGACGTGTAGTAATTACAATCACACAAAAGGATGCGCAATCATGAAGTCCTTGCAGCCTTTATCAGAGGAGTTTTTATATCGCAGCCCCGAAGAAATATATATCAAGCTACAACTGCTCGCTAACAGTGAAGTCAAAGTATTTCATTGTAGTTGTGCACTGCTGCTGACCATCCAAGCTTATCGATATCAGGAGGCGAGTGATGAAAGACAGGACTGAAAATGAGTTTACCGTGGAGCTATTGTGTGGATTGCTAATGAGTATTCTTGCAGGCTTTATGATTTCTGCACTATTGGCTGTGATGGTGATGTTTTTGCCTGGCCTGGCGCGCACAGCCGAGGCTGCAGATATTGTGGATCGGGACATGCTCAGAAAAAATGAGGTGACCCGAGGTAGTGTGTTGTTGCAAACAGAGAGCAAGGGTCTGTATAGGATGGCGCCGCTGGTAAAAACGGACGTGCATATGCGTGTTAACGGTATGCTCGTGCGTACCCGTGTCGTGCAGCGATTCAAAAACCCGGGGCAGGAATGGCAGGAAGGTATATATGTGTTCCCACTGCCAGACAAGGCGGCGGTAGATCACCTGCGCATGCATATCGGCGATCGAGTCATTAATGGTGTGATTAAGCAACGCCAGGAAGCAAAAAAGATTTATCACCGTGCCAAACAGGCAGGGCAGAAGGCTTCTTTGATAGAACAGGAGCGCGCTAATATCTTTACCACCTCAATCGCTAATATTGGTCCTGGAGAAACGGTATCGATAGAAATTGAGTATCAACAGACCCTGAAGCTTGATAAGGAACATTTCCGCCTGCGCTTTCCGTTGGTGGTAGCACCCAGGTATATCCCGGGTACGGTGCCAAATGTTGAAGAACAGGTGCAGGGATTTAGTGGTTCTGGCTGGGCCAGGAACACCAACCAGGTGCTTGATGCCTCGCGTATTACGCCGCCAGTTATATCGCCGGGTCATGGCCCATTGAATCCAGTGACTTTGCGTGTAGACCTGAATGCGGGTTTTCAAATTGACAAGATACAGAGTAGTTATCACCGTATTAGTCAGGAAGTGCAGTCAGCCACGAGCATGACATTAACACTGGCAGACAAGCAAGTCGTTGCCGACCGTGATTTCGAACTGGTGTGGAAGCCGAAGAGTGGGCATGTTCCCAGGGCTGCATTATTCAGTGAGCGCAAAGGTCAGCATAATTATCTGATGTTGATGCTCATGCCGCCGGACAAGCAACAGATTGCACAGCAGGTACTGGATCGTGAAATCATTTATGTTATCGATACCTCCGGCTCTATGGGGGGCGCCTCGATCAGACAGGCAAGACGTGCATTGCAGTATGCTATTCGCGAGTTAAAACCGACCGACTACTTCAATGTAATCCAGTTTAATTCCAAAACCAGTCGCTTGTATCAGCAGTCCGTACCCGCAGACCAGGTGCATATGGACGAGGCCCTGGATTATGTGCGCTCATTACAGGCATCGGGTGGTACCGAAATGGCCAGTGCCTTGCACGCTGCCTTGGAGCTTGCGAGTGACAATGAAACAGGGCGCCTGCGTCAGGTGGTTTTTTTGACCGATGGCAGTATCGGCAATGAAGAGGCACTGTTTTCGATAATCAAAGACAAGCTGGGCGACAGTCGTTTATTCACAGTGGGCATAGGTTCTGCACCGAATAGCCACTTCATGCATAAAGCAGCGCAATTTGGACGCGGTACATATACCTATATCGGTAAAATTCAGGAGGTCGACGAAAAGATGTCGGCATTGTTCAGAAAAATTCAGATGCCGGTATTATCAGACCTGAAGGTGGAATGGCCCGAGCATACTGAAGTCGAGATGTGGCCGGCAAGATTACCGGACCTGTACGCTGGTGAGCCAATTATTTTGAGTGCACGACTGTCTGCGCAACAGGGAACAGTAAGATTATCAGGTAAACGTTCGCAGCAACGCTGGCAGACCGACGTAACGTTGGATACGGAGCAGCAGTCATCGGGTGTTGCGGTCTTGTGGGCGCGCGAGAAAATAGCCGATCTGATGGACCGACTACGTGATGGCAGCAGTGTTGATGTTATCAAAAAGGGGGTCACCGATCTTGCTCTTGAACATCATCTGGTCAGTCGCTATACCAGCCTGGTTGCCGTGGATGAGACGCCCGTACGTAGCATAAGTGAAAAGCTGGTCACCAAGGCCGTAAAGGTGAGCCTACCCGCAGGTTGGCAGCATAACAAGGTGTTTAGTAACCTGCCGCAGACCGCCGCTGGTTCCTATCGTGACTTGATATTAGGAATGTTGCTGACATTGCTCGGCTGTCTATTGAGTGTGTACTTCCACAGGAAAAATACTCATGCAGCCTAAGGCCATGAAGTTGGCTGGCCTGGCTATCGCTTTATTGGGTATGGTCTGGTTGTCGCAAGGGATCTATATCCAGGCAAAGGCCTTACTGGCGCAGAAGTTATTGCAATCGGCCTGGCAGCAAACCTTACAGGGTAAAAGCAAAGTAAAACCCTGGGCCTGGGCCGATACCTGGCCGGTGGCCAGGTTACGTGTTCCATCGAGGAACATTGACCTGATTATATTGGAAGGCGCCACAGGCCGTTCGCTGGCCTTTGCGCCGGGGCATATGCAGGGCACGCCGGCACCCGGTGACAGGGGCTTCTCGGTCATCAGTGCTCACCGCGACACGCACTTTGCATTTCTTCGCAACCTACAGTCCGGCGAGACCTTGCATCTGCAGTCCGGGAGTGGGGCAAGCCGTACTTATCAGGTGGCTGCGATGCAGGTGGTCGATGCCGATAACGCATCGGTACCCATCAATGCAACCGATCGAGGACTGTTGTTGGTGACCTGTTATCCGTTTGATCAGTTAGGTGCCGGTAGTCGGCAACGTTATCTCGTTTATGCAATCGAGAGCAAATCGCCAGAAGGGGAAGACGTATGAAATATCCTTGATTAGCTGCTAATAAAAAATCTTGTTACACCGGGTGCTCCCCGTTTGCCTCTTGCTTGCAAGAGGCCTTTTTTATTGTATCAAAAGGAACATAGTGGGACGAATTTGGCTATCGTCGCAGCCCTTGATTGGATACAATGGTGGTTGTTAGATAAAATCAAAACAGATACGTAGACTATTGTTATGGCAGGCAAGAAAAAAACACAGAGAAGACGAAAAAAGCCGGTGCGTTCCAGGCGTAAGCAGCCGAGGAAAAAACGCAAAATCTGGCGCTATATCCTGTTGCCAGCAGTATTGGTCTTTATTGCCTACGCCATCTATCTCGATGTCAGCATTCGCGATCGCTTTGAAGGCAATCGTTGGGAGATCCCGGCGCGTGTCTATGCCAGCCCATTGGAGTTATATCCAGGCCTGGCCCTGCAAAAATCGGCCTTGCTGGCTGAGTTGAAAAGACTGAATTACCGTCGCGTCAACAAGCCGAACGAGCCGGGTACCTATAGAGTGCAGGGTGCTGCGGTGACGTTGATCAGTCGCGCCTTTGCTTTCTGGGATGGCGAAGAAGCATCCAGACAATTGCGTATTCAGTTTGACCAAAGTGGCGTGCAACGGATTGAACAATTAGTCACACGTGAGTCGATCAGCCTGGCACGGCTCGATCCCGCGCATATCGCCAGTATTTACCCGCGCCATAATGAGGACCGCATACTGGTGCAATTAAAAGAGGTGCCGGTTTTAATGCAGCAGGCTCTGATTGCCGTAGAGGACCGAAAATTCAAGCGCCATCCTGGTATTGATGTTAGCGCCATTGCGCGCGCGCTCTACAGTAATATCAAAGCCGGTAAGACTGTGCAGGGCGGCAGTACCCTGACCCAGCAACTGGTGAAAAATTATTTCCTGACCTCTGAGCGTACGCTTAGCAGGAAAATCAATGAAGCCATGATGGCTGTGTTGTTGGAGCTGCATTATGACAAGGATGATATCCTTGAGTCCTATCTGAATGAAGTCTATCTGGGGCAGGATGGTCAGCGTTCCATTCATGGTTTTGCTCTTGCCAGTCAATTTTATTTTGGCCGTAAACTAAAGCACCTGAAAACGGAGCAAATTGCCTTGTTGGTCGGTATGGTCAAGGGGCCGTCCTACTTCGATCCAAGAAAGCATCCGAAACGGGCAACTCGCCGACGTAACGCTGTCCTCGATGTCATGCATGAACGCGGCTTGCTGGATAAAAATGAGCGAAATCGTTTTAAGAAATCTGGGTTAAATGTTAATTCGGCGCAGAAGGCAGCACTGACACGGTACCCGGCATTTCTTGATCTGGTGAAAAGACAATTACGTCGTGATTATCGCGATGAAGACCTGTCGAGCGCAGGCCTGCGTATATTCACGACCCTCAGGCCTGATATCCAGCTGAAGACAGAGCAGGCATTGTCGGGCAAGCTAAAGGCGCTCGAACGCGGCTATCGGCTGACTGCGGGGCGTTTGCAAGGTGCTGTGCTGGTCACGGATATCAATAGTGCAGAGGTGGTAGCAGTCGTTGGTGATCGTAAGCCACGGAGTTCGGGTTTCAATCGAGCACTGGATGCCGTGCGCCCGATCGGTTCACTGGTCAAACCCGCAGTTTATCTGGCGGCGCTAAAAACACAGCAGTATAGCTTGGCGTCGATGCTGAATGATGATTTCCTCAGGGTAGAGCAGGCTCATGAGGATAAGGATTGGACGCCGAAGAATTACGATAAAGAGTACCATGGCCAGGTACCCTTGTTTCAAGCGCTGGCACACTCATACAATGTTGCTACGGTGCGCCTGGGCATGGATGTCGGCTTATCTGCCGTCATCGACATGTTGTATGATCTGGGCGTACGTCGGCCAATCAATAAGTTTCCATCCATGCTATTGGGGACGCTGGCATTGTCACCACTAGAAGTCGCGCAAATGTATCAGACCCTGGCGGCTTCCGGGTTTTATTCGCCGTTACGCAGTATTCGTGCGGTACTGGATATCAATGCCGAGCCATTGAATCGTTACCCGTTGTCAGTTTCGCAGGTGGTTGATGCCGAAGACAGCCTGTTGATCAATTACGGCATGCATTTGGTGACGAAATTCGGTACCGCCAGTCAATTGTCCAGTTTATTACCACAAGGTCTCAATGCTGCCGGTAAGACCGGTACCACGGATAAATTGCGTGATAGTTGGTTTGCCGGTTATACGCAGGATTACCTGTCGGTCGTCTGGCTTGGTCATGATGATGACAAGCCGACCCGGTTTACCGGCAGCAGTGGTGCCATGCAGGTGTGGGCCTCTTTATTTAATACGATTGATGCCCAGCCATTGCAGTTGGAGTCAGACGATGCGATTGAAATGACATGGATCGATATACAAAGCGGCAACAGGACTGATGGTCACTGTCAAAATGCGATACAATTGCCCTTCAGGCGTGGCACAGCTCCGCAGCAACATAGCGGCTGTAGTCACAATATTATCGACTGGTTTAAGAAGGTATTCTGACGTGCCGAATTATTTTAAACGACTATCGCTATCGCTGCTGACGTTATTTGTCATTAGTTGCAGCACCAACCCCAAGCAGGAAGCCCCTGTCATTGATATCAATGACCCGGGTTCAAGTTCGTCTGTGAGTGTGATTAAACCTCGGGCTGAGGTCAGTAAGCCGATAGTCGTCGCCGGATTACAACAAAACGCCGCTGAGCTGAATCGTAAAGGTGAATCGGCCAAAGCCGCTTCCATCCTGGAGCGCGCGTTGCGCATCCAACCCAGAAACCCAAAGTTATGGCATGAGCTGGCCAATGTGCGTTACACACAGGAACGTTATCAACAGGCCGAATCACTGGCCTTGCGCTCTAATCAATATGCCTTACGTGACCCAGGTATACAGCATGCAAACTGGGTGCTGATTGCCAGGGCCAGGCAAAAACAAGGTGATAGCAGTGGTGCGGCAGAGGCACGCAAGCAAGTGCAAAAGCTACAGCGCCGCTAGCAAGAAAGCCTTTCGGAAAAATTTAATTCGTTGAACTTTCAAGGTTTTTATCGCTATATTCTATGCAGGCTCGGGGTTTTGTATTATCATGCAGAATGATATAACTGGTCTGGACGAATTATCTTGAGTGTTTTTTCTGTCGACAAACTGATTTCCGAGGCCCGCAGGATAGCAGCAGACTATCGTCGTGCTACCGGAAAAACCCTGGGTGGTGTCACTGGTGAAATCGCCGAAAATGATGCCGCGCGATTGTTGGGGCTGGAACTGGCGAGCGATAAAAACGCTGGTTATGATGCTATTGGCAAAGGCAAGCGCGAAGGCAAGAAAGTCCAGATCAAGGGTCGGGCGATATTTGATCAAGCCAAATCCGGTCAACGCATAGGTCAATTGAAAGTAAACCAGGAATGGGACTGTGTCGTGCTGGTGCTGATGAATGAAGATTTTGAGCCCATAGAAATATATGAAGCGGAACGTAGCGAATTACTGGATTCCCTGGATGAAACCAGTGACAGCAAACGCAATAAACGCGGCGCCATGTCAGTCTCACGCTTTAAACATCTGGCCAGACTGGTCTGGACTATTGATGAAGGTGAGATAGAAAATAGCGAAGTCAGCGACAATGCCTGAGTACCTACCTGAATAATAACCTGTAAACCGATATTATTAATACGCACCCTGACAGACTATTCAAGGCCTCGGAAGTTCTGGGATCCCAGGGCCCATTTGCCATGCAGCTCGACGATTTCGTTCCGCGTGAGCAGCAGATGCAAATGGCCGATGCTGTACAGGCGACCATTAAAGACAGCGCCCACCTGGTCGTCGAAGCAGGGACGGGTACAGGCAAGACCTTCGCCTACCTGGTGCCGGCCTTGTTGAGTGGTAAAAAAGTCATCATTTCTACCGGCACAAAAAACCTGCAGGACCAGCTTTATCACCGCGATTTACCCCGGGTACTGGATATCCTGAAAATTCCTGTCAAGGTAGCGTTATTAAAAGGTCGCGCCAATTACCTGTGTAAATACCGGCTTGATGTCAGCGTCATGGAAGGGCGTTTGCGATCGCGGACCCAGGCCTCCTATTTGCAGACAATCAGACAGTGGTCAGGACGCACCGATAGTGGCGATATCGCCGAAGTGCGCGGGGTTCCTGAAGATGCGCCCGTTTGGCCAATGGTGACATCCAATGTGGACAACTGTCTGGGTGCAGAATGCCCGTCGTACAATGGTTGTTATGTGATGGAATCCAGGCGTAAGGCGCAGGAAGCGGACCTGTTGGTCATTAACCATCATCTGATGTTTGCCGATATGGCCTTGAAGGAGTCGGGCTACGGCGAACTGCTGCCCGGCGCCAATGCCTTTATAATTGATGAGGCGCATACCTTGCCGGATGTCGCCAGTCAATTTTTCGGTAAGTCTTTTAGTGGACGTCAATTGCATGAACTATGTAAGGACACGCGCAGTGAACATCTTGCTGCCGGTGGCGATATGTCGGATTTAGCTAACGCCTGTGACCATGTGGAAAAAGCCGTTAATGATTTTCGCCTGGCCTTGGGGCAACAACTGGGTCGCCTGTCCTGGGCGCAGGTGAAGAACAAGCAAACGATTAAAGATGTACTCGATGAGATGCAATCCAAACTGGGTACACTATCGGATTGGCTCGAGCATGCCGCCGTCAGGAGTAAGGGCCTGGAAAATTGCTGGCGACGTAGTCAGGATTTTAGTCATCAACTGAATGTAACCACGCGTTCCGTGGATGAGGATTATATTCAATGGCTCGACGTGCATAAGCGTTCATTTGTCTTTCATTTGACGCCGTTGGATATCGCACCGGCATTTCAGGCGCAATTACAGACCCATCCTAGCGCCTGGGTGTTTACCTCGGCGACCCTGGCGATCAATAATGATTTTACGCATTTTACCCGTCGTCTAGGTATCGACAAATGCGAGACGCTGCTGTTGGATAGCCCGTTTGATTATGCCCGCAATGCGATGCTGGTAGCGCCGCAGAATATGCCGGATCCTAATAGCGAGCAGTATACAGAAACGGTTATTGAATATGCGATTGAGTTGATTGAGGCGAGCAAAGGACGCGCCTTCCTGTTGTTTACCAGTTATAAGGCGTTGCGTCTGGCGGAAAAGTTACTGGATGGTCGCATCGACTACCCGATCCTGGTGCAGGGTAATAGCCCACGGGACCTGCTGCTGGAAACGTTCAGGAAAGAAGGTAATGCGGTGCTCCTGGGTACCAGTAGTTTTTGGGAAGGTGTGGATGTCCGTGGGCCGGCTTTATCCCTGGTGGTGATAGACAAGCTGCCGTTCGCGTCGCCCGGTGACCCGGTGTTGCAAGCGCGCATAGACCAGATTAAAAAAAGCGGCCAAAATGCCTTTTTTGATTTTCAGTTACCAAATGCAGTGATCAACCTGAAGCAGGGAGTCGGTCGACTGATAAGGGATGTCTCGGATAAGGGTGTCATGGTTATCTGTGATCCGCGCCTGACCGGTAAATCCTATGGCAAGGTGTTTCTAAAAAGTCTGCCACCGATGCGGCGTGTGATCGATGTCAATATTGTGAAATCATTTCTGGAGCAATTGTAGTCCGATGAAAATTCTGGCCATCGATACCTCCACTGAGGCATGTTCTGTTGCCATTACAATTGATGGCGACAGTCGTGAACGCTTTGAGTTAGCCAGGCAACGGCATACCGAATTAATCCTGCCGATGATTGAATCGCTGCTGGCCGAATCCGGCCTGAACAGTATCAATGATATTGATGTGCTCGCCTTCGGTCGAGGCCCTGGCAGCTTTACCGGTATACGCATCGGTACCGGGGTTGTGCAGGGAATTGCCCTCGGCTCGGGTCTATCCGTCGCCCCGGTGTCGACATTGGCAGCTATCGCCCAGGGCGTTTATCGTCAACGGCAGGAGACGCGTGTGCTGGCAGCGATTGACGCGAGAATGGCAGAAATCTACTGGGGCTGTTATCAAGTCAACGAACAAGGCTACATGCAAGCTGTGCAGGCGGAGGTGGTAGGCAAGCCGGATGCATTGCCATTGCCCGAACAGGACGATAAAAGCTGGTATGGCGCTGGTAGTGCATGGGCTGCCTATGAGCATGATCTGAGTTGCATCAGTAGCGAATATCTGTCAGCCTATGACGGCAGTGTTCTGCCACATGCAACGGATATTGCCCACCTGGCCCTGGACAGCATTGCCAAGGGTGAGCTGGTGACTGCTGAGAACATTGAACCCGTCTATCTTCGGAATGAGGTGGCGTGGAAAAAAACCAGGTGATAATTACTGTGTAGGAGCGGCCCTTGGCCGCGATCAATCGAGTAGCGAGGGACGAGTAGCTAGTGGCTAGAAAAAGACTAAGATTTAGGCTCTGTTTTACCTCGCTACTAGCTACTAGCAACTCGACACTGTTTTATCGCGGCCAAGGGCCGCTCCTACACTATGCTATGTGAGCAAACGTTCGAGAATGCCTTCATACATCTGTGACAGTTTATCCAGATCATCGCAACTCACACATTCATTGACCTGATGGATGGTCGCATTCAGTGGCCCAAGTTCCAGAACCTGGGCACCGGTGGGGGCGATAAAACGGCCATCAGAGGTGCCTCCACTGGTCGATAGTTCGGTGTCGATGCCAACCACTTGTCGTACTGACTCAATGGCGGCATTGACCAGTTCTCCTGGCGGGGTGATAAATGGATTGCCGGACAGACGCCATTGCAGTTCATAGTTCAGCTGGTGCTTATCGAGAATGCTATGCACGCTGCGCTTCAACTCCTCGTCTGTAGTCTCGGTGGAGAAGCGGAAATTAAATTTGGCGGTTACCGTGCCCGGAATGACATTTTCTGCACCGGTGCCGGAGTTCAGATTCGATACCTGAAAGGTGGTCGGTGGGAAAAATTCGTTACCCTGATCCCATTCCTGCGCGCACAATTCTGTCAGCGCCGGGGTCAGACGATGGATCGGGTTATCGGCCAGTTGCGGGTAGGCGACATGGCCTTGTTTGCCGGAGACCGTCAGGTAGCCGTTCAAGGAACCACGCCGACCGTTTTTGATGACGTCGCCTAATTGCTGGCTACTGGAAGGCTCGCCGACCAGGCACCATTTTATTTTTTCGTGTCGGTTCTCAAGGTGTTCGACGACCTTGACCGTGCCATTGATACTGGGGCCTTCCTCGTCACTGGTGATCAGAAATGCGATCGAGCCCTGGTGATCGGGGTGTGTATCGATAAAACGTTCGCAGGCCGTGATCATGGCGGCGAGGCTGCCTTTCATATCGGCGCTGCCACGGCCATACAGAAGACCATCCCTTATCTCAGGCTTGAAAGGGTCGGATGACCATTCTGCTAGTGGCCCGGCAGGGACGACATCGGTATGACCGGCAAAGGCGAGTACATCACCACTGTCACCACGTCGGGCCCAGAAATTGTCGACATCATCAAAACGCAGTCTTTCGACACTAAAGCCCAGCGCCTGCAGGCGTGCGATCATGACATCCTGACAGCCGGCATCTTCGGGAGTGACAGAGGCGCGTGAGATCAGGTCTTTGGCGAGTTCCAGTGTAATTGACATAGTGGCGGTTTATTTTAATTTCCGATATTGCGCTTCATCGAATCCTACAAGGATTTGTTTGCCCTTGACCAGCACCGGTCTTTTGATGATGGCGGGTTGTTCGAGCATGATCTTGATGGCTGTTTTCTCATCGATTGTGTTACGGACCTTTTCCGGCAACTTACGCCAGGTCGTACCACGTCGGTTTAGCAGGGTTTCCCAACCCACCTTGTCGACCCATTGCTTAAGCAGGGCAGGTTCCAGCCCATCCTTGCGAAAATCATGAAACTGGTATTCAAGGTCGTGGCCCTGCAACCATTTGCGCGCCTTTTTTATTGTGTCACAGTTGGGTATGCCATAGACAATCATCAAATGTCACGAAGCAGCTCATTGATGCCGACCTTGCCACGCGTCTTTTCATCGACTTGCTTGACGATAACTGCACAATACAGACTGTAGGTACCGTCCTTTGAAGGCAGGTTTCCTGAAACCACAACAGAACCGGCCGGGATGCGGCCATAAGTGATCTCACCGGTCATACGGTTGAAGATCTTGGTGCTCTGGCCAATATACACACCCATGGATATAACCGAACCTTCTTCAACAATAACGCCTTCAACCACTTCGGAGCGGGCTCCAATAAAACAGTTGTCTTCAATGATGGTCGGTCCGGCCTGGATTGGTTCGAGTACACCGCCGATACCCACGCCACCGGATAGATGGACGTTTTTACCGATCTGCGCGCAGGAGCCTACCGTGGCCCAGGTGTCGACCATGGTGCCGGCATCAACATAGGCGCCGATATTGACATAAGATGGCATCAAGACCACGCCGGAGGATATGTAGCTGCCTTTACGGGCTGCGGCCGGTGGTACGATACGAACGCCACCTTCACGCAGATCACGTGAATTACTATCGGCATACTTGGACGGGACCTTGTCGTAGTAGTTGGTAAAGCCACCCTTCATGAAACTGTTGTCTTCAATACGGAAATACAAGAGTACGGCCTTTTTCAGCCATTGATTAACCACCCAGTCACCGTCTTTTTTCTCGGCAACGCGGGCAGTACCAGAGTCGAGCATGGTGATGGCCTCCATGACCGCTTCTTTCACCTGTGGTTCAACGCTGCGAGGGGTGATATCTGCGCGTCGTTCAAATGCTTCTTCAATGATTTGCTGCAAGTTACTCATGCTATTACCTATTTAAATTTGTTAAAGGCCGATTCCGGTGGATATATATAATGGCCGGAATTGTAAGCCAGATAGCGGTTCAAAACCAGCTTTCTATCGGTCAGGGCCTCAGTTAAAGACCTGTATTACAGGGTTTCGGTGTAATTTTTGATACGGTTCGCTGCTGTCACGCACTCATCCAGACCGGCGACTAACGCCATGCGTACCCAGTTCTGACCCGGATTAATGCCATGCGCCTGTCTGGACAGGTAACTGCCGGGCAAGACGGTGACATGTTGCTGGGCAAACAGATCGTGGGCGAACTGTGTGTCGGGCACGGGTGTTTTGACCCATAAATAAAATGCCCCTGCAGGCAACTCGGCTTCAAGTACCGGTGCCAGGATGTCAATGACGGCAGTGAACTTTTCCCGGTACAACTGGCGGTTCTCTATGACATGTGACTCATCGCTCCAGGCCTGGATGCTGGCCATTTGCGTCGGAGGAGGCATGGCGCAGCCATGGTAGGTTCTGTACAACAGAAATTGTTTAATGATATCGGCATCACCGGCTACAAAACCGGAGCGCAGGCCTGGTGCGTTGGAGCGCTTGGATAGACTGTGAAATACGATACAACGATGATAATCATGCCTGCCCATTAAGGCGGCGGCCTCTAGCAGACCTGGCGGTGGTTGTGCCTCATCGGTATAGAGTTCCGAATAACATTCATCCGAGGCAATGATGAAATCATGTTTATCGGCCAGCGTGATCAGCTGTTGCAGTGTCGGGATGTCGATGACAGCGCCGGTCGGGTTGCCAGGGGTACAGATATAAAGGATCTGGCAGCGCTCCCAGACCTCAGCCTCAACCTGGTCGAAATCGGGGATGAAATGATTGTCAGCGAGGGTATTGAGGAAATAGGGCGTAGCACCCGCCAGATAGGCAGCGCCTTCATAGATCTGATAAAAAGGGTTCGGCATGACAATAGTGGGATTCGCCTGTCTGTCGATCATGCATTGGGCAAACGCAAACAGGGCTTCGCGAGTGCCGTTGACCGGTAGGACGTGACGCTGGCTATCGATCGTGTCCTCGGCCAACTTGAATCGTCTGATTAGCCAGGAAGCGATCGTTTGTCGCAACTCATCGCTGCCGCGCGTGAGCGGATAGCGGGTGAGGCCATCGATATGATTGATGACGGCTTTACTGATAAAGGCGGGCGTCGGGTGTTTTGGTTCTCCGATTGACAGGGCAATATGTTCGAGCGCTGTCGGAGGCGTGCAATCGGATTTAAGTGCTGCCAGTTTCTCGAAAGGATAGGGTTGTAACTTTTTCAGGTCCGGATTCATAGGGAAACGAATTTGTCTTTAATTGTAATCGGTTATTCCATTATACTGGATATTCTACAGCAAGAGCAGTGTTATCCATGACCGAATCCCGTTCATCCTATCTATTGACCGACCTGGCCTTGCTATTTGCCGCCACAATGTGGGGTCTTTTCTGGTATCCGATACGTCTGTTCGAGGCCAATGGCATGCCGGCGATCTGGGTGACATTGGTCGCATTTAGTTGCGCACTGCTGGTAGGGCTTATCTATAGCAGGAAACAATGGCACGAATTTCGTCAATATCCACTGACATTGCTGCTGATTGGTTTGTCCGCGGGTTGGTGTAATGCTGCCTTCCTGGTGGCGCTCGTGGAAGGTAATGCCATCAGGGTCATATTGCTGTTTTATCTTTCTCCTGTTTGGACCGTTATACTCGGGCATTACATCTTGAAGGAAAAGCTTTCCCTGCAGTCCTTTTTGATATTTGCGCTGGCCTTTCTCGGCGCCATGATCATGCTCTGGGATGTCGACGTGGGATTTCCATGGCCGCAAAATGAGGCCGACTGGCTGGCGCTGTCTTCCGGCTTCGCCTTTGCTTTGAGTAATGTGTTGATACGTGCGTTACAGGATGTCAGCATTGCCGTTAAAACCACCGCCAGTTGGCTGGGTTGCGTCTTTATCGCTGCGACATGGATTATACTGACTGCCACGGGTGCGACAAGCATTCCTGAGTCGGCATGGTATTACAGTATGCTCCTGGGCATATTTGGCATCATTTTTATGACCCTCGCAGTTCAGTACGGTGTAACACATATGCCGGTCTATCGTTCTGCTATTATTCTGTTATTCGAAATACCGGTGACTGCCGTGTCCGTTTACTGGTTGGCAGGCGAAACCATGAGTTCACTGGAATGGGTGGGAGGCATCATTGTTGCCATCAGCTCCGTTTTGATAGCGCGTACAGGTCAGAAAACATGACAGAAAACATAATGTCAATTCATCACGCCAGCGTGATTGTCGACGATACGGAAACGGCCTTGATATTCTATCGGGATGTGCTCGGGCTTAAGCACAACAGGAAACGCCCGTCGCTAGGCTATCCCGGCGCATGGCTCGACGTAGGTGATCAGCAGATTCATTTGTTGGAACTGGCTAATCCGGACCCCAGGCAAGGCCGTCCCGAACATGGTGGCCGTGACAGGCATATTGCCTTAGCAGTCAACTCGCTGGACGATATAATGACACGCCTGGATAACAACAACTACACTTACACGAGCAGTGCATCAGGTCGACGTGCCTTATTTTGCCGCGATCCGGATGGTAATGCCCTGGAATTTATCGAGATCAGCTAAGCCGTTTAATTGTCTATTTGTTCCAGTAGTTCAGTACGAAGCCGTTGGAATTGTTCCTTGCTTAGCGGCTGAAGCTGTTCATCGGTAATAAAAAAAACATCCTCAATACGTGCGCCGATAGTAGTAATTTTTGCGTTATGCAGTTTGATCCCGCAGTTTTTAAATACCTGGCCAATCAGTGACAATAGTCCAGGCATGTCGGCTGTAGTCACTTCCAGGATAGAGCGTTTATTGTTGTTGTCCTCAGAGATGTTGATTTCTGTCTTGACCTTGAAATGCTTGAACTGTCTTGGCATGCGTCTGCGCACGACAACATCATCGGTTTCTATTTTAGTCAGGTCCTGTTGTAAGGCTGTCCTGATTTCATCAAGACGATTCTGGTCATGCATGGTTTTGCTGTTTTGTTCAAGAACCTGGTAGGTGTCGAGGGTATAGTCTTCGTCAGTAGCAATAATACGTGCATCGACAACATTCAGGCCAACTCTTTCCAGGCAGGCTGTGGTTGCCGCAAACTGGTATGGTCTGGCAGGTCCGTAAATGAATATAGAAGTACTACCGCGAGAATCATCCTGCCTGATATCTATCAGCGGGAAGACTGTACACTCTGCGAGGTTGATCGATTTCAGGTGCCATGCTATTTCCTCGGAGCTGTAACGGATAAAGTATTCCTGTGGGAAATGCGACCATGTAGCGTTCAATTTTTCCTTGTCGATACCGGAGTCTTTAATGAGTTCCAGGGCATCGTGTTTCTTGCTGCGTGTGATGTCTTCATTGCTGGCCAGCTCATCACTACGTACTCGTAGGACTTTTCTGGTGGAATAGTACAGTTTACGCAATAAGGAATCCTTCCATGAGTTCCACATCTCCGGGTTGGTGGCGCGGATATCGGCGACAGTCAATAAGTAAATGTAATCGAGGTAACTCTTTTCGCCAACCTTTTCGGCAAATTCCTGAACTACTTCAGGGTCACTGATGTCCTTGCGTTGTGCCGTCATCGACATTAGTAGGTGATGACGAACCAGCCAGGCAACTAATTGTGTATCGTATTCTCCCAGACCATGAGAGCGGCAAAAGTGTTTTGCTTCATCTTCACCCAGTTTGGAGTGGTCGCCACCACGTCCCTTGGCAATGTCATGATAGAGTCCGGCGATATAGAGTAGTTCGGGTTTGGCTATGTTCTGGATGATTTCGCTGCAAAGTGGGAACTCGTCATAAAATTCGGGAACCGTAAACCGGCGCAGGTTACGCACAACGAATAGAATATGCTCGTCTACGGTATAGTGATGAAATAGATCGTATTGCATGCGGCCGACGATATTGGCAAATGGCGGCAGATAAGCAGCGAGCACGCCATAGCGGTTCATACGTCGTAGTTCGTGTGTGATGCCACTCGGTTGGCGCAAGATCTCCATGAAAAGGCTGATTGTACGCAAATCATTCCTGACTGTGTCATCGATTAAATCAGTGCTGGCGCGGATTAACCTGATGGTGGTGGCGCGCACACCTTTCAGCTCCGGATGTTGCTGTAGCAGCAGGAATATTTCCAATAATGCATAGGGGTAGTGTTTGAACGTGTCTTCATGAGTGACTTCAATGAAGCCCCTGGTAATCTGGAAGCGATTGTTGATAGGGGTCGGCGTTATGGGCTCCTGTGCATACAGTATGGCTTCCTGGAAATGCTGCAATAACATTTCGTTCAATCGATCCAGTTCCATGACCGTGCGGTAATATTGCTGCATAAATTGTTCGACGGCGCCGTTATTACCGTCATCATCAAAACCAAAGCTGAGTGCCAAGGTCTTTTGGTGATCGAACAGCAAGCGGTCTTCGCGGCGCTTGGTCAGACTGTGTAATGCAAAACGTATTTTCCACAACAGCTTCTGACCGTAGATCAATGACTGATATTCATCCTCTGTGAGAAAGTTATGAGCGACCAGTTCGTGCAGGTCTTTGGCGCCAAAGTGGCGTTTGGCCACCCAGCCGATCATATGGATATCTCTGAGGCCGCCCGGACTTTCCTTGATATTGGGTTCGAGCTTATAGGCGCTATCGTCGAAGCGAAGATGACGTCGTTGTTGTTCTTCGTACTTTGCGGCAAAGAACTCATCACTCGGCCAGATCTTGTCGACTGCAGTGGCCTCGGTCATTTGTTCGAATAATGCCAATGAACCGTCCAGATAACGGCTTTCAACCAGATTAGTGATGACGGTAACGTCCTGGTTGGCTTCGTTAACGCAATCGTCAATCGTACGCACGCTTTGTCCGACCTCCATGCCGATGTCCCATAGCATGGTCAGGAAGGTCTCTATCGATGTGCGGCTGTTTTCCAGATCGTCCTGATCAAACAGTAACAATAGATCGATATCAGAGCCTGGGTGAAGTTCGCGACGACCATAGCCACCGACCGCGATCAATGCAGCCTGCCGGGACAAATCACCTAAGGTCAGTTGCCATGCGCGGCGTAAAATTTCATCGATCATGTCGGCGTATTCATAGACCATCGATTCGATGTCATCGTTGGCCTGGAAGCGCTGCTTCAGAATCTGTTTGCCCTGTTGCAGCGTGTCGCGGAAAGTGGCAGCCACATCCGCACCTGAGGCCAGGTCTTTATCCAGCTGTTGTGTGTCAAACGCCGTTTGTGGCTCGTTTATCATTGGCATAATTAGGAAAGCTTTGTTTACTCGGCTGGCAGGATGGGTTCTTCATCGGCTCTGAGCGTCAACACCTCAAAACCATCGGCGGTCACCAGAATGGTATGTTCCCATTGTGCCGAGGCCTTGTGGTCCTTGGTCACCACCGTCCATTGGTCGCCGAGTAACTTGACGTTACGTTTGCCCAGATTGACCATCGGCTCGATGGTAAAGGTCATGCCTTCCACCAGTGCCTCGCCGGTGCCGGCTGTGCCGTAATGGACCACTTGTGGGTCCTCATGGAAATTGCGGCCGATGCCATGGCCACAATATTCGCGGACCACGGAATAATTACGTGCTTCGACGAATTTCTGGATCAGGCTGCCGATATCACCGAGGCGGGTGCCGGGTTTGACAATGGCGATAGCCCGGCGCAGGCTTTCATAGGTGGTCTCGACCAGGCGCTTATTATGTGGCAAGGGCGTGCCGACATAGAACATCTTGCTGGTGTCCCCATGAAAACCGTCCTTGATGACGGTGATATCGATATTAATAATATCGCCGTTTTTTAATTTCTTTTTTCCAGGTATTCCATGGCAAACCTGGTGGTTAACCGAGGTGCAGATAGATTTTGGAAAGCCGCGGTAATTCAGTGGTGCCGGGATCGCCTTTTGCTCATTAACTATATAATTATGGCAAATCTGGTCCAGTGTATCAGTTGTAACACCTTGTTTTACATGCTCCTCTATCATTTCCAGCACTTCTGCTGCGAGTCGGCCGGCGACTTTCATTTTTTCTATTTCATCGCCTGTTTTTATGCTTACTGCCATTCGTGGCTCCTGCTGAGTTCTGTTGGTATGGCCCATTAATCGGCTAATAGTATCATGAAGCGGACCGCGGCGCGGCCCCAGACATTGTTGTTGTCTCTGGATTATGGTATAAAGCGCGCGCTAATAAGCAAATTCACACATGTACTATAACGTGCTGCTGGGTGCCTGAGATAATCGGGTTGTAGCATGAGGTACATGGAGGCCTAACCCTTTAAAAATTGGAGTTTTACCATGGCTAAAGTAACCATGCGCCAGATGCTTGAAGCAGGCGTGCATTTTGGACATCAAACCCGCTACTGGAATCCGAAGATGGCACCTTTCATCTTTGGCGAAAGAAGCAAGATTCATATCATCAACCTGGAAAAATCCTTGCCGATGTATAATGACGCGACTAACTTTGTTAGTAGTCTGGCGTCTAAAAACGGCAAGATCATGTTTGTAGGCACCAAGCGTTCTGCGCGCATAGCGATCGCCGAAGAGGCAACCCGTGCCGGTATGCCGTATGTCAATCATCGTTGGTTGGGCGGTATGCTGACCAACTTCAAAACCGTCAAGCAATCCATCAAGCGTCTTAAAGACCTGGAGGCCATGCAGGCCAACGGCGGATTTGAGCGTCTGAGCAAGAAAGAAGGCCTGATGCGTACGCGTGAAATGGACAAACTGGAAAAGAGCCTCGGTGGTATCAAGGATATGAAGGGACTACCCGATGCCTTGTTCGTTATCGACGTTGAACAGGAAAGAATTGCCGTCCAGGAAGCCGTTAAACTGAATATCCCTGTGATCGCTGTAGTCGACAGCAACAGCACTCCTGATAATATTGATTATATTATTCCGGGAAATGACGACTCTATCCGTGCAATCCAGCTGTACACCCTGGGTGTTGCTGATGCCGTCCTTGAGGGCAAGGCCTCATCATCAACTGTGGGCGACACAGAGGATGAATTCGTTGAAGTCGACGAAAGTGCTGCCAAGAAGGCGAAGAAAAAAGCGCCAGCTAAAGCCAAAGCAAAACCTGAGGCAAGCAGCGAAGCGGCTGAAGCAGCAGCGCCTAGTGATGAGTCAGGAACAGCTGAAACCGGCGCATAATGTTTGCTTAGGTTCAGCATCTCAAGATATATATTTTCAGGGGATAAATAGATATGGCTATTACAGCAGCCTTAGTTAAAGAATTACGTGACCGCACAGGTGCAGGCATGATGGAATGCAAAAAGGCACTGGTCGAAACCAATGGTGATATCGATGCGGCTATTGATGCAATGCGCAAATCCGGTTTGGCCAAGGCCGATAAAAAATCGGGTCGTGTAGCTGCGGAAGGCGTTATTGGTATACAGATTTCAGATGGCGGCAAGCAAGGCGTCATGGTTGAGATAAACAGCGAGACTGATTTTGTTTCCAAAGGAGATGATTTCAAGGGTTTCGTTACTGCCGTCATGCAATGCGCCAGTCAGGATGGTGTTCAGGATATCGAAGGCTTACAGGCCGCCGCCATGGATAATGGCGATTCTGTGGATAATAACCGTCAGGCACTGGTGGCCAAGATAGGTGAAAATATTCAGGTGCGACGCATGGCCAAGATCGGCGGCGACAACCTGGTGATATCCTATCTGCATGGCGACCGTATCGGTGTCATGGTTGAGCTCAAGGGTGGTGATGAGGCATTAGGCAAGGACATCGCCATGCACGTGGCCGCAAGCCGACCGGTTTGTGTGAATGCTGAAGACGTCCCGGCTGAAGTGCTGGAAAAGGAAAAAGAGATCTTTATCGCTCAGGCCAGGGAAAGTGGTAAGCCTGACAATATCATCGAAAAGATGATTGAGGGTCGGATGCGTAAATACCTGTCAGAAATTACCCTGTTGGGCCAGCCTTTTGTTAAGGAGCCGGACCTTACTGTCGAGAAGTTACTGGCTTCAAAGGGCGCAGAAGTGGTTAGTTTTGTGCGCATGGAAGTCGGTGAAGGCATCGAGAAGAAAACAGAGAATTTTGCTGATGAAGTCATGGCGCAAGTAAAAGGCTAGTAGACTTTCTGCCAAATTGTTATGCTTGAAATCATGGGTGCCTGCATTAACGGGCGCCCATGGTCATGTTAGGGATGAATAAATAATAACGCTAATTAATAAGGGTGTTCAGCATGTCAAAGAAAGCTTCCCAATTTAAACGCATATTGCTCAAGTTGAGTGGTGAGGCATTAATGGGAGAAGGCGATTACGGCATTGACCCAAACGTCATCAGTAGAGTGGCGAGTGAAATCAAGGATGTTGTCGCACTGGGTGTTGAAGTCGGTGTTGTTATTGGTGGTGGCAATATTTTCAGAGGTGCCGGTCTTGCCGAGGGTGGTATGGACAGGGTCGCCGGTGATCATATGGGTATGCTGGCCACAGTCATGAACTCGCTGGCGATGCAGGACGCATTGGAAAAACAGGATGTGCCCGCCCGTGTTATGTCCGCGCTGAGTATTCATCAGGTTTGTGAAGATTACATACGCAGGAAGGCCATTCGTCACTTAGAGAAAGGACGCGTGGTGATGTTTGCAGCCGGCACCGGCAATCCCTTCTTTACCACTGACTCCGCAGCCAGTCTGCGTGCTATCGAGATTGGCGCTGATATCGTTATCAAAGCAACCAAGGTGGATGGTGTTTACAGTGATGATCCAATGAAAAATGCGGATGCAGTACGCTATGATCGCCTTGGCTATGATGAGGTGCTGGCGAAAAAACTAATGGTGATGGATGCCACTGCGATCGTCTTATGCAGGGACAGCGATATGCCTATATGTGTTTTTAGTATCAATAATCACGGCGACTTGCAGCGTATGATGCAGGGCGAGTCCGTTGGAACTGTGGTGGAGTGAATCAGGATATGATCGAAGATATCAAAGCTGATGCAAGCAGTCGTATGACTAAGAGTGTTGAATCATTCAAACACGAGTTGGGTAAAATCCGGACAGGAAGGGCTCATCCCAGTCTGTTGGATCAAGTGTCAGTTGACTATTATGGCAGTCAAGTGCCTATCAGTCAGGTTGCCAATGTGGTTTCCGAGGATGCACGTACCTTGCTGGTAACCCCGTGGGAAAAGGATATGGTTAAGGTTGTCGAAAAAGCTATTTTGACCTCTGACCTCGGTCTCAACCCGGCAACAGCCGGGACCGCGATTCGTGTACCGATGCCACCACTGACAGAGGAACGCCGACGCGATCTGGTTAAGGTTGTAAAACAGGAAGCGGAAAACGGCAAGATTGCCATTCGTAATATCAGGCGTGATGGTAATAACGACCTCAAGGAATTGGTCAAGGAAAAGGAAATCTCCGAGGACGATGAACGTCGGGGCCAGGACCTGATACAAAAGCTGACCGATAAATTTGTTGCTGAGATCGACCAGTTACTGGAAGTAAAAGAAAAAGAGTTGATGGAAGTCTAACGCTGTCAACGTAATTCAAATGAAGCATAAGGAATCAGTTTGAATAATTTGCCACGTCATATTGCCATTGTCATGGATGGAAATGGGCGCTGGGCAAGAAAACGCTTCCTGCCACGTTTCGCCGGCCATAAATCTGGCCTGAACGCCACCCGCGATATAGTCCAGGCCTGTTCTGACCTGGGAATTAAAGCACTGACCCTGTTCGCCTTCAGTAGCGAGAACTGGAAACGTCCTAAACTTGAGGTCCGTTTGTTATTGGACCTGTTTGTCAGTTCACTACAAAAAGAAATGACGCGCCTGCACGAAAATAATGTGCGTATTCGTTTTATAGGTGATTTATCAGCATTCTCGAGTAAGCTGCAGGATCTCATTGCTGAATCCGAACAACAGACGGCGGCTAATACCGGCCTGGAACTTAGCATTGCGGTGAATTATGGTGGTCGATGGGATATCGTCAACGCCATTCAGGACATATCTGCAGCCGTGCTGGCCGGCACCATCGAACATGAACAGATAGACTCTGAACTGGTTTCCAATTACATGTCTCTATCTGACTTGCCGGAGCCAGACCTGTTTATCCGTACCGGAGGAGAGCAACGCATCAGTAACTTTTTATTGTGGCAACTGGCTTATACCGAACTCTATTTTACTGACGTCTTATGGCCGGATTTCAATAAGCACGATCTGCAAACGGCTATCGAGGCCTTTGGCAGGCGTCAGCGCCGTTACGGCAAGACCGGCGAGCAGGTGGAAGGAAAAGAGCAGAATGCTTAAACAACGAATACTGACCGCGGTGATACTGATCCCATTGGTGCTGGCCGGGATTCTGTATTTACCAGTGATTGCCATCGCCTCTATCCTGGCCGTATTGATGTTGCAAGGGGCCTGGGAGTGGAGTCGACTGGCAGGGTTGCAGCAGCGTACGCTGCGTTTTGCCTATGTCGCCTTGCTGGCGCTGGTGCTGTGGTTGCTATGGCGACAGATGGGTACCGATACCTGGAGGCCGATGATGGCATACAGCTCGGCAATTTTCTGGTTGTTGGCGACAGTCTGGATTTTTCTGCCGCAATTAGGCAAACAACAGAACGTGTTGAACACAAGTGTGAAATTGCTGGCCGGACTATTTGTGCTTGGGCTGTCCTGGTATGCACTGGTGACGATACAGGCAGCGCCGCAGCTAGGCCCCCGATGGATTCTTTATCTACTGTTTCTGATCTGGATTGCCGACAGTGGCGCCTATTTTGCCGGTAGGGCATTCGGACGTCACAAACTCGCACCGGTCGTCAGTCCGGGTAAGACCTGGGAAGGTGTTGCCGGTGCGCTGTTATTGGTCTTTTTATATTCATTAACGGCGCCATACTGGTTGCCACTGACAGAAGGGCAGGCATCCACATTGGTAGCGATCAGCTTGCTGCTGGTGCCGGTATCGGTCATCGGCGATTTGTTTGAAAGCCTGATGAAACGGCAAAGCGGTATCAAGGACAGTGGGCAATTACTGCCCGGCCACGGTGGAGTGATGGACCGGATTGATAGCCTGACAGCAGTGTTTCCCGTGTATCTATGGGGCGCGAGCCTGGCAGGATTGTTATGAAGGGTATCGCCATACTGGGTGCCACCGGTAGCATCGGTGTTAGTACCCTGGACGTACTATCGCGTTACCCTGAGGACTATCGCGTTGTTGCCTTAACAGCCAATCGTGATGCCAGACGCCTGTTCGAGCAATGCGTGCAATTCAGGCCGGACTACGCAGTGCTTATTGATGAGCAGGCGGGCAAGGAGTTTTCCGCCTGGCTGCAGGATGCGGACCTACCGACCGAATTACTCATGGGTAAAGAGAATCTCGACAAGGTGACGGCCTTATCGAACGTGGATTATGTCATGGCCGCTATTGTTGGAGCTGCCGGTCTGCTACCGACGCTAGCCGCTGCCCGTGCCAGCAAGCGTATCCTGCTGGCCAACAAGGAATCGCTGGTGATGTCGGGCAAGCTGTTATTGGACGAAGTGCATGCAAACAGCGCTGAACTATTGCCCATCGACAGCGAGCACAATGCGATCTTCCAATGCATGCCAACAAATTTTACCGAGGGACTGGAACAAACCGGCGTCACCCGCATCCTGTTAACGGCATCGGGTGGTCCGTTTAGAACAACCGCCCTTGAGCAACTACAACACGTTACCCCCGAACAGGCCTGTGCACATCCAAACTGGGATATGGGCCGCAAGATTTCGGTCGATTCAGCGACGATGATGAATAAGGGGCTTGAGGTCATCGAGGCCTGCTGGCTGTTCAATACCACCCCGGACAAGGTCCAGGTGGTGTTGCATCCGCAAAGTGTTGTGCATTCAATGGTGCAGTATACCGATGGTTCCGTGCTCGCGCAGTTGGGTAACCCCGACATGCGTACGCCTATCGCGCATGCCTTGGCATGGCCGCAGCGTATTCATTCCGGTGTAGAGCCGCTGGATATATTCGATGTTGCCAGGCTGGATTTTGAACAGCCGGATATGACGCGTTTTCGATGTCTGGCTTTGGCCTATGAAGCCATGCAGCAAGGAGGCACCGCACCGACAATTCTAAATGCGGCCAATGAAGTGGCTGTAGACAGCTTTTTAGGTAACGAACTTTCTTTTATAAATATTGCCAAAGTCATAGATGCAACATTGAACGCCATTGAGATCCGCGCTGCCGATAGTCTTGATGTCATTCTCGATGCTGACCGAATTGCCAGGGAAAAAGCCTTGCAATCCATTGGTACTATTAACGCTTAAAGGTTGCAGTCTGAATGTTGGAAATTTTACTTTACCCTCTGTCATTTATCGTCGCCCTGGCATTACTGATTGCAGTGCATGAATTTGGCCATTTTTGGGTGGCGCGAAAGCTGGGCGTTAAGGTGCTGCGCTTTTCCATTGGCTTTGGCAAGCCCATCTGGAAACGAAAATCAGCCGTCGATGGTACAGAATACGTACTCGCGGCAGTACCGCTTGGCGGTTACGTCAAGATGCTTGATGAGCGTGAAGGCGAGGTGGAAGAGCAGGACAAACCCGCCGCCTTTAATAACAAACCAGTTTGGGTGCGTTTTGCCATCGTTGCTGCCGGGCCGATATTTAATTTTTTGTTTGCCATCCTGATCCTGTGGATGATGTACATGAACGGAGTCAGTGGTATCAAGCCCGTGGTTGGTGATGTTGCCAAGGGATCCAGCGCTGAAGTCAGCGGATTTCAGGAAGGTGACCAAATCCTGAGTATTGATGATGTTGAAACATCCACCTGGCATCAGGTGCGTTTGTATTTACTGGATGCAGCACTGGATAAAAAGACGGTACAAGTTCAGGTCCGTGACCGACATGATGACATCAGTTTACGGCAGATGAAGCTGGATATGATTAGTGATCCGGTTGACAGCAAGGATTTGCTCGGAGACCTCGGTCTCAAGTTATGGTCGCCACCGGCAGAACTGGGAATACCAGTCAGTGGTGGCGCTGCTGATCTCGCTGGACTACGCGAGGGTGACACCATCGTTGCCGTAGACGATAAGGCGATTGGCAACTGGATCGAATGGTTGCAAGCTGTCAGGAATAATCCCGGCAAACAGGTGCAGGTGCAAGTCGATAGAAATGGTGCGCGCATGGCCTTTACCCTGCAGATTAAATCGATCAGCCGTAAGGGCAAAGAAATCGGCCAGGTTCAGGTGGCTTTACCGAAAAAATATTGGGATATGCTGGACGTCAAGATAGAGTACAACGTATTGCAGGCCCTCGAGGCCGGTGTGGTCCGGACCTGGGATATGTCCGTGCTGATGCTAAGGGTATTGGGTCGGATTGTGATGGGGGACTCCTCACTTAAGAATATCAGTGGACCATTGACGATAGCGCAATACGCCGGCGATACGGCCAGTTTGGGCCTGATTCCGTTTCTGTCATTCCTGTCGATTGTCAGTATCAGTCTGGGCGTGCTGAACCTGTTGCCGATTCCGGTGCTCGATGGCGGCCATCTTCTCTACTTTGTGGTCGAGATGTTCACCGGCAAACCGGTATCTGAACAGTTTCAACTGACGGCCCAGCAATTTGGCATATTCTTATTGGTAGCATTAATGGCGCTGGCTTTTTATAATGACATCCTGCGGTTATTCGGCTTGTCGTAATCAGACTGCCTGCTGCCATTAAACCATTAAAAAAGTAGTTAATTATGATAAAAAAAATTCGATGTGAGTACCAACCAGTGCGGGTTTCTGCTTATGGGTATCACAGTAGTTTGGCGCAGTAATGAAAAGATTACTTCTGATATTTCTATTTTGGGGTCTTGCAGCTAATCTGGCGCAGGCCTTTGAACCTTTCGTTATTAAAGATATCCGTATCGAAGGCTTGCAGCGTATCTCAGCCGGTACGGTTTTCAGTTACCTGCCGGTCAAGGTCAATGAAAGCTTTGATAACAAGATCTCGACGCAATCGATCAAGGCGCTTTTCAAGACCGGATTTTTCAAAGACGTGGCCCTTAGCCGGGAAGGGAATGTGCTCGTTGTC